>JAJFFO010000020.1 GCA_021776615.1 Robiginitomaculum sp. | reverse complement strand
CCAAGACCGCTACGACGTGGCCCTTAACATTTATGGGGGGGCCTGTTCTTCGCCGTATTGGCAGGGTGGGGCAAACCACCACCCATTTTTCGTCATCCTCCGGTCATGCGGGTGTAGGACGAAGGGGGAGCGGGTCGGAACGGCACAAAAAGAGAAGTGCCGTGGATAAGTCCGGTTTTATTCTCAAAATTGGGCCAAGTAACAAAGGAGGGTCAAATGCCCCCTTGCGCTGCCCCTTAACTGCCCCTCATTCGTCCCTTATGCTATGCTTATGCGACAAAACCTGACCCATATTTGATGCAAAAACTACGCTTTTTGACCCACACGATGGGCATAAATCGCGTCCTAGGATTTTTGGCCGCAGGGGCGCGCCATCATGCGGGCACGCCATGCATGTAAATGTGGCAATGTCTCAGCATCGGGTTTCCATTTGGCCACTCTGGCAAAGCCCATACTGGCAAAAGCGGTGATATCGGCGACGGTAAAACGTTCGCCGACAATATAGTCGCGATTGGCCAATTCAGCATCAATATATTGCGCAAACCGACGAAATCCTTTTTCGCCGCGCACAGCCATATCGGGGATCTGCTTTTCAATAGCGACAAAGGCCGGATGGCCGTGGCGTATCCACATTGCCAGTGGCATTAGCATCATAAATTCGATACGGCGGTCCCACATTTCAATAAAAGCCGCCTCTTCGCCCGTCTCCCCAAACAGATTGGGTTCGGGATATAGGCTTTCCAGATAGACGCAAATGGCTTTGCTTTCGGTAATCACTCGACCATCGTCCAACACCAATGCCGGCAGCTGTCGAAATGGGCTAATCGCTTGATATTCCTTGGTCTTATGTTCCCCTTTCATCAAAGCCATTTCGACAGTTTCAATATTTTTAATACCCTTTTCGCGCACAAACATGTGCACACGCTCTGGGTTGGGGGCCATGCCCGTCGTGTAAAGTTTCATAAAGCTGAACTCCGAGAAGAAAACTATTGCTGATCGGTTGGGATGCCAAAATCATTATGGCAGCTGATGGCCGCCCGCAAAACATTGACGGCCAAAGCTGCGCCGGAACCATCGCCCAGACCAAGGCCCAGATCCAAAATCGGCTGCTTGCCCATGCGGTCGAGAATGGCCCGGTGCGAATCCCGCGGCGTTACCGAACCGGCGACACAATGATCAATGGAGGATTTTTCAATACGGTGCAAAACTGCCGCCGCTGCACAAGACGCAAAGCCATCTAGCACGACCGGAATATTCTGGTGCCGGGCCGCCAGAATAGCCCCCGCCGCTGCCGCCATATCGCGTCCACCAAGGCGTCTTAAAACCTCCAGCGGGTCGTCCAGATTGCCGCTATGATGGTCCACCGCCGCGCCAATCACCTTGGCTTTGGCATCGAGCATATCCCGATCATCAACCGCAGAGCCAGCCACGGCCCAGAACGCCGGTGTGCCGCCATACAGCGCCAAGGCCATAGCCCCGGCGGCAGTGGTCGCCCCGGCACCGACAACGCCCACACACAGCACGTCCGGCGATTCTTCCAATACCTGCATGGCATAGGCCATGGTCGAGGCACAATCGCGCTCGCTCAGCGCCGCCCCCTTGGTAATATCCGGCGTCGGTTTTTCCAGCGCCAGTTCAAACACTTTTAGCCCGGCTCCGGCGGCTTTGGCGATCTGGTTAATGGTGCCCGAGCCGTCAAGCACCTGATCAGTCATATCGCGGGCGTGATTGGTGTCATAACGCGAAATGCCTTGATCAATAATTTGATGGCTGGAGGCAAAAACGGCAACCAATGGACGATCAATATGGGGCGCTTCACCGCCCTGCCAGCCCGCCGCCCACACCGCCAGTGATGCCAGACGGCCAAGTTCGCCAGCGGGGCGGGCGATCTGTTCCTGACGCAATAAGGCGCGGTTGCGCGCGTCCTCGTCAGCAGCAGGGCAATTTAGAATGAGTTGTCGCAAATCATCAAATGGATCATTGCGTTCTTCGACAGCCATATATTCCCCACATCCGACTCTGTGTGTCATCTAGCGAGGTACTATGCCCCAAATCCTGAGGGGCAAATAGATGTCAGTTATAATTTTTGCGTGATCGGCTGGTATTTTCTGCTCAACCGCTGCGAACCCGCGCCACAAATTCACGCACTTCGGCACCGAGATTTTCGGTTTTCAGGGTCATTTCAACACTGGCTTCATGGGTTTCCGACGACGTACTTTCGGCCATAGATGCTGTTTCCGCCAAACGCAGCACCGAATCAGAAATTTGTTTGGAATGCGACGCCGCTTGACGAATGCTTTGGCTAATCTCGCCAGTGGTCGCCGCCTGCTCTTCCGCCGAGGCCGATACCGTCGACAACCGCTCCTCAATCTGCTCGATGGAGCTGGCTACCTTGCCAATCTGATCAACACTGACCTTGGCAACGTCCTGAATTTCCTTGATTTGGGCGCTGATTTCCTGCGTAGCTTTGGTAGTCGCTTCGGCGAGGCCTTTAACCTCGGACGCCACCACGGAGAAACCCCGGCCAGCATCACCAGCCCGTGCCGCTTCAATCGTAGCGTTAAGCGCCAACAGATTGGTCTGTTCAGCAATGTCCTGAATGATTTGCACAATGCTATCAATCTTGCTGGTGGCCTGACCAAGCGTATTCACAACCGCATTGGATTCGCGCGCTGCCGTGGATGCGTCCTGAGCAAATTCCGCCGAATGGCAGATTTGTTCCGAAACATCCTGAATGGATATTCTGAGTTCTTCGGTCGCCGCCGCTACCATTTCGATATTGTCCGCAGACTCGCGCGAAGAATCGGCGGCACCAGTGGCCTCTTTACCGGATGACCGGGCCGTATCAACCAATGCAAAGGCGCTCGATTGCATTTGCCCCGCAGACGACGCCAACAGGTCGACCAATTCGGCAACCGAGGTTTCAAACCCATCCGCTAGGGTATGCATATCGCGAACTTTCTCTTCCTGCGCCTGTTTTTGCGATTCGACTTGCGCGGTGCGCAAACGATCAGCCTCGATCATGTTTTCACGAAACACCGCTACCGCGCCGGCCATATCGCCAATTTCATCGCTTTGTTCTGTGGCCGGCAAATCGACGGTGGAATCACCCTCGGCCAATTGCAACATTGCCGCCGTCATACGCCGAATTGGCCGTACCACGAGGAAAAACAAGCCAATTCCAGCCGCCGCCAAAATAGCCAAAACACCAAACATAGAAGGGAAAGAAAGGCCTGACGCCGTGCGCGCCGCGCCCAAGGCAACTTGGCGCGCACTTTCCGCATTTAGCTCCAGATCGCCGGTTAATTTGGTCAACATAGTATTGACCTCATTAACCTGTTCACGAACCTGTTCCATATACGCATTGCCGGCCTGACGTTCATCCATAATAAATTCGTCCAACGCAGAGAGCGACAATTCCTCAATCTGGTCAGCCCGCCCTCTGACATTTTGCGCAATTTGCGGTGCGTAAGTCTGCAAGGCGTCAAGCTGTGCAAACAAGCGCTCCTTGGCCTCCACTGCCGCGTCAACGGAGCTATCCTGCAGGCTGTTTGCCAGTTCTGCATTCCAATATTTCATATCGCCAAAGGCTTTTTCAGCATTACGAGCGCTTAGCAACAAATCCAGTGTCTGCCCCTGCTCGACGACCGCGCTTTCAATGGCCACCGTCTTGGTGCGTAAAAACATGCTAAACCCGACCGAAAAAACCGACACAAATGCCAGCAAAATCGATACTTTAGTCAACATTGGCAAATTTAGTACAAGTTTTTGAATACTCATTCTTTTCCTCGAATCAGGAAGCAGGTTTTACAGACAGCGTATTATTCCGTCGAAAACTCGAACAAAACCTTACCATTTTCAACACCGGCAACTTCGCTAGCCAGAACTACGCCAAAGGCGCCCGGGGTTTTACCAATTTGCCGAGAGAGAATACGGGCGGAACCAATACCGCGTGGCGGGGTTTCCCCACGCACCTGCTTAAGGTTCAGCCAGTGCCCCTCAATATCACTAGGAGACATTTGCAAAACCGCCTGGGCAAAGGCAATTTGTTCAGCCGAGCCGTCAGCACGGCCAAACGGAACCGCGGCAATGCCCCCCGGCCAAGCGCTTTGCTCTTTTAAATACAAACGCTTAACTTGCTGTTTTTTAGCGGCATCATCACCATCAAACGAGTTCTCCACATTTACAACGACCGCATAAGTCTCGGCAGCGGCGCTAAATGAGAAGAGCGCTATTGCACCGGTCAAAACCGCCGCGAGCGCAAGCTTGGAAAAAGTGCTTAGCATAGCGACCCCCTAAAAGTTGAAAGTTGTGGAAAGTTGGAAAACATGCGTGTCGGCGGCGGGTATACCGGCATCTGCGGTATCATGATGCCAACGGTAAATTCCCCGTAAATGCACATTTGGAACGGGGCGCACGGTCAGGCCCGCCGCATTTTCAATGCTTTCGCCGCCCGGACCGCCGGTATCCAGATAATCAAAGCGGTAAAATGCCGTCCATTTATCATTCAGCTTGTATGCTGGCATGGTGTAGAATGCGGTTTTGCCCGGCGCATTTTCCTCGTCGGTAACATAAACCTCATTTTTCCACGTCCAGCGGCCTTTTTTGAACAACACATCGGCACCAAGCACCCCAAAACTAGCGTCTGTAGTGCTGGAACGGTCGCCATAGGTACCGTTAAGGCCAAAGGTCAATCCAGAATCCGCGAATGAATAGGCAAGCCGGCCACCAACATTCAAATTGGTTGAATTGCCAGCCCATGTGCCCGCATAAGCATTATAGCTAAACTTGTTATTGCCGATATATTTAGAGCCATGCACATTCACGCCATCGGTAAAGTTAGCAAAAATGGTCTGCGCCGGGAAAGGGCGCAAAAACTGCGGTTGCTCTGGATCCAGCAAATTGGCCGGAAAGTGTTCAATATTGATAATGCCGTGCGGCGTAATGTAACGCCCAAACTGCACGTTAAACATATCGTTCTTTGAATACTGCGCCCAAGCGATCACGGTGTCGGTTACGACCGGCGAGTTATTATTGGAAAAGAATGGCGAACGCCGTCCATCCGGATCGGAAAAGACAAGCGGCGCATTACGTATAAACGCCTGCGCAACGAACAAATCCCAGCTTTGGCCGAGGTCGGCCTTAATCAAAAGCTCGAACACTTCGCGGTTAAAACTCGCCTCTGTTTTATCTTCGCCAATCGCCAGGGTCGTGGCGATATCAACAAAGCCGCCAATGTCGAGTTTTTTAGCGTCAAACGCATTTGCCACCGCCCGACTGCCAACCCGGCTATCAATGGTGTCAACGACATCTTCAAGCTCTTCGACCCGCTCGTCCAACTCGGCCATCATTTCTGTATTGGCGGCGGGTTTGGCGGTATGTTGTTTTTGTGAGGCAAGCTCGCTTTGCAATGCCGTCACGGTGCCACTCAACGCCTGAATAGCGGCCATGGCCTCATCCAGCTTGCGTTGCATTTGCGCCATTTGTTCGTCAGTGTTCCCATCGGCAAAAGCAATGCTGGGTGCCAAGAGCAGCGCCGCAATTGCTGCCCCTTGCATGAAACGGCGCGCATTTGTCCCCGCCGCCTTAAATCGTGATTGTGCATGAATCATAAGTTGCATCCCGTCCCTTCACTGAATTCAGCGCCAATATCAGCGGTTAAGGTAAAAAGGGTGTTAACTCAAAAAGCTACCTTAAGTTGTTATTATATGTTTTTTGAATATGTATAGTTCGTGGCTGGGAGTTCTGCACGCTGGTCTATATAAGACCGGGCTTGGGGTCCCAATATGGCGACCAAACCCGGCCCTCCATAAATTTTGGATTAGTCTACTTTTCACGTCCCGTGAATGCGGTAGACGTACTGCCAGCCTTGCTTCCCGTCTTTGGAAAGCCCCATTTTCCACCCAAATGGTCGGTCTTCATACCAAAAATGCATGATTCGTCCGTATTGCCCACCAAGATGCGGATTCCCGAAAAGCATTACGATCTCCAACAGTCATAACCACTTTAAGGGGCAAAAGGATACCGCTCATAAGTACCAATTGAGATGCGAAGGTCACGGCATTGATCGTGGTGCCCAATTTGGGTCGCTATACGTCGCTCTGCCCATAATAAAGCGTCACGACGTGTTTGGCTTCCGCAAAGAACAACCATCGCTCCACCGTCAAGCCCGGGGCGCCAAACAAGACCGCCACGAATAACAACGCCATCGCCATGACCGGCCCAACAGTGCCAATTGCTGCGACTAGCGCCATTGGCAGCACAAATCCACACAACAAGGCCACGCGGCGCAAAGCGTTGGCGTGTTTGCGGGCAATGCTAAAGCCCATTTCTTTGAGCAAATAATTATCCTCGCTGTGCGGGCTCTCGACCATATGGACCTTGCCAAATTGCCCAAGCCCGGTGGCGCTTTGCGCCGTACTGCGCGCGGGCGAGACATCTATGGTCCGCCAATAGGCCAATTTCGCCATTGCCCCCAAGGCACAAAGTAACACCACTGAAGCTGGCACAACCGCACCATACTCCACCCCGAAAACCTGCAAGAGCATCAAAGCGAGGATACCACCACTGATCAGCGCCATAAGCAGATAATTGATACTGGTCCACGAATTTGACCATGCCGGTATGGTTTTCAACGAGGCGTAAATCATTGAGGTGGTGTAGACAGTAAGCAGGCTAAGTACCGCCGCCAAAAGGCCAACCACCAAGATAAGGCCGCCATTGACGCCCAATACCACCCAGAAAAAAGCGAATACTCCGGCAGGCATAAAAGTCAGGATCGCCAAAACACCCTCCCGAGACAACCACGAAGAACGCCATTGCGACAATGCTCGCCACGCCCGCTCAGGCCGCCCCAAATGTGCGGTTGAGGACAGCAAGCCAGAGATGATGAGAAAAAATGCCACACCAAAGCCAGCCACGCCAAAAAGGCGATGCGGTCCCTGCCCAAAGGCCGCCAACAACGCCAGCCAGATCATAAGCCCATAGCCTGCGCCGGACGCGGTGGTAAAATATATGACAGATTTTGCGGGATGCATGGTTTTTAACCGCCTTAAGCCGAAAGGATTTTATCGACCCAGCGGGCCAAAACACCAGCGCTGTTGTCATCAGAATATTCCAACATACGCGGCGCTAAACTATTGCCAAGTTTTTTGGGGCGCGGCGGCAAATAGCGATTGACCGGTGCGGTGCCCTGCTCTGGCATAAGTGCATAACCGCCACGGGCTGCCACCAGCTTGGAAACATCAGAATTCTGGTCCGCCAAATCACCAAAGGAGCGCGCGCCAGTGGGGCAAGTGGAAACACACGCCGGAACGCGGCTCTCGAGCGGCAGGTTTTCATTATAAATTTTGTCGATACACAAGGTGCATTTTTTCATCACGCCTTCGTCTTCATCATATTCGCGGGCGCCATATGGGCAGGCCCATGAACAAAGTTTACAGCCAATGCAGGTGTCGCTATTGATCAACACAATACCGTCTTCTTCGCGCTTATAGGACGCCCCCGTTGGGCAAACTGTGACGCAGGGTGCATCGTCGCAATGCAGGCATGAGCGCGGAAAATGCACGGTACGCGATGTGCCTGCCTGCTCGTCGACAGCTTCAAAAGTGTGGACACGGTTAAACCAGACACCGTCTGGCTTTGCGCCGTAAGGCTGCATATCAGTCAGCGGCGCCATTTTGCCCGATGTATTCCATTCCTTGCAATTCACCGCACAGGCATGGCAACCGACGCAAATATCAAGGTCAATTACCAAGCCAAGCTTTACCTTGGATGGGTTGGTGGGCAAAGAGGTCATGGAATACCCTTGGTAATTTTATTGCCCTTGCCGTCGGGCAAGGCGGCTATATTGCTTGCATTTTCGTGCCGATTACCGATCCAATCACGCGTCTGCGCTGATTTTAACGGCTTTTCTCCTGCCGCCATCCCCGTCGGTGGTGGTTTCAAATCGCTGCCATAGCGCGAAACATCTGGGGCGGCGGTACTGCCCGGCAATGCCGGTAGGCGCTCAAACATTGGTTCGGTAAAGCCGGATTCTGCGGACGCACATTTGGTAATTTTCACCCGCAAATCAAACCATGCCGCCTGCCCGGTTACCGGATCCGAATTGGAATAAACATGCCCTTCTTTGTCGGGGGCCAGAACCTGCGCGATAATATGGTTGAGCAAAAACCCTTTATTGGCTTCCGGCGCGTCTTTGGATAAATTCCATGCGCCTTTGCGCTTGCCAATCGCATTCCACGTCCACACGGTTTGCTGGTTCACGCCGGTGATCAGTTTCACTTGCCCCTTTACCCGCCCATGGCGACTTTCAATCCACACCCAATCATCGTCGACGACGCCAAGTTCGCCCGCAGTATCGGTGTGGATGTGCAATTTATTTGAAGACGTAATTTGCCGCAGCCAGGCATTTTGCGAACCCCAGGAATGATACATATGCATGGGGCGTTGGCTAAGCGCGTGTAAGGGATACTCCTTGTCATCCCCTTGTGCCTCTTCAAACGGCATATACCACAGGGGAAGCGGATCAAAATATGTCTCAATGCGCTGGCGGTGGGCCTCTGGCGGTTGCGCGTTGCCATGCCCCTGCGCCGCCAGACGAAATTTTTGCAAATCTTCATTATAGAGTTGGAAAATGATCGGCTCGGGCCGATCAAGCCAACCCATTTTCGCCGCATGGTCGAGATAGCCTTGATTGGCATATTTGAAATATTGCTGCTCGGGCGCAAGGTCTTGTGTCCAAAAGCAGCCGTTTTCAATATAGCGTTCAATTTGATCGGGATTAGGAGCACCGACGCCATGGTCCTGCCCGCCTTTGCCGCGCCAGCCTGCCAATGGCCCAATGCCCGGTCCGCGTTCATGATTGGCCATGTAATCCACATAGCCACCCGGATAAATCGCCTCGCCATCCTTGGCCATGCCCGGCAGGCCAAGCCGCGCGCCAAGGTCAAGTAGCACGTCTTGAAATGGCTGCACATCGCCGTCCGGCTTGATGATTGGTTGGCGAATGGAATCGCCCGCGCCATGGGCCGAGGAGATTGGCCGGTCCAACATGGAGATACAGTCCCAACGCTCCAAAAATGTGGTGTCCGGTAGTATTAAATCGCAATAGGGCACGGTTTCCGACCAAAACGCATCAGAATAGATAATCTTCGGTATTTTATAGGCACCGCTCTCATCCTTCGCCGTGAAATGCTCGAGCGTACCCGACACATCCATCGACGAATTCCACGCCATATTGGCCATATACATGAACAGGACATCGACGGGATACGGATCGCCAAGGGCGGCATTGCGCAACACCGTATGCATCATGCCGTGTAGCGCCAGCGGATATTCCCATGAAAATGCTTTGTCGATGCGCTGCGAGGCACCATTTTCATCGACCAGCAATTGTGAAGGTTCGGTGATAAAACCCAGCGGCGGGCCGTTAAGCGGCTCGCCCGGCTTTTGCGTCGGCCCAGCAGGGCGCGCACGCGGCGGGATGGGCTTGGGAAATGGTGCTTTATAGCGCCACCCCCCCGGCACATCGACCGAGCCCAAAAGCGCCTGCAAAATATGCAAAGCGCGGCAGGTATGGAAACCGTTGGAATGGGCCGAAATACCGCGCATGGCGTGAAAAGAAACCGGGCGACCAACCATTTTGTCGTGCTTGCGGCCCCACGCATCTACCCACGGGTGCTCGATAACGATCTCTTCTTCAAAGGCCACATGGGCCAGCTCCGCAGCAATGCGGCGAATGGTTTTCGCCGGTATGCCGGTGGTTTGCGCCACCGCGTCGGGGCTAAACTCATCGGCCAAATAGCGATTGGCCAAATGCTGGAAGGACGGCACTACATTGCGTTTGTTGACCTTGTGCTTGCCAGCAAAAGCTGGGGCAATTTCGGCGTCATTTGCATTAACTGCGCGTTTTTTGGCGACATCCCAAACCAGAGGTGCGCCCGTGGCGTCGCGCAAGAACAGGCCATGGTCTGACTTGCCCGGCTCATCAATCACCAGCCATGGTGCGTTGGAATACCGCGCCAGCGAGGCAAAATCGATTTTTTCGGCGCGCAACAGCTCATGAATAATGGCAAAAATGAACAGGCCATCCGTGCCCGGCCGCACGCCAATCCACTCATCGGCAATAGCGTTATAGCCATTGCGAGACGGGTTCACCGCCACGAATTTAGCTTCCCCGCGGGTTTTAAGTTTACCAAGGCCGATTTTTATCGGGTTTGAATCATGGTCTTCCGCCACCCCAAATAACATAAAATATTTGGTCAGATCCCAATCCGGTTCGCCAAATTCCCAAAATGCCCCGCCCAGCGTATATAGCCCGCCTGCGGCCATGTTGACCGAGCAAAACCCGCCATGGGCAGCGAAATTATGGGTGCCAAATTGGGTTGCCCACCACCCGGTAAAAGACTGACTTTGATCGCGGCCGGTAAAAAACACCAATTTTCCCGGGTCGGTTTTGCGCACATCACCCAGCCATTTACTGGCCAGTGCCAAGGCCTCTTCCCATTCTATTTCCTTGAATTCACCCGAACCTCGCTCGCCAACACGCAATAGCGGTTTTTTCAGCTTGGCTGGCGAATTTTGCTGCATAATCGCCGCCGAACCCTTGGCGCACAGCACGCCCTGATTAACCGGGTGCTCGGGATTGCCTTCAATATAGCGAATTTTTTTGTTTTTCAGATGCACCTTAATGCCGCAACGGCAGGCACACATATAGCATGTCGTGGTTTTGACCTCATCAGCCACCGCCGGCGAGAGATCAACTTCTTCCTTCGCCGTCGTGAATGGATTAACGCTCACGCTTTGGCCTCCCGCAGCAGTGGGCCTGATTCATAAATAGCCCTGCCCACCTTTAGCAGCGTGCCAGCGATTGCAAAACCATTTGCGCATAATGTTTGAGATTTTTAAAAACACCCCTGCGCGGCAACACCCAAAAGGCCGACAAGACCGGTGCTATTTAGCGAACTATCATCACGGAATTGGCAGCCTTTTGCAGCACTTCATAGGCGACGGAGGTTGTGAAGAACCGCCGTACGCCCTTAACGCTGGTATCGGCCAATACAATGAGCGAATATTTACGGCCTTTTCCAACAATGCATTCTACCGGGTCACCCATGTCAATGGCCTCACTGGCAATGCTCAAGCCCGCATCCATAATCGCCGCTTTTGCGTTAGCGATCACGCTTTTTGCCTTGTCCATCTCCGCTTCATCGCGGGCCACCGTGTATAAATGCACCGGGCAATGGCACCGGGCCGCCAATTGCGCATCCTTGACCGCAGCGCGGGCTGCCTTTTTGGAAAAATCCACACACATAAAATGTCCGTGATCCTGCTCCAACTCCCGGGCTACCAGGACCGTACCGCGATGCTGCCGCGCCACACAATATGCGGTTGCCGGCGAAATATAGCCTGCATGTTCGCGGGCTTCGGCGCTCGTAGAGTGAGAAACAATCACCAAATCATAATCGACCAGTTCACATTCATCCAAAATACCGCGATCTACCTTTGGTGAAACCAGAAGTTTGAGAGAGATTTTTGCACCAACCTCATTCATATAAACCACAGTGTTATCGCCAAGCGGGTCTCCAAAAACGTCAGTATGGACAATCTGCTCTTGCCAATCCTCGGCCATAAACCCCATCTCGACCAGCATGTCGTGGCCTTTTTTTAAGGCTCTGGTGCCGGGCAATTGCACCCCCCATTTGAGCATGTTTTCGCGCGCCACCCGCATTTGCAAGCCGCCGGAACTCAGGCCCTGATCAACGGGCCGAACATAGAGGAGAGTCAAATTGGCACTATTGTCGGCCCCCATGCGCACAGCATAACGAAGGCCAGAATAGGATTCGTCAGACCCATCAATGCAGACCAGAATCTCAAACCGATTCTCAGCCCCAGAATCTGGTGCTTTTGTCTCATTTTCTGTCTCAGACATTAGGCGTCCCTTCCCATGTGCCTATAGGTTCATAGGCTTAACAGTGGCCAGTAGAATTTAGCCGCCAACAGCAATACGGCGGTCGACATAATAGCCATTCGCCACCCAACTTTAAAGAAATCAATCGCCTTCAAATAACCCGAGGCATAAACAATGGTGAATGCCGGGTGGGCCGCGGCGGTAAAATAGGCGAAAGATGAAGATATAGCGGTAATAAAACCAAGATGAATGGGGTTTTCGTTCGCCAATTCGGCCGTTCGCAACGCAATCGGCCCCAGCACGGCCACTGCCGCGCCCGCTGACATGGTATTGGTTACCAACGTTGTTAATCCTGAATACGCCGCCAAAAGCGGCAAGCCGTGATCCATATTCATCGGGCCCAAAAGATCAAGAAAGCTGGTCGCGATCCACTCTGCCGCGCCGGACGCCTTCATCTCCACACCCAAAGAGATTGTGGCCGCATACAATAGCACAATTCCCCAATTCACCCCGGTATTCATATCGTTCCATGGCACCAGACCTACCACCAGAAAAAACACCGCCCCCATAAGCGCAATGGTTCCCAGCCCAATGCTTTCCGACATTGTCACCCAGCCAATTAGAGTGGCGAGAAAAATCAGCACGGCGACCCAATCACGGCCCTTCATCGGCCCTTGCTCTTCAATCTGGTTGCGAAGCTTCGCTACTGCACGGCGCAAGGTTTTGCGCTCCGGTTTGAAAGCGCCAAACAGCACCAGCGTCACCAACGGCAATTGCGCTAAAAATATCGGATAGGAGTATTTCATCCACCCGACATAATCTATCAGGAATTTTCGGGTTTCGGGGTTGGTGGGGTCAAAGAAAAAATCTTTCCAATACCCAACCATGATGGCGTTACGCGCACCGCCCGAAGGTGTGCCAATGCCGCCAATGGCGCAGCCATAAGAAATGGAAAACAGCAGGACAGCCGCAAGCCCTTTTACTTCTTTTGGCTTGTCCGATGTCAGGGTTACCAGGGTTACCGCGACGGGCAACATCATTGCCGCCACCGTGTGTTCGCCAATGATCGAGGCAAGAACGCCGCAAACAAAGCTAATGCCAACGCAAATCCCAAACACGCCCGTGCCCGTAACCCGAACGATCAAATAAGCGATCCGCTTGTCCAGTTTTTGTTTGACGATAGCCACGGCCAGCATTAGCGAGCCCATGATGAAAAGCACTGAATCGCTCATCAGCGAACGCGCTACATCACTCGAATCCATACCCAAGACTAATATCTGGGCGACAATTATCATCAGCGCCACGGCGGGTAGCGGTATCGGCTCCGTAACAAATAAAATGACCGCCACAACGGCAATGATGAGGACCAATTGGCCTTCGCGGCTAAGCCCTTCCGGGGTCGGCATTACGTAAAACGAAATACCAATTATAAAGGCGACAATCAGCCAACGCCGGTCATGCAAAAAATTACCAATTGCACGGGGAGACCATAAATTTGCCAGCGCCTTACTGGTGGGCATTGCAAAACTGCCTTCTTGTCATAATGCTTGGGCCAAAAAGGCCACCATCAATTCCTAAGCGCATAATTACCGGGGTGCAAACCAATACCCCCAATTAACGCACGCTAAAATGAGCTTACCCCCGCACAATGTGCAAACGGTAAACCTCGCCTTCTTCTTCATGGCTCAAAAGAGTATGGCCGCAAACGCGGCAAAATGCCTGAAAATCCGCCACCGCGCCGGGATCAGTGGTGAGAACCTCGACGCGCTGGCCAACCGCCGCGCCATCAAGAATGGCCTTGACTTTCATCAAGGGAAGCGGGCAGTCCAGTCCCTTAACGTCCAACAATAAATCCGCCATCATCGCCCTGTCATTTGTTTGTTTAGATTGCCGGTCTGAGCCAGAGCCTCCACATTGGCACGCTTTAAGTGGAAAAGCCCAGGAAAAAAGGATATTCAACTTTACCTGCCAAAAAACATCAAGGAGTCACCAATCCATGGAAGAGCAATTCAAAAGCTATCGCGTATGGGATTTGCCAACCCGGATTTTTCATTGGGTCAATGTTGTGTGCGTGCTGTGCATGATTGCGATTGGCACAACCATTTTAAATGCCGGTGCCCTTGGTGTACATACTGAGGGGAAAATCTTGCTCAAGACCATCCACGTTTATGTGGGCTATGTGTTTGCGGCTAACCTTGCGATACGATTGGTGTGGGCACTCTTTGGAAACCGGTTTGCACGCTTTGGCAGTTTTTTGCCAATTGGCAAGGACTATATGAAAAAGCTCTTCGCCTATGGCACCGCAGAAAAAACCGGCACGCCACAACAATATTTGGGCCATAACCCACGCGGGCGACTAGCGGTTAGCGTACTTTTCGCTGCACTTATTACCATGGCAATTACCGGCTTAGTGCTCGCCGGCACAGATATTTACTTCCCGCCATTTGGCAGCACCTTTCAAGAGTGGGTTGCCGCCTCAGGGGTCAACCCCGCAGATGTGGCCCCCTATGTCAAAGATAATTTGGATCCGGACGCCTATAAGGAAATGCGCGCGTTTAGAAAACCGTTCATTCAAACCCATGTGTGGACATATTACGCACTTATGGGGTTAATCGTCCTGCACATTGGCGCGGTTATCTACACAGAAATCAAAGCCGGCGGCGGTATAATTTCCGCCATGTTTTCGGGAAAAAAAGTCCTGCCGCAAGCACCAGAAGACGAGAAAGATAACGACTAAAACACCCTTCCATAAAGGGTTTTCTGGCTGTGGGCGTGTAAAGCCTCAGCACGACAATAAAAGGCGCCTTCTGGCCTCCCCCTAGATCACGACCTAGGGGCAAAAGCTAATCGATATTGATCCTATATTTCGGTTCATCTGGCTTGCCCTTTTGCATGCACCGATAGGCCGACATGCCGGTTCGGCTGCCGTCTGGCGTCGTAAAGGCATTGTAACGGATTTCGCCGCCCGCCCGGCAACACGCCCCCCAACGCTTGGGACTTTTCGAGCCTTTAGCCACCGCAGTGCATTTATCGCCACCATTGGAGCCTTGATTAGAGTTTTGCCCGAAATTTGGTCGTGGTGTAGCGGTTGGCGCTTTTCCACCGCTCTTGATTTCATCCCTACATTGAAACCGAGGCATATTTGGATCCATAATTGGAAAACCTGAACCTCTTGCGGCGGCATATTTTGCATCAATGCATTTATTCAAAAGAGCAGAATATCCACCCGTATTTGTAGGTGGCGCAGGAGGGCTATACGAGTTGTCAGAACCGCTGGAAGGCGAAGATGGTGATGATGGCGTCCCGTAATAGGCAGCACTCAAGCCATCAGCCAGCTCCTGCATACTAGCAGCAAATGCGGCACGTGCCTGCTCTTTGCGGATGCGCTCGGCTTCTCGATCAGCCTGCACTTGCGCAAAACTCTGTCGGACGTTGGCGTTAATCCGGTTTTTATCACCTTCGACTTGCTGGGCCATATGATCGCGCACCGCATTGATGTGATCTTCATTGGCACCCACAACAATGCCGTCCACTTCGTCGACATCGTCCCAGCCATCATCGTCTTCAGCTACACCTTCATCAGTATTGTCGACATAATCGGACTCAACAGGATTGGCATCCGCATCTATTTCAAGATCATCCCATTCTTCGTCATTTTCCCCGTTACCTTGTCCATCGGCTAGATTGATTTCATCGAATGCGTCATCAAGTCCAGTTTCTTCCGGGTTATCCGGGTCTTCCTCGGCACCCTCGTCTGTTTCCTCTTCTTCACCCTCACCCGCACGTAGTGCATTAAGCCGTGCCCGCAGCGCTATTAGTTCTGCCTCCAGTCCTTCGGCTTCTTCAATGGCCCGTGCCAGGGAGGCCAGCGTACCTCCAACACGTTGTGCATCTTCTATGAAGCTCCTCATAGTAAACAGTTTGCTGTCTACCGCATCATAACCAGCTTCAATTCTGATCACCTCTGCACTTTCATCACTATGTGATGCAGGAGTATTCGCAATAAAAAACAAAACTGAACCAGCGATCGTTAGAAATATGCGAGAATAACTCATTGTACAAACCCCGTATCTGGGTCCCATTTCCCCCATTTCCACCGAGGATCCACGGGAGCCACCGTGCCATCAAGCCGGTGTTTATGAACTATGTTTTTTAGCTGATCCCCATTATTTTTTATGATGCGAATTTTACCTTTTTCAATGACATAAAACGTTTTATCAACAGCCAGATTACCGTCATAGAACCGAACCTGGCCACCATGTAGCGTCATCGGCGTTAGCCCGGCCGCTTTTTGCGCTTGTGAAATCTCTGCAATGCGTTGTTTCTCGGTATTGGTCATAAACCCGCCAATGGGATCTTCGCTAAGAAGGTCATCAGGTCCACCACCCTTGAAACCGAGAATGTGAGGGTCTGCATCGGCAACAAAAAATTGCCCGGTTCTTTTATCAACAACCCGGCTAATGGTCTTATCTGTGCCGTCGGCATTTTTTACAATACTCGCATTTGACGTAATCGGTTGTTTGGAATTGATGTCAAACAGATTGCCCTTGTCATCTCTCAACATCACCGAACGTGCCTGCTTACCATCTGCACCGACGTCCATAACCGCCACAATAGTTTTGTCGCCTACGCGATCAGACGTGGCCGCCAAACGGGTACTCTCAATGTTATCGATATTTTTCTTCAGGCGTTTCACTTCATTAGCATTTCCCCCAACATGGGCCTTGGAAAGATCAAGCCGTAACCCAGCCAACTCCTTTTCGCGCGTCACCAACTCAAGCCCAGCATCTGATTTTTCAATGTCCTTACGAATTTCATTTGCCAATGCCGTTTTCCCGGCGGCTTCGGCAGCATCCAGGTCTTTTGACATTTTACTGAATTCTTGATTGCTATACACAGCGCCGCCATTCCCGGATTTTGCTTTCAAGAAGAGGGGCTTTGGCACAGCCTCTCCACTTTTAAGCGCGGCTAGCCCGTCAAAGTTGGAATTACGCATTACGGCGTACTCACCCTCTTGAATTACATTGGACTTGACCACCAACGCATCAAACGGGACACCGGTAAATTCTTCTATTTTATCTTTTGCCAAAGCTGGGTTTTTACGGATGGCTGCCATTTCCACATCATCAAGATCAAAGCTTTTCTGCAAACCGATGAAATCTGCGTCTGTCATATCGGCTGGGTTATCAAGTTTTGCAAAATCAATACCGGGCGTATCTGCCTCAACAGCAGCATTAGCATTTGCTTTTAAGGCATTCATTTTTTTTGAATCCACCTTACCCAACTTGGTCAACGAGTCATTTTGCTCGGCCATGGCAATGCGGGCCACCGCCATTCCTTTTGGGTCTGCCGCATCCACAATTTTTGTGGTTTCCGAACCAACTGGCAATCTGAGCACTTTGGAATTTGTGCTCAGATCCTCCAGCGCCTTAACACCGCCCGGATACTTGTTATTGATGAACACACGCTGCGCTGGTGTCAGATCACCGATATAGCCTGAAAGTAAATTCAGTGTTTTTCCAGCCTCTGTTGGAAACTTTCCTGCCACCTTAACAACACTGGCCACATCCCCAACGGCACCCAACACTCCGACCATTGCCATTGCCTGATCCACCCAGCTCAGTTCTTCACCCAATGCACTGGTGCCGTGATAGGCCTCCACCAATGCCAAGGCTTCACCAACACCAGGTATCAGTGAGACTATAAAATAGTCTAGTTCGCGTTGAATTTTATCTGTTTCAAGCTCAATGGCTTGAAGGTCTGATGCGGCCATGCTTTCAATAAAGTCTCTGAAATTCAGCATTTTGGCGCGCGCAGCCGCAGGCGTAGGTTCAGCAAGCGCTTCCAGATACGTGCCCGCCAGATTGCCCATCAATTGATCACGAAATTCTTCTCGGGCAATTGTTTTCATGCCTTGCTGGGAAACAAATTCATCTTTTTCGACATTGCCTTTATAGACAATATCAAGCGTGACTATACGCTTGGCGATAATCGGAAAAACATTGTGAGTGTAGGAGTAATCCTGCTTCTCCAATTGATGCAAAATGTTAAGGCGTTGTGTCAGGTTTTGAAAATCTTCGCGTTCATAATCTGGCAAACCATTTTGGTACCAATAACGCGCTCTGGCATTTGCCTTGGCCCTCAAGATACCGGCTTCTTCATTAAATAACCTACGTAATTCGCTGGTAACCGTGTTCTGATCCCGTTCAACTCTGCTGGCATAGCTTTTCAGTGCATCAATGTCAGTTTGCGATATGGTGCCTTGCGCCATGACAGGACTAAAACTCAGTATCATAACCAGCGTAACAAGACTTGCGGTTGTTTTGATTAAGCCAACTTTTCGCATGATACTCATCCCAATGTGTAAGCGGCGATTACGCCAAGGAGAACCCAGCCAACAAACGTTCCTATTGCTGGTGACAAAACCCCGTATCGCCACGCTGAAAACATCAAACCAAGGGCCAAAGCAATGCTCGGTCCATTTTGCAAAACATTCCGGCTAAGGTTGGTTGCGTTCAACAAATGATATCCCAAGACACAGGCACCAAGATAAACCGTCATGCCAAGCATTTGTTTCCACGCGGCATGCCTTACAGGGCCGGGGTTTGTTTGTTCTTCACTCATTGGCTCAGCGGTACCGCAATGTCGAGATAAACCAGTCGTTTAAGGTTTTGCATATCGACTTTTAATTCAAGTGATGCGCCTCGCTCTTTTTCGCGCAAAAACACCAACCCCTGAACCGTTTCGCCCGGCAAGATGACGATGGCTTGCAGGCTTTTGTCGATCAGATTATTGCGCAATATCGACAATTGCATGGCGTTTTTATTGCCGCTGCCCGATGGGCCATTAACTTTCGCTACTTCATCCAACCCAACCATGCTGAGCGCCGCGCCGCCGCCAGCGCCCATAAACTGCAAGCTATTCACATAAAGGCGGAAGCGGCTATTATTGGTAATTGCCGTTTCAACCACGGCAAATTTGTCGATCTTATTGCCAAGCAACCGCTTTTGTTGATCTTTGGATAGGAATTCCGCCCCGACAATAATATCGCGTTTTTCCGCTTGGCTGGCATACATATTTGCCTCACGATAATTTATCTGCTGGCCCTTTGATTTCAAAAACTTGTCTTTGGCGTGCACCGATGGCGCAACCGACAGCGCCATAAGCAAAGCGGCGACAAACAGCATCATATTTTTCATTGGCGCACCTCCAGACCGATGGCGTGTATGGAGGCCGACATGTCGGCCAGTCCGGCTTTCACCGCCGCGCGGGCGCTATCGCCATAGGCGTTGGCTTTGACTTTTTTCTGGGCATTAAGTTGGCCCATTTCGCGCACTACCGGCTCTGCCCATAAAATCGCACCGCTTTGCGGGTCTATAAGCTGACTAAAAACCCCAAAACGAACTTTAATAGTAAAATCAAGGCCCTTTTTCTTGGCGGCAATCTTCTCCCGCAACATGGTGAAGATAGTCAAATCATTCAGTAAAATATAATCTACGCCATATTGGCCTGCTATAATCTTCAACTCGTCGCGAGTGATTCTCGCCTTTGGCTCCATGGGTATTTCGACAACCTGCGCAAAGGCGCGGCCGGATTTAACGCCCAGATACAGCGCATTATTAAGCGCCTCCATGGTCGGTTCGGCAAAGAACTCATCCGACCCGCCAAAAAACTTAAAACCACGCCGGTCTCGAAAATGCAAAACCCCAACCTTGCCGGCATATTTTATAGATTGGCGTGAAACTTCCGGGCGAAAGGACAGGCTGGGCCGTTTTTTTGCCTTGGGAGCTTTAATTTTTTTAGCCTTGTCACCCTTGGCATAGGCCGCACCGCCTCCGCCTACACCGTCCACGGCAATTGGTGATAGCAACAAAAGTGCCAATGCAAGAAAGCCATACGAGAGGAATGCTCGTGTGAATCGCAACATTTTATCCCCAAACATTAATGTGCAAAAATCAATTATAACATGCGCGAAAACGCCTTGCTATGCTACAAATTGACCAGTTGATTTTTCCAGAAAGCTAACCCGCCGCCGACCCTCAACTTTTCTAGAAGCATGTGAGTCGTCCAAGCCCTGCACGCTCATTACAAAAATGCCCTACCGCTTGCAGCTTTTTAAAAAACCTGCTCTTTGCCGCTTATTGATGATTTGCTGAACAAGAGAGAGTCCATGCGCGCGAGTTTAACTGCCTTAGCCACCATTTTTGTCCTGACCGCCTGCGGTCCAACAACTACAACGCCAACGCCTGAAGCTGCGGTCGAGTATTCCACCGACATGGTGCAGGCCGAAACCGACCGCCTGAACGCTTGGTTTGAAGTGAAGTATGAAGAGCAAGTGGCACTAAGCCCGATCCAACAAACCTTTTTAGGCCGCGACACCAATCAGGACAAAATTGATGATTTCTCAATCGAGGCCCAAGATGCGGAACTGGAATGGACCCGCGAAAGCGTCGCCGACCTGCGAGCAAATTTTGACTATGACAAGCTAACGGCGGAAGCCAAAACCTCTTACGATATCTGGATCTACCAGGCCGAACAGGATGAAGCATCGCTCCCTTTTCGCACCAATGGCTATGTGTTCGAGCAAATGGGTGCCGTCCACGGCTTCTTTCCACAGCTTTTGATTGCTTTTCACCGGGTTGAAGAAGCGCAGGATATGGAAAATTACCTTGCCCGTATTACCGGCTCTGCTCATGGCCTCGACCAACTTGTAACATTGTCCAAAATGAACGCCGAAACCGGCGTACGGCCGCCATATTTCGCCTTCGAACAGGTCATTATCGAGGCCGGGAAAATCATCTCCGGCCAACCATTTGACGATAGCGATTTTGATAGCGCCATCTGGGCAGATGCCAAAAGCAAGCTCGAAGCCTTGCAAGAAAGCGACAAGATTGACGACGAAGGTGCACAAAAATTGCTGGCCGACATTCGTGAGGCTCTAATCAGCAAATGGCAGCCAGCCTATGCGCGATTAATCGAATGGCAAAAGGCCGATCAGGGCAATGCTACACCGGACGCAAAAGGGGTAAGCGCCCTGCCGAACGGCCTGAATTACTATAATGAGCGCCTGGCCAACCAAACGACGACCGACCTTACCGCCGATGAAATTCATGAGATTGGCCTTAAAGAAGTCACACGGCTGCGCGGCGAAATGGAGGCCGTTCGGGACGAGTTTGGCTTCGGAGGAAGCTTGGCCGAATTCTTCACTTTCCTGCGCGAAACCAAAGAAGACCAACGCCTCTATTATCCCAATGACGATGAAGGGCGCGAGGGCTATATCGTTGATGCAACCGCAGCAATCGACAAGATCAAAGCCCAATTGCCTAACTATTTTGGCATTTTGCCGAAGGCCGATCTGGAAGTAAAACGGGTGGAGCCGTTTCGCGAGCAAGACGGCGCGGCGCAACATTATTTTGGCGGCACGCCGGATGGATCACGCCCCGGCATTTACTACGCCCACCTCTCTGACATGACCGCCATGCCCAAGCGCGAATTGGAAGTCATTGCCTATCATGAGGGCCTGCCGGGCCACCATATGCAAATCTCAATTGCGCAAGAGTTGGAGGCTGTGCCAACTTTCCGCACGCAGGCCGGTTTTACCGCCTATAGCGAAGGCTGGGGTCTGTATTCTGAATGGCTGGCCAAAGAAATGCCGGAAACCTATCTGGACCCGTTATCAGAATTCGGCCGACTTGGCTCCGAGATCTGGCGCGCTATCCGCCTTGTCGTCGACACCGGCATGCACGCCAAAGGCTGGACCGAAGAACAAGCGGTTACGTATTTTCTTGCCAACACCGCGGCCCCTGAAGCAACAGCCCGGTCGGAAGTACGCCGTTATTTGGTGCTGCCCGGACAAGCAACCAGCTATAAAATTGGCATGTTGAAAATACAGGAATTGCGCCGCAAGGCCGAAGCTGCCCTTGGCGATAAATTCGACATTCGCGCTTTTCATGACACGGTTCTGGGTGGCGGCGCTTTGCCATTGCAGATTTTGGAGCGTCGTGTTGACGATTGGATTGCCAGCGTTCAGGCTGGATAAGCACTTTACAACGAGCCTGATCGCCTTGGACTTAAGGCGGTCAGGCCTATTTGAAAGCGGCATAGCCTCATAAGAGCGCGCATCAACGCCAAGAAGCGGTAAATTCCCCAATGCACGAACGCAAACTCTACCAAACCATCGGCTTGATTGCCGGACCCGTGGCTGCACTCCTTCTTGGCGTCTTGTTTGCGCCCGACGATTTGGGTTCTGCCGGGCAACGCACCGCCGCCATTGCCGCATGGATGGCGATTTGGTGGGCGACAGAAGCCGTGCCATTTGCCGTTACCGCACTCTTGCCGCTGATTTTCTTCCCGCTGCTTGGTGTCGATAACATTCGCACCACTGCCAAACCCTATGCCAGCCCGATTATTTTTCTGTTTCTGGGGGGCTTTATTGTCGCATTGACCATTGAGCGCTGGAATTTGCACAAGCGCATTGCCCTGAGCATTTTTCGCCTCGCCGGAACCCATGCGCGCGGATTGGTCGGCAGCATCATGCTGGCCGCCGGGCTGATTAGTATGTGGATGTCCAACACCGCTACCACGTTGATGTTATTACCAATTGCGGTTTCCATTATCGCCGTGGTTCACCAATCCATGCCCGAACTTTCGGATATTCAAAAACGCAATTTCGCGATTACCATGGTGCTGGGGCTTGCCTATGGCGCCACCATTGGCGGCGTTGCCACGATTATTGGCACACCGCCAAACGGCATGCTGCTGGGATTCATGGACGAAAATTTCGGCTATAAAATTGGCTTTGCCCAATGGATGATGGTCGGCATTCCCGTCAGTCTGACCCTGTTGCCGGTGTGCTGGCTTATCCTGACCCGCTTTGCCTACCCGGTGACCTTTTCCGCAACCACTAAAACAACAGAGCATATAAATAAGCTACGATTGGATTTAGGGCCGATAACCGTGCCAGAAGTTCGCATTGGCACGATCTTTTGCCTGCTGGCATTAAGCTGGGCATTTCGAAAACCCATTGCCGAAATTACCGGCCTTAATGGCTTGAGCGATGCCGGCATTGCACTGGCGGCGGCAGTTTTGGTATTTGTCGTGCCCAGCGGCAATAAAACGCAACGGGTTTTACTAACCTGGGAACAGGCTGCACGCTTGCCGTGGGGCATTTTGCTGATGTTTGGCGGCGGACTTAGTCTGGCCGCGGCAGTATCAAGCTCGGGGCTTGCTGAATGGCTGGGCAATTCGTTGGCCGGGCTAAGCGCCGTGCATTTTGCAGCTTTGGTTCTGGCAGCGATCACCCTGGTTATTTTCCTCACCGAACTGACGAGCAATATGGCCACTACCGCCACATTTTTGCCGGTTATGGCGGCGCTGGCCTTACGCCTTGATCAGGACGTATTGCTGCTGGTCGTGCCAGTAACTCTGGCCGCGAGTTGCGCCTTCATGTTGCCGATCGCCACGGCGCCGAATGCCATCGCTTTTAGCTCAAACCTTGTGTCAGTGCCGCAAATGGCCCGCGCCGGATTATTGCTTAATCTGATCGCCATTGTTTTGCTATTTGGTGTCGGTTTGGTTTTGGTGCCGCAAATTTTTGGCTAGAGCAAATTCCGATCATTGCCGAATGTGGGCGATAATTTTTGCAATCATTTGCGTGCAACTTAACGTACCACCCAAATCACGCGTGCGCGCCCCTTCCTGAAGGACATTGTAAATCGCGTCATCAATCGCCTGCGCCGCTTTGGGAGCGTTCAGGCTGTGGCGCAACAGCATGGCGGCGCTGGCAATGGCACCAATGGGGTTGGCAATATTCTGGCCAGCAATATCCGGGGCGGAGCCGTGTATAGGCTCGTAAAGCCCCAAGGCAGAACTGCCGAGGGACGCTGAGCCAAGAAGGCCTATGGAGCCCGCCAGCACTGAACATTCATCGCTCAAAATATCGCCAAATAAGTTCTCGGTCAGCACCACGTCATAGCTGCCCGGCGAGGTAATCAACTTCATCGCCGCCGAATCCACCAATTCATGGCGCAATTCCACATCGGCATAATCCGCTTCATGCAACGCACTTACGGTTTCGCGCCACAACCGACTGGTTTCGAGCACATTGGCCTTGTCAATCGACGTAACGTGTCGACGGCGGCGGCGCGCGGCCGTAAACGCCACTCGTGCCGCCCGAATAATCTCATCGCGCGAATAACTGCATACATCACTGGCGGTGTCGCCATCACGGCGCTTTTGCCCAAAATACAGCCCGCCGGTGAGTTCGCGCAGGATCAGGATATCCACATCCTTCACCCGCTCCGCGCGCAAAGGGGAATGCTCGGCCAATGCCGGATGCACATTAACGGGCCGCAGATTGGCAAACAGGTTCAAGGCCGAGCGCAAGCCCAAAAGCCCCGCCTCCGGTCGCTGTTCACCGCCATCCCATTGCGGACCACCGACAGCGCCCAACAAAATCGCGCTGGCATTCTTGCAGGCCACCAAAGTATGGGGCGGCAATGGCTCGCCATATTCATCAATCGCGGCGCCACCAAAGGGTAAAGCATCGAATTCCAATGCCAGTCCAAATTTATCAGCCGCGACTACCAACGCCTGCACCGCGCCATCAACGACTTCCGGGCCGACCCCGTCGCCGGGTAGGACAACGATTTTATGGCTCATGCGTATTTAGCCTCGAATTGGGCAATTTGCTCGGCGCAGCCCTGCAAAAACCTGAGCGGGTCGACCCCCTCTAGCAGGCAGCGGCGGCCAAAAGCATCAATTTGGAAAGACTGTTTCCACACACCTAGTCTTTCGATTTGTAAGTCTTGCAGATTGATAATCACTTCCGCCCCCGGGCAGGCCAGCAAGTCGGCATGGGTATCAGCATCAACTTCAACGGGTAAAATGCCGTTTTTCAAGGCATTGCTTTTGAAAATATCGGCAATTTTGGTGCTGACCACCGCCCGAAAACCAAAATCAGCGAGCGCCCATGGCGCATGTTCGCGCGAAGAGCCGCAACCAAAATTCGGCCCGCCAACCAATATTTGGTGCGCGAGCGGGTCTTTACCGGCAAATGGGTCAGAATTACGCGGCATGCCAGCCTCGTCAAAGCGCCAATCGTAAAACGCCGCGCGGCCAAGGCCTTTGCGGCTGGTTGTCGTTAAAAAACGCGCCGGGATGATTTGGTCGGTATCAATGTTTGCATCGGGCAAAACCAAGGTTTTGGATTGCAAATGTTTAAATTTTTCAAGCAACACAAGGGGTCTCCATAAATGGTCGTGGGTCAGCAATTTCACCCCACACAGCGCTTGCCGCGGCGGTAGCGGGCGAAGACAAAACCGTGCGTGCGCCCTTGCCTTGTCGACCTTCAAAATTGCGGTTCGAAGTGGAAACCACCAACTCGCCGGACTTGGCCATATCGCCATTCATGGCGATGCACATGGAACAACCGGGCAAGCGCCATTGCGCCCCGGCGGCTTCGAACACCTCATGCAATCCCTCGGCTTCGGCAGCACGGCGCACCTGTTCGGAACCCGGCACCACCAACATGCGTACGTCCTTGTGCACCTGCCGACCGCGCAGCACCCGCGCCGCGTCGCGCAAATCGCCAAGGCGGCCATTAGTGCAGCTGCCGATAAACACCACATCAACCTTTTGTCCCATCACCGGGCGGCCAGCCGTAAAGCCCATATAATCCAAACCGTTACGCCCAATTTCGTCATCAGGCGTTGGGGTTATCCCATCGACCCGCATGGCCAAATCCGGCGATGGTCCATAGGTAATCATCGGCGCAATAAGGCGCGCCTCCAATGCAATTTCGGCATCAAACACGGCATCATCATCGCTACGTAATTGCCGCCATTCTTCAACGGCTTTGAGCCATTCATCGGCTTTGGGGGCATGTTCGCGTCGATCAAGCCAGCCAAAAGTGACGGCGTCCGGCGCAATCATGCCTGCCCGGGCACCCGCTTCAATCGTCATATTGCAAAGCGTCATGCGCTCTTCCATGCCAAGCGAGCGCACTGCTTCACCAGCATATTCAATGACATGCCCGGTGCCGCCGCCAGAGCCAAGCTTGGCAATCACTGCCAACGCCATATCCTTGGCGCTCACGCCGGCATTAAGACGTCCGTGAATCGTAACCCGCATGGATTTTGGCTTGTTTTGCAACAAGCATTGGGTGGCGAGCACATGGCTGACTTCGGTGGTGCCAATGCCAAATGCCAACGCCCCAAATGCCCCATGGGTGGCCGTATGACTGTCGCCGCAGACAATCGTCATGCCCGGCAAAGTCAGGCCCAGTTCAGGCGCCATAACGTGTATAACGCCGCGGTTTGGACTGTCCCAACCGAACAGCTCAATACCAAAATCGTTGCAATTATCTTGCAAGGCCTGCACTTGGGCTTTGGTATCCTCACTGGCATAAACCGGCTGGCCGTCAGGCCCGAATGGGATTGTCGGCGTGGAATGGTCCATGGTGGCAAATGTGCGCTGCGGCGCATGAACATTTAGGCCGCGCTCCTTCAGCGCGGTAAAGGCTTGCGGCGAGGTAACCTCGTGCACCAAATGACGGTCTATATACAGGACCGCCGGTTGTTCGGGTGTTTGCGGGCACACCAGATGACGCTCCCAGACCTTGTCAAATAAGGACTTTGCCGATGGTTTAAGCGACATTAGCGACCTCCTCAGTCACTGGCTCAGCAGCTTTTATTGGCTCGAGCCAGTTTTCTGTATCCTTCGTTTTTCCATTAAACAGACCAAAAAAGCTGTCTTGCAGCGCACGAGTTATCGGCCCGCATCCTTTGACATTGGTTTGAATGCCGTCGACCGAGCGAATTGGGGTTATCTCCGCTGCGGTGCCGGTGAAAAACAGCTCATCAGCAATGTACAAAAACTCGCGCGGCAGGGCTTCTTCACGGACGTTCAATCCCATTTTTTTGGCAAGTACCATCACGGAATCACGGGTAATACCGCTCAAAATTGACGATGATGCTGGCGGCGTATGCAAGGTGTCGTCCTTAACCACAAACAAATTCTCGCCAGCACCTTCAGAAAGGCGGCCATCCACATCCAGCGCAATGCCCTCAGCAAAGCCCTTGCGCTTGGCTTCTCTGGAAATCAAAAATCCGGAAAGATAATTACCCGCCGCCTTAGCCGCCATGGGAATGGTGCCCGGCGCTGGCCGCCGCCATGAAGAAATGCAAACATCAACGCCGTTTTGCCGCCCCGCCTCGCCCAAATATGCGCCCCATGGAAAAGCGGCAATCGCCACATTTATTGGCGTGTCAGGGCCGGGAGCAACGCCAAGGTCGCCATACCCATGATAGGCAATCGGACGAAGATAGGCACTGGTTAAGCCATTCGCGCTGACGGTTTCATGACAGGCAGCGATAAGCATTTCCGACGTGAACGGGATTTCCATGTCATAGATTTTCGCCGAGGCAAAAAGCCGGTGAATATGATCTGCCAAACGAAAACCGCATGGCCCTTGCGGCGTGTCATAGACGCGAATGCCCTCAAACATTGAACTGCCATAATGCAAGCCATGGCTCAACACATGGGTGGTTGCCTCCGCCCATCGGATCATTTTGCCATCGCGCCAAATATAATCTACCTCTGTAATACTCATAACCTTCTCCCTTGGCCGATTTTCAGGCCGCGTCCTTTGCTTTTTCTGGTGTTCGCGTCGGCTTTTTGCGCCCATATGCGTCGCGACTTTGCGATGCTGCCGCACGGTTAATGGCGTCCACATAGGCCTCGACCCCGGCGGGAATTACGTCGCGGGTACGTGCCCTGCCGGTGAACTTTTCGCCGTGAATGCCTAGAACGATATCGGCAATACAATCCGTGCGCCCCTTGGCACCCACATGATTAATTTCCAATTCTTCTACAATGGCGCTAATGCCGGTAATGGTCTGCACCGCATTAAAAGCCGCATGAATTGGCCCTTCGCCGGTGGCGATATCGGTAACCATGCCCCGTAAGGGATGATCCAATTCCACGCGCGCGAATGGCTCGGCTTGACCACCATGGGCAGCGCGCATTTCCACGCGCTTTAACTGCCAGACATTGGTGGACGAACCGGTTACGCCGCACACCAGTTCGATCAGTTGGGCGTCAGCGATCTCGCCCAATTCGTCGGCCATGGCCTTGAACGAGGCGAAGACGGCGCTCATCCGGTCTTCCTCGATTTCAAAACCCAATTCCTTGGCTCGCGCCGCCAAAGCGTGTTTGCCGCTATGCTTGCCCAAAATCAACGCATTACCCGGCAAGCCAATATCTTCCGGCGTCATAATTTCATAGGTGCGCCGATCATTCAGCACCCCGTGCTGATGGATACCGGCTTCATGGGCGAAGGCATTGCGGCCGACAATCGCTTTATTGCGGGGCACTGGATTGCCGGTGATTTTGGCCAACATACGGCTGGCCGAATAAATCTTGGTGGTGTCCACGTCTACGTGTACGTTAAATACGTCCTGACGCGTCGCCAACACCATTATGGCTTCTTCCAAAGCGCAATTGCCGGCCCGCTCACCAATGCCATTGATCGCGCCTTCAATCTGCCGCGCACCGGCGCGCACCGCCGCCAGAGAGTTTGCAACTGCCAACCCCAAATCATCATGGCAATGGGTGCTAAAAATCGCCTTTTCCGCGCCGCCAACATTGGCAATCAGATACGTGAACAGATCATAGATTTCGTCTGGTGTAGTATAGCCAACGGTATCGGGTACGTTCAGCACACGTGCGCCAGATTTGGCCGCACATTCCAGAGCTTCCGTTAAAAATTCTCGCTCGGTACGGATCGCATCCTCGGCGGAAAACTCAACCTCGTCGCAAAAAGATGTGGCCATGCTGACCGAGCTTTCAATCGCCGCCATGACCTCAGCCTTACTCATATTGAGCTTGGCTTTACGATGGATAGGGCTGGTGCCCAAAAAGATATGAATGCGGCTTTTTTTCGCGGGCTGAAGCGCTTCAGCCGCTCTTTTTATGTCGCCCTCACTGGCTCTTGAAAGACTGCATATGGTTGGTCCACTAACTTCCGCCGCAATACGGCGTACCGCCTCGGCATCACCAGGCGAGGCAGCGGCAAAGCCAGCTTCGATCACGTCCACACCCAGATCACACAATGCCTCGGCCATCATCAGCTTTTCTTCCGCGGACATGGAGAAGCCAGGCGCTTGTTCGCCATCGCGCAATGTGGTGTCAAAAATCTCTATTTTATCGGTTTTACGAGCAAATTTACCAGAATCAGCCATGCTGCCCTCCCACTCGCTTATCCGTTCCATCAACATCACCAAACACTCGGCACACGCCGGTAAGGCGATGGATTTGACGTTGTAAAATGCCGATATCGCTACTCAGATTGCGCGCGATCACGCCAAAACCCACATTCATCCGTCCCGCCGACGCGGCAGGCAGATCAACGCTGTGAATATCAAAGCCACGGCGCTCAATAAGGCCGATGAGCCGGAGCAAAGCACCTTCATGAGTTTCGAATTCAACATGCAAAGTTTGTGTCATCATCTTAGCGCTCCATCATTTCAGCGTTGGATTTCCCCGGCGGCACAAGTGGCCAAACATTTTCGCGAGGATTGATATGGACATGGGCCAAAACCGGCCCAGGCGTGTTCAGCAACCGTTCAATGGCCGCTGTGGTTTGATCACGGCGTGAAACCGTGAAAGCCTCAATCCCAAAAGACCGGGCGACTTCGGCAAAATCGGGATTGTCATAAAGATCAATCTCACTGAAATTGCCTTCATAAAAAAGCTCCTGCCATTGGCGAACCAAACCCAGTGCCGAATTGTCGAACAGGACAATTTTTAAAGCCACGCCATACCGGCGCATGGTCGCCAATTCCTGAATATTCATCATAATGGAACCATCGCCAGTGACGGTGACCACGCAGTCATCCGGGCGTGCCAATTTCGCGCCAATGCCTGCCGGAATTCCGTAGCCCATGGCCCCCAGACCACCGGAGGTTAAATGCGCTTCAGGCCGGGAAAACTGACAATGCTGCGCCACCCACATTTGGTGTTGCCCGACATCGCACGCCGCCACAAAGCGATCGCCAGCGGCCCGGGAAAGCTCATCCAAAAAGGCTGGCGCGAAAACTCCGGACCCGGGCGCTTCATAATTGAATTCATGTTCAGCACCCAGCGCCCGCACATGTTGACGCCAATCTGAAATATCCAAAATACCAATTTTCAAACTTTCCAGAGCGGCCTTCAAATCGCCGGGAACTGCCACATCGGCGGAACGCACTTTACCGATCTCGGCCGGGTCGCAATCCAGATGTATGACCTTCGCATTGGGGGCAAACCCATCGACCTTTCCCGTTGCCCGGTCATCAAACCGTGCACCGCAAACCAGCAATAAATCCGCTTCTTGCACCAACATATTGGCCGCTTTACCGCCGTGCATACCCAACATACCGTAAAAGTCTGCTGACCCGGTCGGCAAGGTCCCAAGGCCGGTAAGGGTGGAGACGGCCGGGATACCCGCCAACATATTGAACCGGCGCAGCGCCAACACCGCGCGCGCCTTGGCAACGCCGCCGCCAATATAAAGCACTGGCTTTTTTGAGCGCTTAAGAAGGTTTTCCGCCTCGGCAATCGCTGATGGATCGGGAGCGCGAGAACTGGTCGCTTTAGGTTTTATGGGAGCGATGTTTTCGACGCGACTTTGCGCAATATCCTTCGGTAAATCGATCAAAACCGGCCCCGGACGACCTGAAGTGGCGATTTCGAAAGCCTGAGCGATAATTTGCGGGATATCTTCCGCCCTGCGCACCAAAAAGCTATGTTTAACCACCGGCATCGACATGCCAAAAATATCAATCTCCTGAAACGCATCAGTGCCCATGACCCCCGCTGGCACCTGCCCGGTAATGGCAATCATCGGCACGGAATCCATAAACGCATTGGCAATGCCGGTGAGCAAGTTGGTAGCCCCGGGGCCAGAGGTGGCAATGCACACCCCGGCTTTACCGGTAACGCGCGCATAGGCATCCGCCGCAAACGCCGCCGCCTGCTCATGGCGCACCAGAATGTGTTTTAAGCCGGAACCGGGCAGCGCGTCATATAACGGCATAATCGCCCCGCCGGGATACCCAAATACGATCTCCACACCTTGATCGCGCAATGCCGACACCACCAGTTCTGCCCCGGACGGTGCTTGTTTGCTGGCGGCAGCAGCCTTGGTTTCAATGGTGGGTTGTATCGCGTTCATTGTCATTTCTCTTGTGCTTTGTGCACGCTATGCGGCGGTGTTTGCGCCCGGTTTCAACCACGCCATATTTTTGCGCAGCTTGGCGCCAACATGTTCAATGGGGTGGTCCAGATCTTTTTCCAAAAGTGCTTTGTAACGCGGCTGTCCAGCCTGATTTTCCAAAATCCATTCACGGGCAAATTTACCGTCTTGGATGTCGGCCAGCACTTCGCGCATCCGCGCCCGGGTTTCGTCATTAATAATCCGTGGACCAGAGACGAGATCGCCATAAATCGCTGTTTCGGAGATAAATTCGTGCATTTTTGCCAAACCACCCTCATAGAGCAGGTCAACAATGAGCTTCAGCTCATGCATGCACTCATAATACGCAACTTCTGGCTTATAACCGGCTTCCACGAGGGTTTCGAACCCGGCAATTACCAACTCTGTCGCACCGCCGCACAATACTGCTTGTTCGCCGAACAAATCGGTCTCGGTTTCCTCGGCAAAATTGGTTTCAATGGCCCCGCCTTCGGCGCCGCCAATACCCTGAGCATAGGCTTGTGCGCGCGCACCACCGCGTCCGGTGGCGTCTTGATGCACCGCATAAAGACACGGCACACCGCGACCACGCTCATATTCGCGCCGCACCAGATCGCCGGGCCCTTTCGGGGCCACCAAAATCACATCAATCTCGCGCGGCGGCGCCACGCGGCCATAATGAATGGTGAAACCATGGGCAAACAGCACCGCATCGCCCGCCGACAAGTTTGGCGCTATGGAGTCTCGAAAAATCTCCTCATGGCTAAGATCTGGCGTCAACATGGCAATCAGACTTGCCTGCGCCGCCGCGTCGCCGGGTTCGGCAGTGTCCAAGCCATCTTCGCTGGCACGTTTTTGCCCGGCACCGCCATGGCGCACACCAACGATCACATCAAAACCACTATCGCGCAGGTTTAAAGCGTGCGCCCTGCCCTGACTGCCATACCCGATAATTGCAATTTTGGCCTCGCGACCGACGATAGCGCTCATTAGAAATTCTCCATTGATGAAATTGTGGTGACGGCCCCTTTGGAGGCCGAAGAAACAAGGCGGGCGTATTTGTCGAAAACGCCGCCAAATAGTTTGCGTGGAGGTTGTTGCCACGCCGCGCGGCGGGCGGTGAGATCAGCATCGATGTCAATACGCCGCTGAACTGCATCTATGCGAATGCGATCGCCATTGCGCACCAGCGCAATCGGGCCCCCATTGGCTGCTTCCGGAGCCGCATGGCCGATGACAAAGCCCTTGCTGGCACCAGAAAAACGCCCATCGGTGATCAGGGCAACATCTTCGGACAGGCCACGGCCAACCAAAGCGGCGGTAACCGCCAACATTTCGCGCATGCCGGGGCCGCCCCGTGGCCCTTCATTGCGAATGATAACAACATCACCCGCAGTAATGCCGCCGTTTTGCAGTGCCGCAAAACAGTCTTCCTCGCTTTCAAAAACCTTGGCCGGGCCTTCAAAAATATCACGCTCATGGCCGGAAATTTTTAACACCGCACCATCCGGGGCCAAATCGCCATATAAAATGCGATAGCCGCCACTTTTCTTTAACGGCGCATCCATCGGTAAAATGACCTTTTGACCAGGAGCCTCAATGGCCTCGTCCAATTCGGCAAACAGGGACTGTCCGCTAACCGTTGGTGTATCACCGAGCAATCCGGCGCTACGCAAATGCGCCGCAAAAGCGCGCGTGCCCCCGGCTTGAAACAAATCATGCGCCAAATATTGCCCACTAGGTTTGAGATCAGCAATCACCGGGGTTTTGGCGGCCGCGTCCTGAAAGGTTTCCAGATCAAAATCAACGCCCGCCTCATGAGCAATGGCCAATAAATGCAAGATAGCATTGGTGGAGCCGCCGGAGGCCGAAGCGGCAATGGCCGCATTTTCCAGTGATTGCGCATTGATAAACTGGCGCGCGCAAACGTCCTGCTCGGCCAATTCAACCACGCGCTTGCCACAAGCCCGAGCAGCATCGGTTTTATCCGGATGGATTGCCGGAATATCATTGGCACCCATGGGCGACAGGCCCAACATACTCATCGCCATGGCCATGGTATTGGCGGTAAATTGACCGCCGCAGGCGCCCGCACCGGGGCAGGCCGCGCGCTCAATTTCGCCTAATTCTTCTTCCGACATGCTGCCGCTGGCCTCGGCCCCAACGGCTTCGAAAACGTCCTGAATAGACAAGGCCTTGCCATTGAGCGATCCAGGCATGATCGAACCACCATAGAAAATCAGGCCGGGAACATCCATGCGCGCCAATGCCATTGCCGCTGCCGGTATGGTTTTGTCGCAACCGACCAGAATGATAGCGCCATCAAGGCTATGGCCGCGTACCGCCAGCTCAATCGAATCGGCGATAACCTCGCGCGAAATCAAGGAAGCGCGCATGCCTTCGGCACCCATGGTCACCCCATCGGAAACCACAATCGTGTTGAAATCTACGGCCCGCGCACCAGCTTCACGAATGCCAGCCCGCACCGGCGCCGCCAAGCTGTCCAAATGCATATTGCATGGCGTTATGGTCGACCACGTATTGATCACGCCAATAATCGGTGCCTCAAAATCCCCGGTTTCAAAGCCGGTTGCCCGCAGCATGGCGCGCGCTGGGGCGTGGGCCGGCCCCTTAACAATGGCATCGCTGCGTTTTGACGTGATCTTTGACATTAACTCGGTGGTCCTTTGTTGCGCGCGCAATAAAAAACCCCGCTTCCTTTTGAGAAGCGGGGCCAGATAAAGCGCGATTTTGATAAACGGCTAAACTGGGCTCCCCGCCCCTGTTAGGACGGCCACAATAATAAGTACGACAAGAAGGAGAGAGTTGAGCGCGAGCACATTTACCGGCATAACCAAAGCAATCGCTTTGCCGGTATTTTGCTCTAAATTTTCGCTACGAAAATTCACGGTACGTCTCCAAACTCGCAATATCGCTGCACTGCACAACGATATGCTTCTCGTGCTTATTAACGATCTGATTTCGTTGCGCAAGCATTAATATGCTAAAAAATGAGAAAAATTGCCGTGCAGAAACAAAAATGCACCAATCAACACGCATTTAAGGAAAATATTGCCTCTACCGGGCAACTTCCACAAAACTTTATCGGTTAAGGCCCAGACCCTCATTAAACCCAAAAGCGAGGTTGAGATTTTGCACGGCCTGTGACGCAGCGCCTTTAAGCAAATTATCTAATACGCACACCACTACCCCGCGCTGCCCATCTTCAGATAACGCAAATCCGCCAACTTGCGCACCATGCTGACCAACGATAGCGCTCACCTGAGGTGCATCTTCACACAGATGAATAAAGCGCTCATTACCGTAAGCTTGTTGATAAAGCTCCCGCAATTGACCTGCTTCAATTGGCGTTTTGAAACACATATTCACGGTAACCGAAAGGCCGCGAAAAAACGCCGCCACATGGGGCATGAAATGTACATTCACCCCCAAATATCGTCCTATTTCGCGCTCATGTACATGGCCGACCAAGCCGTAGGGCATCAAATTATCTCTAAGCAAATTGCTATCATTGCGCGGTGACGGTTTGGTGCCTGCGCCGCTATAGCCCGAAATACCAAAAACCGTTGGCGGGGCGGCTAAGAAAGGTACCATTGGCATAAGTGCTATCTGCGCTGCGCTGGCATAGCAACCCGGATTGGCAATCCGCCGCGCGCCGCACAAGGCCGCCCTGTTGTGCTCGGGCAGGCCATAGGCCCACTCCTCGTCAAAGCGATAATCCGCGCTTAAATCAATAAGCAGCGTATTGGGTGCTTTTTGTTGAAAAACCCGAACCCAGTCTGCAGCCAGTCCGTTGGGCAAAGCCAAAAACACCGCGTCAGCACCGCGTGCTGCAGCGTTTTCGGGATCAAGTTCTTCAAATACTCTACCCGGCACGTTTTCGATCGATTTGCCGACATGCTGGCGCGAGGAAGCGTAAGCCAGCTCAAGATTCGGGTGCGCGGTGATAAGCGCCAAAAGTTCAGCGCCAACGAAGCCTCGCGCGCCAACCACGCCAATTGAGCGTGTGGTACTCATCAGCTTTCATCATCTACAAATGAGGCGGGCATTGCCGAAATTTGCTGCACTTGATGAGCAATTTGCGTCCAATCATTAGTGCCAACCCAAAACACCCGCCATGCCCCTTCATGGGCGGATCCCTGCGCATTGGCATGGTAAAAAGCATTGAAATTATTGTCCGGCTTGGAGCGCCAAAACAAAACCGGTGCGGCTTTAATAACCTGCTCCCAAACCGCGCCGCCCAAGCCCTCCCCGCGCGCATCTTCGGCTACGGCAAACTTATCAAGATAGAGCGCATCACCCACAGATGTCAGCAACGCTGCCGCTCTGTTTTGTTTCGAAACAATGGCGCGCTCAAGCGCCAAATCATTCCAAAAAGAGCGCTTTAGCGTGCGACCAAAGGCCGTTTCAATCAAGCCGGTCAACGCCGGAAACGCTAATGTTGATTTATCTTTTCGCGTCAATATTTCTTCACCTCGGCGTACCAAAGTGCCGGAACCGCCGTGAGTGAACAACTCTTTCACCAAAGCGTCCGGCCGTGTAATCGCTACGGAGGCGCTTAGCGGCAAATTGTCCAACAAGCCTTTGATTTCCGCAAGCTTGAGCCGCATGCCGCCATTGAGCCATTGTTGTTGCATCAATTTAGCATAATCATTGGCCAAATGAATAAAGGAAATCGGGTTCCCCACCCCATCCAAAATGGCCCCGGCGCCGGTCAGGAAGATGATTTTCTCGGGGCGCAATTCGCGGGTGAGCGCTGCCACCAGAGCATCGGCATTAATATTGACCAAACACCCATCCTCGGTTTCGCCAACACAGGTGAGTACGGGAATAGAACCCTCATTGGCCGCATCATGCAGCGCCCGCAAATCAAGCGCTGTCGGCGCGCCAACCCGGCCCAGTTTTTCTGCGTTGATCAATGTGGCGGTCACGGCGCCTGCGCCGATCGCCGTAGCATGGCCGTCTTTGCTGCGCACCGCCGCCAACACGTCCAGGGTTAAGCCACGCAAGGTCTGCGCAATAATTTCCATAGCATTGGCGCTGGTCACCCGCAGTCCGTCATGGCGCTTGGTAGTGATGGATTTTGCCTGTAATGCCGCGTCAATCTGCGGCCCGCCACCATGCACCACTATTGGTGCCAGACCGAGCTTTTGTAAAAACGACAACGCATTAGCCAAAGCATCCATGTCTTCGTGCAAGATGGCGCCGCCGACTTTGATAATGGCAAAACGGGCGCGGTCCATTTCCGAGAATTTTCGCAAATACGCGCGCACCTCGCGCCCCTCACTCATGCCGGACAGCAGTTGGCGGACCACGCGGCGGGTCTGTTTTGCTTCCGCATCAAAATAATCAGTCATTGGTGGCAAACACCTTTTCATACATGGTAAAAGCCTTGAGGAGTTGCGCGTGGCTGACCCACTCATCCACCGCATGCGCCTGCGCAATATCGCCAGGGCCAAAAACAAAGACCGGCGAATTTTGCGCCGCAAACAGCGCCGCTTCCGTCCAAAAATCAACCGCATCCCCACTTGGTAAAGCCAAGGCCTTTGCATAGGCACGCGCGGCTTGCCCTGCAGCACCTTCGGGCGACAAAGCAGGTAAGGTGTAGAGCGTTTCAAACCCTTCCCAATGATCAGCGGGCGCTAAAGCCCGCAGCGATTGTGCAACGTCCTCAATAGCGTGTTGCGGACCGGGGCGAACTCCAAAACGCAACACACAGCTTGGTGCGCACATATTGGGTTTTATCCCGCCTTCTATACGCCCCGCATTGAAACGAATCCCCGGCAGTGCCGCCGCCTCGCTTTCACTGCTACGAGCCAGCCCTGCCGCCGCATTGAGCCATAGAGCCGCGCGTTGAATAGCGCTCATCTCGATGCAACGCGCATCGCTGCCATGCAGGGAAGTGCCTGCAAATTTTGCTTCAAAACTGGCAATACCCCGGTGGGCGAACACCGCCTGAGCGCACGTCGGTTCGGACACGATTATGCGCGCAAATCCATGATCGCTGGCAGCGAACTTGCGTACACACAGGCCGGCACCGTTTTCCTCGTCGGTGGTAAACAAAAATGCCGCTGGTGCCTTGGATCGGGAAGCCGCTTCCATAGCGCAAGCCGCTGCGCCTTTAATGTCGCACGTACCAAGGCCGATAACCCGATCTTCTGCGCGTTGCATTTCAAAGGGAGAGTGCGTCCACCCTGGCGCATGGGGAACTGTGTCCATATGCACATTGATCAAGGTTTTTGGCCTGCCGCGCACCGCCAAAATCTGTACGCAGCCATCGCCGAGGTCTGTTATGTCAATGGAAAACCCGTCTAATTGCGCACGTAATTCCGCGATTAACGGGTGATCAACATCAATCGCTCGCGGTGGGTTGCGCGTGTCGCACGCCACCAATTTTTCGAGACGAGCCAGTATAGGCTCGAGAATTGGGGCGGCAATGGATGACGGAGTTGACAAGGGGATACCCGTTTTGAAGATGCGATATTTTCCCTGTGTGACCCATGATTTGGCATGGTTCAATGCAAAACATCTTTTATTGCAGGCAAATTTACCGGGCTAACCGATATTCGTCACCACACAAGAACTGCCAGACAATGCTTTATGCACCGGGCATTTTTCCGCGATTTCCATCAAGCGTTGACGTTGGTCATCGCTTAACGCGCCGTGCAAAGTGACGACACGCGTAAAGATATCCACCATACCGGATTTGGCTTCGCCACTTTTGGTTACACCGGGCTTGGTTTCTCCGGGCTCACAGTCGCTTGCCGGCCCTTTGGAATGGCACACCGTGGCGCTGACGCGATCCAAGGGCCATTTTTTGCGATTGGCATACATGCGCAAAGTTATGGTGGTGCAAGACCCCAAGGCTGCGCACGCCAAATCCATAGGGTTCGGGCCGGTGTCTCCGCCACCAAGGCTCGCCGGTTCATCGGCGAACAATTGATACGCACCGATAAGGATGTTGTTTTGATAAAGGCTATTGCCGGTTTCGCTGACTTCAACGCCAGAATGGTCGGTATTGCTCATGATATATCCCTTTTCAGCCAAGTTGGCGGCTGGCGATTTCATATGAATTGGCGGAAAGGCCGGGTCGTTGCAAAATGCCTGAAACTGCGGCTTTGGCCAAGGCGCCCCTTTGCGGCTCCAATTGCCGCCACGCCTCAAACGCGCCCAATAAACGTGCCGCAAGGGCCGGGTTCACCGGGTCAATCCTAGCGATTTCTTCGGCCAACAGCGCGTAGCCCTGCCCGCTCAGCGCATGAAATGCCGCTTGATTGCCTTGGCTGAACACACCAATGACGCTGCGCACCCGGTTCGGATTATCGTGGGTGTATAAAGGGTGGGACAGCAGTTTTTGCGTACGCGCTATGGCGTCATCGCGCACCGAACCCGCTTGCACGGCAAACCATTTGTCCAGCACCATCGGATTGTCTTCCCACCGCTCAAAAAATACCTCCAACGCCGTTTCAAACTCTGTTGACCCGGATCGGTCCAGGGCAATCAAGGCGGCGAGGCTATCGGTCATATTATCGGCTTTGGCAAAAGCCTTGGCGGCCAGCGCACCGCCCTCTTCAGCATCCAGGCGCGCCAGCACGCCTAATACCGCACCGTGCAAGGCGCGTCGGCCAGCATCGGCCGCGTCGGGGCTAAACGGCGCATCGGAATGGGTACGCGCCAGCGCCTCTAAAAGAGTGTGTCTGTGCCGAGCTGCGAATGTCGACAATACCAATTCGCGCGCTTTGCGAATATGGCCGGGGTCTGCTGGCTTCATATGTTGGAAAATATCGTGCTCGGATGGCGGCATAATGCCAAGGGCGGCAAAGGCCGGGTCAATATCCGGGTTTTCGACCATGGCCCCCAGCGCGTCCAAATAAGCGGGTTCCACATGGGCATCTTCATTAGCGATCAATTTTTTGGTTAAATCTATAATATTTTCGAGGCCGTAAGCCTGCGCCTCTTCCCAGCGACTAAAAAGGTCGGGATCTGCGGTCATTAGCCGTGCGCGTTCCTCCGGCTTTCGGGATTGTTTCAGATTCACCGGCGCAGAGAACCCACGCAGCAAGGAAACCAGCGGCCGTTCTTTCAAGCCGGTAAGGAACCAGCTTTGTTGGGCATCGTTGAGGATGATCACCCGCTCCAATGGCCCCCTCACGCCCTCACCCAACATGGTGATCGGCACCGGACCATCTTTCCCCAACAAGCCCATGCGTACCGGAATGGGCAAAGCTTGCTTATCGGCCTGCCCCGGCGTTGGTGCCGTCTGCTGGCGCAATGTCAGCGTCAACGTGCCCGTGGTCGGATCCCAATCCTCACTGGCACTTAAACACGGCGTTCCCGCTTGGGCATACCAGTGTTGAAACTCGCTAAGATCGACGCCCGCAGCCGCTTCAAAAGTAAGCAGAAATTGCTCCATGGTCGCGGCGGTGCCATCTAGGGTCTCGAAATACCGATCCATGCCTTTGGCAAAACCGTCTTCGCCAATAAGCACTTTAAGCATACGGATAAGCTCTGCACCTTTTTCATAAATGGTGGCGGTATAGAAATTGTCGATTTTTACGTATTCCTCTGGCCGCACCGGATGCGCCAACGGCCCCGCATCCTCAGGAAACTGGCGAGCACGCAAACTAATAACGTCTTTAATGCGCGCAATGGCCGCGCCGCGCATATCCGCCGAGAACTCTTGATCGCGATATACGGTTAGGCCCTCTTTAAGGCACAGCTGAAACCAGTCGCGACAGGTGATGCGATTGCCGGTCCAATTATGAAAATATTCGTGAGCAACAATCGATTCAATACGTTCAAAATTTGTATCCGTAGCGGTTTGCGCATCGGCCAGCAGCGCCGATGAGTTGAATATATTCAGCCCCTTATTCTCCATCGCTCCGAAGTTAAAATCGCGAACCGCAACGATCATAAACAAATCCAGATCATACTCGCGGCCAAAAACCTCCTCATCCCATTTCATCGCCCGTTTCAGAGCATCCATAGCGAATACAGCGCGCGGCGCATCACCGGGATCCGCATAAATACGAAGCGCAATTTCCCGCGCAGACATGGTGGTAAAGCTATCCTCCAGCATATCGAAACCACCAGCAACAAGCGCAAAGAGATAAGCCGGTTTTGGAAATGGGTCCTCCCAGCACGCAAAATGCCGTTCGCCATCAAGGGCGCCAGACTCAATAAGATTGCCGTTTGATAACAGCGTTGGAAAACCGGCAATCGGCGCTTCAATACGGGTAGTAAAGCGGCTCATCACATCCGGTCGGTCCGGGTAGAAAGTAATGCGGCGAAACCCCTCCGCCTCACATTGGGTAGTATAGCGCCCCGCAGACATATACAGCCCGCTTAACGCCAGGTTTTTCTTTGGCGAAAAGCGTGTTTCAATTTCCAATATAAAGGCCGTTGGCAGGCCTGATACGCGTAAAAACCCTTCATCCAGCACATAGGACTCTTCACCCAATACCGCGCCATCAAGCTTCAACCCAACAAGTTCAATATTTTCGCCATGAAGCACCAAAGGCGCATTGCTAGCATCAGACCCGGCATCAGACCGGCGCACTTTCAAAGTTGAGCGCACCAAGGTCGCTTCTGGATCGAGAATAAAGTTCAGATCGACCGTCTCAATCGTGAACGGATAAGGGGCATAATTGGCGAGCTTAATTGGTTGAGGAGTATCAGTACGCATAAGGGCTTTGCTTTCCACGCTATTGTCTGAGGTAAACGTCTTGCCTCTATGTAAGGGGCGAGACACGGCGCGTCATCCTGTCAGGTGATAAACATAAGAAAACGGCGACCCGAGGGCCGCCGCTTATCCGTCGCAAAAACGCGCTGATTACCAGCCGCAAGTGCGGTCTTTATTTTCTTCGCGCAAATATTCCATCAATGGTGCGAAATATTCGACAATGGCAGATCCATCCATTTGCCGGGTTCCGGTAAATGCTTCCAACGCCTCCGGCCATGGTTTGGACTGACCCATTTCCATCATCGCATTGAAACGCTTGCCAATTTCCTCATTGCCATAAACTGAACACCGGTGCAGGGGCCCGGTCCAACCGGCTTGCGCACACGCCGCTTTTTGGAATTGGAATTGTAAAATGTAGGACAGAAAATAACGTAGATACGGGGTGTTGCCGGGGATGTGATACTTCGCACCCGGATCAAATGCATCAGCGGGGCGATCTCCCGGCGGCACAACACCTTGATACTGCTTACGTAGTTCCCACCAAGCTTGGTTGTAATTTTCGGGAGTTACCTCGCCGGAGAATACTTTCCAGCGCCATTTGTCCATCAGCAAACCAAATGGCAAGAAAGCCACTTTGTCCAATGCCCGTTCCATCAACAGGCCAATATCCTTGGACGCATCCGGGATTTGGCTTTCTTCCAGCAGGCCGATTTGCACCAGATAATCGGGCGTAATCGACAGGGCCATAAAATCACCAATGGCCTCATGAAAACCGTCATGGGCGCCACTTTGATAGATTGGCGACAAATCCTTATAGGCTCGTTGATAGTAATTATGGCCAAGCTCATGGTGCACGGTATTGAAATCTTCTGCATTCACCTTAGTGCACATTTTGATACGAATATCATCCGCAGAATCAATATCCCACGCCGAGGCATGACAAACTACGGTGCGGTCGCGCGGCTTAGAAATTAATGAGCGGTCCCAGAAAGTGTCGGGCAGCGGGGCCAGCCCCAGAGAGGTGTAAAACGCTTCACCTATTTTCACCATTTTTTCCGGCGTATATTCGGCTTCTTTCAAAAGCTCGGTTAGGTCATAATCAATACTGGCACCTTCGGGCTTTACGAACTCGTACATATTGCCCCAGGTCTGCGCCCACATATTGCCTAACATATCGGCGCGTATGCCACTGGAATCGGGTTGAACCTCATCGCCATATTGGGCGTTTAATTTGGCCCGCGTATAGCAGTGTAATTGGTCATAAAGCGGCTCAACCTGTCCCCAAAGACGATCAACCTCTGCGGCCATGTCTGCCGCTGGCATATCATAGCCCGACAGCCATAACTCGCCCACATCTTTAAACCCAAGCTCGCGCGCGCCTTCGTTGGCAATCTCGACCATGCGGGCATATTTATCGCGCATTGGCGGGGATACTTCACGCCATTTTTCCCACATTTCTTTGAGATGTTGCGGATTGCGTTGCGTACCCATCAGCACTTCCAGCTCGTCCAACGCCACCTTTTCATCATCAAGGTTTATCGTGCCTGAGGAATACATGCTTTCCAAATCTGTAGTGATATTCGCAAGCTCTACCGCCGCGCCGTCTTTGGATGGTGCGGGCAGCGTTAGCCCTTGGGCAATCATTTTCATTTTACGGGCCAAATCGCCGCTAAGCGGCAAATCTTTAAACCGCTTGGTACCATTGGCGTATTCAACGCCCATTTGAGTAGTTTCTGCGCCAACCCTCGCCGCCAGCCAATTGGTGTCGTGCGTTATGAAGTTTGCCTGCACCCAAAACACATGGCTGGCATATTCGCCCATTTCTTTGAAATCGGCTTCGGCCATTTCTACAAACGCCTGTGCATCCTTAATCGTGGCCGGTGAACTGACTTGATTAGCGTCCTGAGCCGGGCCTTGGTTTTGCGCAACTTTCGAGTTGCCACTGGGCATTTCGCCAGAACAGGCCGAAAGCAATGCGAATGCCGACGCCCCTAACAAAAGTTTTTTCATGATTTTCTCCCCAAATTACACCAAAAGGCTTTGAATTTGAAGCGAGTGTAACCTGCCAAAGTCAAGCGTCAATGCGTTTCCGGGCAAGCATTTTCCAGCCCTGAACTTGACGAAGGCAGATGTGCAGCGCACAAGGCGCGGCTGATCACAAGGAGTTTTGAGCATGACCGTTAAGGTCCGTTTTGCGCCTAGCCCAACCGGGCAATTGCACGTGGGCAATATCCGCCCGGCATTGATAAACTGGCTCTTTGCCCGCAGTCAAAGTGGCAAATTCATGCTGCGTATCGATGACACTGATTTAGAGCGCTCAACCAAAGCTTTCGAGCAGGGTATATTTGACGACATGGCATGGCTCGGCCTCACCCATGACGAAACCGCCAAGCAGTCTGATCGTTTTGATCGGTACAATGCGGTCGCCGAAGACCTAAAAGCTCGTGGATTGCTTTATGCCTGTTATGAAACCGCTGATGAATTAGATCGCCAACGCAAAATCCAGCGTAGTCAGAATAAGCCGCCGGTATATAACCGTGCGGCATTAAGCCTGAGCGATGCGGAGCGGGCCAAGCTGGAAAGCGAAGGTCGGCAGGCCCATTGGCGCTTCAAACTCTCTGGTGGCAATGTTGAATGGGAAGATGACATACGCGGCAAGCAAAGCATTGACACCGCCTCGCTATCCGACCCCATTCTCATTCGCGGCGACGGCAGTTATCTCTACACCCTGCCTAGCGTTGTTGATGATATAGATTTTGCCATTACCCACATTATTCGCGGCGAAGATCATGTGACCAATTCCGCCGCGCAAATTGAAATTTTCCAAGCTATTGGTGCAGATGCCCCGGCTATGGGGCACCACCCATTATTAGTCGGCGCCGATGGAAGCAAATTATCAAAGCGGCTCGGCACGCTGTCGATCGCGGGCCTGCGCGATGATGAAGGTGTGGAAGCAGAAGCCATTCTTTCTCTATTGGCCAAAATCGGCACCTCCGACCCGGTGGAGCCGCGTCATGATTTGGCGCAATTGGCGGAAGAGTTCTCATTTTCAAAAATTGGGCGGGCGCCGGCACGGTTTGACCCGGCCGAGCTTAAAACCCTCAACGCAAAGCTGTTGCACGAAACGCCCTATGCCGATATTTCATCGCGTCTGGACGCAATGGGCATTAGCGGCGGTGAAAAACTTTGGGACGCCGTTCGTGGCAATATTGAAACCCTGCGCGACACTGTCCATTGGCATAACATTGTGGCGGGCTCAATTAATCCCGTCATTGATGGCGAAGATGAAGCCTATATTGCGCAAGCAGCAAGCCTTCTGCCGGCCGGGCCATTAGGCCCGCAAAGTTGGCAGGAATGGACCGCAATTTTAAAAGAAAAAACCGGCCGTAAAGGCCGCAGTCTGTTTTTGCCGCTACGCCTGGCCCTGACCGGTGAAAAACATGGCCCTGATATGGGGGCATTACTGGCATTGATAGGCCATGAAATTGCCAAAACCCGGCTTGGTGCCTAAGCGCAAGCGGTCTGTTCTGCTTCACCCTTAGCATCGGCTTCAGTGCCGGAAAGCATTTCGCTAATCGCCGCTTTATCTTGAATGCCCGCGCGCGCAATGGCGGTATAGAGCCGCCGCGCGTCAATGGGCTTGGCAACATAATCCGTCATCCCCGCGGCAAGATAGCTTTCACGATCACCACTCATGGCGTTGGCCGTCATGGCGATGACTGGCACCAACTGGTTCGGACCAGGCGTAGCGCGCAGTCGCTTCGTTGCAGAAACCCCATCAAGAACCGGCATTTGGATATCCATGAGCACCACATCAAAATGACGCTTCTCGAGCATGGAAAGCGCAATCGCACCGTCTTTTGCATGCACCAATTCGTAGGGAAAAACCTTCAATAACGCGCTCAACACTTTAAAATTCAGACCATTATCTTCGGCGACCAATATGGCTAAGCTGCGATCAGCAATTTCATCGGTAATTTTGGCTGCTTGGCGCACTTTCGGCGCATTGGCAATGCCGGCGTCAAACCGAAGGGTAAAAGTAGAACCCGTTCCTTTATAGGAGACCACATCCAGCGTGCCGCCTAAAAGACCGGCCAATTCCTTTGAAATCGCCAAGCCGAGGCCGGTGCCGCCAAACCGGCGGGTAATTGATCCATCAGCCTGCTCAAATGGGTTGAACAAATAGCGCAATTTCTCAGCGTCAATGCCAATGCCTGTGTCACGCACAGCAATTTCAAAACTGGCCAATGCGCCATCACCAGCAATGCTGCGCACATCAACATCCACGCTGCCCGAACTGGTAAATTTAATGGCGTTAGACAATAGATTGAAAAGAATCTGACGCAGCCGCGTTTCGTCACTCCGTATCCACTGCGGCAAATCATCTTCAATATGAAAATTCAGATCCAGCGCCTTGTCCTCGGCTCGTGAAGCCCACAAAGCTTGGGTCTGTTGCAACAAGCTCTTAAAGTCAAAATCAACAGTAGAAACCGTCAGCTTGCCTGCTTCAATTTTTGATAAATCCAATACATCATTGAGAATCGCCGTAAGGGTTTCACCGCCTGAAGTAAGAGTCTCAACATGCTCTCGGACTTCACTATCAAGGGCCATGGCATCCAACACCTGAGCGGAACCCAAAATGGCGTTCATTGGCGTGCGCAACTCATGGCTCATCATCGCCAAAAACCGCGATTTCGCCTGATTGGCATGTTCCGCCTTAACGCGCGCACTCTCCGCCTGTTCCATCAATCGCATTTTTTCCAAAGCGTCAGCTTTAAATGCTGCGGCTGCCTGGGCAATCGCACCGGCTTCAAAGCGACGTGACGAAATATCAGGCAGAGCAACGTCAAAATTACCATTTGCCAATTCACTGATAACGCGTTGCAAAGCGCGGATTGGGTTGGCAATAGCCTTACCAACCAGCACCGATAACAGCAGCGCCAGCAGTGTTGCCGTCGAAATACAAAGGGTAATGCTAAGAATGGCATCCCGCCGCTCGAGCTTCATATCCGCGATCAATAATCCGGCCATATTTTGGGCAAAATCGTTGATTTCCACCAAATGTGCGGTAATTAAACCTTTGGAGAAAGAACTGCTTCTCATATGCAGGGTGATCGTCTCATTCGATTGGTGTGCGGCAATAGATTTGAAGATATCGCTGCTTTTTTCTTTCCAGTCCTGATACCGGCTTTCAAGACCTTCAGGCACTTTTGGGCTACCGAGATAAAGCGTCTTAATAAGCGCAATCTCTCCCATTATGCTTGGATCAAGCACCGTCAACTGACGATTATACTGTGCAATCGCCTTCTCGGAGCGTGCATCGGTTGCAATGTCGAGCAAACTATATAGCTGGGTGAACTGGCTTTCAATTTTCAACACCGCATTACTAACCGTCATAGGGTGTTGTTCAATTTTTTGGCCGATTACGATGGCGTGGTTGAGCTGAAACAGCGTCGCTGCTCCCAAGCTTAACATTAGCGCAATAATAGCAAAATTTACGGCCAAAATACGCTCAAATATGGTCCTCGAGCGTGACCAATTGAGCACTGCCCGCCAAAAATAGTTAGGTTTCATGGTCAATAGGTCCCCGTCTCTTAGGGCCGACATTATACCAAAAATATAAATATTTAATTATGCACGCATGGCAGGCAAAATTTGCATCATAACATTTTACCCGCACGCTCCAACATCAGATAATATGCCTGCACTCCCCGGGCAAAATCATCAACGGCAATGCGCTCATTCAGCCCATGAAGACGACCAAAGTCCGCAGCATCAAAAGTAAAGGGGGCGAAACGGTAAATGTCATCCGTGACAATGGAAAAGTACCGCGAATCCGTTCCGCCCAACACAACATTCGGAGCGATAATTGTGCCCGGAAACACATCGCCAACTACGCCAGCCAGCCACGCATAGGGACCAGTGCCAATTTGCGAAACCGGCGAGGGTTCGGTGCCCTGTCCTTCATCAAAGCTGATTTCAATATCGGGATCGTTAACCGCACCGCGCACATGAGCAATCACGTCTTCAATCGTATCACGAGCGTGCAGGCGAAAATTAACATACACGCTGGCCTCACGCGGCAAGGCATTCTCTTTAAAGCCGGCATGAACAATTGTCGGCGCAATAGTTGTACCCAACATCGCCCGGCCGGTTTTGCTATTCTTCATTTTGCCACTAACCATTGGCTCAAACAACCACAGATTGGCAATTGCCAGGCGCCCAAAAAACGATTGCTCCGGTGCAGTGGCGTGCAACATTTTGGCGATCACCGGATCAATTTTTTGCGCAAATGGTGCCGCTTCAATGGCGACAATCGCGCGGGACAGGGCCCCGATAGCGGTACGCGTCGGCGGTGTGGACGAGTGCCCGCCATCGGCGCGCGCCGTTAACTTCAACGTGACATAGCCCTTTTCTGCAACACCGATACGCGCTACCGGACCCGCAGCATCGGGCATGTTAGTCGTAATAGCACCGCCCTCATCGATAACCGCGTAGGGCTTGATGCCTCGCTTCTTGAGAAGCTGGGCAATCGTTTTTGCGCCGCTGCCCAACACTTCTTCATTATGGCCAAAAGCAAAAATCAACGTCCTTTTCGGTACAAACCCGGAAGCCGCGAGCCGGTCAGCCGCTTCCATTATTGCAATAAGCGAGCCCTTATCATCAAGCGTCCCGCGCCCCCAGATAAAGCCATTATCAATAACGCCATCAAATGGCGGTTTCTGCCAGCCTGAATCGGCCGCCTCGCTGGCCGGGACCACGTCCTGATGCGCCAAAAACACAATTGGCGCAAGCGACGCATCGCTACCGGGCCAAACACTCATCTGCGAATAGCTGTCGACCATTTCTGTCTGCACACGGGCATAAAAATTGGGATAGGTTTCGCCAAGCCAATGGTGAAAAGCGATGAAGGGTGCCGGGTCGAAATCTGCTGGGTCCTGGGTGGATATGGTTCGAAACTGTACGGCTTGCGCCAAGTGCGCGGCCGTTTGCTGCGCATTTACAGATATCAATGGCGGTTTTTGCGTAGACGCCGGTGGGGCCACGCCTATCTGGCCTGTCCGAACCACCAAAATAGCGATAAGCACCAAAGCGCCTGCGCCAACAACCAATAATATGCGTTTCATGATCCACCCCTTTTCTATGTACCGACCATAACCGGCTATCCCCATGACGAATAGTGCGCCGCGCCAACCACCAATGCATCGCGCCATGAGGATGAATATTTCGCTTGGCCAATATCTGGCCCTAAACGTCATTTCGACTCGTTGCCTGCCATTTTTCCCGAAAGCGTTATCAAAACCAGCCTTGATCGGCCTTAGTAATGCCACTATTTCTGATCTGTAATGTTTTGGTAAGAAACCTGCAAGCCGAAAAGGGTGAAGTTCACCCCGTCACGGCGGCTGGATAATTTGATGAGGATATGTTTATGAAATCACGGTTCACTGGAAGCAACACCCCTCTTCCTGCTTTCTCTCGACTCACCTTGGCAATTGGTATGGCCACCATATTGGTGTTTGCCGGACCAGCGCCCGCCGCATTGGCGAAAGACCGCATTATTCCGCTGGCCGGAGCGTTAAAGCCCGGCGCGCCTTTATCTTTTGCCGACCTCATTGAAGACGTTAGCCCAGCTGTGGTGAGCGTGAATGTTGAAACCCGCGAAGAAACCCCGGCCATTGCCGGCCTGCCTGATGGACTTGATCAATTACCTGAGCAATTTCGCGATCTCTTCCGGCGGCAAGTACCCGGCCAAAATGGAAACCCGCAACCGCAACCGCAACCGCGCGAGGGGCGCTCCTTAGGCACAGGTTTTTTCATATCGGCTGATGGCCACATCGTTACCAATAATCACGTCATAGAAAATGCATCCAAAATCACTGTTGAATTACAAGACGGGCGCGAATTTGACGCGGAATTGATTGGCCGCGACGAAGCGACTGACCTAGCGGTTTTGAAAATTGAGAGTGAAGACGCCATTCCTTATGTGTCATTCGCTGAGAACGTCAATTTGCGGGTTGGTGACTGGGTCGTTGCTGTCGGCAATCCGTTCGGCCTTGGCGGCACCGCCACGGCCGGCATCGTATCGGCGATCGGTCGGCGGAACATGCTCAACAGCACGTATAGTGATTTCATCCAGATTGATGCCTCGATCAATCGCGGCAATTCCGGCGGCCCAACCTTTGACCTTTATGGCAATGTTGTTGGGGTTAACTCACAAATCCTGTCACCAACGGGCGGCAATATCGGTATCGGCTTCGCCATCCCCGCCAAATCTGCCGCCAAAGTAACCAAAGAGCTCATTGAAAACGGCTCCATCACCCGCGGTTATCTTGGCGTAAACATAAACAGTCTAACCCGCGATATGGCCGATGCCGAAGGCTTGAAAGACGATAAAGGTGCCGTCGTGCAATCGGTGGTCGATGATAGCCCTGCCGATAAAGCCGGATTTATAGCTGGTGACATTGTGCTGGCACTTGATGGCGAAGAGGTTGACGATAATCGCGACCTTACCCGCCGTGTTGGCGATTTGCTCGTCGGCCAAAAAGCAAGATTTCAAATCAGCAGAAACGGCAAACGCCAGACATTGACGGTGGATATTGGCAAACGTCCCGATAACATCAATGCGGTCACTACGCCAACGCCTGAAGAAAATAAACTCAACGAGTTTGGCATGGCGTTTGGCAGCCTTTCTGCCGATGATCGTGCGAGACTGAGCTTGGAAGGTGATCGCGGTATTTTGGTCGAGAAAGTCGATCAAGACGGCAGCGCTTTCGAGAAAGGCATTCGCGCCGGCAATGCACTGCTTTCTGCGGGCAATACTGACCTCAAAACCGCAGCGGATTTTGATAGCGCAATTGCAGCTGCCCGCAAAGCCAATCGCAAAGCCATCCGCGTACTTGTGCAAACCCGCAACGGCCAATTATTTACGGCCTTGCGGTTGGACGAAAAATAGAAATAACTAGAGATAAGGCAAAACAACATGCGTATCCTCATTATTGAAGACGATCTGGAAGCCGCCCATTATTTACGCAAAGGCCTCAGCGAATCGGGTCACGTTGCCGACCATGCGGCCGACGGCGAGATCGGATTGGAAATGGCACGAACGGCGGATTATGACGTTCTAATTGTGGATCGCATGTTGCCGCGCCTGGACGGGTTAACCCTGGTCCAAACCCTGCGCGATGGCGGCGCTAAAACCCCGGTATTATTCCTCTCCGCATTAGGGGAAGTAGATCACCGCATTGAAGGGTTGAAGGCCGGCGGCGACGACTATTTGACCAAGCCCTACGCCTTTGCCGAACTTTTGGCGCGCGTTGAAGCGCAAGCGCGCCGGCAGGACCCGGATGCCGTCCAAACCCACCTCAAAGTTGGGGATTTGGAAATGGATTTATTGGCACGCACGGTAAAACGCGCCGACCAGACGATTTTGCTGCAACCGCGTGAATTTCGCTTGTTGGAGTTTTTAATGAAACATGCCGGACAAGTGGTGACACGCACCATGTTGCTTGAAAAGGTTTGGGATTATCATTTCGACCCCCAAACCAACGTTATTGACGTGCACGTTTCGCGCCTGCGCAGCAAGATCGACAAAGCCTTTGATCGCCCCCTACTGCATACGGTGCGCGGCGCAGGATACCGATTGCAAGCATGAAACGTTTGCCCGCCTTTTTGCGAACAACAACTTTTCGCTTCACCATTTTGGCGGCTGGACTTTTTGCTTTTTCGGCTTTTGCCATGCTGGTGTTTGTATACCAAACAACAGCAGGGGTGTTTTCGCGTCAAACTGATGCCTTATTGGCCGTGCAGATTACCGAGTTTGAAACCGCCTTTAACAAAGGCGGCATCAATGCGGTAAACAAGATTGTGGTCGAGCATAGCATCGAATATGACCCATTTTTATATGTATTTACCCGGCCCGGCGGGAAATTTGTTTCCGGCAATCTAAGTGCCATGCCACAATCGCTGGCCAAATCCGGTGCGCAACGTCACTTCACCTACAAAATCACCAATACCAAAACCCGCATGCAGGAGACCCATAGGGCGCGTGGCACCTTGGTCAAGTTTCCGGGCGAATACATGTTGTTGGTCGCCAGAGACACAGAAGAAGAAGATGCACTAATCGACCGCATTTCCCGGGCCGTATGGATTGCCGCAGCTCTGGTTTTAGCGCTTGGCTTGGTGTCCGGTGCTTTGATCAGCCGTCGCTTCGCCTCGCGGCTTGATGCGCTCAACAGTGTGGCGCGCGACGTTATGGGCGGCGACATGAAACGCCGTGCGCCGCGTAATTATAGCGGCGATGAGCTTGACGATCTGGCCTCAAATCTCAATGACATGCTCAATAAAATTGAGCAGCTTATGGCCGCAACCCGCCATGCGGGTGATTCCATTGCCCATGATTTGCGCTCTCCGCTCACCCGCATGAGAAACCGTCTGGAGGCGCAATTGCGCGACGGCGAAAGCCTGAACGCCGAGGAAGCCGATGCGGCCTTGCATCGCACGCTCGATGATGCTGATGAATTGCTCAAGACCTTTAATGCTGTGCTTCGTATTGCCCGGCTGGAGGCAGGGGAACAGCGCGAAGCATTTGACCAGATCGACCCCGCCCCGCTACTGCATGATTTGCAAGAATTATTCGAACCGGTCGCCGAGGACTCTGGGCTGGATTTTGAAGCTGAAATCAATGACGGTTTGATTATTCGCGGTGATCGCGGCCTATTGGCACAGGCCTTGTCCAATGTTTTGGATAATGCGCTGAAATACACCCCCAAAGGCGGCGGCGTGGTCTTGCGTTTGCGCCGCCAGCGCGATGGACGGGTCGCCATATCAGTAACCGATACCGGCCCCGGCGTACCCGATGATATGCGCGAAGCAATTTTTCGGCGTTTTGTCCGTTTGGAAGAAAGCCGCACCCAATCTGGCAGTGGGCTGGGGCTAGCATTGGTGCGCGCGGTGGCCAACGCCCATGGGGCTGAATTGATTGTCGAGGATGGCCCCGGCGACAATGAAGGTAGCGACGGACCGGGGCTCCACATTGCCCTTGTCTTTCCACTCACGCGACAACGCAAAACCAGCGCCGCGAATGAGCCTGAAGGCAAATCTGCACCGGCAAAACTATAGCCCTTCCCCTCGCTATGAGGTTGAGGCAAGGTATGGCGGTGGAACAGGTTTTATTCAGTGCGCGCAGCTCAACACCGATCGCACAATGGTGCGCCTTCGCCGGTGAACACTCGCCCTATCTGCGCACACTCATTGAACGGCAAAGCCAAATTGTAGAAGCATTGCACCAGACCGCGCCCGAAACCATTGCGGAAGCGGTCAATGCGCGCATTTCGGATGCCGCCGCGCAAGCCGAACCCGACATATTGCACCGCATATTACGCGTCGCCAAAGCCGACATACATTTGCTTACTGCCTTGATGGATATTAGCGGTGTGTGGGATTTGGAAACAACAACGCGATGTCTAAGTGATTTTGCTGACGCCGCTCTACAAGCATCACTTTTAGGTGCCGCGCGAAGTGTGATCGGCGATGCCGACGACAACCTGACGAGTCATTTGGCCGATAATCCTGACGCCGGACCATTGCCCGGGCTTTTTATTGTGGCCATGGGAAAATATGGAGCTCAGGAACTCAATTATTCGTCGGATGTAGACTTCACCGTTTTTTTTGACCCACACATTGCCCAAAGTTGGTTGGGTAAGGATCCATCGCGCATTACCCGCCGGTTGATACGGCGGATGGTACACGCCATGGAGGCGGTTACCGAAGATGGCTATGTGTTCCGCACTGACTTGCGCCTGCGTCCGGACCCCGGGTCAACCAATCCGGCCGTATCAATACCCGGTGCCCATATCTATTATGAAAGCGTCGGGCAAAATTGGGAACGCGCCGCGCGCGTACCTGCGATGCCCTACCGGCTCTGGCCAAAGCGGGACATCTAAGCACACAAACTGCGACTACACTTTGTCAGCATTATCGCATATTGCGCCGCGCAGAACACGGTGCGCAAATGTTCAATGATCAGCAAACCCACACCTTACCGGTTAACACAAAAAAACGTGGCGCCATCGCGGCTCTTACCGGCGCGCCAAGCCTGCACGACTTTGACCAAGAAATGCAGCAAGTATTCCGACAGGTGCATACAACTTATTCAGCGCTGTTCCCGCAAAGCGCCCCTCTTTCGACCCAAGGCGGCAGTCTGGTCTTCACCGGGGTGGACGACGACCCAGCAACGCTGGAGACATTACGCAAAGCCGGTTTTGAAAATTCGTCACTATTTCTAAAAAGAATGCGCGAATGGCATGGCGGGAGAATCCGAGCCACCCAGTCGGCCAGAGCGCGCGCCTTACTAACCCGGTTAGGGCCGGATTTGGTGGCAGCATTGGCAGAAACCCAAAGCCCTGACCACGCCTTCGCCGCTTTTACACAATTTTTTGAATCGTTGAATGCGGGCGTACAGCCGCTTTCGCTTCTTTGTAATCGGTCGAAACTATTATCCTTGCTGGTGAATTTATTGAACACCGCCCCCAAAATGGCGAAAGCTTTTTCGAACCGCGTCAGCATATTAGATGCGATGCTGGACCCCGGGTTTTCCACCCCTCTCGCACACGACATTAATGCCGGTGCAATGCGCTTGGAGCAATGCGCGCTGGAAAACCCGGATTTTGAAACGCTGCTGAATGAAACGCGGCGCACCGCGTTGGAAGAACGCTTACGTATCAATGTGCAGGTTCTTACCGATAAGGCCAGTTCGGCTGATGCCGCGCAAAGCTATAGCGCGCTCGCCGAAGCCGCCGTGTGCACCCTTGCGCAGGCATGCCAGCGTCAGGTGGAGCATCGCTTCGGCCCGCCGCCGGGAGAATGGGCCATTCTTGGCATGGGCTCCCTTGGAGCCAAAGAGATGCATGATAGCTCAGATATTGATCTGTTCACCTTGTATGAAGCATCTACGAGCGTGACCAGCAAGTTGGAGCCGGCGGCGTATTTTTCGCGCTTCACACAGCGCCTGATCAGTGCGCTAAGCGCACAAACGCAGGAAGGCTCGCTTTATGCGATCGACATGAAATTACGGCCCTCAGGGCAAGCCGGGCCGGTGGCAGTAAGCTGGCCAGCCTTTATTGCCTATTATGCGGAAAAAGCATGGACATGGGAAGTATTGGCGCTTGGCCGTGCCCGCGTGGTCGCCGCCTCTTCAGATGGCTTTCAGCAGAAGATTACGGCGCACATTGCGCAAATATTGGCGGCTCCACGCGACCCCGAGAAGCTCAAAGCCGACATTACCGACATGCGCCAACGCATTGATGCGCAATTTTCAAACACCTCCCCTTGGGATTTAAAACACGCGCCCGGCGGCCTTCTTGAAATTGAGCTAATGCAACAGTTTTTGCGATTGTCCAAAGGCGTGATGGCTAATGAAAAAAGCGCCACTGAAACTTTGCGCTTCTTGCAATCTGCCCACACCTTGCAATTCACTTTATTACAAATCCTGGGTTTATGTTTGGGGCCGGAAAAAAACGGCACCGCCTTCCCCACGTCATTACAAGACTTACTGGCCCGGCGGGCAAAAATGCAAAGTTTTTCTGAACTGGAACACGCTTTAATAACGGCCCAAAACGGCGTTCGCGCCCTTAGTGAGCAAATTTTAACATAGCATAGCGACGGGTTTTTATATCACGGCACGTTTGATTTGTACTGGGCGGGACAATCAAGGAGTACACCATGAAACGTTTTCTAATCACCACGGCAATTTTGGCTACCTTTGGCGGCACAAGCGCCTTGGCACAAATGCCACCTCAAGACGGGAAAAGGCATATGGCCGGACCGGCCCGTCACCATGGCCCGAACCAAGGCCAAAAAAAAATGTTTGAACAAATTGATGCCGATAAGGATGGCATTGTCACACAAGATGAGATGAAAGCCCATCGCGGCCAAATATTTGACAAGATGGATCGTAATGACGATGGCTATCTCGAAGGTGAAGAAAAACGTCTAGGTCGACAAAAATACAAGGCAAAACGCAAGATCCACCAAGCCGAGCGGAAACTGGATCGCAAGCAAGAGGCGGATACCGACAAGGATGGTAAGGTTTCTTATGCCGAGTTTGCAACGAAAAATTCGCCCCTGTTTAAACGTCTCGACAGTAATGGCGATGGCAATATCAGCGCCGAAGAACACGACGCCGCCAAGCGTGACCGCTTTAAGCGTATGGATGTGAATGGCGATGGCTTTCTTTCCGCTGATGACCGCAAAGCCGCAAAAGAAAAACGACAAAAGGAAAGACCGGCGCGCCAATCAGTCGACACCAATGACGACGGCAAGGTTTCCCGTAGCGAGTTTGTTGACGCTGAAGACCGCATGTTTGCCCATATGGATGCCAATAAAGATGGCAAAATCACCAAGGATGAGGTCGAAAATGCGCCCCGCCGCCATAAGGGTCCACACAAGAGAATGCCGCCAAAACGCTAAAGTGATGGTGAGGGGGCCGGGTATGGTGTTAACTGCTCGGCCCAGTCACTTGCTCGCCCAAGCGTCAATTTTGCGCAATGGTGCAGCAACTCAGGACCCGCAGATGGCGAACAAGCCCGGCACCGTGAACGACCCTGACGCGCCTCTTGTGCGGCGCGTCGGCAAAGGCGACACGCGGGCCGCAACCAAGCTGGTACAGCGCCATCTACCCAAAATAACCGCTTTGGCACGCCATATGTTGGGCGATGCAAGCGAAGCGGAGGATGTTGCGCAGGAAGTGTTTTTAAAGGTTTGGCAAAACGCCGGCAAATGGGAGCCCGGACGAGCGCGGTTCGAAACCTGGATACACAGGGTTGCAATCAATCTATGCTATGATCGGCTACGCCGCCGCCGTGAAGTTTATTTGGACACGATTCCGGATCGCGAGGACGAGGATAGTCAACCCGCAGATCAAAACATTATCGATCTGCAAACCAAGAGGCGAATTGAAGCAGCAATGAAGCAGCTTCCGGACCGTCAACGCGCAGCGCTGACACTTTGTCACCTGCGCGAAATAAGCAATATTGATGCTGCCAGCATCATGGAAATCAGTGTTGAAGCTTTGGAATCTCTGTTGGCTCGCGGACGCCGTGGATTACGCCGACAACTATTCGCCGAAGCAAAAATGCTGCTCGAGAAATGAGGAAAACCATGAGCGCTCCAATGACCGAGACAGAGTTCAAAACACTTGCCGCCGCTTATGGCAGTTCGGTGTATAAATGGCCATGTGCTCGACAAACCCGAGCCACTGATTTCATCAATCAGCAGCCGGTGCGGGCACAGGCCATTCTCGATACGCAAATTGGTATCGACCGCGCTTTGTCGCAAATGCCGGCTCAACCGGTATGTTCAAAGCTGGAAGCGCAAGTGTTAGACAGCTTCATGCAGCAAAAAATCGCCACGCAATCACGCTTATTTTCGCCATTACGCCAAGCTTTTTCGACCATGTTTGCGCAGCCTGCCAATGCCATTCCTGCATGGGGCGTGACCTTTGCGTTATTATTAGTCTGCGGATTTACCGGCGGCTATGTCGGTTACGCACACACGCTGCGTGAAAACCCTGCCACTGAGCTTCTCACAAATACTTTTGGTCAGGATGACAGTGTATTCGCCGAGGATTTCTCAATATGAACATTTCAAAAAAAGGCCTTACCATTGCCCTTTTGGCATCGGCGGCGATAAATCTGATTGTCTTGGGTGCAGTTGGCGGTATTGCCATGGCCGGGCGGCACCATCAATCGCCACCGGCAAAAATACAGCGAACCGGGCCGCCGGCGCAATTCCGGTTCGATCCACGCACCTTCATCCGCGCTTTGCCTGAAACCGAACGCCGCAAAGCCATGGCCTCTCTCAAGGCAGCGGCAGGGAAGCATCAGGAAATTCACCGTGCCTCAATGCTAACCAAAGAAGATTTAGCGCGCTTGCTAAGTGCCAAACAGTTAGATGAAGCTAAAATTGAAGCCGTATTGGCCCGCGTCAGGGATCTGGATGCGCAATCTCAAAAACTGGCACAGGCAATCGTGTTGGATATTTTGCGTGACCTTGATCCTGAAACGCGGCGGCGGGTCATCCAGACCGCCAGTCGAATACCAAAGTATCGCAAAAAGCGTACACAGGGAAGAAAGCCGCAAAGGCGACCGCAACAACCATAATAGAACCGAACAACGCGCTGGTCTCGCGACAGGCTTATCCGTTGACTAACAACTGATCATCAACCGAAGGCGTATCAGCTTCGCCATCTTCGCTGTTTTCCGATGCCGTAGCCGGGTCCGGGGCCTCGTCATCACTTTCCTTAGCTATGGCGGGCAACCAAACCGAAACCGTAGTGCCAACGCCCAAAGTGCTGGTAAGCGTAAATTCGCCGCCGTGTAGCAAAATCAGCGATTGCGAAAGCGCCAGCCCCAGCCCTGAACCTTTGTGGCTTTTTGAATGCTGGCTCTCAACCTGCACAAATGGCTTACAGATCAGCGGCAAATGCTCTTCCGGAATACCGATCCCGGTATCAACCACATCCAAGCGCACGCCGCCACGTTCCTCGTGTCCATTTACCGTCACGGTGCCACCCTCAAGGGTGAATTTGATGGCGTTAGACGTTAGATTAATGAGCACCTGCTTGACGGCCCGAGGGTCTGCTTTAATCGTTGGCAGGGCAGCAATATTCACATCAAGTTTCAAGCCGCTTTCAACCGCCCGGCCACGCACAATACGCATGCATTGTTCAATGACCTCGTCCACATAGACGGTTTCGGTTTGCAGGGACATTTTCCCGGCTTCGATTTTGGACATATCCAATATGTCGTTGATCAAGGATAGAAGGTGTTGGCCACTGCCCAAAATATCACCCACATATTCCTTATAGCGATCATCACCGAGCGGCCCATACATTTCGGTTTGCATAATCTCGGAAAACCCATTGATGGCATTCAATGGCGTGCGCAACTCATGGGACATATTTGCCAAAAACTCGCTCTTGGAGCTATTGGCCTCAATTGCCCGTATCTTTTCTTGCTGGTAACTCTCCGCCAATTCAGAGATGCGAGTCTTGCTTAACTCCAAATCATCGACAGTTTCACGCAAATCCTTTTCTTTACCCAACAATAGCTGTTCTTGCACTTTCAAGGCGGTTATGTCGGTGCCAATGCCCACCAGGCCACCATCGCGCGTGGGGCGCTCCGAGAGATGCACCCATCGCCCGTCCGCCAATTCAAGCTCGATAGCATTTTCGTCAGCACCGTCATGCACCGCTTTAATCGCCGGCTCAGCGGCCTTCTCCAACACATCATATGGTGTGCCCGGACGCAATGCCGATGGTTCAATACGAAAAAAATCACTAAATTTTCGATTACACATGATCAGACGTCGCTTCACGTCCCAAACAACAAATGATTCCGACATGGATTCCAAAGCCGCACGCAGGCGCGTCTCCGCAGCATTTAGACGGGCCTGTGCGCCTTTCTGTTCGGTGATCTCAATTGCCACCCCAACAATGCGGCCCGACGATGTCGTATTTTCCGAACGCCATGGTCTGCCGCGCGCATGCAACCATATGGGTAAATTTGCCGCCCGAAACTCAACATCCACCTCGCCAGTCTCTGGGCCAGCAGCCATCGCCGCAGAAAGCTTTTGCCGATCATCTCTATGCACAAGGTTGAGAAACTCAGCCACCGGCACAATCGCGCCCTTCTTCCAGCTAAACATTTTTGCCAGCGAATCCGTGACAAAAACCTGACCAGAAGACGTGTCCCAATCCCACACGCCACTACGCGCACCTTCAATCGCCAAGCGAAACCGTCTTTCGCTGTCTAGCAAGGCTTGTCGGGCAACCTTAAGGCTATCCATCTGGACCAGTAAAATAACGCAAAGAACGGCGGCGACCAGCAATGGCGCAATGGTCATCAACACAAAGAAAGTGATGGTTCGCGTCCACGTTGCGTCATTGAGGCTAAGCGGCATCACCCTATAGACTCTCAGCGTACCGCCAAGAAGGCTGGAGGCTCCGACCATCAAATGTTCGCCCTTGGCATCGCGAAGGGGGAAACCACTAATGGCGCGCTGATCAGCGCTAAGATCAGCACTTTTGGCTTCCGTAACCAGCCGCTCCAGCAAAGCTGGTGATATTTGCGTGGAACTCTTGCTAAGCAAATTACCGGTACGGTCAATAATAACCGTATCAATGCCACCAGGCGAGGCAGGAGGCACTAGCGAATCGCCAGATATTGTGATCGCCATAATCGATGGCTGAGACGCATTGCCGATGGGAGCTACCACGAGCAATTGATTTTTTTGGGCCTGTTCGCGCAACCAATATGCGGCCGCTTTCTCGCCCCTCACCCAATCAGGGAGATCATTCCAAAGCGCTGCGGAATCCTCAAAAACCCCTTCACTATCCACAACACGTCCATCACCAGCGAAAACTATCGCGCTTTGCACCACAGGTCGGGCAACAAGTTCGGCCATGCCTCTACGCACAAGGGCGCTAGACTGGCGGTTTGATGTTTCACGAGTGGAGAGCGCAAGAGCGCTAGCAAAACTCCTTACATCCGTTAACTTGGTACGGACTTGCTCCGCCGTCATCGTCGCCGAATAGGCTTGGGAAAGGACAGCGTTGGCAAGGGCCGCCCGACGCTCCTGCAAAAGCTTCATGCCAATAACGAGAATAAAAGCAATCACAAAGAATATGACGACGCCAATGGCTAATCGTGCCTCAGCACCGGTATTGCTCAATACGGCAGATGCATCAGTGTTTGGGTTACGTGATTTCGCCTTACGCTTTGCAGCTGCGCCAGGCTTCGCCGTTTTCTTCATAGGGGATTGATCGCGCGCACCACCGCCATCAGCAATATCTGGGGGAGTCTGCGTTGTGTTAACATTCCCCATCGACTTAGCGGCGCCCCTTTCCCGTCAGTATTTCGTCTTAGACGCGAAGATAGTCCTTCGGAGTCAACACTGTCGAGGTAAAATGTGCAATTGAGCACAGCGAGCGTGTCATTGTGTAAGCACGCAAAGCAGGCCGTCAGATGTTTCAGTTCGACGTAAAATCTAAGGTTTTTTGGGTATTCCCACCTACCGCCACGTCTTCACCGGCCCCGCACCTTTCGTCGGTTTTGCGCAAAAACGGCCCACCAAACTGCGTATCATCATGACGCCGCCGATCCGGGCCAAAATAGGACGACGTTCTTACGAATTGGCGCGGCGAATTTATGATGGAACAAAACTTTTTGTATAATTCCTCTGCAGTCACCGGCTTACAGCAAAATTCGGTAATTCCAGCATCCCTGGCTGCCAACACACGCTTTCTTTCCGAGTAGGCAGTAAGCATAATAATAGGGACATAGGGATTAGAAACATCTTGCCCAGTTCGAACAAGGCGTACGAAATCAACGCCATCCAGTAAATTCATCTGATAATCAACAATAATGATATCCGGTCCGTTTGTGCGAACGAGATCGAACGCATCAGCCGCGTCCGTCGCCTCGAAAAAGGTCGCAACTCCGAAACCCTTCAAGATCGTTTTGACAATTTTTATCATGTGCGTGTTATCATCAATAATGAGCACACTCACGTCTTTCAACCCCGACTTCATTGTACTACCTTGTCATGCTGCATACCCGTCTTGACGAGAAAAATTGAGCGGTGCTGGGCGGCCGAATAAATAGCCCTGACCTTGATCAATACCCAGATCAAGCAACATGGCGCTCTGTTCCTTTGTTTCAATGCTTTCCGCAATTGTGCGTGTGTCGAGATCGCGAGCCAAGCTTGCAATCCCTTTCAACAGCGTCGCCTCACGCCCCCGTTTCAAAGCAGTACGTACATAGGCGCCGTCAATCTTGATGAAATCGACCGTCAATGCTCGCAAATATTGAAAAGAAGCGGCACCGGCACCAAAATCATCCAAACACACCATATGTCCGAGTTTTCTCACTTTCTGGATAATCTGGTTAGCTTGCGTCAAATCCTCGATGATCGCGGATTCGGTTATTTCCAGCATCAGTTTTGAGCGCGCAAAGGTGACGCCTGACATGGCCCGGAATAAATTTGACGTAAAAGTTGGCGACGATAACGATCTGCCAGAAACATTGATCGCTAGGCTCGTGTTCGAATCTGCCTCCGACCCAGATAGATAGGATATTGCTTGTTTCAAAATAATATCATCAAGCTCCATGATAAGTCCGGTCCCCTCTGCAAACCGGATCATTTCATAAGGCGACTTATTCTCCTCAAAGCGCACCAGCACTTCATAATGATGAGTTTGTTTTGACTGCAGATCAACAATTGGTTGTTTGAGAAAGCTCAATTTTCCTTGCGTGATCGCTTCTCTGAAACGCGACATTCTGGCGCCGGTTTCTTTCATCAAGGTTTCTACCGACGTCGTTAAGCCCTCGGCTCTCAGCAAACCATTATCGTCAGAAGCAAATTGGTTGACAGCGAAAACCAAAGCAGCAGCCGCATCTTTGGCACTCATCTCTGGCTCAATCTCAATCGATCCGCCTTCAATACGAATCCCCTCTCGTTTGGGATCCAATTCTATTGAGGCTTGGCGGAGACGGTCTGTAATGGTGTTAACCTCAACATCATTCGCATGCAAAATAGCGTATTTGCCATCACCCTGTCGTCCCGCAGCGTCAGCAAACGCTGCGGACCGCAATATCGCGCCGGTTTGCGCCAAAAACTCTTCTGCAACATCGCCGTCGACGCGCGAAGCAAAGTCCTCCTGACCCTCAAACGAAAACAAGCTGAGCTTTATATCTTGAGAGCCCTTTCTGGCGCTTTGCAAGGCTTCCTTGGCCACGCCTTCAAAATCCCCAGCTTCAATCAAGCCGGTGTGCGAATCCCGTTCGGCGACTACTGTTGCCGGGCCACTTCGCGCTTCAATGGAAAAGGTCAGGCAAAGAACTTCCTCATATCCCGGAAACCGGCACCCGCTCACCATTACATCGCGAGCCGTGTCCCCGGCACTACGCACGGTCATAGGGCCAAATCTTTGGCCTGCACTTATTGAAGCAATCAAGTGTTGCATCAATTTGGCGTCTTTAACCGCGACCAGATCCGCAACTTGTCGCCCGACAAGGTCACTCGCCTCACTTTTGGTGAAAGGTGTAGCCGCGCCCAGGGCAAACCCAATATTGCCATCGTTTTGCACTTCCAACAGCAAATCGGCACTGGCAAAAGAGAATGCCATAAACCGGTTGCGCTGCTGAATAATTTCCGTACCCGTCATATTACCTCCCAGCGACTAAGCCGCCATCGCGGCGACACTACGGCGCGTTAGGATGCTCGCCTCTTCTTCACCTAAATACCTATGCGTGATGCGCACAAGAACCGCAAAGTGGGCGCTAACTTTCTGATAATCTTCGATATCTTCCCGGCCTAACAGGCTTAACAGATCTCTGCCTTGGTCCTCCAATCGGGTTTCCAATGCTTTTGCGGCCTTGTCTTTGGAGGCCTGAAACCCGCTTTGCGAAGCATAGGAACTGGCAGTAAGCAACAACTCTATCTCATTTTCGGCGAGCGCAATGCTGGCTTCATCTATATCCTTATTAAGGTCCGGCATAGTTTGACGGCCAGTCAATTTCCCACGCCTCCTAGGCAAAACCAAATCGACCGTTTTTCTGACGCGGCCCATATGATCACCCCATTTTTTCCCACAAAGTGAACGTTGAGAGGCCAAGCGCGTTCCCCATGGGCCATCCGGGTCAATTTCAAACTCACTCATCCAGCCCGCGGTCAACTTTACGAACTTTCTCAGCGACAACACCATGGCCTCAACATCACAAACTTGCCCTTTTTCCCAGGTGAAAGAATCAAGAAAAATATCGTTTTGATCCAAAAGCGCGTCGCCAACCACTTTTAGTTCAGTCTTTACCATCACCCGGTCGTTCGAGTGGCCGGTAACCTTCTCTACGGCCCTGAAGACCTGAAAGGGCTGCTCCAAATGCGCCGCAACCAGGAACAATAAATGCGGCGTTATTTCCGGATTCTCCGCCATTAGGAAGTCGTTGAAATCCCGCAAAGGCGCGATTAATTCCTCGTTTAAGTTTTTTACCACCTCCGGCCATCCGGCGAAAAAATCCTGCAAATCGTCCGGGCGTTGCATTAACGAAATAAGAATTTTGAGTTGTTCAATACGACCATCACCAAACCGGGCTTGCAAAGTTTGCAGGCCGTCGTCGGTTGCCAACAATTCTCCGAACATGGAAACAACGGATGGGCGAATTTCATCCAAAGCTACGTCATCTGACAACCATGCCGCCGCCATTTTTGGGTTCAAGTCACGCAGAAAAAAGTCCCACACATCTTTTACCAACGAAACCTCAATCTGATCGCAACGTCTGGCAGTCTCGACCATTAATGGCTGCGCAACGGTAAACAATTCCAGACACCGGTCTTGTGGAATTTCGTCATGACCAAGCAATATCAAAAGGTCATCACACGGCAACACCTTTTCCCCATCTGCCTTCGCAGCCTTAATCGCCATAACCAAAACTTGCCGATGGCGCTCAGAAAGAACAGAGAAAAACGCCTCAAGTTGTTTTAATTTTTTTTCTGGAATAGACATTGTGGCACCCTATGGCCCGGACACTAGTCATGAGTATCAGCCATATTGTGTTAACACCCGCTTTATACTTAATGGCGAGCGTGGTTAATTATTGAGCGTTACCGAGGGCAGCCTCAAAACAACTTTAAGTCCGCCAAGCGCGCTGTCTTCGAGCCAAAATTCACCGCCATACGCGCCGACAAGGTCGTTGACAATTGACAAGCCGAGGCCGGATCCCGGCGCGCTTTCATCAAGTCGCTCACCCCTCGCCAGAACTGCATCACGTTTGTGTGCGGGGAGTCCGGGGCCATCATCTTCGACCCAAATATCTAACTCTGACTTTGAAAACGGCTTCGCGCCAATGTGCACCGCGCGGTTGGCCCACTTACAGGCATTCTCCAACAAATTACCCAAAAGCTCGTCCAAATCCTGACGTTCACCGCGGAACATCAAATTCTCTGGTATTTCGAGCTCAAAATGCAATTGTTTTTCTTTAAACAGGCGCGCCAGAGTACGCTGCATGTCAGCGACCGCCACCGACACCGGCGTGCGGGCGCCAATAACATGGGCACGGGCCGCAGCGCTGGCGCGCCGCAAATGGTGATCAACCTGTCGCGCCATTGATGACGCCTGCTTTTGCACTAAATGCTCAAGCCCTTCGCGATTCTGGCTGGTTTCATTTAGCAATACAGATATGGGGGTCTTAAGAGCGTGAGCCAAATTCCCCACATGGGTTCGCGCACGCTCAACAACTTCTTTATTATGCCCAAGAAGATTATTAAGCTCTTCCGTCAGAGGCTCCAATTCGGCAGGGTATTCGCCTTCCACCTTTTCAGTTTGCCCCTCCCTGACCTGAGCAATTGCTTTGCGTATCTTATATATCGGCGCAAGCCCCATTCGCACCTGAATAATAACGGCAATGACCAGGCCTGTCGCAAACAAACCTAATGTCCACGCCACCACCATCCGAAAGCGGGCAATCTCTAAATCCCCAGGCCTTCGATCCGCTGCCGCCGTAATGGCAAGCAAACTGACTTGATCGGCCAGCAGCACTATCCGTGTCAACGATCGTAGTGGCTCGCTATCAGGCCCGACCAGATCCAGTTCAACATTATTGCCGGCATCGTCCTTGGCCTGCGCGATAATCTGCGGCGGAATATTCAAATCACTATCGTACAAGGATTCAGAGCGATTGGCGGGTATTGGACCTTTGTCGGTAATTAACGATATCTGCCAATATTGACCAGAAAACACCCGCTCGAAGCGCGGATCGCCGGGCAAGCGGACCAAAAAATACTGTCCATCCGCATTGACCTCGGAAAACGCGGCCAAAGATTCAATAACAGCATTGAGCCTTTCATCACCCACCCTATCAACCGATTGGCGATATTGCGTGGTTAGAACAAAAGCACCGGCGATCAGCAAGGAGACGGTCCATAGGGCCGCACCGAGGATTAACCTAGCAGCCAGTGACTTTCTAAGCTTCACGACACCGATGATGGGTCAACCAAACGATACCCTAATCCACGCACCGTAAGAATGCGGTCCGTCCCGATCTTTTTGCGAAGCCGACCGATAAACACCTCAATTGTGTTCGAATCCCGGTCGAAGTCCTGATCATAAATATGCTCAGTAAGCTCGGAGCGCGAAATAACCCGGTCTGCATGATGCGACATATAGCTCAACAGTCTAAATTCATGAGAAGTGAGCTTAACCGGGGCACCGTCCAGAAAAACCCGTGAACCTCTGGTATCTACTGACATATCGCCAATTTCGATGGTCGACGTCACATGTCCCGCCGCTCTGCGCACCAGCGCTCTTAATCGAGCCAGCAATTCTTCAGTATGGAAAGGCTTGGTAAGGTAATCGTCAGCGCCCGCGTCAAAACCAGCAACTTTCTCGCTCCAGCGGTCGCGCGCTGTGAGTATCAATACTGGGAATGATAATCCGGCCCGCCGCCACCGCTCCAATACCGTTACGCCATCAATTTCGGGCAACCCCAGATCCAACACCACAGCGTCATAAGGTTCGGACTCGCCAAGAAACAGTCCTTCCTCTCCATCAAAGGCTTTATCGACAACATAACCTGCATCCTCAAGAGCGGAAACAAGCTGGCGGTTCAGATCGGGATCGTCTTCAACAACAAGTAATCTCATATCAATTTCCCCGCGAACCTAAAATTCTGCCCGATCGCGCATCTACACTAACCTCAACCATGCGGCCATCAGCACTTATCATTTTCACGACATATTGCGGATTGCCGCTCGGGCCGTTTTTTAAGTAAGTATTGCTGTGTCTGAGGTCTGGATAGCGTTTTTTAACAATGCGCAACGCCTCTTTAGCGCACAAAACATCGCCGCTTTTGCAGGCATTGCGTGCCTGATCGCCGGTTAGGCGCTGTGCAAAAACGGTTCGGCCTTGCGCGAAAGCTGGTTGCGAATATGCAAAGCTGCTCAGCAGGACGATCAACGCAAATATGGTATTAAGTTTCCTCATGATTGACTTATTGCCTTAACAGTCCTGAACGGTGTGTGAACATATCATCCGCCCAAGCTTTTCCTTGGATTATAATTCGCTTTTGGCATCCACGCAGCAAGGCACTTCTTCAGCTCAGGATCAACCTCGTCCGGCAATACAATCAAAAGCCTGACCATCATATCACCACTTTTCCCCCTTTGCGAGGGAACGCCCTTAGCCTTTAACCGCAATACTTTTCCAGAGGAAGTGTTCGGGGGCAACGTTAACGTCACCGCACCGGCGGGTGTCGGCACAGAAACCTTACCGCCAAGCACCGCCTCTTGCAGCGTAATAGGAAGGTCCAGCCGTATTGTGCTGCCCTCACGTTTGAAATGCTGGTGAGGTTTAACCTTGATCTCAACGATGGCATCGCCATTGGGGGCGCCGCCAACGCCAGCTTTGCCCTGCCCGCGCAAACGTAGGAGGTCGGCATCCTTGGTGCCGAGCGGAATGGCGATTTTAAGCTGCTTACCATCACTCATGCGCACTTGTTTTGAAGCGCCATTAACGGCCTCCAAAAACTCAACCTCAAGAGTGTAGCGAACATCATCGCCACGAAAAGCAAAGCCTTGCCGACCGCGGCCGCGCGGTTGATTGCCAAAAAGATCAGAGAGAATATCTGAAATATCGTCAAAACCACCGGGGGCAAATCCGCCCGGAAAACCTTGCCCTTGCCCCTGTCCGGGAAAACCCTGCCCACCGGCGCGATTTCCCTCAGCATCTATCTCGCCGCGATCATAGCGCGCCCGCTCTTCATCATTATTAAGCAAAGCAAAGGCGGTGCTGGCTTCTTTAAATTTGGTTTCAGCCGCTTCATCGCCTGGACGTATATCGGGATGATATTTTTTTGCCAATTTGCGATAGGCCTTACGGATATCATCCTTGCTTGTTGATTTTGTAACACCAAGAATTTTGTAAGGGTCTTTAGCCATATCATTTCTCCCCCACCACATCTATGCGTGTTAGCGGTCAGAAAAAAGGGCTAAATGTATACAAATTGCCGTGCTTCAACACCAGCACCGCTCACCGAAGAGATTTGCGCAACACCAATGTCCAGTTTGGCCGGGCGACCATTGGGGAATAAGGCGTCAATTTGTGTATCTGTCATCACGGTTTGTGGAGCGCTCACAATGTCTTCCCACACAATACTATCCACAGAATACACCACAAAACGATAGCGTTCTGGCGTAGAAACCAATGGCAGATCAGCCGGACCCCAAAAATCACCGCCTCGGCGCGCCCGCCATATCCACGAAATCAGCACGCCATCTATCCCGATGGCCGCACGCAAATGAACTGGCGATGGCAGGCGTGACACCCGATCCGCGAAGGTGAATGCAAAATTCAGCTCCTCCAATCCGCCAATTTCAGCATTGGCTGACCTGGCAACCCATTGCAAATTGGTACCAATTTCAAAATCGTGCATTGGCATGGCTTGGCTGGCGTCATCGACTAAAACCCAGAGGGCATTTTGTGCAATTGTAGTGGTAAGGGCATCGTCCGACGCTGCAATACCACGCAAAAGCCCCGACAATGCGTAAGTATCCGCGCCGGTCAAAATGGCATTTTGAAACTGTAACACCTCCCACGAGCCATTAGCGTGCTCGATGGCCAGAGTGTTAGCGCCGCGAAGCACATCATCAGGCGAGGCAGAAGACAAGGTGCCACCATAAAGGGATATATTCAGGACTGTAGCATTGTCCCAGCGACCTAAAACCCCACCGGCCTCTACCGCGTCCAGCACTTCGCCCATAATCGCCGGCGTTTGCAGGCGGGCCCGCTGGTTCAAACTGCCTTGTTCTGAAATCAAGATACTGCCATTCCACGGTTCTGAAAACGCAGCAATTTTTGGTCCCGAACGCTCGGCCTCTCCCGGCAATAAAGGAATGTCCAAAACCGCCACCACCGGCGGACCGGGATTGGTGACCGGCATTGGCCCCAATGAAGGGTTTCCGGCAACACCCGCCAGCGTTGACGCCGGGCTTTGCGCCCGCAATGACAATTCTCGAAAAGCCGCATCGTCGGTCTTTTCCACGCGCCACGCCTTATGCGCGTCAAGAGAATCAAGCCGCACCAAATCTCCCGGCTCGATAGCCAAAAAAGATGGCGGCAGAGCAATTCCGGCGGACCGCGCCGTCGCAATAGCGCGTGACAAGACATCGCGCGCAGCAATAGAGATAAATTCACGGTCAGAAACCAAAGGCAGGGCAATATCCAATACCCGGCGTTTGGCGGGCATTGTGCCCCGGGCGCTCGCGGAGGCCGGTTGATAGTCAGCGCTTTCATCGGAAAATTGAATACGCGTTTCTATGGGAGGCGTCTCAATATCGGGCATGGTACACGCTAACTTTGTTGCCGTTTTTTCCACGACATGACCATTGACCGGAACCGGTATAATTTCCGCCTGCCGGTCAATGTGTTGAAAACGCAATCCATCAAACACCTCAACGCTCTCTACCCCATAGACGGCCAACAGAGCTTCAAGTGCCGCCCGGACATCCGTTGGCCCGGTCACCACAAAACCCGGCACCAAGCCTTCCACACTGGACACATCCACATTTACTACGCCGGCACGCCAACAAACGTCTTGAATTAGGGCCGCCAGCGACGACAGCCCCATTCGGCCATTAAACCAATGCCCTCTTGCCCAATTTGGCCCATCAGCCCACACATCAATCAAGGCGGGGAATTGCGGAAACGGCCTTGCATCCCACGTCCATGCCAGAATTTTACCGGCATCGACCATCGGGCCGCTATAGAGCGATGAAATGGGGTTATTGCCGGTTTGCGGCACCCAATAAGACGCATTGGCGTTCAAATATTCGCGTTGAATGAAATCGTCCCGGCGGCCTTGGGAAAAATGCGGCAATGCACTTTCAGAGCTTTTGGCGTCAAAAAAAACATTGGGTTGATTTGCCCCTTTATCAACGGCCGGGCACCCGGTTTCCGTAAACCAGATAGGCTTTGATTGAGGCACCCAAGAGGTTGCGCTTGTCGCTTCAATACCGCCGGGACGATCAAAATGCGCATTCGTCCACCATGATCGCAAATCCTTATAGCGAAACACCCAATCCTTGCCATATTCCCCGTCCACAATGGGGCTTCGCAATTGGTTTTGCCGGTCGTCATCACTGGCATAAAACCAGTCATAGCCCTCGCCCCCTTCAATATTGGCGGAAAGGTAGGCCGTGTCATAAATGGATTTATAACTACCCGCATCAGTATGTTGATTGCCTTCACGCCAATCGGACAACGGCACATACCAATCAATGGCAACGAAATCGATATTGGCATCCGCCCACAACTCATCCAAATTAAAAAGCACATCATTCGAGCCGTCTGCCGGTTGATAGCCAAAATATTCCGACCAATCGGCAGCGTATGAGATTTTGGTGTCCGGCAAAATCGCCCTCACCTCTGCCGCTAATGAGCGCAAATGCGCTACGCTGGGGAAATTTCCGACCCCATCGCGCAATAAGGTCAGCGCGCGAAGCTCGGAGCCGATAATAAACGCATCAACACCACCTGCGAGCGCGCACAATTTTGCGTAATGAAGAATAAAGCGCCGATATGACCATTCATTTGGCCCGTTATAGACAATCGTATCTTCACCAAACTGAAAATCTGCGGCATTGGCTGTGCCAAAAAAGTTATCAATTTGTGCAATCACATTGGCGCTCTTGTCCACAGTGCCCGCTTGGTCAGGCGCCGGAAAACAGGTAATCCGCCCGCGCCATGGGAAAGCCGCTTGCTCCGGCGCTCCATAAGGGTCAGCCAGTCCATTTTGCTCGGGAATATCCATCAAAACGAATGGATAGAAAACCACCTCTAAGGCACGGATTTTGAGCGAAGCGATGGTTTGCAGAACCGAGTTGTCCGACGGCGTGCCCCCAAAGATAGGGCGATCTAGCGCATCTTTCGAGACCACAGGGACTTGAGTGCGGGTCAATTCCTGCACCATCCATTCGAGATCGACCGTCTGTTTTTCATCGGTCTCAACGGCAGGCTGTAGCCGCGTATTCCCGCAACGCAGATCATCGCCAAACCAGCTGATAACCAATGAGACGGTGTCGCAATTTGGCAGATGGGTTTGCAGATCATCCAAAGCTATGTCGACATCGGGTCGCCCGCGAAAAGAATGCACGTTTTCGGTTACTGATTTTCCCGGACCCAAATTGGTGATGACCGGCTCGGTGGCGTAGATGAACTCGCCGGAGCCGGGAATAAGCGACACGCCGCGAATCTTTTCCTCAACATTTTCCGAGCCAAACCCCTTGGGAGTGCGAAAAACTTCAATGGAAATTTGCGGAATCCGATTGCCAAAATCTTCCAATGCAAAGCCTTCAAAGACGATGTAGGCCAAGCCACGAAAGGCCGGGGCGCGGGCACTCCCTTCTTTGGTTTCAATGAGCGGATCAACCAGCTGGTCCTCATCACCCAGATAAACCCGCATGTTGACCGCACTGCCATTATGAAGCGCGCCGTCTGCCCACATGCGGCCTACACCATCAATCACCCCTTCACACAGGCCAACGGCAAAACTTACGGTGTATTTTCGCTCGGAAACACGAGGGCCGCCTTTTCCCCCGGCCCGGCTATTAATCTGGTGTTCTACCGGCTGATCAACCCAAATAACCTGGCCGCCCAATCGCACCCGCCCATACGGGATTGGCATGGGCGCACCATCAGTCGACGATAAAACGTGTAATTCATCCAACCGCGCACCGGTATCTTGACGCTTAGCCAAGAGCGAGGAAATAGCTCGGGCGGCAAAGCCCTGCGCAACACTGGTCGCGGCACGCTGAGCAAAAGTTAGCGCAAGTTCAGCCATTGAAAACTCTTTTTAATTTCTAAATTGGAAAGCGGCGGCAATACGCTTGCGCCACCATGGGGTCAGCGATGTTTCACTTACACATTGCCCCCAATAGGCATGGACCATGCGCGTTGGTGCCGATAAAATTACGCAGTGCTTGGCAATATGGTGGGCGGAAAACCGAAACAATAAGACATCTCCGGCCTGTGCCGTATCAGCAGGGATTTCCTCGAGATATTGCCGCGCCGCCAGCATTAGCGTTTCCGCATCCCCAGTCTCGGCCCAATGCACGCTGTACGCGGGCACGCTATAGGGCTCGGCACCGTATAAATGACGCCAAACGCCACGCACCAAGCCAAGGCAATCGCACCCAACATCGCGCAGACTGGCCTGATGTTGATAGGGCGTCCCGATCCAACGCTTTGCTTCTTGCAAGGCGCATCGCCGTGTGTCGGCATTAATCGCATTCATGAATTTTCGACGGGTCCGGCAATAATCAGATCATTGCCGGGCATGAACGGGCAACCTCTAAAATTGACGCTATTGGCAAATTTGTCCGCGCAGTGATCCAGCGTCTTATTGCAACCGGCAAGCAATTCCAAAGTGTCATCAATGGCAATCGGTTTTGCCGGTAACTCGGCCAATGTCACCACATCTTCAACGCCGCTTCGAAAATACTGCACGATGCGATGGGTCTGCCCGACATTTTCTCCATCGAGCCACTTTACTATGCCAAAAGAAAACCAATCCGCCTGCGGGGCATTAAGCGCCTCAATGGCAAATTGAGACGGATTCATCACCCGCGCCACCACTGATGGGCGTAAAAAAGGGGCGGCGGAGATATCTTTCATACAGCGCCCATCGCCCAATTCTGCATCGCAAACCTTGGTAAACACCCGGCCAAAAGTACGGCCAAGTTTACGCGCCGGGCCAGCAATTTCAGCTTCGAAGGCGTGTTCGCCTCGGGTGATGTCACCAATTTCGCCAGACCATATGCCAATGCGGTGCTCAGTCTTCTGCCAATCCACCCGCCAAACTTCAATGCTCGCCTGATCGTATTTACCGGCGTCGATATCATCACTTGCGATACCGCTTTGTTGCAGCGCGCCCGCCGTCAAGCCGGTATCGGGTGTGAACCCAACCGCGCTTTCAAACACGCCGGGCCGCAAACCAATTTGGGCTTTCCATGTCAGATTATCAAAAACCAGATCACTATCATGCTCGGTGAAGCCCAGCGCCACACCATCTTTGCGGACAATTTTCCAACACCAGCAAAGCGTCGTTGCACCGGCATCCAAATTTGCTTGCATGCCGTCGGGAAGCGTACGCATTAGACCTGCACCTCAACAATTGGGATTGAAGGCAAGGCACCGGCATTGAAAGCTTCAAGAGTGATATTCAAAAATGAAGTATCAAAGCGCACCGGCACATCAAATTCGAAACCGGCAGTAATCAGCGCCCCATTTGGCGGCGCGGCGCCGATAAAAGAAATGCTGCCCTGTGCGTGATCAACGGTATAATCCACACCTTCTTGTTGCAGGGTACCGTTAAGCGCCAGCAACACCGAGTTTTCGCGCGGCTTGGTAATCGGGCGCGTATAACTATGAACGCCCTGCTCATAGGTTTTCGACAATGCATAAATATTAGTCACACCGTCGCCAACACCAATATTTTGGTCCTGCGCATTTGGTGTGGCGGTTGGCAAAGCGGAGGTAAAATCGGTGAAATCTTTCCACCGAAAACCGTATAACTGACCACGGCGCGCCTCGAAAAACGCCAACACCGCATGAAGATCGTCCATGGAGCGAATACCCAGCCCGGCATCATAGCGGCGCTTGGCATGTTCCCAGGGCGAATTTCGCTCCTCCGCGCCAGACGCCAAACTGACAATCTCGGTTCGCCGTTGTGGGCCGCCGGTGGAGGCAAATGACACCGAAGCGGGAAATTGAATCTCGTGAAAATTGCTCATAACCGTTTCCTGCCATTCTCGACCGCGCGGGCAAGCAGCGCAGAAATTTGCCCTTGTGAGCGGCGAAAACTGTCAATGTCCGCGCCTTCACCAAGATTGAAATTCACCACCAGACCAGGCTTGGAAACATTGGCCTCAATATTGCCCGCACTACTCGGCGTAAAAACCTCTGGCCCGCGCTCACCAACCAAATACGCACCGCCGGGCAAAACCGGCCCACCCTCGGCCCGGGCACCAGCAAATGTGCTACCAAGCGCTTGACCCAAAACACCGCCCAGCACGCCGCCAATCACATCGTTGATAGCGACACGGGCGAGGTCGTTTAAAATTGACTCCACCATATTGCGAAAAGAGAGCTCTCCGGTTTGCGCCGCTTTTTCCAGTTCCGCAGAAATACGATTGCCGGCACGGGAAAACACCTGAGACAGGGCATCAGCGGCATTGCGCGCCGGGCCATTTGCAAAAGCCTGCAAAGCTTCACCGGCCTCTTTGGTCGGATCATTTGCAGTGCCGGTATCGGGAATATCCATCTCACTTTACCTCTTCAGGTTTATCGGGGTATTGGCCCATCAAATTGCCAAGGGACCGGCGATCGGCATAACCGCTTTGCGGGGCCTGCAATGCCCGCCATTCATAGACCGATAACGCCCAAAACTGCGCCGGAAGCAGGCCAAACATTCGGTGGGCGCTTTGCAGAATTTGCCCCCATGGCACCGTGCTCACGCCTCACGCACCGCAAGAGAAAATGCCATGGCCACCGCTTCGGCAGTTTCTTGCGGATCAATTTGTGCGGATCGCAATTTTTCATCGTCCAGCGGATTGCCGCCGCCCATAAGCAAGGCCGCCAACACCGCCAGAATGTCCACAGCGCTTAAATGGCGAAGACGTTGTGATAAAGCTTCCAGTCCATCCGCATCTAACGATGCCTCGATCTGCGCCAGCGCGCCCATGGTCAAGCAAAGCGTATGAGTTTTGCCATTGATTTTAAGGCAGGTTTCGCCGCGTGCGCGATTGAGAGCGCTCATAAGGCGGTGAAACTGATGGCACCAGCGGAGGCCAATGTAAGGCTATACACGGCCTCTCCATCAAACTCGCCAGCATATTCCAGAGCGGCGATCAGCATGGCTCCTTCAAGCGTGCCAAAATCCGGTATGATGATTTGCCATTTTCGGGCCTCTTGCCCAAAGAAAACCGCGCGAATGGCTGTATCCGCCGCTGAATCGGTAAACACGCCAGCCCCGGATATAGAGGCCGATTTCACCCCGGCGCCGGGCAGCAGCTCTCGCCAGGCCCCGACGCTGTCGGCATTGGTCGTATCCACAGTCTTCGCGTTAAGAGAAATGGTGCGGGCGCGCAGCCCGGCGACAGTGAGATAGGCGGAGGTCCCCGCCGGGTCTTCCATTTTTAGCAAGATATCCTTGCCACGCTGCATTGCCATTGCGCAATTCCTTCTGGTTTAAATGAGGGGTTCTGTGACAGCGCGTAATGTGAGAATTGCCTCAAAAACACGGCTGCTGCGTACCCGGAAAATATCTGAAAAAGTCGTCCTAATACCGACAAGATGGTGCCCATCGAGAACAAGGGCGGCATCATCTATGGCATCTCGCAGACCGTGCAGGCCTTCCAAAGCTTCGCGCCTGCCGCCGTAACGCGACCACAATTTTAATGTCATCACATGCTCAAAAGCGCCGGGACGCTCGGCTTCTATCGGACTGGCGGTAGCGCGATCAAAGGTAGCGAAAGGAAATTGAGGTTGATCTGGTATGTCATCATAAAGCCGCACCGGACTGCCAAGAATCGGGCCAAGACTGGTATCCGCATTGAGCATTGCCAACAGCGCCTTTTGCACGGCCCACTGCGCATTTGTTTCCATTAGAAACTTTCCTCACATTCGATTTGCAAAAATTCACCGGCACCGATTTTCAATCGCGTGCTACCCCGAAACCGGAAGGTCTTGCCGCCAATGATCAGGCGCAGGGGATCTGGCAAATCGCTGGCCCACCGCAGAGTCAGCAACGCCCTTCGCCCCTGCCCCAGCGCACCATTTTCACTGCTGCTACCGACCGAATTCCATTTCACATTTGCCCAAACTTCGCGAAAGTCGCTCCAAAGCCGCGCCTGACCACCGCCTTGATCCGGCACGGTGCTCAATTGCTGCACCATCACCCGGTGAGTAAGCTTGATCGGGGGCGTCACAGGCGCACCTGTGTGAACGGTGCCAACAAGGCCTGCGCGCGTAACAGCAATGTTCCGTCTCGCTCGCCTCGGTGCTCGTAAATATCCCGCACGACCAACAAAACCGCGATGCGTAAGGAGGCTGGCAGGGCAGTTGGACTGGTGCCATACCCGGCGGTAAAATCGATCTCAATGGCTTGCGCGGGATGGCTGACAGGCAAAGAGGGAAACGCGGCAAGCGCGATCAGGCGCGATAATTGAACGTCCACATAATAGGCCGTAGAGTCGACAAGCTGCGCCGCGCCCATAGCATCAAAAAATTGCACCTGTAATAGCTGAATGAGCGGGGCCGCTTGCAGGGCAAAAACACCTTTTTCTGGCCAAACCTTAACCGTCTGTCGCAAGGTGCGGCTGATCAAGATCAGACCGGTGCGCCGCTCGACTGCCTCGGTGGCGGCAGCAATCAGGTCGGCGATTAACCCATCTTCATGGTCGGAATCCACTTGTAAAAATTTTTTGGTTTCGGCCAGCGAAACCGGGTCAGCAACTGGCGGCAGCACGACTTGCAGGCTCATCGCTCCATCCTTATTTTATCATATAAAAGTATGGGCGGACGCCAGTTTACCCAGCAGTCCGCCCTTCACCTTGAGCCTAGGGGGGTTAGCTCAGAGCGAATTTCAGAAGTTTGATGGCGTTAAAGTCCTGCACCCCACCGCCGACTTTTTTGGTGGTGTAGAACAGCACAAATGGTTTGGACGAATAGGGATCACGCACCACCCGCACGCCCGCCCGATCAACGATCAGATAGCCACGGCGAAAATCACCACAAGCAATGGCGGTCGTATCGGTCGCAATGCCCGGCATTTCCTCAATCTCGGTAACCGCATAGCCCAAAAGGGTTGAGGGTTGCCCGGCGGCATTTGCCGGCTGCCAGATATAATTACCATCTGCGTCTTTGAACTTGCGAACCGCCGAAACCGTGCGGCGGTTCATCACAAAACGCGCATTTGGCCGATACACGGCTTTGGGTGCGTAAATAAGATCAATGAGCGAATCTACTGGGTCGGTGGCAGCGAAATCACCATCCACGCCGGTAGCCACATAACCAACTTCACCCCATTGCTGTGCCGCATCGGCGGCATTGACATAGGATAAAAACCCTTTGGGCTTGCCAATGCCATCACCATTGACAAAAGCCGCGGTTTCTTGCGCCGCAAATACGTCCTGCACCTCTGCCGCCAGCCATTGGTCGATGTCGGAAAGGCTATCGTCCAGCAAGGTTTGGGTTGCCGCCGGCATCGCATATAGCTCTGCGGCCGGAAAGGCGATCAAATCCAAAGTCGGGGTTTGTGTTTCCGCCCTGGCATCTGTCTCTCCAGTCCAGCCAGCGGCCGCACCGCCCCGGCTAATTGGTTTTTTAAAGTTGGAAGAACCAACCTGCCGCACCTCAGCAATCCGCCGAAGAGGGGAAGAATCTTCCAAAAGCCGGGTAATTTCCTGTGCGGTTTCATCGGGGGCGACAAAACCACCATCGGGATCAGAACCGGCAGAAAGTTGTTTGGATTCCAGCAATCGGCTGACATCGCCTTGACGCATATACCGCCCCCACGCCTGCTTACTTTCGCTTTGCATGTGGGTGGTTGGGGCTTCAAGCGCCGGACGATGGCGGTCGAGACTGATACGGTCCAACGCCGCCTTTTGTTCGTTAAGAGCACGATCAATATTATCCACCTTTTGGGTGCTCAGAACATCCGCAGATTGTTTTTTCTCAATCTCGGCCAGCCGTCGGTCATTGGCTTCCTTAAACGCTTCAAAGGCGCCACGAAATTCGTCCATTCCATAGGCCAGTGCGGACGGCGTAGACGCCATCTTGTTTTCCTTTTTCACAATAGTCCTCATTTTCTGGGTTAGCTGGCCATCGAAACAGCCATGGGGTGGGGCGCTGCACGCCCGGCATTCGCCACAACGCTCAGGCGCGCTTGCGGCAACATGGGAAAAGTAACAATGGATATTTCCCACAATTCAATTTCGAGAAGCTCTCGGGTTTGGGCGTGTTTTTTTGCCCTTTTTGTGCGAAACCCTATCGACAAACCATCAATGGCACCGCGATTGACCAAAGCGGCGGCCATGCGCCCTACCGGGCCTTCATTGAACACCCTGCCTTGGACAAATAGTCCGCGATGGTCCTCTTTAATCAAGTCCCAAACGCCAATAGGTTCGCTTGCATCATGTTGAAACAACATGCGAATTCCACTTGATCCGCGACCAAGCAAAGAAGCCGAATAGGCCCCGCGACGCACCAAATCGTTGGAAAGGTCTCGCTGATCAAATAGTGAGGCATACCCCGCGATATGCGTGATTTTTTTATTTTCTTTCATATCTGTAATACCTTATTACGTATATGGATTATATTGAGAGTCATTACCCTAACGGCTGAGGCGTTCTTCGATCCGCGTGAGCGATGCCCGCGCTTGATCCATTTGCTCTTCCAGACGGGTCAACCGTTCTGCAACCGCGCCCTGATTGGCCGTGCGACGCTCCAACTGGCTGATCCGTTCAGCCGCCGCCCCGGCCCACAATGAAGCCGCCGCAGTTTGCGCGATAATGGTGACGATAAGGGCGAAGTTCACGTGGCTGTCCACGCGCCACGCCGGAGCGCCTTTGGTGCTCTCCGTCATAGCGTGACACCTTTGGGTTCTTTGGCTAATCCGGCAAGTTCACGCTTTTCACTATCGTTTAGAAAATCAGCTTGCGATATCCGCTGCCATCTGGCGCTAACGTCCTCGCACAGCGCCGGTATATTTTCCTCCGCAACCTCAATAGAGACATCGGCACCAACCCACGGTGTCAGCCAATTTTCAAATGCGCGGGCATTCTTGCGCACCAATGGCAATATGGTTTGTCGCCAAAATGCCAAATTCGCCTCGCGGTAATTGGCATAGGTATTGTCCCCCGGAATCCCCAGCAACATTGGCGGCACGCCAAAAGCGAGGGCGATTTCGCGGGCGGCGGCATTACGCGATTGCAAAAACTCCATATCCGCCGGCGCATGGGACATGGGCTTCCATTCCAGCCCGCCCTCCAACAACATTGGGCGTCCAGCATTTTGCGACCCTTGATGCACATCTGCAAGTTCGGCCTTAAGGCGTTCAAATTGTTCTTCACTTAGCCTGTCGCTATTGGCCGCTGCCAACACTAACGCCCCTGATGGGCGGGCGGCATTATCCAACAAAGCCTTATTCCACTTGGCCCCGGCATTATGAATATCCACGGCAAAAGCCGCGGCCTCCATTGGGCTTTGCCCATAATAATCATTGGCGGGATTAAACAAGCGCATATGCAATATTGGGCTTTGTTCAGCATGCAAATGCCGGTCAAACCTTAGTTTGCGACCACCGGCACTATACTCCCACCCGCCCGGTCGCCCGCTGGAACCCGGCACCACCTTCATTCGGTCAGGGCGCAAGGTATAGATTTCCCGCGGCACGCCATCCAAGGCTACCAGCTCGATATAGCCGTTGCCAGAGAGCAACAAATAGCCGAAATGCGCCTCCAAAAACTCGGCATGATCTTGTTCTGCATTAGGCTTGTGCAAAAGCGCGCTAACGTCGTTGTGGGCCGTTTGCAATGGCACCGACGCGGCCGCCTCCGCAATCATGCGCACACACCGATAGACGATGGCATTTTGCGCAAAACCCTCGCGCGACAAGGCCAGATAGTCACGCGGCGTCCAGGCGGCCTGGCCCTGCAAATTCAATGTTATTAATCCGCGCGCGGCGCTCTGCTTTGCCTCAGGCGGACGCGCGAAGACCTTGGAAAAGAAATTGAACATTATCTTCCTCACATTAGGGCGCGCAAACGCGGCCCATTTTTCAAATCCAGCACCAGGGACGTAATGGCCCAAACCAAAGCATCCACCCGGTCCGGGCTTTTGGCAGCGACCAATCCGTCGACACCAAAGGCACACATTTGGTCTTCCAAAACCGGGAACCGGCCGCAATGGCGCACCCGGTTCTGTTCGTATAGCGCCGCCACTGGCGTCGCCCGCACATGCTTACCGCGACTTGCATGGACCAGCTTCACTGGCGCATTTTGGTCGGCGAGATTAAGAATAGTACGGACCATTTCACCGCCCTGATTGGCTTCGGCAACCACGCCATCGGCTTCAAAGTCGACATAAGCTTGCATGACCGCTTTGGCCCATGCTTCCGGGCTAACGCCCTGAATAGAACGATCCGCCAAAACCCAGGCATGCGCCGCTCCCGATCGGCGGCTCATTCCGGCAATAATAATGCCGCATTCCGCCGCCTTTTCGCCAATACTGGCCGGCGGGTCTACCGCGACCACAATATGTTCAAAGGCGGGCGGCGACAGGTCGTAAGCAGCGGCAATCTGGTCACGATTCCACAAAGCCCCTGCCGGGTCTTCGATCACCTCGCCTTCCATTTCTTGTCGACCGAGGAGCGAGCCGCCATAGCGGTGTTCAATCTCGCTTAAAAAGCTTTTCGACAGTAGTAAATTGTCGCCCGTGCGCGCCCGGCTCACTACGGTTGACGCCTCCGCCAACATTTGCCGCAATGGTGCAATTGGCCGCGGCGTCGTGGTAACCACCGTGCGCGGTAAGTCGCCAAGGCGCAGACCAAAGCGCAACATGTCCAATGTGCGTTCTACATGGGTCCAACTGCAAAATTCGTCACACCACGCGCACTCGAACTGAGGCCCGCGCAAGGAATCTGGGTCTTCGGACGAATAAATGTACGCTACCGCGCCATTAGGCCATTCCAGACGCCGGCGCGAAGCGCTAAACACCGGACGGAAATCCGGGGCGCTGCACCGGCGCAAACCAGAATCGCCTTCGATCATAACTTCACGGGCATCGTGTAGTGTCGGCGCAACCAGCGCGACCCGGCGGCATTTATGGCCACCAACGCCATTGCTGCGTGGACTGGCCAGCGGGCTGGAACCTTCCACTTGTGCGCGAATCCACTCCGCCCCGGCCCGAGTCTTGCCGCTCCCGCGGCCGCCCATCAACAGCCAGGTTTTCCATTCCCCGGTGGGCGGGAGCTGATTTTCGCGTGCCCAAAACGGCCAATAAAAGGTCAAAAACCGCACTTCCGCCGTCGACAGGTTCTGGGCAAATGTTTTCACCTTGCGCAGCCCCAATCGCGCAATGAAGGCCGCATGAAGCACCGGGGCTGTGGCAGACAAACGCACTCCTTTGGGAGCCGCCCATCTCCCATCGTGATGTTGATAACTGTTGCGCTTAAAAGAAGCGGCTACGATCAGGATGTTTTATTAAAAATCCGGCCTCAACCGCATTTCCTGACCATGGACGTAGTCTACCCGAGTAGCGCCCCCCTCGGATATCATTCCACATTCGAAAATTTATTGGCTTGTTTTCAGCGCCTTACCGTTATGAAGGCGGGAGTTTATGCAAAACAATCCCCGGTCACGCCTCGCCCGGCCACTGTATCAGGTATTGCTCGGCATCATCCGGAGCCACTTCCTCTTCGCTCACGGTGCGATCACGAACCGACATGCCAGCCTGATGGATACTTTCGCGGTCGCCGGTTATCAAATGGTGCCATGGCGGCAATTCATAGCCCTCAAACACCAAGCGGTATGTGCATGTTTTAGGCATCCAGTCCAAAGCGGCCAGATTATCGGGAGTCAATTTCACGCAATCTGGAACCAGCGTACAGCGATTGAGATAGTCAGAGCAGGTGCATTCGGTACGTTCAAATAATTTACAGGCAATATTGGTGTCAGCAATCTTGCCGCTATCTTCATCTTCGAGCCGGATCATGCAGCATTTGCCGCACCCGTCACACAGGGACTCCCACTCCTCATTGGTCATTTCGTCGAGTGGTTTTTCCCGCCAAAACGGATTGGATTGCATAGGCCTCATGGTATAGATCACATCCGAACAACTTCTCGCCGCTTTTACGTGGTCTTACCGCTTCATGCCAGCATTTCGCGCCGATCTCTTAAGTGAAAAACACACACGCCGCCTCTCCGTATTACGGTGGCTTGGCTTGAGCCTTTCAATTTTTATTTTTGGATTGGCGTTTAGCTCCTTTCTCGCCTGGCGACATTTTTTTGCTGACATCCCCACTTTGCCCGAGGATCTCGACCAGCTTTGGGCGATGGAGCGCACCGTGTCGCTGGTGCTTCTGGATCAAGACGGTACGCAATTAGCAACCCGTGGCCCGCATTATGGACGGGCTATAAAGATCGCGGATTTACCGACCTTTGTCCCGCAGGCCTTTTTAGCCATTGAAGATCAGCAATATTTTTCTCATCGCGGCGTCGACACTCGTGCGATTGCCCGCGCCGCCTTCGCCAACCTCAAGTCCGGGCGAACCGTCCAGGGCGGCTCCACCATTACCCAGCAATTGGTGAAATTGCTTTTATTGTCCCCACAACAAACCTTTAAGCGCAAGCTGCAAGAAGTATTGTTGGCCACACAATTGGAAAAACGCCTCGGCAAAACCGAAATCCTGGAGCTATATCTCAACCGCGTATATTTTGGTAGCGGCGCTTACGGTGTCGATGCGGCAGCACGGCGCTATTTTTCCAAGCCGGCAACCGAGTTAACCTTGCCCGAGGCTGCCATTCTGGCCGGATTGCCCAAAGCACCAAGCCGCCTCGCCCCGAATCAAAATCGCGTGCAGGCCCAAGCCCGTGCCGATTTAGTGCTGCGCAATATGCAAATTGCCGGTTATATTTCAGCCGAACAGGCCGCGAATGCCTTGGCCGCACCGCCTGAACTTCATCTGCATGCATCGCCGAGCGAATATGGCTATGCGTTTGATTTAATTGCCGCCGACGCACAATCTCTTGTCGGCAATGGCACCAAAGACCTGGTAATCACGGCCACCATAGACCCGAAACTCCAAAGCCTTGCAGAAACCGTGCTTGCCGAACAACTGGCGGCGAACGGCAAAACCCTCAATGTCGCCCAAGGAGCGATGGTGATCTTAAACCCTAAGGGGGCCATTTTAGCGCTGGTCGGCGGGCGATCCTATGAAGACAGCAAATTCAATCGCGCCGTCCAAGCCAAAAGGCAACCGGGTTCGGCATTCAAACCCTTCGTCTATGCCGCCGCTTTGGAGAGCGGTGTTGATTTCGACGCCACTCGTTATGATGAACCGGTGGAAATAGACGGTTGGGAGCCACAAAATTATGGCGGCGGGTTTCGGGGACGTATGACGCTGCGCGATGCCTTTAAGCGTTCGGTAAACACAATTGCCGCGCAATTGACCGATCAGATCACGCCAGCAGCCGTCGCCCGTCTGGGAAAACGCTTTGGCATTGAACAAAACCTCGCCCCTTTACCGTCAATTGCCTTAGGCGCGCAGGAGGTCAATTTGCTGGCGCTAACCCGCGCCTACAGTGTCTTTGCTAATGACGGCCTGCTCCACCCAACTTTCCTGATCAACCGGCTGGAAAACACCAAAGGCGATGTACTTTACGACCGGCCAGAGGTTCAGCCCGTACAAGTGTACGACCCTGCTCTGGCACGCCAAATGACCTCTTTAATGCAGGAAGTTGTGTTAGCGGGGACCGGACGCCGCGCCGCGCTCTTCGGCGGGTGGCAGGCCGCCGGCAAAACCGGCACGAGTCAGGATTGGCGCGATGCATGGTTTGTTGGGTTCACCGGTGAATACATTATCGGCGTTTGGGTGGGCAATGATGACAATACGCCTATGAAACGGGTTACTGGCGGCGGGTTGCCAGCGCAAATATGGCAAAAGGTGATGAGCCGGGCCCTGGAAGGGAGACCATTAAAAGCGCTAAATGCTCCGCCACCAAATTTGCGCTCGGAATCCGATGAAACCCTCGCCGCCTATTATTTAAGCCTGATCGAAGCATTTGGCACAGCGGCAGAAGCGAGCAATGAAGCCCTCATTGCCGAAAATAATGCAAATTAACCTATCTCATTGAGGTTTTTTTAAGCGGTTCAAAGTATAGTTGATTGATATCGTTCTTAACCTAAAAACTATCTGGTAAATGCCCAATGACCGAAAAGGTAAAACGTTTTGATCGCCTATTAGATCTTGCCCAGGAAAAATCCAGTGAAAGACGGCGCGAGCTTTTGCGCGAAGTGACTGACCTTTTTTTCGACGACGAAACTCAATCCTTCGGCAGTACGGGTAAACATTTTGACGATATTCTGTCGACCATCACCAAAGAGATGGACACCGAATTGCGCAAGGAAATTGCCACTCGATTTGCGCGTACCAGCACCGCACCACCGGGCCTAATCCGCCAACTCGCCCATGACGACATTGAAGTGTCTGATCCGGTGCTACGGCACTCGCCAGTTTTAAGTGATGTTGACCTTACCAATATCGTTGCCGATCGCGGCCAGATACATATGCGGGCGATCTCTGCCCGGACCCGATTGAGTGAGGAAGTTACCGGTGCCATCGTCGCCAAAGGCGACACCAACACATTGATCGCCCTCACTAAAAATAGCGGCGCCAGCTTTTCGCGCGACTCAATGGAAACTTTGGTCAGCAAATCCGAAAAGCAAAACGCTTTGCAAGCACCGTTGGTCAATCACAAAGACCTGCCGCCGGACTTACTCAATGAAATGTATTTTTTTGTTGAAGACCGTTTGCGCGAAAGGATTATGGAGCGTAATGCAAAAATTCCCGAAGCAGAATTGGATCGCGCATTTGCTCAGGCCAGAAACCAGATTTGCGATAAGGACCAAAAGCCCGCAGATTTTGACGAGGCTCGCGCCTTTGTGGACGCTAAAAAACTACGCAAGACGCTAACCCCAGCTTTGTTGGCAGAGCTCGCGCGTCGAAATCATATGACCCGGTATTATTTGGCTTTTGCGGAATTAACCGGACTGGACTATGACACGGCAATGCGGGTCTGGACACCAGGCAAGGGCGAGGCAGCCGCTATTGTCTGTAAGGCAACCAATTTCCCAAGAGACTTATATGCTACATTAACAGTGTTGATGAGCAAGAGTGAGTCGACCGGCCTATCCGCCATCTCGGCGATAAGTGATGCCTATGATAGCATTCCCAAAAGCACTGCCGAGCGCACTTTGCGGTTTTGGCAAATGCGCAAATCCACCCAAGATGCCAAAGCTGCCTAAACCCTTGCTATTACCCTACCCTTATGCCTTCGCGCATTGACATGCCGACGAGCCGCGTTATGTTCCGCCGCCATTTCGCTGATGTTTATCATTAGCGCTTTATGACGGATAGCCGCGAACCCGCCGTTGCAATTGCGTTTTTCAAAGAAAAAACGCCGGCCCGCGACACGATAAAGGGACAGATATGTCCAAGCGCCAGAGTGCAAAATATAAAATCGATCGCCGTATGGGCGAAAACATTTGGGGTCGCCCCAAAAGCCCCGTCAACAAACGCTCTTATGGACCTGGCCAACATGGCCAGCGCCGCAAAGGCAAAATGTCAGACTTCGGTCTGCAATTGATGGCCAAGCAAAAGCTTAAAGGCTATTATGGCAACATTTCGGAAAAACAGTTCCGCAATATTTACGGCGTTGCGCAACGCCGTAAAGGCAATACGGCTGAAAACCTGATCGGCCTTTTGGAATCGCGTCTTGATGCCGTGGTCTACCGTGCCAAATTTGTACCAACAGTTTTTGCAGCCCGCCAATTCGTCAACCATGGCCATGTCATGGTCAATGGTCGGCGCGTAAACATTGCCAGCTATCGGTGCCTGCCGGGCGATGTCATCCAAATTCGCGAAAAATCCCGCTCCATGGCGCTCGTGCTTGAAGCACTTGAAAGCCCGGAACGTGATTTGCCGGACTATATCGAAGTTGAAGGCAAAACCATGTCTGCGACCTATACGCGCATTCCTGAACTTGCCGACGTACCCTACCCGGTTCAAATGGAACCAAACCTCGTGGTCGAATTTTATACGTCCTGATCGAATATCGCAGGACAAAAAAGGGGACCCGATGGGTCCCCTTTTTTTATCAAAAATTAGATATTATTAAGCAGCTTCGCTAAGCACGCCCTTTTCTTTGAGCAGCGTCTTTAGCTCACCACTTTCAAACATTTCGCGCATAATATCGCTGCCACCGACAAATTCGCCTTTGACATAAAGCTGCGGAATGGTTGGCCATTGGGCAAACTCTTTAATGCCTTCACGCACCGCCATATCTTCCAACACGTTTTCAGACGCGAAGTCCACGCCGGTAATTTCAAGAATTTTTACCGCCATGGACGAAAATCCACATTGGGGAAAGACCGGTGTGCCTTTCATGTACAAAACCACATCGGCTCCGTCGACGGTATTTTTTATGTGATCAATAATAGCTTGATCGGTCATGGCGGAAAGTCCTTTTTAAACGAGGTATAGGTGACAGCTATGTATTTTGAGGTGCTTCGTCAAGAACCCTTAGCGCTTCTTGCAGGTGCTTTACTCTGGTAGTGGAAATCATGGTTATGTCGGCCAGTGATCCACATACTGCATTTTGTAAGGCGTGCACCGGGTCATGAGAGGGAGCGTTCCATTTACGCTGGGCTATAGCGCGCGCGCTATACCATAAATCCGCCGCCGAGCCCGGCCAGCGCAAGCCAGCACTTGCCCCACTCAACACCTCAATACCAAACACCCCTATTCCGACACTGCGGGCATTGCGCAGGCGCACCAACGCCGCCTCACCAATCGTTGCATTAACCGGTGCCATAAGCAGGTCAAACACGCCCAAGGCCAGGGCAGCGTCAATCTCGGTGCCGCGCCCCGCCACGCCAAGCGCGCGAACCCTACCGCAGTCTTTTTCGTATTCCAGCGCCTGCAATAACGGATCGCTCAAATCCGCAGCACCGGGCCCATGCAAAAAAACAGTGTCTACATAATCGCAGCCAAGGCGTTTCAACGAACGATCCAATGAGAACCGTATCCCATCGACAGAAAAATCTCTCGCCTTGGCCTCATTAATCCCAGCTTTGGTAGAAATGAACACGGAGTTGCGATCAAGGGGGGCTAGCGCCTCACCAAGCCTCGCCTCAGCCGCGCCCGCCCCATATGAAGGCCCGGTATCAAACGCGGTGATTCCGCCCTCATAGGCGGCCTCTACGAGCGTGATGGTGTCATTCTTAGCAACCATAGGGGTTGCATGCGGTCCGGCAACTCCAAAGGCCATGCGGCTTAACGCGGGGGGGGCTTCAAACACGCCTTAGTTGTCCAAACCGGCACAAATTATCAATGCGCCGCGGTTTCCAGCGCCAAAGCGTGAAGCTCGCCGCCCATCTTGCCTTTAAGCGCCGCGTAAACCAATTGGTGTTGGCGCACGCGGCTCATACCTTCAAACAATTTTGAGACCACTTTGGCTTTATAATGGTCGCCATCACCGGCAAGGTCGACAATTTCAATCTGCGCGTCAGGAAGCGCGGCTTTAATCATTGCTTCAATATCTTCGGCCCGCATTGCCATTATTCATTCTCCATCAAATTTGGTAGCCAGCCTTCATGACCATCGCGCAGAGCGTCAAGAGCCAATGGCGCGCCATTCAACACTATTTTATCTCCACCGACACTACCAATTTGTTCCACTTCAATCCCTGCCATTTTAGCAGCTGACAACACACCCTCGACCTGCGACGGCTTTACTGCCAACAAATAGCGCCCCTGATCTTCGCCAAAGAACCACGCCGCATCACTGAGCCTGTCACCCCCACGTAAATGCAGCCCTATTTTGCTGGCCAAGGCCATTTCAGCCGCGGCGCAAGCCAAACCGCCATCGCTCAGATCATGCACGGCGCTTAATTCACCGGCTAAAACAACGCTGCGCACAAAATCACCGGCGCAGCGTTCCATGGCCAAATCAACGGGTGGCGGCGCGCCCTCTTCCCGGTTTTCCATTTCGCGCAAATACAAAGACGACCCAAGCCACCCTTTTGTCTTTCCGAGCAAAATTAAAGCGTCACCATCCTGCGCCCCGCCAAATCCCATTGCCTTGCTTGCGTCGGCCAGCAAGCCGACGCCGCCAATTGCGGGTGTGGGCGGGATGGCAGTGCCTGCGGTTTCGTTATAAAGCGACACATTGCCCGACACGACCGGAAAACCCAACACCGCGCAAGCTTCGGCCATGCCATCAATCGCGCGCACCAATTGCGCCATAATTTCAGGACGCTCCGGATTGCCAAAATTCAGGCAATCCGTAATCGCCAATGGCGTTGCGCCACACGCTGAAATGTTGCGCCAGCTTTCGGCCACCGCCTGCTTACCGCCTTCAAAAGCGTCTGCCGCCACATAACGCGGAGTACAGTCGGACGAGATTGCCAATGCCTTATCGGTGCCATGCACCCGGACAATGGCGGCATCAGCCGCGCCGCCGGAGGCCCTGATGGTATCAGCCATAACATGGCGGTCATATTGTTCCCAGATCCAGCGTTTGGAAGCCATATCCGGGCTTTGCATCAGTATTTGCAACGCATTTGCCGGGTTACAGGGCGGCAGGTCTTTTGATGAAAAAACACTGCGTAACGGCGCTTCGCGCCAAGGCCGGTCATAATTAGGCGCATCATCAGCCAATGGCCCAATAGGGATGTCACAAACCACTTCGCCTTTATGGGTAAGAACCATATGGCCGGTATCCGTAGTGCGCCCGATCAACGCAACGTCAAGCTCCCAGCGCTCAAAAATTTCACGGGCGATTGCCTCTTGGCCCTGCCGCAACACGATCAGCATGCGTTCCTGACTTTCTGACAACATCATCTCAACCGGCATCATGCCGGTTTCGCGCTGCGGCACGCGGTCAAGATTGAGGGCGATGCCAACACCGCCCTTATCGGCCATCTCCACGGAAGACGAGGTCAAACCCGCCGCCCCCATGTCTTGAATGGCAATAATGCAACCGGTTTGCATAAGCTCTAGGCAGGCTTCTATCAGGCGCTTTTCGGTAAACGGATCGCCAACCTGCACGGTTGGGCGTTTAGCTTCGGTTTCATCATCAAATTCCGCAGAAGCCATGGTCGCGCCGTGAATGCCGTCGCGGCCAGTTTTAGCCCCGACATAAAGCACCGGATTACCAGCCCCCTTGGCCGCAGAGTAAAAAATACTGTCCTGATCGGCAATACCAACGCACATGGCATTGACCAAAATATTGCCATTATAGCCAGAATGGAAATTGGTTTCCCCGCCCACCGTCGGCACGCCAACACAATTGCCATAACCGCCAATACCGGCGACCACACCGGAAACCAGTGCGCGGGTTTTTGCGTGCTCAGGCGCGCCAAACCGCAATGCATTCAAAAGTGCCACCGGGCGCGCGCCCATGGTGAAGACATCACGCATAATGCCGCCAACACCAGTCGCCGCCCCTTGGTACGGCTCAATAAAGGAGGGATGGTTGTGGCTTTCCATTTTAAAAATACAGGCTTGCCCATCGCCAATATCAATGACACCCGCGTTTTCACCGGGGCCACAAATCACACAATCACCAGTCGTCGGCAGTTTTCGCAAATGCCGCCGCGAGGATTTGTACGAACAATGCTCCGACCACATAACCGAGAAAATGCCAAGCTCGGCCTGGTTTGGCGGTCGACCCAAGCGATCAAGAATAACGCCCCATTCGCTTTCACTAAGGCCCAGCTCTTGCGCTTGCGCCAAATTCGCTGGCGATAGTTGATCTGTCACACCGCTCATTTGCGCGCCCCGGCCATAGCATTAGCCAGGCTTTCAAAAAAGCCCAAGCCACCGGTCTCGCCGGTTAAGGCATCTATCGCCCGCTCCGGATGCGGCATCATGCCCAACACATTGCCTTTGGCATTACATATGCCGGCAATATCGCGCGCCGACCCATTGGGGTTGTCCACATAACGAAATATCACCTGCCCTTCGCCCTCGAGACGGTCCAGGGTCTCATTATCGGCATAATAATTACCGTCATGATGGGCTATGGGGATAGAAGTGGTGGGCTGCCCGAAATAGGCGTTGGTGAAGGAGGATTTGGTATTTTCAACCGTCAGCGCGGCGCTCTTGCAAACGAATTTCAACCCGGCATTGCGCATCAGCGCGCCGGGCAATAAACGCGCCTCGGTCAGAATTTGAAATCCATTGCATATGCCAGCAACCAAACCACCATTGAGTGCATGTTCTTTAATGGCAGCCATAATGGGAGAGCGCGCGGCAACGGCGCCGGAACGTAAATAATCACCATAAGAGAACCCGCCGGGGATAAACACCAAATCGACTTTGGGGAGCTGTGAATCGCGATGCCAAACACGATGTACATGGCGCGTTGTATGATTGCGTAATGCGCAGACAGCGTCGCGGTCGCAATTAGATCCCGGAAAAACAATGACCGCTGCTTTCACGCCGGTGCTCCAATTTCTTAAGGCTCTATGCTGACCTGATAATCTTCGATGACGGTGTTGGCCAGCAGGTGCTTGCACATTTGCTCAACACGTTCGCGCGCCTTGGTTTCATCACCATCCGCCAAAACAAGTTCGATGACCTTGCCTTGCCGGGCCTCAAGAACCTCATCAAAGCCCAAATGCTTCAGCGCGCCAGCCACCGCCTGCCCCTGAGGGTCAAGCACGCCGCTGCGCGGCCGCACATGGACGATGGCTTTCATTCGGCATCTCCGTTGGAGATCACCTTCAAATTCGGCTGATCCTTCATAACCCCCAAACGTCGCGCCACTTCTGCGTAAGCATCAGTAACGCCGCCCAGATCCTTGCGGAAGCGATCCTTGTCGAGTTTTTTCCCCGAAACGATATCCCACAGGCGGCACGAATCGGGACTGATTTCGTCGGCCAGAATTGTCCGCACCATATCGCCGTCATATTGCCGGCCAAATTCCAGTTTGAAATCCACCAGACGGATACCAACGGCCGCGAAAATACCGCTCAAAAAGTCATTAACCCGCAAGGTCATGGAAATCATATCCTCAACTTCTTGCGGGCCAGCCCAATTAAAGGCGGCAATATGCTCTTCGGCCACTACCGGGTCACCCAGTTCGTCATTTTTGAGGCAAAACTCAACAATCGGGCGCGGTAGTCGCTCGCCATCAGTAAGACCAAGTCGTTTGCAGATCGAGCCGGTGGAAATATTGCGACATATGACTTCCAGCGGGATGATCTCAACTTCATGAATAAGTTGCTCGCGCATATTAAGGCGGCGAATGAAATGGGTGGGAATACCCATTTGCGCAATATGCACCATCAAGAATTCGCTAATGCGGTTATTCAGAACACCTTTGCCTTCGAGCACATCATGCTTTTCAGCGTTAAATGCGGTGGCGTCATCTTTAAAATGCGCCACCAAAGTGCCGGGCTCTGGACCCTCATAAAGGATTTTGGCTTTGCCTTCATACAACTTTTTGCGTCGGCTCATCTTCGACAGATCCTTTCCAGCACGCATCAAAGCAAAAAAAGAGTATGTTGAACGCAGAATCGCTGCGCCAAACATGGTTGTCCATACCTTAGCCACCCACCGGCGGCAATGTGTAAAGGTTATTGATTCCTGTCCCATCACACGCTACGTCATCCTTAAATGAAGCGTCGGCCATCAGGAGAGGCAAATGAGCAGTTTTGACAATCGCGAAAAAGGGTTTGAGTCTAAGTTCGCGCATGACGAAAATCTGGAATTCAAAGCCAATGCCCGGCGTAATAAATTGCTGGGCCTGTGGCTAGGCGGGCTAATGAACAAATCGCAAGAAGAAGCGGAAAGCTACGCCAAGCAGGTAATCATTGCCGACTTCGAAGAAGCTGGTGATGAAGATGTGTTCCGCAAACTACGCGGCGATGCGGATGCGGCCGAGTTAGATTTATCGGATCATCAAATTCGCAAAAAAATGGAAGAATTAATGGCCCAGGCCCGCGAGCAGGTTCATAACGAGTCTTAATATCGGCACTTAACCGCAAGCCCCCATTACCATATGACAACGGGATCAGTTTTTTCTCTGATCCCGTTTTTAAAATTGCACAGACATGATGACGCTTAATGGCGCAGCATTTTACCCAGCACGAGCGGTTGCTTGTGCAACCGGGCGGTGCATGGCGCGTTCAAGCTTGGCCGCGATAGCCTCTTTGCTATCGCGAATAGTTATGATCTCTAAAACCCCTTCTGTCTCAGGGTCAATGATCAACATAAAGCCCGTACGCCCTTTATTTTGTGCATAGATATTCGGGATATCTTTTTCGTTGGCCAAATCCTGCAGGGCTTTGCCGCGCACCAAGGCAAATGAGAAATCAAATTTCACAAAATCTACCGCGCGGTCCGCAAATTCAGGTTTTATCGCTTCAATTCTGGGGTCCAGTATTTGGCATGAGCCACACCAGTTTGAGTAAAACATAACCGCGAGAACTGGTTGCTCAGGGCCTGAACTTATCGTAGTTGCCGCCGCGTCCGGCTGCGCCTGTCCGGTGCGCGCCAGTAAAGCGGGGACCAATATTGCCGCCGCAATTAAAAATAACAAAAACGGGTGCTTGAGCATTAGTTTCTCCAAAAATACGATTTAAAGCGGGGAACGACCCGGTGGGCAAAACATTGATTGCCCGTCCCGTTGGCCCGGCGGCGCCGATTCTGCGGTTATCACCGCCTGTTTCATGGCATGTACCATTGCCGGGGCAGAAAAGGTGCGATTAAAACAACCAATACGCTCACCAGTATCGGAGGCTGTCAACACCACCAGCCCGGTAATGCCCGCATAGGCATTGTAAATTTTCACAACATTATGATCGAGAGCAGTTTCAATTGACTGATCCCAGCGCTCCGCATTGGTGAAATCAAGTACCACTAATTCTACGGGAACCCCGTTCACCTGTGCCATTGCCTGCTCCAAAATGGGTTCAAGGATGTGGCAATTTGAGCACCAATCGGCGCGAAACAATATCGCCTGCACTGCTGCTGGAGCCGATATTGTTGATGAAGATAGGTCATTCGCCGACGCACGCTGAGAGACGCCCAACATTAGGAACATCACCATCATTAGCGGCAAAACCAGCAATCCCGGATAAAAACGCAATGACATCTCCTAATTTCTACCATTGGGATATCTCAGAAAACTCGCCACAACACCAATCACATTGCCGCGAGCATTTTTAACGATCGTCAAAAACCCGCGCAAAAATCGTGTCGACATGACGGATATGATAGCCAAGGTCAAAAAGCGCCGCGATTTCTTCCCCGCGCAAAAATGCAGTGACATCCTCATCCGCTCTCAACAAGTCTTCAAAGCCGCCTTTGCCTCCCCATGCCGCCATGGCGTTGCGCTGTACCAACCTATAGGCCTCTTCTCGGCTTGCGCCCTTTTGCGTCAACGCCAACAACACCCGTTGAGAATTGTGTATACCGCCATGAAGATTAAGGTTTTCAAGCATTTTCTCTTTATGCACGACCAGATTTTCGATAACGCCTGCCATTCGGTGTAAAGCAAAGTCCAAATGAATGGTGGCATCGGGGGCAATAGCCCGCTCAACGCTGGAATGCGAAATATCGCGCTCATGCCATAAAGCGACGTTTTCTAGTGCCGGGGTTACGCACCCGCGAATAAGGCGAGCAAGCCCCGTCAGGTTTTCAGTGAGTATGGGGTTGCGCTTATGCGGCATCGCCGATGAACCCTTTTGCCCCTTGGCGAAAAACTCTTCGGCCTCGGCAACTTCCGTGCGTTGCAAATGCCTGATCTCGGTGGCCAGGCGCTCGATGGAAGACGCTATAACCCCCAAGGTAGAAAAGAATACCGCATGGCGATCCCGCGGAATAACCTGTGTTGAAACCGGCTCCACCGCCAAATTGAGCATCTTTGCCACATGGGTTTCCACCATTGGGTCAATATTGGCAAAAGTCCCAACCGCGCCGGATATTGCACAAACCGCGATTTCCTTGCGCGCGGCCTCCAAGCGTTCCCGCCCTCTGGAGAACTCGGCAAAGCCTTGCGCCATTTTCAATCCAAAAGTAGTGGGCTCGGCGTGAATACCGTGGCTTCGACCAATACAAATTGAATTCTTATGTTCAAACGCCTGCTTTTTGAGCGCGCTCAACACCCGATCCATGCCCTTTAGCAACAGACCCGATGCACGCTCTAATTGTACTGACAAACAAGTGTCCAATACATCCGATGATGTGAGCCCCTGATGGACAAATCTCGCTGGCTCACCGACATGCTCGGCCAGATGCGTCAAAAATGCGATTACATCGTGCTTAACTTCGCGCTCGATTTCGTCAATACGCTCAACATCGAATTGAACATTTTTGCCGCCCGCCCATATTTGCTCCGCCGCTTCTTGCGGAATCACTCCGGCATTTGCCATGGCATCGCAAGCGTGTGCTTCTATTTCAAACCAGATTTGATATTTACTTTGCGCATCCCAAATCTGCGTCATTTCAGGCCGGGCGTATCGAGAAATCAAAGGAATCTCCTTAAACTCTACCAGTAAACAAGCATTCGCCCGCTCCCTTATCCTAGGCCACCCAAAAGTCCAAATTCCTTAAGCACCTTTTAGCTTCTTGCTCACTGATTTTTGAAAAAAACTCAAAAATTTTGAAAAAAAATAAATTTAGGTACGTTTTTACCCTTTTAAAAAAACGCCAAGGACAGTACAGTTGGGCGGTCTATCGCAGGTTTTGGGGGAAACTGTGCCAAAGCGGGTCAGGGGACGATGACCAATCGCCAACGGCGCAGACTTTTAAATTTGCCGTGCAACTATTTGGCGTATTCGCTAGCGCAGCACCAAAACATTGATAGAGTGTAGTAGCGTGAAGTTGGGGAAACCCGCTTTTTATAACTTGCGGCATCTTGCCGCGTAGCCGATGAGGGCTGACCGTTTTGCAACTGTTTGCAACACGGGTGAAGGGGAGATAGTAATGATTTACAAACGCGCTCTTATGGCTGCGGCAGGGACTACGGCCCTTTTGCTTGCAGCTTGCGAAACGACACAGACGAGTTCTGGATCTACGACGTCATCGACGACAACGACATCCAGCTCCAGCTATTCCGCAAGTGAAATTGCACGCTTGGAAGCTGAGCTTAATGCCGCCCGGTCGCAAGTTTCCACCTTGCAAACCCAGGTCAGCAGCTCAAGCTCGTATTCATCTTCGGACAATATCGCGATTGCGGCAGGTTATCCGCCTAACGCGCTTCCGGGCCAGTGCTTTTCACGGATACTCATTCCTGAGCTGACCGAAACAACGTCCGAACAGGTTATTGACCTGCCTGCAACAACGGAATTGCGCATTGCTGCTGCAACCTATGAACTGGTTGAAGAGCAAATCCTGATCAAGGAAGCTTCAACGCATTACCGCGTCATTCCAGCTACCTACGAAACCATCACCGAGCAGGTTCTCGTTCAGCAACAACAAACCGAATCACGGGTTATTGCTGCGGTCTATGAAGAGTATGAAGAACAAGTTCTGGTTCGCCCTGCTTTCACCACGTGGAAGCCAGGTGCTGGTTTGATTGGTGATGGCGGTTATCGCCGGGATCATGATGGCCGCATGTACGGACCCGATGGTTCCTTGCTGCAAACCATCGTTCAGCCTACCGGTGAAATCCTTTGTAAAGTTGAAGTGCCGCCTAAATACAAAACAGTGACCCGTAAGCGTCTTGTTTCTGGCGAGCGCACCGAAGACACGGTTATTCCAGCACGGTATGAAACCATTACCAAACAGGTTGTTTCTGTTCCGCCTCGTGTTGAAGAAGAAATCATTGCTGCAGAATACACCACTATTCGCGTGCGTAGAGAAGTTACGCCGATGCGGACCGAAACCATCACCATTCCGGCAACTTATAAAACCATTGAGAAAATTAGCATTGTCAGTGGCGGTAATTTGGAATGGCGTGAAGTTATCTGTGACACCAACTCAACACCTGAGTTGATTGCATCGGTTCAACAAGGGCTCACCAGCCGCGGCTATAGCACCGGTAATGTTGACGGCGTGTTCGGCATGTCAACCTTGCGTGCCATGGAAAAATTCCAACGTGATAACGGCTTTATCGTAGGTCAATTGACCTTCGAAACCATGGATGCTTTAGGCATACCACGCCCAAATTAATCCATACCATTATTGAAAAAGCCCCTGCCGTTTGGCGGGGGCTTTTTTTTATCAATTTTCAAAACCTCTGGTGGCTGGAATTTAGGTCGTCTTTCTAAGAGCGACGGCCGCGCCCTTTTACCAATGTCCGTATAATTCCACGAAATGTGCGCACTTCTTGCGCCGTCAACCGAGCCTTAATCAACGCATTTCGTATATTTTGCTTCATCACCGGGGTTTTCTCCGGCGGGAAGAAAAACCCGGCATCCGCCAATGCACTTTCAAGATGTTCGAAAAGGCCAATCTGATCTTTTTTATTGGCAATATCCGCCGTCCGCGTGTGCGGCGTCACATCAACGCGATTTGCCCCCCACTCATACGCAAAAACCGCAACCGCCTGCGCCAAATTTAGTGAACTGAAAGCCGGGTCGACCGGATAGCTAATTAAAGCGTCACACAAGGCAACATCTTCATTATTCAAGCCGGACGATTCCGCGCCAAACAACAATGCCACTTTGGTATTTTGCCCGGTAAAAGCGCGTAATTTGGCACACCCCTCAATCGGTCCATAAATATCTTTTTCCATATCTCTTACGCGCGCAGATACGGCGTAAACAACGGCACAATCTGCAATAGCAGCAGCGGTATCGGTATAGACCCGCGCGGGTCCCGTATCCTTAAGCGCACCGGCAGACATGGCCTGCGCCTTCGGATTTGGCCATCCGTCGCGCGGTGCCACAAGCCGCAAGTCGTGCAGCCCAAAATTAGCCATGACTCGCGCGGCGGCGCCAATATTTTCGCCCATTTGCGGTTTAACAAGAATGATGGCCGGTTGGTTGATGGTGGATGTAATCACTAACACGTCTCGCAATTGTGAGCATGCATACAGTATATGCTCTTTTCCCCAACAGATAGCGGTGCTATCGCTTCGCTCAAAGGTTCTTTTACATCGCAGGCGATATTTGGGGCAAAAACAGCATAAACCCCGCGCGCGCAAAAATGGGAAAACGCTTATGACAAAAATTGTAGTAAAAAACCCGGTCATCGAACTCGACGGCGACGAAATGACCCGCATCATGTGGGATATGATCAAGAAGACCCTGATCCTTCCTTATCTTGATGTTGATCTGAAATATTTCGATTTGGGCATTGAGGCACGTGATGCCACCGATGATCAAATCACCATTGACGCGGCAAATGCCATCAAAAAGTCCGGCGTTGGTATTAAGTGTGCCACCATCACACCGGACGAAGCACGGGTAGAGGAATTTGGCCTCAAGAAAATGTGGAGATCCCCCAATGGCACGATCCGCAACATCCTCGGTGGCGTAATTTTTCGCGAACCCATTATCTGCACCAATGTGCCGCGCCTCGTGCCTGGCTGGACCAAGCCCATTGTTATTGGCCGCCATGCCTATGGGGATCAATATAGGGCAACCAACTTTGTTGTTCCCGGCAAAGGCAAATTGAGTATGAAATGGGAAAGTTCGGACGGCGATCAGACTATAGAAGAAGAAATCTTTGACTTTGAAAGCGGCGGCGTCGCTATGGGCATGTATAATATTGACCCGTCCATTGTCGATTTTGCCCGGGCCTCGCTAAACTTTGCCTTACAAAGGAAATGGCCGCTTTATCTGTCGACCAAAAACACCATTCTCAAGGCGTATGATGGACGGTTTAAAGACCTGTTTCAGGAAGTTTACGAAGCAGAATTCAAAGAAAAATTTGAAGAGGCTGAAATATGGTATGAGCACCGCCTGATAGACGACATGGTGGCTTGTGCGATGAAATGGGCCGGCGGCTTTGTTTGGGCATGCAAAAATTATGATGGCGATGTCCAGTCAGACACGGTGGCACAAGGATTTGGCTCCTTAGGCCTGATGACCTCCGTATTGTTATCTCCCGATGGAAAAACGTTAGAAAGTGAAGCGGCGCACGGCACGGTCACCCGCCATTACCGCGCCCATCAGCGCGGCGAAGCGACTTCAACCAACTCCATTGCCTCAATTTTTGCGTGGACTCGCGGTTTGGCCCATCGTGGTCGTTTGGACAAGACGCCAGAAGTTACACAATTCGCGGAAATCTTGGAAAAAATAGTCATCGGCACGGTTGAATCTGGTCACATGACCAAGGACCTCGCTCTGTTGGTTGGCGAACAGCAAAGTTGGCTCACCACCACCGGATTCTTGGAAAAAGTGGCGCAAAACCTGGAAAATGAGATGGCCAAGGCATAACGCCTCAGGAAAATTCAGCACTACATTAGCTGGCCTGCCCTGCAGGCCAGCTAATGTACATTTTGAAGTCAGATAATCTATTTAACTGGCAAGCGTCGCCTTGATTTTATCGATGGCCGCTTGGGTGCAATGCCCATCAGGACCGCCAGCTTGAGCGAAATCAGCCCGTCCTCCGCCGCCTTTTCCACCAAGGGCAACGGCACCAATGCGGACCAAATCGACAGCATTTAACCGATCGTGCAAATCTTCGCTGACACCAACCGCAAGCGCACCTTTTCCATCATTATTCGTTGCAAAAACGGCAATACCAGAGCCAAGCTTGCTTTTGCTCTCATCCACCAAGGTACGCAAATCTCGCGGCGGAACATTCTCGACTGCCCGGCCAATAAATTTCACCCCGTTTATAACTTCACTGGCATCCTGCTCTGGCCCGGTGCCACCAATGGCAATCTGCTTACGCAATGATGACACTTCATTTTCCAAAGCCCGGCGCTCTTCAACAAGCTTGTGCAGCTTTTTGGCAAGGTCCACAGGCCGTGATTTTAATATCTCCGCCGCGCCTTGCAGTACCTTTTCCTCTTCGCGCATATATTCCAGCGCTTTGGCGCCGGTCATGGCTTCAATCCGCCTGATCCCGGCGGCCACACCGCTTTGGCCGGTGATTTTGATCAAGGCGATGTCGCCCGTGCGCTCGACATGGGTACCACCACACAATTCTAAAGAATAATGACGCCCATCATCATTGATATCTGTCCCAAGGCTTAACATCCGCACCTTGTCGCCATATTTTTCACCGAACAGCGCCACTGCACCCGCCTCAATGGCTTCCTCATGGCTGGTCTCGCGCACAATAGCAGGAGTATTTTGTCGTATAATTGCATTGACCTCCAATTCTATGCGTTCCAATTCTTCCGCAGTCATCGGGCCAGAATGGGTGAAGTCAAAGCGCAAATAATCGGGCCCAACATAAGAGCCTTTTTGCGCAACATGAGACCCAAGATGCGTGCGTATGGCCGCGTGCAATAAATGCGTTGCCGAATGATTGGCGCGAATGGCCCGGCGGCGCTCATGGTCGACAATCAGCTCGACCTCGGAGTCCGTCTCAACAGGGCCGCCTTGCACTTTGCCACTATGAATGAAATGTCCTTTGGATGACTTGGTAGTATTGGCAATAACGACTTCAGCAGCGCCCGCAATTATCCGCCCGGTATCGCCGGTTTGACCGCCTGCTTCCGCGTAAAACGGGGTTTGGTCAAAGACCAGATCAACCTCGTCACCCGGCTGCGCACCCGGTGCCGAAACCCCATTCTTGGTCAACGCCAATAGCCGCCCTTTTGCCGCTTCGCAGGCGTATCCCAAAAATGTTGTGGCAGGAATGGACGCACCATATGCACCGTCCCAAAGGCTGGCGGCACCAGCATCGCCGGAGCCTTTCCAATTCGCCCGGCCTTCGGCTTTTTGCGTCGCCATAGCCGCTTCAAATCCGGCATGGTCAACCCCGATCGAATGGCCACGTAAGGCGTCTTCGGTCAAATCAAGCGGAAAGCCATAGGTGTCATAAAGTTTGAAGGCAATGTCGCCAGAAAGCTGTGCACCCTCGCCAAGACCGGTGATGGCTTCATTCAAAAGCCCCATGCCACGCCCCAATGTGCGTAAAAAGCGCTCTTCTTCTTGCAGCAAATTGCTTTCGATAAGTGCCTGCGCCCGCACCAACTCTGGATATGCATCGCCCATTTGCGCCAAGAGGGACGGCACCAACGTGTGCAGCACAGGTTCCTTCGATCCAAGAAGGTGGGCATGGCGCATGGCGCGACGCATAATACGTCGCAACACATATCCGCGCCCCTCATTAGACGGCGTAACCCCATCGGCCAACAAAAAGCAGACCGAGCGTAAATGATCAACAATCACTCGATGGCTGGCCCGCGCATTGCCCTTGGCCGGGACCTTTAACGCCGCCTCACTAGCAGCGATCAAAGCCTTAAAAAGGTCAATATCATAATTGTCGTGAACGCCCTGCAAAACCGCCGCGATGCGCTCCAACCCCATGCCGGTATCGATGGATGGGTTTGGTAGTTTTATCTGCTCGCCATCATGTTGGTCGAATTGCATAAAAACCAAATTCCATATCTCGATAAACCGATCGCCATCCTCGTCGGGCGAGCCAGGAGGCCCACCGGGAATACCCTCGCCATGATCGAAAAATATCTCCGAACACGGCCCGCAAGGACCAGTATCGCCCATTGACCAAAAATTATCGGCGGTTGGAATTCTTATTATTTTGTGGTCATCAAATCCGGAAATTTTCCGCCAAAGCGTTGCCGCGTCTTCGTCCTCGGCATACACGGTTACCAATAACCGCTCTTTTGGTATATCAAACTTATCCGTGAGCAAATTCCACGCATAAAAAATTGCTTCTTCCTTGAAATAATCGCCGAAGGAAAAATTTCCCAACATCTCAAAAAAAGTGTGATGGCGTGCGGTATAGCCCACATTGTCCAGATCATTGTGTTTACCACCGGCACGGATACATTTTTGCGAGCTTGCGGCGCGCGTATAGGGCCGTGTTTCCTCGCCGACAAAGACGTTCTTGAACGGCACCATGCCAGCGTTTGTGAATAATAAAGTTGGATCATTTTGTGGGACCACGGGGCTGGACGGCACAATCTCGTGCGCAGCCACCCCATTGCCATTTTTGAAATATTCCAAAAAGGCGGTGCGTATATCGTTCAAGCTTGCCATTTTCGCAGTCCCGTGCATCTTCTACATACTTATCAACCTGCAGATATAGAAAGGGCGCCCGGCCAAGCCAAGCGCCCATAATGCTTAAACTGTGTTTTCGCAGCTTTAGCCGTTTGCAGCATCGTCTAATTTTGGCAATTTTGGCGTTTTTGTCTTCAACGTGCCGGTAAGCATATCTTCCGCGATCAAGCCCGCTTCATTGCGGACACGCCCTTCAATCTCATCCGCAATTTTTGAGTTTTCCAAAAGGAAATTTCGAACATTCTCGCGTCCCTGCCCTATGCGTTCTGAATTATAGGAATACCACGAGCCGGATTTTTCAATGATTTCCGCTTTAACACCCAGATCAATAATCTCACCAACTTTGGAAATGCCTTCACCGTACAGAATATCAAATTCGACTTCACGAAAAGGCGGGGCAACTTTGTTTTTAACGACCTTGACCCGCGTATGATTGCCGATCACCTCATCGCGATGCTTGATGGCGCCAATACGGCGAATATCCAGTCGCACCGAAGAATAAAATTTCAGGGCATTACCGCCGGTTGTTGTTTCGGGGCTACCGAACATCACACCAATTTTCATACGAATCTGGTTGGTGAAAATCACCAATGTCCCGGTTTTAGAAATAGAACCTGTGAGCTTGCGCATTGCCTGGCTCATCAACCGGGCCTGCAAACCGGGAAGACTATCCCCCATATCGCCCTCAAGCTCTGCACGCGGGGTCAGCGCCGCAACAGAGTCAACGACCACAATGTCAACAGCACCCGAACGCACCAGCGTATCGGTGATCTCAAGAGCTTCCTCGCCATTATTCGGTTGCGAGATCAAAAGCTCGTTAACATCAACACCAAGTTTGGCCGCATACGCCGGATCCAATGCATGTTCCGTATCGACAAAGGCCGCCACGCCCCCATTGCGTTGACATTCAGCAACCGTGTGCAAGGTCAGTGTGGTTTTCCCCGAAGCTTCGGGGCCATAAATTTCAACAACTCTGCCCTTGGGTACACCGCCAACGCCAAGGGCAATATCCAGACCAAGAGACCCGGTTGAAATCGTTTCAATGTCCATAGAGTCTTTTTGCCCAAGCTTCATAATGGCCCCCTTACCAAAGGCGCGATCAATTTGGCTGAGGGCTGCTTCGAGTGCTTTTTGTTTATCCACGTCCGGTTTTCCTACAAGTTTGAGGGATGCCTTGGCCATTAGTATACTCCATTCTCTCGCCCCTTGACGGAGCCTGACGATGAAGCGTTTGTACCTTCTTTGTTCTCAGAACACAATAGGAACATTTAAAATATTATATCGCCAATATCTTTCATGAAACACTGTATGTTTTTAAGAGCTTAGCTCTTCTTTGACCTTCTCCGCTAACTGTTTTAGCGAAAATGGCTTTGGTAAAAAACTGATTTCTGCGTCCTTGCTCAGCGTATCAGAGAACTCTTCCTGCGCGAAACCAGAGATAAACACGATTCGCGCATCTTTCAGATATGGTCGCGCTTCTTCAAGCAATCGTGGGCCATCCATACCCGGCATAACTACATCAGAAATCATCAAATCAATCTTGCCGGCATTGGCCTTGGCAATCTCCAAAGCCTTCTCCCCATCTTCCGCCTCAAGCACATCATAACCACGATTGATCAGTATTTTGACCGCTATTGAGCGAACCGAATCTTCGTCTTCAACAAACAAAATGCGTCCACGCCCGGCCAAATCCTTTGGCTTGCGCTCTTTTGGTGGGCTGACTGTGGCGCTCGAATTCTCACTCTCCACCGCGTCCAGGCATTCTGGCAGCCATATCTGAAAAGTGGTACCTTTGCCGACAATGCTGATCGGGTGCAAGAAGCCTTTGGATTGCTTGACAATGCCATGCACCGTCGCCAGCCCAAGCCCGGTTCCTTTGCCAACATCCTTGGTGGTAAAAAATGGCTCAAAAACCTTCGCCAGCGTTTTTTCATCAATCCCGGTGCCGGTGTCCACCACTTCGATCAACGCCCACGCGCCCGTCGGTAAATCGTCGATAGCCGAAACATCTCCAACCGCTTCTGCGGGAATACTTTCCTGGCGCGAAGTGCGAATAAGCAATTTGCCACCGCCATTTTCCAACATGGCATCTCTGGCATTGGTCGCCAAATTCATCACCGCCATTTCAATCTGCCCTTTGTCGGCGCGTACAATCGGCAGATCCCTGCCATGCACCACCTCCAAAGGCACGCTTTCATGCATGATGCGCTTTAGCATATGGCCAAAATCGGTGAGGGTGTTGGTCAGATTTAGCGGCACCAAACGCACGGTTTTTTTGCGCGAAAAGGTCAGCAAATTATCGACCAGAGCCGCTGCACGAACGCCATCTTCATTGATTTTTTGCAAGCCTGAATAGGACGGGTCGCCAACCATATGCCGCGACAATAAATTGTCGCAATTCATGCGAATGGCGGTCAAAACATTGTTTAAATCGTGCGCAACGCCTCCGGCCAATTGACCAACTGCCTGCATTTTTTGTGCCTGAAACAAATTGGTTTCCATCTCTTTCCAAGACGACATATCAACAATGTACGCGATAGAACGACCGGCCCGATCCGGGGCGATATAAAGATGCACCGCCTTTCCGTTCTTGCCATTCAGCCGCAGCTCGAACGGCCCCCCTTGCGCGTTTTCAAGGTTACCCAACGCCGCCTGCCCCTCGTCATTTTGCGCAAAAGCTGCCAAAAACGCGGAACCCGGCGTGGCGTTGCCACCGGTCATTTGCAAAAGCGCCGGATTAGCGTCTTCAATAATAGCCGTATTTGGGTTAGCTACGTCCAAGCGCGCAACACCAAATGGCGCCGCCATAAACATTTCATCAATAGAGCGGCCAACATTTGCCATAGCCGGGGTATCAACCCGGGCGATGGCCGCCGGTGCCTGTCCGCCCTGCGCCGCGCCAAAGATAATAGAGCGCGAATGCGCCCCCCTGGAATCCGCAGGCCAATTGGTGACCACCACAGCGGGTGTTTCGATGCCATCTCTGGTTTTAAGTCGCACCTCTACCCGCACCGTTCGATTGCTTTTTCGGTTCAATACCTTTGCCGCGTCTTGGGGTACAAAGCTACGTACATTGGGCGGTGGCAAATCGCTGGCGAGCCCCAGCCAATCGCGCAGGGTCTGGTTCATATAGCGCACATTGCCTTTCTCATCGGCAGAGAAAAACCCAACCGGCGCTTCGTCTAATAATGATAATCCGCTTTGCGGTGCCACCGACGGCTGGTCGCTGTCTTCTTTCACCAACCTATCAACAATGCGCCACAATGCCCGGTCAGCCGATAAGGGTTGAATATGGACATCCAACTCGCACATGCCATCCACCCCTTCAAAGGCAGGCAGGCGTTCAAAGCTGACTTGCCCAGACCGCGCCGCGCGCGCCAACCGAAACGCAATGGCCGAAAACCCGGGGTGTGCGCCCAATATGCGCTCAAAGGGAACGGGGCGGGTACTTTGTCCCATTTGCCCCGCGGTACGCGCCAGCGCCCGATAGGCCGCATTGGCAAATACCGGGTCACCATTTGCGCCCGTAATAAGAATGGGTTCGGGAGCGACATCCAACGCCTCACTGGCAAAAGCCATTCTGCTTCTTCTTTGGGCACTGCCACCGGGTGCCATTTGCGCAAAGGCCGCATTGCCCGCCGCCATGGCGTACAGCACCACAAACAATACCGCGGCAATGCCAAAAGTCAGCACGAAAGCCGCTGGGCCGCTTTCCTCTGGCAAGACCAGGGCAATGATGACGGCAAAGATAGCAAGGCCTGCCGCCGCCCACACCAGAATGCGCGACATCGGCGTGCGGCGGATGCGTTGAAACATTTGGCTAATCAACCCACCATCCATCTCTTGCTTCACGATATCAACTTCCCCTTGCATGTTCGGCTCCTTCGTGGGGATCCCCACGTATCAACATCTTGCTTGCTTTAGAGAATCACAGAACGCACAACCATCAGCATCTAATTTCTACGCCGTTCCGCCAAGGACAAAACGTAGCCAATGATTTTTGCGACTGCCTTAAAGTGCTCGCCTTGTATTTCATGATCAATCTCTGTCGTCGCATACAATGCCCGGGCCAGGGGTGGGTCTTCAATCACCGGCACGCCCGAACCTTCTGCCGTTTCCCTTATACGTAAAGCCAAAGCATCCACGCCCTTGGCAACACATATAGGCGCGACTGTCTCCCCCGGCTCATAGCGCAAAGCCACCGCAAAGTGGGTTGGGTTCGCAATGACCACACTGGCCGTGGGCACCGCCTGCATCATGCGTTGGCGCGAACGCTCGGCCCTAACCTGGCGCAAACGGGCGCGAACGTGAGGATCGCCTTCGGAGTTTTTTAGCTCGTCTTTTACGTCTTTAAGCGACATTTTCATGCGCTTGAGAAAGCTGTGGCGCTGAAACGCATAATCAGCCGCCGCCACCAGGGCAAACACCGACAATGCCGCCATCAACAACACAATCGCCGCTTCCTGTATCACCGGCAACAGGGCCTCAAGGTCCAGATAGGGAAGCGTCATCAATATGTCGCGACGCGGCCACACTGCTGCCATGGCGGCAACGCCCACCAGGCCCATCTTGGCCAGACCTTTAAAAAAATTAGCCAAAGCCTGCATCCCAAACACCCGCTTAGCGCCTTCAATCGGTGATAGCTTGGAAAGCTTTGGCGTAATTTTATCGGGTGCCCACAAAAACCCGACCTGCAATACATGCCCGGCAAAGCCCCCAACCATTAACAGCGCCAGAATCATCCCCAGCCCCAGCAAAGTCTGCGCGGAGGCGTCTATGGCTAATTGCCGAACGCTGGCGGCGTTGACAACAAATTGCGACGAAAGCTCAAAATAACTGCGCAGCCAATTGCTGAAATACCGCGCTGCCGGACCCGCAAAAACTGCCAAAACAAGGGTGGTCGTCGCCAATAACAGCCATGACGGAATTTCTTGCGACTTGGCCACATCACCTTTTTTGCGACCATCCGCTAATCGCTGCGGGGTGGCGTCTTCAGTTTTCTGGCTCTGGTCCTGATCATCAGCCATCAGTTCAAGCTCTGCACAAAAGTTTCAATGTGTTGGTACCACACGCTCAAAATCGCCCCGAGGCTGATGGCAAAAATAGCCAGTCCGGCAAAAACATTCGCCGGCATAGCCACAAAGAAAATCTGCACTTGCGGCATCAACCGCGAAAGCACACCCAAAGCCAGATAAAATATCAAGCCAAAGGCGATAAGCGGTGCGGCCATCTGCAACCCAACCCTAAAGGATTGCGCCACCACTTCGGTGCCCAGCTTCGCCACGTCGGCAAGCATCGGAATACTGCCCGCCGGAATAATCGCATACGTGCCGACAATGCCGGTGAGGAACATATGATGCAGCCCGGTGGCAAAAATCATGGTCACCGCCGTTAGGTTAAGAAAAGCGGCCAGAATAGCGCCCTGCTGTCCCTGGCTGGGATCAAAAGATTGCGCAAAGGCCAAGCCGGTCTGCATGCCAGCAACCTGACCAGCAACCACGAGGCCGCTCATCATCATCCGCATTAAAGCGCCAAAAAACAAACCGATAAGCACTTCTTGGACAACTAATGCTGCAAAAACTGACACCTGATCCGGCATTGGCGGCAATACATCACCGACGATATTGCCGACAATTAACGACACCGCCAAGGCCAATCCCAGCCGGATACGCGATGGCACCCCAATCTCACCAAAGCCCGGCAGCAACATCAAGATCGCGCCTGCGCGCGAAAATACCAATAATATTGCAAACAGCGACGCGGGGAGGTTCAGATCTTCCACAATTACATGGCCGAAACGCGATCAGCGATCTGCACCATAAAGTCGCCCAGTAGCGCCCCCATCAGCTTCATAAATACCAATAGCGATATAAAAATGGCCACGATTTTTGGCACGAACACCAAGGTCATTTCCTGCACTTGGGTAAGAGCTTGCAGCAAAGCGATACTCACGCCAACCACCAAGCCGACCAGCATAACCGGTGCCGACATTTGCAATACCAACCATATGGAATCGCGTGCAATATCCAGTACTTCTGCGCCGTTCACGAGTTTCTCCCGATCAGCTTGCCTCGACACCGCAAAGTGCGCCGGTTATGGTTAACAAAACCTCACCAAATGCGTTTGCGAAGGTGAGAATACAATGTCATCAACGCTTAACGGAGTTCCTCTATGTCCCTAAAATCTCTGGCCGCCAGTGCCGCCCTTTGTGCACTTCTCACCGCCTGCACCCCGCCCGCCAATCAGGCCGCAAATGAGGCCGCGGGTAAATCGCAAGCCGCTGTAAATGCAGGAGAAAACCAGCAAACTGAGTCCGAAAAACTAAACGCCTGGTTCCAGGAAAGGTTCGACGAAGCCATTGCCCGTTCGCCGATGAGTAAGACGTTTATCGGCATTCGCGACGAGGATTACGGCAAATGGGACGACCCTTCATTGGCACGCGCCCAGGAAGACCACGACATTGAAATGGCCGAATTGGCGCAATTACGCGCCGACTTTGACTATGACGCGTTGGATGACGGTACCAAATTGTCCTACCGCCTGTTCGAATTCAATGGCGAACGCGCCAAGACCGGGTGGCGCTTTCATGATTATGGCTATATTTTCAACCAGATGTTCGGGACGCACTCCTCCATTCCCGCTTTCCTCATCAACCAGCACCGAATCGGCTCCGAAGAACACGCACGGGCCTATATCAGCCGCCTCAATGGCGTAGGCGATTACCTTGGCGGCCAAGTGCAAAACGCCACACGGCGCTTTGAAAATGGCATTTACCCGCCAAAGTTCGTTTATGCGCGGGTGCTGGACGCTTCCAAGAACGTATTGCGCGGCGCGCCGTTTGAAGACGGAGCTGACAGCCCTATTCTAGCAGACTTTAGGGGCAAGGTGGATAAACTCGAGATAGACGACACCGCCAAAGCCGCACTTATCGCCGATGCCGAAGCGGCAATGCTCGGCAGCGTTAAACCAGCCTATGAGAGTTTAATGGCAGAAATGACCCGCCAGGGGGCGGCCGCCGGCGAGGATGATGGTGCATGGAAATTGCCTGATGGCGCGACCTATTATGAAGATCGCCTGAAAGCCATGACCACCACCAACATGACGGCCAAAGAAATTCATGATCTTGGCCTAAGCGAAGTTGCGCGCATTCACGACGAAATGCGCACCATTATGCAAACCGTTGGTTTTAAAGGTAATTTGCAGGAGTTTTTCACCTTTATGCGCGACGACCCGCAGTTTTATTACCCGGATGATGATGAAGGCCGCGCCGCTTACCTCACGGAAGCGGTAAATATTATCGACACCATGCGCGGTCGCCTTGATGAGATTTTTATCACCAAGCCCGGTGCAGAAATCATCGTTAAAGCGGTTGAGCCGTTCCGCGAAGCCACCGCTGGCAAAGCTTTCTACCAACGCCCGGCGCTGGATGGTTCGCGCCCCGGCACCTATTATGCCAACCTTTACCGTATGGAAAGCATGCCAACTTATCAGGCGGAAGCCTTGGCCTATCATGAGGGCATTCCGGGTCATCACATGCAAGGCTCTATCGCGCAAGAGCTTGAAAACGTTCCGATGTTCCGAAAATTGGGCGGCTATACCGCCTATTCTGAAGGCTGGGGATTGTATTCAGAATTTGTCCCCAAGGAGATGGGCTTTTATGCCGACCCTTATTCTGACTTTGGCAGGCTGGCCATGGAATTATGGCGCGCGGCCCGGCTGGTGGTTGATACCGGCCTGCATGACAAACGTTGGTCGCGCCAGCAAGCGATAGATTATCTATCTGAAAACACACCAAATTCTCTAAGCGATGCCACCAACGCCATTGAGCGCTATATCGTCATGCCGGGTCAGGCCACAGCCTATAAAATTGGCATGTTGGAAATCCAGCGTCTGCGCGCTCGCGCCGAGGATAAATTAGGGGAAGAATTCGACCTTCGCGAATATCACGACGTGGTGTTGGCCAATGGCGCGGTCCCCCTCGCCGTACTTGGCGAACTGGTCGATGAATGGATTGCCAGCAAAGGCTAGGGTCATTTATGGTCAACAAGCTCGATTTGAGGGGCATTTATGGCGCAAAATTTGCCGCATATACCTCTCATTTGGGGCGCTTGACGGGCGTTTGAGGGGCATGGCCACAGGGTCAAATGCCCCTCACCTCATCTCACCCCGCCGGTGAATTTCGCAGATACGGGATGCTTTATCCCGACCAAACAAGACTTGCCCCACGCCGCCGCCGTTCAATTTTAATTTACTTTGGGGCGCGGCCCGGTCGTGCTACTAACTTTCATAAATATCACCCAGAGGAAATGCACATGAATGACATAATGGTAAAACCATCGCTGGTAAAATCTTCGTTTCGGGCGATTTTAACCGGCGCCTGCGTTTGCGCTGGCTTTATCGCCGCATCAAACACGGCAATGGCCCAAGCCGCGCCCTACACATTTGATAAAACCCACACCACCATTAGCGGTAGCTGGATGCATTGGGGTTTTTCCCGCCAAGCCATTGAATTTACCGATTATGACGGCACATTGATGCTGGATTTTGATGATCCCAGTGCATCAAGCATAGAAGTGACGATTAGGCTGGCCGACAAGGCCTATTGGCTGGGCGCGCCGGAGAGTGACCGTTTTGAAAACCACGCCGCCTCCAAAGACCTGTTTGATATCGCCATTTTCCCAACCGCCAAATTCGTCTCCACCTCGTTTGAGACGGAAGATGGCGTTTCGGGCGTGATGCATGGCGATTTGACATTAAAAGGCCAAACCCATCCGGTTTCTCTTGAGGTAAAATTGAATAAACGCGGCGTTGTGCGCGACAACCACCATGCCGGATTTTCTGCCCATGGTGTGATTAAGCGTTCCGACTGGGGTATGGGCTTTGGTGTTCCGGCGGTTTCCGACGAAATTAAAATCATGATTGAAACGGAAGTTGACGGACCTGCTGCGGAATAACCGGCGCTTTTGTGCTCGCTTCTTCCTTGATCACGTAATAAGGACCTTGCGGTCGGCTCAACGCCGCCCGTCCCGGTTCATCACATAGATCACCACCAGTGTTATCCCGATCATGATGTACCAGCCCATTGGCGTCACTTAAAATGCGCGTCCAGAAATTCGAGAAAAGCCGGCCAGTCTTCCTTGACCACGCCATGGGTGCCCGGGCGCATCCAAAAGGCGATATCGGCACTGGGGTCGAACGCTGTTAAGGACGTTTGGCGCAAACCATCAGACCCGTAAAGCTCATAGGCCGCCGATGCCGCTTGCGCCGCGCGGAATGCGCCATTGGGGTCCGACCATACATCGCGCCGGGCATTGCCAAGCAATACTGGTCGGGGGGCGGCCAGCGCCAATAAAAAGTGCTGGTCCAGCGGTAAAGTTTCTTTGTCTGGCCCATAGTCGGCAAGTTTGGGAACAAACCAATGGGGGTAGCCTTCTGTAATTGTGTCAATGCCTTCGCCGTCGCGATCCTTGAACAGGGATGCACCGCCCGTACCCGATTGATGCGCGATCACGCCGTCAATCGTCGCATCATAGGCAGCCGCCACCAAGGCCGATTTACCAAACCGCGAATGGCCGTAGGCAATGGTTTTGGAAAAACCCTTATCCGCCTTTAAATATTGCGAAAGTTTAGAAAATTGTGCCGCCCACGCCATAACCGCATGGGTACGTTTGGCCGCATCCTGATCGGCAAAAACAGTGTCCAAAACCTGCACGCCGCGCTCGCTATGGTCGGGAATAAATTCGGACGGGAACACCACCGCCAAGGCATAGCCAGCGTGCATAATATCGGCAATCGGCGGCGTGGTGATATAGCGACCAAAGAAATAACCAAACACCTTGTCCATCAGTCCATCACCTTCACAGGAGAAAAACTTCCCCTTTGGCATAGGCACATCCGGGTGCGGGATAACCGCTGGGTTGGGGCAAAAATTCTCCATCATGATTACTGGCCCGTCAGACGGGGCACCGGCGGGACGAACAATAACCAGACCAAATTCGCGCGCTTGACCATTAGCCGGGTTTTGAAGCTCCATGGTTTCCAGCGTGATGCGCGCGCTATCATCAAAATGCGTGCCAGCCAGCAATTTTTGATCTTTGCGGGTCAGAATAAGGTCTTGCGGAAAGGCACCATAAATGTGGGTTTCCAATTGCGCTCGAAAATGCGGCGCATCCTTGGTCTGCCAAACATCCAGAGAGGAGAGGTTAAGCGCCGGGCTGGCCACTTCGCCCTTGGGTTTGGAAGGCGCGGTTTTCATCAATACCCGCGTGGTCGCGCACGACGCCAACAGCCCGTATACAACCAAGGCAAATAGCGCCAGCCATAGCCGTTTCATTCTATATACCGGGCGTTTTTTCACTTCGACTGATGACATCGCTTCAAACCTCTATCTCTTGTTTTTAAGCCGCGCCCAAAACCTTGGCAAACAGCGCCGGTTCGACATTGCCGCCGGTGGCAAACACGCATAACGGACCATTGCCCGGCACCCGCTTTTGCAGCGCGCAGGCAAGGGCAATGGCCCCACCCGGTTCAAGTACAATTTTAAGATGGCGAAAAGCGAAACGCATGGCCGCGAAAGCTTCCTCATCACTGGCCGACAGCCCGGCGCACACTCTGGTCTTGTTAATGGTGAAGGTCAAATGCCCCGGTTCCGGGGTCAGCAACGCATCGCAGGCAGAACCAGCGAGGCTGGCATTACTTTGCCGCTCGCCCGCCGCGAAAGAGCGCTTATGGTCATCAAAATCATCAGGCTCGGCGGTGTAGATTTTGGCAATTGGGCATAACTCTTCCCATGCCAGCGCCAAACCGGCGGTCAGACCGCCGCCGCCGGCATTGGTGATCAAGGCTTCCGCGACCACGCCAAATTCTTGCAATTGCTGCGCCGCTTCTATGCCCGCACTGCCCTGCCCGGCAATAATCATCGGGTCATCATAGGACGACACCAATACGGCATTGCGTTCTGCCGCCATGCGCGCGCCAATCTCCTCGCGGCTCTCATGATAGCGGTCATAAAGCACAATTTGCGCGCCGCAATCGCGAACGCCTTCAATCTTCACCGCCGGTGCGTCCTTGGGCATAATAATCACCACTGGCACCTTCGCTTCCGCCGCCGCTGCGGCCATGCCTTGCGCGTGATTGCCCGACGAAAACGCCACCACGCCGGTTTTGCGTTGCGCGTCGGTCAATTGCAAAACCCGATTGCTGGCACCGCGATATTTAAACGAGCCGGTTTTTTGCAAACATTCGGCTTTGACAAATACCGGGCGACCGACGGCGGCATCCAGCGCGTCGGCCCGCAAAAGCGGCGTGCGCACCACCCGGTCTTTCAGGCGTTCATACGCGCCATCCACATCGCGAAAATCCGGCAAATTCATTTTGTTATGCATCGTCCGACCCTATATTCAAAACCATACTCTATCGGGGGGAAATGGGGGTGTTTCAGGGCGAAATCAGGACAATTTTACCTTTGGCTTTGCGTTGCGCAAGATCGTCAAACCCCTGCATAAAATCTTCCATGGGGTAATGCGCAGTCACCGTGGCCTTGATTTTGCCTTGTGCAAACATGTCGAATATCTCTTTCATGTTTTGCACATGGCCCGCCGGATTGCGCATGGCCCACGCACCCCAAAACACGCCGACCAGAGATGCTGATTTTAACAGCGTCAAATTAAGCGGGATTTTGGGGATTTCGCCAGCGGCAAAACCGATCACCAGATAACGACCATTCCAGCCAATACCGCGCAAAGCCGGTTCTGCGTATTTGCCGCCCACGGGGTCATAAATCACGTCAGCGCCCTTGCCATCGGTGGCCGCTTTTATCGCCGCTTTCAGGTCTTCTTTTTCGTAATTAATGCCCATTTGCGCGCCGTGTGCCGCCGCCAAATCCAGCTTTTCTTGCGTACTGGCCACGGCAATGACTTTTGCGCCCATGGCCACGCCCAATTCCACCGCCGCCAAGCCAACACCGCCCGCCGCGCCAAGCACCACCAGAGTCTCGCCCGGTTGCAATTTGGCGCGCTGTTTTAGCGCATAATAAGACGTCGCATAGGTGGTGGTAATGCCTGCACCAATGTCGAAACCCATGCCGGTGGGCAGTGGCACCAGGGCCTCTTGCGCCACCGCAATTTTTTGCGCAAATGCCCCATTCATCATATAGGCCATAACCTTATCGCCGGTTTTATAACGGTTTACGCCCTCACCCACCGCACTAATGATACCAGCGCATTCCGCGCCCGGCACAAATGGCGTTGGCGGTTTCATCTGGTAAAGCCCTTGCACCAACAGCAGGTCCGGGAAATTAAGCCCCGCCGCCTTTACCTCGACCACCACTTGCCCCGGCCCGGCAATCGGGTCTGGCATGTCCTGATATTTCAGATCTTCAACCTTGCCGTATTGCGTGCAAACCACCGCTTTCATCGTGCAATATCCAATCCCAATGCCTTGGCCGCTTCGCCAACAAATTTCATCGATTGCTGGCCGCCCATAGTGTATTCCTCGGCACCGTCCGCAGCAATTATCGCCGCCCAATTGGCCGCCACATTTTCCGGCGTTTGGTCTTCGGGTTTGAGGTAGACCCCCGGTGTTTCGGTAATAATCGCCCGCGCATAACCGCCTGCGCCCGCCGCCAATATTGTACGTCGCGGTGCATCTTCGCTGACCAGATATAGTAGCCCTGCCGACACAGATTCCGGTGTCAGCACATCCACGACTTCCTTGGACATTAAATCATCGGTCATGCGCGTACCGGCCACCGGCGACAGTGCATTGACGCGAATGTCATATTTCGCGCCTTCCAAATGCAAGGTGTTCATCAGCCCGACAAGGCCAAGCTTGGCCGCGCCATAATTCGATTGACCAAAATTACCATAAAGACCGGAGGATGAGGTGGTCATGGCAATGCGGCCATAGCCTTGGCCGCGCATAATTTCCCACACCGCTTTGGTGCAATTGGTCGAGCCCATTAAATGCACATCAATCACCGTTTGAAAGTCGGCAAGGTCCATTTTGGCAAAGGTCTTGTCGCGCAAAATACCGGCATTATTGACCAATATATCGACCCGGCCCCATGTTTCCATGGCCTGTGCGACCATGGCTTCAACTTGCGCATAATCGGTGACATTGGCGCCATTGGCGATGGCCTCGCCGCCTGCTGCTTTGATCTCTTCGACCACGGTTTGCGCCGCCGATAACGAACCGCCAGTACCGTCGCGCGCGCCGCCCAAATCATTCACCACCACTTTGGCCCCGCGTGCCGCCAAACCCAGCGCGTGGGTGCGGCCAAGGCCATTGCCCGCGCCGGTTACGATGGCTACGCGGTCATCAAATCTAATGCTCATAATTTATCCTTTTCCTAAAATGCTCATGGTCAGCCATTCGGCGACCAGCGCCGGACGCGCCTCGCCTTCAATTTCAACACTGATTTCGGTGGTTAGCAGAATTTGCCCCGGTGACTTTTCGACCACATCTTTTACTTTTGCGTGCAGCCTGACTTTGGAATTCACCTTTACCGGGTTTAAAAACCGCAAGGAATTAAAACCATAATTAATCCCCATAACCACGTTTTCGGGTCGCAAAATCAAATCGGCAATCAAATGCGGCAAAAGCGACAGGGACAAAAATCCGTGGGCAATGGTCGACCCGAACGGGGTTTTGGCTGCCGCTTCTTCGTCCACATGGATGAATTGATGATCCAAGGTCGCATCGGCAAAATCATTAATACGTTGCTGGTCAATCAACACCCAATCCGACGCGCCCAAATCCCGGCCTGTGGCCGCCAGTAATTCTTCTTTTGTTACGCTATTCACCATTATTTATCCCTCATGGCTTGGCCGACAGGCCGCCATCAAGCGGCAAAATAGCCCCGCTGACAAACGCCCCGGCTTTGGAACATAAAAACTGCAAGGCACCGGCAATATCCGACGGCTCGCCCAAACGGCCAAGCGGCACATCGGCGCGCGCCAAGGCGGCCAACTCTTCATTTTCAGTTACAAAAGCCATCATACGCGACGGAAATGGCCCCGGCGCAATGGCGTTGACGGTAATATGGCGGGCCGCCAATTCATTAGCCAAAACTTTGGTCAAATGGTGCACCGCCGCTTTCGATGCGGCATAGGAATAGGCATTATTACCAATCGGGCGGCTGCCAACAATGGAGCCGACATTGACAATGCGCGCAGGGTTGTCGCCGCTGGCCGCAGCTTCCAGCAATGGCAAAAGCGCCTGGGTTAGCATGAACACGCCCGTGACATTGACGTTCATGATCTTGTCCCAGCCAGCGCGGGGAAACTCACCAATGGGCGCCCCCCATGTGGCCCCGGCATTATTCATCAATATGTCCAGTCTGTCGGTACGCGCCGACACCGCCGCCAGCGCCGCCGCCACGCCTTCTTCACTGGCCAAATCCACCGCGAAGCCATGCACCGCTTCGCGGCCCACTTCCTTGTTAATTGCCGCTGCCGCGCCTTCGCATACGGCACCTTTGCGCGAAGCGATCAGCACATCACATCCGGCCGCCGCCAGCGCCTTACTGGCCATCAGGCCAATGCCCGATGCCCCGCCGGTGACCAAAGCGGTTTTGCCGGAAATATCGAAAAGATCAGTCATAGTATTTACACCTTTTCATTGACGTAGCGGCGCAATTCCTGCCGCGCCACCTGCATACGGTGCACCGCATCCGGGCCATCAGCAAAGCGCAAGGTGCGCAACGCCGACCACATGGCTGCCAAGGGCGTATCCTGACTAACCCCGGTGCCGCCATGCATTTGAATGGCTTCATCGACCACTTTCAAGGCCACGCTGGGCGCGGAGACTTTAATCATGGAAATGAAGGTTTGCGCCTCTTTAACACCCCTTGTATCCATCATCCACGCCGCTTTCAGGCACAGCAAGCGCGCCTGCTCAATCTCGATGCGGCAATTGGCGATGATATCATAATTCGCGCCAAGTTTAGCCAGCGGGCGGCCAAAGGCCTCGCGGCTGACCGAACGCTTGCACAATAAGTCCAGCGCCCGTTCGGACTGCCCAATGGCGCGCATACAATGGTGAATGCGGCCCGGTCCAAGCCGACCTTGCGCCACTTCAAAGCCGCGCCCCGGCCCGCCAATAATATTTTCTTCGGGCACTTTGGCATCATTAAACCGCAAATGCATATGACCATGGGGGGCGTCATCATTGCCAAAAATCGTCAATGGCCGCACCACTTCAATGCCCGGCGTATTAGCCGGCACCAAAATCATCGAATGCTGGGCATGGCGCGGAGCTTCGGGATTGGTTTTGACCATGACCACATAGATCAAGCAGCGCGGGTCACCCGCCCCAGACGACCAGAATTTTTCGCCATTCATCACCCATTGACCGTCTTTGAGCACGGCGGGCATGGAAATATTGGTGGCATCAGACGAAGCCACATTGGGTTCAGTCATCACATAGGCCGAGCGGATTTTACCTTCCAGCAGCGGCGTCAGCCATTTGTCCTTTTGCGCTTGCGAACAATAACGTTCCAGCACTTCCATATTGCCAGTGTCCGGCGCCGCGCAATTGAACACTTCAGGTGCCAAATGCGACCAACCCATTTCCTCGGCCAAATGCGCGTATTCAACCGTGCTAAGGCCATAGCCACGCTCGGAATCGGTTAGCCAGAAATTCCACAGACCATTTCTGCGCGCCTTGGCCTTCAGGCCTTCGCGAATCTCTTCCTGACGCGCGGTGAAGGCGAAGCGTTCGCCGCCCGCGGCCTTGCCGACTTCGGTAAAATACTCTTCTTCAAGCGGCAAAATTTCATTGCGCACCATGGTACGCACTTGTTCCACCAATGGCGCAACCTTGTCTGAAATACCCAAATCCATAGTCAAAACCCTCGCAAACGTGCCAAAATATCGGCGTGAAAAGCATAATCACCCAAAAGCTCCTGCGCCGCGCGCACCCGCTTCATGTAAAGTCCAATGTCAAATTCATCGGTCATGCCAATACCGCCATGCATTTGCACCGCTTCATTGGCTGTCAAAATAGCTACTTCACCGGCTTTGGCTTTGGCCAGCGCCGACGCCGCACCAGCCATTGCCGGCATAGTGGCAAAGGCCTGCAAGGCGCTTAAGCTCGCCGATTTGACCAATTCTAGCTCAGAATATAAATGCGCAGCCCGGTGCTGCAACCCCTGAAAACTACCGACGATGGCCCCAAATTGCTTGCGTTCCTTGAGGTAGTCGACGGTCATTTCAAAGCTTTGTTGCGACGCGCCCAGCAATTCGGCGGCCAGCCCGGCGCGGCCCACATGCAACACATCTTGCAACACCGCCCAGCCACCATCCAACGTGCCAATCAGCGCATCGCCAGCCACATCAACATCTTCAAACTTCGCCGCCGCATAATTACGCGAATCCAACAATACGGTCCGGCTTTGGCTCAGCCCGCTGGTTTCACGCGGCACAATGAATAGCGACACGCCGCTTTCATCGCCAATTTCGCCGGAGGTACGCGCCGCCACAATCAGCGCATCGGCATCAAACCCGTCAATAATATAGGCCTTTTCGCCGTTCAGCCGATAGCCATTGCCGTGCGCCGACGCCGTCATGGCGGTTTGCGCCGGGTCGTGTTTCACGCTTTCATCAATGGCCAGCGCGATGACGCTTTTACCCGCAGCAATGGCGGGCAGATATTTTTGTTTTTGCTCGTCTGACCCGGTGCGCAGCGCCGTAACCGCCATTATTGCCGTGCTTAAAAATGGCGAGGCGGTGAGATTGCGGCCCATTTCTTCACAGATAAGCCCGGCACCAACCATGCCAAAATCAATGCCGCCATATTCTTCGGGCACCAGAATACCGGCCCAGCCCATATCGGCCATTTGCGCCCACAGTTCGCGTGAATACCCCAGCGCATCACCATTGTCGCGCAAAGCACGCAAGGCCGATACCGGGGCTTTGTCTTTAAGGAAACCTTTCGCGGAATCGCGCAGCATTTCCTCTTCTTCGTTTAAAACCAATGCCATTTATGCCCCCGGCAAGCCCAGAATACGTTTGGAAATAATGTTCAATTGCACTTCCGAGGTGCCGCCCTCAATGGAATTGGCTTTGGTGCGCAACCAGGCGCGCGGTAATTCGCCGTCCTGCGAGGCTTCGCCCTCCCATTCGAGCGCGCCCATCCCCTTGGAGGCCATCATCAATTCATAGCGGCGCTTATTCAGCTCGGTACCATAGTATTTGAGCATGGAGGAGCGCGCGCCCATGCCCTGCGCAGTTTTTGGGCCTGCTTTGGCCTCGTCTTTCATCCTTTCCATGGTCAGCAAAAATGCCCAGCCATCAATCTCGGCGCCCGCAAGATCAGCGCGCAAGGCGCTATCATTCAAGCGGCCTTGGGCGTCAGTGCCCAAACTGTCTACCGCCAATTGACCAATGGAGCGATTGCCAAACAGCCCGCCCCCGGCATCGCCAATCATGGCCCGCTCATGGGTCAGCAGATATTTGGCGATATCCCAGCCCTTATTCAGTGTGCCCACAAGGTTTTCTTTTGGCACTTTCACTGAATCGAAAAACGTCTCGCAAAATGGCGATTTTCCAGAGATGAGGGTGATCGGCTTGGTGCTGACCCCTTCGCTGTGCATATCGAACAGGATAAAGGAAATGCCATTATGTTTTGGCGCGTCGCGGTCGGTGCGCACCAGACAGAAAATCCAGTCGGACTTGTCAGCATAAGAGGTCCACACCTTTTGCCCGGTCACTTCAAAATATTCGCCCTTGTCCTCGCAGCGGGTTTGCAGGCTCGCCAAATCCGACCCGGCATTTGGCTCTGAATACCCTTGGCACCAGCGCACTTCGCCGCGCACAATCGGCGGCAGATAATGCAGTTTTTGTTCTTCCGAGCCGTATTTGAGCAAAGCCGGGCCAAGCATCCATATGCCAAAGCTTAATAGTGGCGAGCGGGCGTTAATCGCCGCCATTTCCTGTTTGAGAATTTTGGCTTCCTCGTGGGATAAGCCGCCGCCGCCATATTCGCGCGGCCATTGCGGGGCCGTCCAGCCCTTGGCACCCATGCGTTCCAGCCAAAGTTTCTGATCAGGGCAAGTAAATTCAAAATCCTTGCCACCCCAACAGGCATCGGCCTCGGAGCGCAGAGGCTTGCGCATGGCGGGCGGGCAGTTTTGCGCCAGCCATTCTTTGGTCTGCGCTTGAAACTCTTCTAAATCACTCAACGCTTATCTCCATTCTTACTGCCATATTGCTGTCCATCAGTTCGTCGAAATCGGGCTGACAAAGCAAAGGACGAACGCTTGTGCCCTCAAGACTTTTCAATAACCGCGCGGCAATATTGCCCCAAGGCATTAACCCCACCGGCGAAATCTGCAAAGGCGGCATTTTTGCTTTGCCCGTGATAAAACCGGTAATAAATTTGCTGCATAATCGCCGCCAGCCGCCATACGCCATAGACATAATAAAACGCAAAACCACTGACATCACGCCCGGTTTTTTGCGCATAATATTCAAGTACTTCTGCGCGGGTCATCATGCCCGGCACCCAGCTTGGCTGGCGCGCCAAGGCCCGCATTGATGGCGGGTCACTGGATTCAATCCAATAGGCCAGCGTATTGCCAAGGTCCATTAACGGATCACCAAGGGCGGAGATTTCCCAATCCAGCACGGCGCGCACAATAAACGGGTCCTTGGCGTCCAAAATCATATTGTCGATGCGAAAATCGCCATGCAAAATCGCCGGGGCGTGTTCAACGGCCGGAATATTGGCCTTTAGCCAGTTGCGCACATCGTCAAAGCGGTCGACATCGGGCGTGCGTGCGCGTTCATAGCGCTTGTCCCAGCCAAGGATTTGCCGCTCCACATAGCCCTCAGGCTTGCCAAAGTCGCCCAGACCAACGGCTTTATAATCAATCGCGTGCAATTCAATCAATTTGTCAAAAAACGCCGTGCACAATTGGCGGCCCTCAGCCGCGCCCCATTTCCATTCTTCGGGGATGCCTTGCTTGATCAACACGCCTTCGACCCGCTCCATCACATAAAATGGCGCGCCAATAATGCTGCTGTCCTCGGTGTAGAACAGGGTTTTGGGCACCGCATAGTCGTCTTTGAGGGCGTTCATAATGCGGTATTCGCGGCCCATATCATGGCCCGATTTTGGCTTGTCGCCACTTGGCGGGCGGCGCAACACCAAAGACCGCCCCGGATAATCCACGGCATAGGTCAAATTGGACGCGCCGGACGGGTATTGGCGAATATTCGGCTGGCCCGTCAGCCCTTCAATATTGGCCTTTAAACAGCGATCGACCGCCGTCGCATCCACCGACTCGCCGGGGCGCACGGCAATGGCGGCATTGTCCACACTCACAATAAATACCCCCCGTCGACGACAATCTGCGCGCCGGTGGTATAGGCCGCTTCATCAGACACCAGATACAATACCGCACCAACCATCTCGTCCGGCTGCGCCATCCGGTTCATCGGCACTTGCTGATCCAGCATTGCTTTAAGATTATCTTCGTCTTGTTTGAAAACGCTGGTCATTTTAGTATCAGTAAAGCCGGGAAGTAGCGCGTTCACCCGAATATTATCGCGTGCATTTTCCTTGGCCAAGGCCTTGCTCATATTCACAATTGCCGCTTTGGTCATCGAGTACACGGCCTGATACAAGCCCGGCTCCACGGCATTAATGGAGGCGACATTGACGATTGCCCCACCGCCGCCTTCGCGCATTAACGGTATGGCCCGCGCGCAAAAGAAAAACGGCCCCTTGAGGTTGACCTCTATGGTCTTGTCAAACGCGCCTTCGGGCGTGTCGACGCCGGGCCCAAAAAACGGATTGGTCGCGGCATTATTGATCAAAATATCCAGCTTACCATGGGCTTTGCGCACATGTTTTATGGCCGCGTCAATCTCGTCCATATGCCCGGCATGGCAGACCAGAGCTTCGGCACTGCCGCCGTCGGCTTTAATGGCGTCAGCGACGGCACCGCAACCGTCCAGTTTGCGGCTGGCGCAAATCACATGGGCACCACGTTGACTAAGACCATGAGCGATGGCCGCCCCGATACCGCGCGAGGCGCCATTCACAAAAGCGATTTTACCTGACAAATTAAAATCAAAGCGCGACATTTTGGCCCTCTCCCAATTGACTCTTTTTTGTTATGATTCACTTTAGAGGTGGCACGCGCGCCCGCAAGGGTTTTTGCTGATGCCATTACAACTAATACAAACCGGCAAAAGCCGGGGGGAAATTGGGGAGAGGCAGATGACGGCCAACACATCGAGCGGCGGCGTTAAGGAAACCCGGCATATGGATAGCTTGGTGCTGCGGGCACCAAATATGAGTTCGCCAATGCGGTGGGTAAGCGCCGGTTGGGACGATGTATGGCGTCACCCATTATATTCGCTGGGCTACGGTTTTGCCTTCACTTTTGGCGGGCTGTTGATGATGTTTATTTTGTTCAAGCTGGGCTGGGAGGCGTTAATACCCGCAGCCGCCGGTGGATTTGTGATGTTGGGGCCGCTTTTGGCAGTGGGGCTGTACGCGATTTCGCGCCGCGATGAAGAAGGCAAAGCGCTGGATTTAAGCGTGATAATGCCCAACCGCTTCGCCGAACCGCGCCAATTGGCCTATGTGGCACTGGCATTGGTGTTGGCGTTTATTGTGTGGATGCAAGTTGCATTATTACTGTTTGCGCTGTTTTCCAACGGACATTCTCTGGCGGCTCAGGACTTTGTCACTTTCGTGTTCACCACCAAATCCGGCCTGACCATGGCCAGTATTGGCACCCTCATCGGCATGGTTATCGCCATGTTTGCATTTTCGGTTAGCGCCCTGTCCATCCCGATCTTGCTAGAACACCATGTGGACGGTATTACCGCCATATCGGCCAGTCTACGCATGGTATTAATGCACCCCGGCCCGATGCTGGTATGGGCGTGGCTGATTGCACTTTACACTTTTTTCGGTCTGGCATTCCTATTTTTAGGCCTGATTGTAGTATTCCCGTTAATGGGCCATGCCACCTGGCACGCCTATCGCGAAATGGTCCAGCCACCGGCGAAGTAAATTTAATTTGGCGCAGGGTTGGTCACCGAATCCTCGAAAAGTTCCAGAACCTCCAAAGGAGCTTTGCCATGATCACGACCCAAAGTCGGGTTATTCAAGCCCGGCTGAGTAACCGCGCCGCGTATGCTGCCCTTTGATGGTGCCTGCCAAATGGCCCCGGCAGTGCCCCGGTCATCATCATTACCATCGCCGGGGCGCGGCGTACCGGCGGGTACGCAATTGCTTTGCCCTGCGCCCCATGGGTCCATCACCGTGCCGCCGTTTTGCTCGGTGCAATCTTCCGGGCCGCTGGATTCTGGCTCACGGCCAATGCCCATGCGGCGATTGACAATATCGGTCACGATTTTACCGGGCCCGCTATTAGCGCCTGCACCAACGCCAAATTTATCGGCACCGTCTTTTGAACCATCGTCTTTGCCACCATCTCCAGCTTCGGCGCCATCTGTATCATCGCTGCCCGTATCCTTATCGTCTGATGAGCTGTCATCATCCGAAGAAGTATCGTCAGAATCTGAAGAATCATCATCGGCGTTTGACGACGAGTCAGAAGATGAGTCATCCCCAGAATCCCCAGAATCTGGCGCAGGCGTTGTGCTTACCACTTCGCCATTGCGCGAAACCACGGTATCGCCCTTTTCATTGACCATCACATAGGTGCCGTCGCCATAGGCAACGCCGCCCTTATTGTCAGCGACACCGACGCCGCTTCCCTCAGGGCCGAAGCGTGGAATTTGCTGGCCGTTGGACAGGGTATAGGTCAATTCACCGGTGCTGGACCGGCCGGGGATTGCGCCGCCAGTGCCGGACCCGGGCGGCGGTGTAACGCTTTGTACTTTGCCGCCTTGGCTGACCACGGTATTGCCGCTTTCGTCCGTAGTAATATAGGTGCCGCCTTTATAGGCAACACCGCCCTTATTGTCAGGTACGCCGGCGCGACCATCCGGGCCGGTGCGGGGCACTTGCTGGCCGTTTGAAAGCGTGTAGGTCTCGCGCCCGCCCCTTGAAACACTGGCTTCCACAGGTTTTGATTCAAAAGTGGAAGAACTGGTTGCCGGCCCCGGCGCACCAATAATTGGTGCGTTTTGCACCGGCTTCTTATCGCCAGCGGACGAGCCACCCACGCCCGGTGCCAGCGGCGCGCCTATAATTGGGGTGGATTGCGCAGGCTTTTTTTCCTGCGCGCTAGATCCGCCGACGCCTTGCGGCAGGGGCGCCCCAATAACTGGCGCATTTTGCACGGGCTTATTGTCTGGCGTGCCAGATCCACCAACCCCTTGTGGCAAGGGTGCGCCGATGACCGGCGGGCGGACCGACAATGTTGGTGTTTTTCCTGCTTTGGCCGGACTGGTGTGCACCGGCACTTTTACCACTGGCTTGCTTAAGGTCTTCACCGCTGGTTTTTTCTTTTCCGCCTTTTCGTCTTCCGATTGCGCGAAGGCAGGCAGGCCCATCAATAGCGTGCCGCAAAGCAGCGCATTTCTAACGGTATTCACCAAGTCCATAAGCATATCCCCATTAACCAATCCGGTTATTCAGGTCGGATACGCGACACTCGACCGCACTACACTATCACAAAAATGGGTGAGCCGTCAGGGGTTTTTCAACCACCGGGAATATTGTCGTCCTCATCATCGCCCAGAAAAATGCGCCACTTCGCGCCTTCAAGATCATCATACTGGCCCGATTTAACCGTCCAGATAAATGCACCAAGGCCCAAAAGCGCCAAAAACAACGCGGCGGGAATAAGAAAAACCAGCACTGTCATAATGTGTTCTTGCGCAAAAATGGCCGCAAGGCATTAAGCGTCACCACAATCGACGACGCTGACATGGCAATAGCGGCAATCATCGGTGTCACCATGCCAAACACCGCCAGCGGCACGGCCAGCACATTATAACCAGCGGCCAGCAGGAAGTTTTGCAAAATACGCCCACGGGCGGCTTTGGACAGATCAATGGCGGCCAATACCGGCACCAATGCGGCGCTTTGCAAGACCATATCGGCGGCGGCCTGCGAGGCATCGGCAGCACTGGCCGGGGAGATGGAAACATTGGCCGCCGCCAGCGCCGGGGCGTCATTCAAGCCATCACCAATCATCAATACCTGTTTGCCTTCAGCAACCAAGGCCTCAACCCGGCGTATTTTTTCCTGCGGCGTCAGGCCAAAGCTGATGGCGTCTATGCCGGCTTGTGCCGCGGCGGCTTTGGCAGGTATTTCGCGGTCACCGGACAGCATTTGCACCGCCAGCCCGCGCGCTTTTAGTCCGGCCACCAATTGTGCCGCATCGGGTCGCAAAGCATCTTCAAAAGCAAAATGAAGCGGGGCTTTTCCCTCGATAACCAGCCATAACCCGCTGGTTTCGTCCTCGCCTTTTGGTGCCCCGGCCCAATCAGCGCGGCCCAGACGCACGCGTACACCGTCAATGACGCCTTCCACGCCGCAGCCCGGCGTCTCCTTGGCGTCTGGCGCCACCGGACCCGGCCCGGCCAAATCGGCAATAGCGCGCGACAATGGATGGCGGCTGGAACGAGCCAAAAGCGCCGCTAATTGTAAATCTTCCGGTGCGATCTGCGCGGCATTAAGCAGATACGGCTTGCCCTGGGTCAGGGTGCCGGTTTTATCCAGCAATACCGTATCGACGATTGCCAGACGTTCCAGGGCATCGCCAGCTTTGACCAGTACGCCGCGCTTAAACAACCGCCCCACAGCCACAATTTGCACGGCCGGAGCCGCCAAGCCCAAGGCGCACGGACAGGTAATAATCAGCACCGCAGCGGCGATCAGCACCGCTTGGTGCATGCCCGCCCCGGCCAGCAACCATCCGGCAAATGACAAAGCCGCCAGACTATGAACAATCGGCACATAGGCTTGCGCCGCTTTGTCGGCAAGTTTGACAAAGCGCCCCCGGGCAGTTTCGCCCGCTTCGACCAGCCGGGTTAAATCCGCCAACAGCGAATCCTCGGTGCGGGCGCTGGCCCGCAATACCAATTTGTCGGTAAGGTTTACCATGCCCGCGCGAATAGACTGGCCCGCGCCAACCAATTCCGGCGCGCTTTCGCCGCTCACCAGTGCCATGTCCACATCGGAAGCGCCCTCGACAATCAGCCCGTCCACCGGTGCCCGGTCGCCCGGCCACAAGATCAACATATCACCGGGTTCAATCTCGCGCGCCTGCACCGCCTTTACCGCGCCATCGCTTTGCAACAAATTGGCGCTGGTGGCTTGCAGGGCCAATAATTCGCGCGCCGCCAGGCGGGTCTGCCCGCGCAAACGGTGGTCAAGCCAACGGCCAATCAGCAAAAAGAACAGCAGCATGACCGCCGCATCAAAATAAGTGTCCTGACCGCCAACCATGGTTTCGTAAAGACTGACCGCCAACGCCAACAAAACCGCCAGCGATATTGGTACATCCATATTGGCTTTGGCCTTGCGCAAGGAAGCAAAGGCGGGGCGAAAAAACGGCTGCCCGGCAAAGGCCGCTGCGGGCAAGGCAATCAGCGCCGACACCCAATGAAACAGGCTGCGGGTGCTGTCTTGCATCTCCCCGGAAAATCCGGCCCAGACCGATACCGAAAACAACATAATATTCATCGCGGCAAAGCCGGAAACCGCCATGCATAGCAGCAAAAACCGCCCCTGATGGTCGCGTTCACTTTGCGCTTCACCGGGGTCATAGGGAGAAACTTGATAGCCCAAATCGGACACGGTGCGGGTAATCAATGCCGGGTCGGTGCCGCCCATTGCCCAGTCCACGGATAATTTCCCGGTACTTAAATTTAGCGCGCTGGAAACCACACCGGGAATGGCATTGACGCCGCCCTCAATCTTGCCGATGCAACCGGCACACCGGGCACCGCGCACTAATAAATCAAGATGCGCCACCCCGTCATCTTCAATGACAAAAGCGGAAGGGTCTGCCCCGGCCCCGTGCATGGCGGTTGGCCCGCCCATGGTCGGACAGCCACGGTCATCGATTTTGGCGACGCTCATAATTGCCCGCCAAATTCAAACACCCACAAATCGCCGGGTCTTCTGGCCGCGCCCTCGAAACGCCCACCCTTAAGGGTGAACGGTGCGCCCGCCTGATATTGGCCGTCGCCAATGCCGGTCAGGCGTAGTTTCTTATCGCCGTCCGGCTGGCCCGCCCATTTGAACACAAGGTCCACTTCAAGCCCATCAACCGGCCCCTGAGCATTGACAATACTGACCACAAAATCATCATCGCGCGTAAAACTGGCCTGCCAGCCTTCCGCATCCGCGCGGCGACGCGCTTGCAGCTTCTCATTATAGCGCACACCGCGTTCATAAGGCCGTTCAAAGCTCTCCCCCGGAAAAGACCGGGTGGCTTGAATAACAAACACCGCATTGACCGCAATAATCAGACCAAAGAACGCAATAAAGCCCGCCAACACATGCCAGCCTTTAATGCGAAACGTGCCGTCCTTACTCATTTTTTTCCTGACAGGAAGACGGTATTGTTCACCGCATCCTCATTGCCATTGGTCTCTGCTACTAAAATGGCTATTGGCACCGAGGCTTTCAACACCTTGGCCGTATCCGCTTGTATGGTCACATAGATTTTAAGGGTTCTAACTTTATTGGCCCCGGCTTCCACCACCATAAATTCACTCTGCTTTTGTGCCCCGGCGGCCTTTAAGCTGGCCCCTTCAATGCCCGCCACACTTATGCGAAAAGACCGGGCAATGGTCGCTTTGTTCAAGATTTTTACCGTATAGCCATTGCGTATAGAACCATCGGACAATTGCACAAAAATCGGGCTGCGGTCGCGCAAAGTGTTGAGTTCCAATGTCGAACGATTGACCAACCCATAAAGCATCGCACCGCCAATACCGGCCAGCAAAATGACGTACAGCATGACCCGTGGGCGAAACAGTTTGAACACCGGCTTTTTGTGTTGGCGGGCAAGGTCCTGATTGCGGGCGGTGTCATAAGCGATCAACCCTTTGGGCCGACCGATTTTCTCCATCACCGCGTCGCAGGCATCAATGCACAAGGCGCAATTAATGCACTCAAGCTGGTCGCCATCGCGAATATCAATGCCCATCGGGCAAACGGCCACACATTGCAGGCAATCAATGCAATCGCCGCGCCCCTCCCAACTATCATTTTTCTTATGTGGCCCGCGTGGCTCCCCACGATAGCCACGATAAGCGACCTCCAGCGTGTCCTCGTCGGTCATCGCCCCCTGAATACGCGGCCATGGACACATATAGGTGCACACTTGCTCGCGCATAGTACCGGCCAGCGTATAGGTGGTGAAGGTTAAAATGGCGGCGAAAAGATAAGCCGATATCGGCGCTTGCCCCGTGAAGAACCCAAGCGCCACGGTCGGCGCATCATGGAAATACAGTACAAATACACCGCCAGTGAGAAAGGAAATCGCAATCCATGCCGCGTGTTTGATTGCTTTTTTAATAGCTTTTTCCGCGCTAAACGGCTGTTTTGCCAGCCGCAGGCGCGCATTGCGGTCGCCCTCGACCATGCGTTCGACCGCGATAAACAAATCAGTCCATACGGTTTGTGGGCAGGCATAGCCGCACCAAATCCGGCCAAACATGGCGGTCGCCATAAACAGGCCAAAGGAGGCCAGCATTAAAAGCCCGGTAATGTAATAAACCTCTTGCGGCCATAATTCGATAAAGAAGAAATAAAACCGCCGTCCGGCAAAATCCGCCAACACCGCCTGGTCCGGCGCGCTCGGCCCCCGGTCCCAGCGCACAAACGGGATAACATAATATATGCCCAGCAAAACAAACAGGAAGGCCCATTTTATCTTGCGAAACAGGCCATGGGCGAGTTTGGGGTAAATCGGAATGCGTTCCTGGTAAAGCTTGCGGTTTTCCTGCGCATTGACCGCCACCACATCAATTTTGGCGACGCCCTCGGCCGCCGTGCGCGTGGCGTTGGCCGCCCCCCCGGATTTCGCCGACGGACCGCCAATAATGGTTGTTTTGCCCAACTTAAACTCCCGGCTTGGTCAGCGCTTCATTATTCCCCGCCGCCAAGCGAATGCACATAAACGGCCAAGGCGTCGATGGTCCATGGCTCCAGGCGATCCTGCCAATTTGGCATAACGCCAAAACGAGCCTTGGTAATGGTCTGCCGAATAGCCTCGCGGTCGCCACCATAGAGCCATTCGGTATCGCTAAGAATGGGGGCGCCCTGCATCCGGTCGCCTTGCCCGTTCTCGCCATGGCAAACGGCGCAATTATCCTCAAACAACACTTTTGCCCGATCAATTGCCGCCCCATCAGCGGCGCGGTTTGACAGGCTGGTCACATATTCAACAAGGTCGTTAATCTCGCTGACGGTGAGCATACCATCGGTGCCAAAAGCCGGCATTTGCGAAAAGCGCGTATCGTCACTGGCACCCCGAATACCATGGGTGATGGTGGTTTTTATATCTTCCAGGCTACCGCCCCATAGCCATACATCGTCAACCAAGGCCGGATATCCCGGCGCGCCGACACCGCCCGCCCCATGGCAGGTCGCACAATTATCGCCAAAGGCAGACTCGCCAGCAGCCATGGCGAAATTGAACAATTCCTCATCATTGCGCACCGCATCCAGCGCCGTATTAGCCAATTTCTCCTGGTCCGCGCCGCGCGAAGCGGCCAGCTTGACCATATCGGCGGCGAAGGTTTCGCGCTCCGAATAATTACGCAAACCTTTGACATAGGTATCTGCCCACGGCAGCGGCCATGATGGCATCAACACCATGTAAACCAAGGCAATGGCAATTGTCCCCAACCAAATGGTCAGCCACCAACGTGGTAGCGGCGTGTTCAGCTCCTTAATACCATCCCATTCATGACCGGTTGTTTCAGTGCCGGAATGGTCGTCAACTTCTGGATGGTCAGACATTACAACTTCTCCCCCTTCCCAATTGGCTCATCGTCAAGAGGCCCTTCATTGAGAGGCATGCGCGCGGCATCATCGAATTTTTTCTGATTTGCCGGCCACAAGGCGTATAGCAGCACCAATCCAAACAGCAGGGCGAAATAAACCAGCCCCCAGGTTTGCGCAAAATGCGAAACGCTTTCGTAATTCATTTGGCTACTCCCCTAACGCTGATTTTCAATGGCATCGGCCTCATAGGTCGAAAAATCGACCAAAGTGCCGAGCATTTGCAAATAGGCCACCAGCGCATCCATTTCAGTCAAATGCGCCGGGTCCCCGTCGAAATCGCGAACAATGGCCCCGGGATAGCGCGCCATGAAATCGTCATAACCATCAGCAAACTCATCCACCTGCGTTGCCAAATCGGCCTTGGCGGCGCTAATTTGGGCCTCGGTATAGGGCACGCCGACAGTTTTATTGGCCTTCAAACTGGCTTCAATGGTGCGGCCATCCAGAATATTATCGTTCAAGAACCGATAAGGCGGCATTACCGATTCCGGCACCGCGGATTGCGGGTGGTTAAGGTGTGACACATGCCACGCATCGGAATATTTGCCGCCAACCCGCGCCAAATCCGGCCCGGTACGTTTGGAGCCCCATTGGAACGGATGGTCATACATGCTTTCGGCGGCCAGAGAGTAATGGCCATAGCGCTCCGCTTCATCGCGCAAGGGGCGGATCATCTGGCTGTGACACAGATAACACCCTTCGCGGACATAGATATCCCGCCCGGTCAGCTCCAACGGCGTATAGGGCCGCATGCCGTCGACTTTCTCAATGGTGTTGGAGAGATAGAAAAGCGGAGCTATTTCCACAAGACCGCCAATGGAAACCACCACCAAAATACCAATGGTGAGCAAAATAGAGTTTTTTTCGAAAATTTCGTGTTTAAAAGCCATTTTCCCCTCCTATCGTGCTGGTGCTATGGCGCTGGCCAACGGCATCGCATCAGGCACATTCTCGCCCGCACGTTGATCGCCGCGTGCCGTGCGCCACAAATTATACGCCATAATAAATGCACCAATGAGGAACAGGCCGCCGCCTGCTGCCCGGATAACGTAATACGGGTGCATGGCCTCTACGGTTTCGACGAAGGAATATTCCAAAAAGCCGAAACTATTATACGCGCGCCACATCAGCCCTTGCATGATCCCGCTCACCCACATGGAGGTGATGTAGAACACGATACCAACGGTCGATATCCAAAAATGCCACTCCACCAAAGCGTTGGAATACAGCCTTTTGCGTTTCCACAACCACGGCACCAGACAATACATCGCGCCAAAGCTGACATAGGCCACCCACCCAAGGGCACCAGAATGCACATGGCCAATGGTCCAATCGGTATAATGCGACAGAGAATTGACGGCGCGGATCGACATAACCGGCCCTTCAAAAGTCGACATGCCATAAAACGCGACGGAAACTACCAGCATGCGCATTACCGGATCGGTGCGCAATTTATCCCACGCGCCGGACAAGGTCATCAGCCCGTTAATCATCCCGCCCCAGGACGGCATCCACAGAATGATGGAGAAGGTCATGCCCAGGGTCTGGGCCCACATTGGCAAAGCGGTATAATGCAAATGGTGCGGTCCAGCCCAGATATAGATAAAGATTAGCGACCAAAAGTGCACAATCGACAGGCGGTAGGAATATACCGGTCGCTCCGCCCGTTTAGGGATGAAATAATACATCATGCCCAAAAACCCGGAGGTGAGGAAAAAGCCCACGGCATTATGGCCGTACCACCATTGGGTCATGGCGTCCTGAACCCCGGCAAACAGCGAATAACTCTTGGATTCTGTCAGACCGACCGGGATCGAGAGATTGTTGATAATGTGCAACATGGCAACGGTTACGATGAAGGACAGATAGAACCAGTTAGCCACATAAATATGTTTGACTTTACGCTTCCACAGCGTGCCCAGAAACACCAGCAAATACGCCACCCAGACGATGGTGAGCCAGATATCCACATGCCATTCAGGCTCTGCGTATTCCTTACTTTGGGTAATGCCGCTGACATAGCCCGTGGCGGCCAGCACGATGAAGAGCTGATAGCCCCAAAACACAAACCACGGCCATATGCCGCCCGCAAGACGCGCATGACAGGTCCGCTGCACCACATAAAACGAGGTAGCCATAAGCGCATTACCACCAAAGGCAAAAATCACTGCCGACGTATGTACAGGCCGTAGGCGGCCAAAATTCAACCAGCCAATCTCATCAAAATATAACAGGTTTGGAAAGGCCAGTTGCGAGGCAATTACCAAGCCAACCAAAAAGCCGACAATGCCCCAAAAAACGGTGGCGATCACACCGGCCTTGATCACACCTTCTTCATAGCGCGATTGATCGAAGTGCAAGCCACCGGCAATACGCATGGCCAGCGCCGCAATGCCCAGGGTAAAGGCCCCCAGAAAAATAACCGCGTGGACTTTCATCAACGGATCATGGGTATTGGCGCTTAAAAACAAACTCACCAATGCCAGACCAATTAACACTACGCCCACCGTCAGGACGTCGAGACCGATACCATTGCGAGAACCAGTTGCGCTCATAATCTCAAACCTTCACGTATTGCCATAAACTCAAACAGCCACAGAGTGCCTTTCAACGCCTGTTTTCGCGCAGGCTCAAGAGCAAAACCAAGAATAATTCATATATTGCGCCATTATGTCGCAATATATGATAGGCCACTTCGCAAGGGCGTGATTATGCGCCAGAGTACCCAAACACACGCAGATGATGCGAGTCGACACCGCCGATTAAAGACTGGGATGATTCATCGGGCGCTTCATCATGCAAGGATGTGGTCCGCGTGTGGCCAAAATAGAGAATTATAATAGAGAATGATAATGTCTGTTTCAATATTATCCCTTCACCGCCCGCCGCTTAGCGCCAAGGCTTGGCTGACAGCACTGGCGCTATTCAGCACCATTGCCTCCTGTATTTCCATGACCGTGCTGTATCAGGACCCGTTTGCGCACATCAAATTATGCCTCAGCGGCAGTGTTCCCGCCCGTCAGGACGGCGCTTTAGTGCTGTTAGGTCATTGTGCGTGGTGTTATCTGGCAGCCGGATTTGCCCTTGCGGCTTTGATGGCACCAAAGCCGCAATAGAGATTTTTTTGATTTTGAATGCCCTACCGCTTCCGCTAGTTGAGGGCTTGAATGCCCTACCGCTCCGCTAGTTGAGGGCGGGGTTACACCAATCGAAAGGCCATTTCGCGGTCAAGGCGGCTCAGCAAGCGGCGCGGCAGGTTTGATATTTTGCCCATTGGCAAAGCCTCAAAACCATTTTGCACCATTAATGCCCCTTGCCTACAAAATGCGCCCAGCGATGGCGACAAAGCCGTGCCCGCAATCAGCGTCCGGCTTTGCCCGCCAAATTGATGTTTGTAGCGAAAATCACCAACACCTAAATCCAACGTCTCAACCCCCGCCTGCGCATGGCTGCGGATCAATGCCAGCAACAAGGCATTACCAACACCAAAGCGCGCATAGGCCGGGTCATACGCCGGAAACCAATAATGCGCGCCGTGTTGGCCGCTTATGCCAAAATGCGCCGCCACCAGAGTGTCGCCCGCGCGCAAGGTTGACAGTTGACCGCAAAACCCGGCGCTTTGCGTCTGCCACAGCGCGCGCAACAGCGTATTGGTCCACGCTACTGAAAATACATCAAAAGTTCCGGTTTCACGATATTGCGCGCTTTTCCAGCGCAGCAAGGTTTCAAACGCCGCCGGGTTGCGCTCATTCAAGGTAAAAACCAGCGGACCTCGCTGTTTCTCAAGCTGGCGGGCCTTCGCCTCATAACGTTTGAGGCTTTTTTTATGCTGCAACAAGCGATCCCCATACCAAACATCAAACCCATTTGATAAATCAGCACTATGGGTCTCTACCGCCCGATCCGCACATGAGGAAAAGCACGATTGCGATTGCGGGGCAAAGTGAAACGGATAAACGCAAATATTGGCAGCGCGCATTATCACCGGCAAATCGGCAGCTATATCTTCTGCCGCAACCACGCCGTGAAAATCGCTTAGCGGCCCTCCAAGTGGATGCGCGTAGCCAAATGGTGCGCGATGAAACGGCCAGAAACCCTTTATCGCGCCGTTTTTGCGTATTACCGCGATTTGCGTATCCGGCCGCGCCAAACCACAGGCCTGGGCGAACTCGACGGCAAAATAGGGGCTATGCAAGGCGGGGTCTGCCGCCTGAAAGGCGCGCCACGCGCTGGTCTCGGCACCGGTAAGGTCGATCGGCCTTTTGAGTTCAATATTCACCGGCGGGGGGCCCTTATATTTTTTCACATTTGTTCACGAGGCATTAGGGCGTTGGTTTTACCATTAAAACCCTAACACCGCGTTTGCGGGCAAGCCCAAGGACCAAACATGCTCTGGCGTCATCTTTTTGGCTATTTACCGGTAAATATCGCCCAAGCCATAGCTGGTTTTGGCGGCATATTTTTGCTGACCCGGCTGCTGACTCCCGAGCAATATGGTCTCTACGGCCTGGCATTCGCGGTGATGACCCTGTTTCACACCGTGTTTTTCACCTGGATAGAGGCCGCAATGGCGCGGTTTTACGCCCGTGCAGAAGCGCAGCAACGTCTGCCTGACCATTTGACTGCCACCTATCAAACCATGTTTGTGTTGGCCCTTATCGGCGCAACGCTTGGCGGTATAGCCTTGGTGTTTTTGCCCATATCAACCGGGTTTAAGTCTATTCTTGGCTATGCACTGGCCGCCGCTATCTTGCGTGCCACCCTAAATTTAACATTGGAAGGCCGGCGCGCCGCGCGCGAGGTCAGCCGCTATAGCCTGATTGAGTTTTTCCATATCAGCAGCAGTTTCGGCCTTGGTATCATGCTGGTCGCTGCTACAGGTCTGGGGGCCGCCGGGCCTTTTGCCGGTATGCTTGTTGCCGCCGCCATGGCCTTATTGTTTGACCTGCCACCTATGCTCAAAAGGGCCAAAGGCGGCACAATTTCGGTGGCCGAGCTGAAAGTTTTCGTCCGCTATGGCGGGCCGATTTCGCTAGCCTTGATAATGGCATTGGCAATGTCGTCGGCGGACCGTTTTCTCATCGCCGGTTATTTGGATACTGCCAGCGTCGGCGTTTATACCGCTGGCTATAATCTTGCCAGCCGCACACTGGATGTCATTTTCATTTGGGGCGGCATGGCCGCCGCACCATTGACCGTGGCCGCTTTGGAACTTGGCGGCCAAAAGGAAGCCCGGGCCATGGCGCGTAAGGCCTTTGGCCTGATGGCGCTGCTCACCTTCCCCGCCGCCACCGGTCTGGCCTTAGTGGCCGTGCCGTTAAGCGCGGTGATGATCGGCCCGGCATTTCGCGATCAAGCGGCGCAAATTATTCCCTGGATTAGTGCCGCCGGCCTGATGAGCGGCATTATGACGTATTATTTGCAAGACGCTTTCACCCTGGCCAAACGCACCAATATGCTAGCGGCGATTATGATCTTCCCGGCATTGCTCAATATCGGTCTTAATATGGTGCTATTGCCACGGCTTGGCTTACAAGGCGCGGTAATAGCCACGGTCATTTCCTATGGCCTTGGCATGGTGCTAAGTGCCGTCATTGGACGGCGGTATTTCCCTTTGCCCTTGCCATTTGAAGCGGCGGCAAAAACCCTGATTGCCTGTGCAGTGATGGCAGCGGGCGTATTGCTGGCCCCTTGGCCGCAAAACTGGCCGGCTTTGGCATTGCTTTTGGCGCAAGCCGGGCTTGGCGCTGGCCTTTACGGGGCATCGGCATATGCGCTTAACCTCGCCGATTGTCGGCATATCGCGGCGGATGTCATTGAGCGCCTGCGCAATCGCACGGCAGTGGAGGCATGATGCACACGCCTCCCCCTTCCGCAGATATAGTGTCCAATGCCGCTTGGCAGGATGGGCCAGCGAAATTGAGCGTGCTGATCCCGTTTTTCAAAGACGACCCGGCACATCTGTTGCGCCAATTGGACCGGCAAAGCGGGCAAGGTATGCAAATCATCCTCTATGATGATGGCAGTCAGGACGCTGTCCTGACGGCGCATATGCTTGCTGTGGTGCAGGCATGCAATGCCCCGGTCCAATTGATAACCGCCGATGACAATCATGGCCGCTCCCACGCGCGCAACGCCCTGATAGAGGCCAGCACCGGCGCATGGGTATTGTTTTTGGATGCTGACATGATGCCGCAAGACCGTGCATTTTTGCCCAATTGGCTTAATTGTATAGAGACCAATAACCCGGCCATCGCTTTTGGCGGCTTTAATGTTGAAGACCTTGACGCCGTGGAACCGGCGCTGGCTTTGCATCAAGCATTTTCCAAAACCTCTGACTGCCTGCCTGCCCATGTCCGCGCACAAAACCCGGCCAAACACGTCTGCACGTCCAACCTGTTGGTCCGGCGCGACGTGCTGGGCCAATGCCCGTTCGATAATGGCTTTGCCGGTTGGGGCTGGGAGGACGTTGAATGGGCCGCCCGCGCTGCGGACAAATTTTCGATTGTGCATATTGATAATGCAGCGGTGCATTTAGGGCTGGAAAACGCCGACACCTTGGTGCGTCGGTTTAAGGATTCGGCCGGTAATTATGCGCGCTTTGTTGAACGGCACCCGGATTTAGCCCGCACCCTGCCCAGTTGGCGCAGCGCCCAAATGATCAAAAAAATTCCCTATTTTTCTCTATTGCGCCCACTGTTTGCGGCAATCGCCCGCCAGGAAAATGGCTTCATCCCCTTACAATTACGCACCTTGGCGCTGAAACTATGGCGTTCAAGCTGGTATGCACAGGCTTTATCATGAACATACCCTACTCTCCCTCAAGCGGTGTTTTTGGCGCGTTAAAGCGGCGAATGACGCGCCTGCAAGCGCGCAAAACCATGGATTGCACCAAGGGACGGCGTATCGTGAGTTTCAGCTTTGATGATTTTCCCAGAAGCGCCGCCCAAATTGGCGCGCAGACACTAGAAAATTATGGCTGGCGCGGCACCTATTATACCAGCACCGGCTTTGAGAGCACCAAAAACCATTTAGGCCCGCTATTCACCGCGCAAGACGTGGCGCGCTTGGTCAGCAAAGGTCATGAAATTGGCTGCCATACGGAAAACCATGTGGATTGCGCGCTAAATCCACCAGTGGTCGTGGAACGCGAAATTCGGCAAAATCAGAAGCGCCTGCGCGCTTTGGGGGCACCAACACCGCGCACTTTCGCTTACCCGTTTGGCGAGGCCAGTGCTCACAGCAAAGCACTTTTAGGCCAGCATTATGCCTGTTTACGCGGCGTAAAAAACGGTATTAATCGCCGTTTTGCCGATGCGCACCAGCTTTACGCCACCGCTCTTGAAGGCGGATTAGACGATAAGGCATTAGCGCTCTCTTTTGTAGATGACCTCGCCAAAGCGCCCGGCTGGCTGATTTTTTATAGTCACGATATCTCGCCAAACCCCGGCGAATGGGGATGCACGCCTGAACTTCTGCAGGCCGTGTGCGAAGCCGTTAAAATGGCAGGGTTTGAAGTTCTGCCGATCATTGAAGCCTATTCACAACTCGAACTTTTGGAGAAAGCCGCATGAAGCCCGATATCTCGGTCATCATCCCCACGTTCAAGCGCCCGCAACAGGTACAAATGGCCATTAAAAGCGTCCTTTTACAAAAAGACGTGCAAGCTCTGGTAGAAATTGTGGTGGTGGATAACGACCCGGACGCTTCTGCCAAGGCAGTGGTGCAAGGCATGGAGTGCGGCAAAAGGTGGACCATTGTCTATGGCCACGAACCGGAACCCGGCGTCGCCACCGTGCGCAATACGGCGCTGCGCCTAGCGCAGGCCAAACGCATTGTGTTTCTTGATGATGACCAGACGGCAGCCCCCGGCTGGCTAAAAGCGATTATGGAAGTCCAAGCACAAACCAATGCCGATTTGGTGTTCGGCCCGGTAAAGGGCCGCATTGCTGCCGATGTGCCGCACAAATCCTATATTGAGGAACGCTTTAGCGCTTTTGGACCGGCAGAATCCGGCCTGATCGACAAATATTATGGTTGCTGCAATTCCATGCTGAAGCGCGGCAAGTTTTTCTCGGACATGCCAGTGTTTAACCCAATCACCAACGAAACCGGCGGCGAGGATGATGAACTTTATTCCACCGTACAACGCCAGGGCGGGGTCATTGCATGGGCGGCTGAGGCGCTGGTCTATGAAGAAATTCCACCGCAACGCGCCACCGTCGCTTACTCGATCTCCAAAGCTTTTGCCTTCGGCCAAGGTCCGACCCAAGTGGCGTGGCAGCACCGCGATTTAGCCAAGGTGGCTTATTGGATGGGTGTCGGCTTGGGCCAGTTTTTGGTTTATGGTTCGGCCAGCCTGATCTACCGACCCTTCAACGCCGAAAAGCACGTTCGCATGTTGGATAAAGCCATTGGCGGACTTGGAAAAATACTATGGACCGACCGTTTTCAGCCACGGTTTTATGGCGCTTCAGCCCTGTGAGACCGCCTAAGCGGGCCAGCACCAAATAGCTTGGCCGCGGTCGCGGCAAACAAAGTCCAACCCAGATTGTTTTGTTGCAAAATATTGCTTTCCGACAAAGAGAATAGCAAAAACACCAGCGTAGAAACCAACGCCCAATAGGCCGCTTTGCCGCTTAGCACGCCGCGCAAGGCGGTAATGACGGTACTAATATATGCCAGTGCAAACAATAACACGCCCAGCAGGCCAATCGACAGCCATGTCTCCAGCCAGCCATTATGGGCGGTGGGCACCAGCCATTCGGTGCGTTGGCGCACCCAAAAGGCCGGGCCAGTCTCGTCAAGCCAGAATACCGCATAGCCATGCCCGAACCAGGGATGGGTTTTGATCTGATCAAACAGGGCTTCCCAAATATCCGTGCGCCCTGTCAAGGACGGATCCTTGCCGATCAGGCCAAACATAAATTTGGGCGCATATTCCAGCCCCAACATAAACGCCCCGGCGAAGGTGGAGCCAAAAAACACCAAGGGAATACCGATTAAGGGCCCCCGGCGGAACACATAAAGCGCGCCGACACCGCCCAGCCCCAGCAATAAAGCCAATAGGGATGTTTTAGAGGTCGACATCAGCACCAAACCGATGGCCAATAATGCCAAAGTGCCCCACAGCCACGCGCGCTTGGGCTTAAAAATCATCGCGCACAGACACAAATGCGCCGCCTTGGCCATATTCATGCCAAGGTCGTTCTTTTCCCACCACAAGCCAGCCCACGCGCCGGCATGGGTTTCTTGCATAATCCCGCGTGACGGCACCAGTAGAATAAAAACCAGACTCATTACCGCCAATAGCGAAAACACGGTGGCAAACAATTCAACCAAACCGCTCCAATCATAGCGCGACGCCAGATAAATCGCGAAGGCGGTGGTCATCAACAGGGCGATAGCCCGGCGAAAGGTAATGGCCGAATCCAGAGACCAAAATGTGGAAGCAAGCGCCAGCATAACCGGCAATAACAATAAAAAACTGCGGGCAAACCCGTTCATGGTCGCCCACGGGCGGCGCATCATCAGAAGTAAGGCCACCAAATAAGCCGGGTAGAAAAAATACTTCACCCAACCGGCTTCCTGCGCATCCGCCCCGCTAGAGATTAAAGGCCCCAAAAAAGCGCCTGAAAACATAAGCAATAGGGCCAGCGACATGCCGACGTCAAAAACGCCGCCTAAACGCCCAAGGGTAAAGGGGCGCGGGCCGATATCGTCTACAACCATGCTCATAAGGGCGTCACACTGATCAGATTCTTTATCCGCGTTCAGTAAAGGCGGTTATGGTTAACAAGATGTGGAAAATTGTGGGCCTGAAGGCATGGTTACGTGTGTAATCGAGACCGCAAAGCGGCCATATGCCGCTCGACCAAATGATACATTGCCGCCGAAAACCCCAAAGTCAGCGTCAAGCTCAACACCAATGTCAACACAAAGCCAGTGTGCAGATTTTGCTCGACCAGGCCAATGGCGGTCGGGTGAATAAGATAGGCCGTATAGGAAACTTTGCCGACAAAGCGCAGGGGCGCAAATTCCAGCCAGCGAAAAATCTGCCAATGGCTTTTGGCGATGGCCAAAGCAAATAACGGCAAAAGGGCTAGGCCCTGCAGGCTATAGCGCAATGTTTCGCGAAACACCGGTTCGCGGTAAACCAAAGTGAATAACATAAGCGCCCCGGCAGCAAACAGGGCCAGCAAAGCCGCTCTATTGCTTTTAAACATCGGGGCGTCCAGCACCGGGTTTTTCCACAGCGCCAAAATGCTGCCAAACATGATAGAATCAATGCGCGTATCGCTGGCATAATAGGTGCGTTCCGGCGGCGCATTCATGCCCAGCACCAGCGCCAAACGCCATGCCAATACAGCCCCGCAAAACAGCGCGATAATGCTGGCCATTTTGCGGTTTCCCACCCTTCTGGCCATGGCCAAAAACACCAAAGGAAACAGCAAGTAAAAGTGTTCTTCCACCGAAAGTGACCACAACACTGTAAGCCCCGGCACCGTGTGTTCGGCACCGGCGATGATGAGGTAATAATTGGTGAATTGCGCCGCTTGCGCGGCTACCGCCCCCCACTGCATGTCGCTTTGCAAGGCACCCGACAGGGCCAACAGCAAAACCAAAGCGAGCACCAGATAGAAAGGCGGCAAAATGCGATACACACGGCGCAGATAAAATTTACCAAAGCTGAGCGCACCGGTTTTTTCAAACTCAAGGCGCATGAGGGTGGTGATCAAAAAGCCACTGAGGAAGAAAAATATGGTGACCCCAAGACCGCCAGGTACCAAATGACTCAGGCCGGCATGGGCGGCAAATACCAGCAATACGGCGATCGCCCGTAAACCATCCAAAGAGGGAATGTAAAAGCCTTTTTGCGACATGGCGGCTCCCTTTTTGCTTTCCGGTGTGTTGCCCATTTGCCCCGATTTGGGCCACAAGTTTTACCTTATTGGGCGGCGTAATTGGCGCTCTGATACGCTTGTACAGGGGCCGCATTATAAACAATGCCAAGGCACCGTCCGCCCCGCCCCTCAATCTGCTGGCGCAAGGCATGGGCCTGGGCACCGGCTTGTGACGGATGAGCAACAATGATCACCCCATCAGCGTCAGCAGCGGTGATCAAACCACCCCTTGAGCGATTAAGTACCGGAGAATCAATAATGGTCAGGTCGACTTTCTCACGCACGGCAGCCCAATAGGCTTTGGCCTGGCGCAAATGCACCATCTGCCCCTCGCGCAATAAATCGGTGCGAAACCGGCTGACAAACAAGGCATGAGCACCAATTTGGTGCATGTTAAGATAGAAGCGATCCCCGGCCTTGCGCCCGTCTTCGCGAACCAGTTCCGGATGCACCCGCCAAAACAGCGGTGCTGTATCCATACTGGCATCCATGCCCGGACCGGCAGCGCCATAAAACGCCTGCGCCCGTTCGCTGGTCAACACGCAATGCTGAGCATTGGTATAAAAGTCGAGATCAAACAACCAAACACCGCGAGACAGGCGCGGCGTCATCAAACGGGCAAAAGCCCGGGCGCAGGTGGAAACACCAGCGCCGGCATGTACGCCCATAAATTGCAACACCACGCCGCGCTGCTGCGCTGCGAGCCGCTCATAAACCTGGCAAATGCCAGTCAGTTCTCTACTGAGATCAATCATGCCATCACTGTCCCGAATCCATATGCCCAGTAAAGGTAATCTTTATTAACGAGATATGACCAAGCGGGTATCTCGTTAAGATTTATTTTTGGCAAACACGCTCAGTGCTGGGCGATATTGCCCAAAACCGGCAAATCATTGGCGGCAACCGGAGCAAAAGACGGCGCCTGAGGGTCATAACCTGCCTGCACAATATTCACGCCGTAATTATCCACCGCTGGCACCTGCCATGACGGTAAATCTGGTTGTTTTTGCAGCGGTTCGGGTGATCGGTCATTCCCGCCTCCCTCAGTTTTATGCACGGGCATATCTACGTCAGTAGCAGCTTCAGCAACAACGAGCGCCGGCGACGGGGCGCGGCTTAGCTTATACACGGCGGCAAATAACCCTGCAGACAAGGCAACAAAGCCAGCAAACATTAGCGCGCCGACCGCCGCGAATTTCTTCATCGATTTTCCCAGGACCGGCACCGTCGGGCGTTCGATCACCCGAATATTATCCGACTTCAACGCCGCCAGGTTTTGACGCGAAATAATTTCCTGCTCGCGTGATGCAAACTGCACATAATTGCTTTGCATAACTTGCGCGCGGTTGGCCAAACGCTGATATTCAGGAAATAGCTTCTGAAACCGTTGCTGATGCCCTTTCACTTTGGCGATTTGCGTGCTGAGAACATCAATTTTGGCACCATTGGATTTTTGTTCAGCCTCCAAAGTTAGCGTGCTGGTCTGCAATCTTTGATATACCAGATTCACCCCCATACGGGTAGTGCCGGTATTGCCGATAGTACCGCTTTGCGCCGAACGCTCAAGCCTTGCAATACGCGCATTAATTTCCTGCACCGGACTGGAGGTCGGCGTGTAGCGGGCCAGCAATTGTTCGCGCTCAAGTTTGAGCAATTCCAATTGCCCGGCACCGGTATCATCCGAAAACTGTTCAATATTTTCAGGTATTTGCTGTAAGCGCGCATAACTGGTCGACAATGCCCCTTCAAGTTCCAGTTGGCGGGCTTGCGCGGTTAAAAGTTGATCGCGTAATTGGGCAATACGGGTGCTTTGTGCGGTGCGCTCGGCGACAAAGTCACCAATATTATTGCGCGATAAAAACTGTTCCAATTCCTGATTGACTTGCCTCAAGGCCAGTTCCGAGGCATTGCGTTCAACGTCAAAGCCGCCAGTGCTATTGTCGAGCAAAATTTCGCGCCGATAGGCTTGGTATTGGGCAATAAATTCATCCAGCACTTCGCGGGCGATCTGTGGGTTTTTGTGGCGAAAGGCCACCGACACCAATGGCTGGTTAGGGGCCGTATACACCCCAAGGTTTTTATTAATTTGATCCAATGCTTTGCCGCGAATATTGGCCTCATTTTCCGGTTTGGCCTGCAATGCGATCGCCAGTTTTGGGTAGAGGCGTTGCAGACCGATTCGCTGCAAAACTCTCTCTTTAAGCTCAATGGCGGTAAAAAAGCCGACCTCGGCCTGAATCATCTGGTCCGCAGAATAGGCCACATTTTGCCCGCTATTGCGATTAATCGGATTGTAAATATATTCATCGCCAAACTGCACCAACACCTTGCCGCTGGCGGTATAGGTTTTTTGCAGAGTCATAACGCCGGCCATGGCTGCGCCGAAAACTACAATAAAAACAACAAGTATAAGGATTTTTTGTCGCCACAATTGCGCCAAAAGGTCAATAAAAGTAACGCCGCTCAAACGCGCCCAACCGCCTTGCATCGCGCGCTCAGCACCGGCATTGGGGGAAATCGGTGTTGATGGTGGTTCATGCGTCATCGAATCTCTTGGTCCCAAAACTTAACTTTGCCCATCATTCTCCGAGCGTGTTTAACAATTCCTAACCATTGTCGTTAAGATTTAGGTAAATTTTCAGATCAAAGGGTTTGCGTTGTGATTTCACCAAAAATTTCCTTCGCCCTTGCCGCCACCGCCGCATTGGCAATTACCGCCTGCTCAAGTGGATCCGGGGGCTATGAACGCTACCCCACAGCTGGCCGTTCCCATGGTAAATATGCAAGCAGATCGGCTGACAATGGCGCCCGCACCACCAATACCGGCGCAACAAATGCGGGGGGCTTTAGCCAATGGCAGGACACCGACCCGCAATACCGCCTCCTGCCCGGCGATCAGTTGGACATTATTGTTTATTCGGCACCGGAATTATCGAGACTTTTACTGGTCGCACCCGATGGCCGGGTACAAATGCCTTTGGCGCCACCGGTAATGGCCGCCAATCTCACCATTGATCAATTAAAGCAGCGGCTCAGTGCCGCTTTGGCCAGCCAGCTGATTAATCCGGCGGTGGAAATAACTCCCCGCGCCTTTGGCTCCCAACGCATTTATGTGGGCGGCGAAGTCGGCCAACCGGGCGTCTTCGAACTGCCGGGGCAGATCGGTGTGCTCGAAGCGTTGATGATGGCCGGTGGCCCTCGCGAAACCGCAAAAGTGCGCAGGGTGATATTGGTTCGCCGCCATCCCGACGGTGGCACGATGATGAAAGTCATCAATATGAGCGATGTCATTCACCGCGGCGGGCAAGACGATTCTCAGCCCTTGCAACGCGGCGATGTGGTGGTGGTTCCGCGCTCTAATATTGCCGAACTGAACCTGTTTATGCGGCAATATATCCGCGATGCCCTGCCAATCAGCTTTGGCTTCACCTATGATTTATCCGGTAATCGGAATTAAGCAAAACACAATAGGCTAAGAAAAAACCCCGCTTGAGCGGGGTTTTAGAAGTTTTCAAAATTTATCATAGAAACTCGCTGATTAGCAGTCGTGTCCTTGCAGCCATTTGCGGGCGGCACGTTGAGCGGAAACAATTTCATCGCTTCTCATTTGGTCAGACACTTCCTGACGGTAAACTTTCGCGGTTTCAAAACCCAGCACGGCCGCCAGATTGAACCATTTGTGCGCCTCGACCAAATCAAGCTCTCTGCCCTCGCCCGAGGAATAGATAAGACCAAGCCGGTTTAAATCTTCCGGCTCAGGGGCACCAACCAGTGCATCATGAGCCTCTTTCACTTCGACATCCGTAAACGCCATTTTTTTCTCCCCTGTTTATGCCCGCCCCGATTATTCTTGTGGGTACGGGCTGTTTTTCACCTGTTGTGGACCAGCCACACAGGGACTTTTTCACTTAGAGCCTTTCTAATTTATTAAAGTGAATAAGATTTTTTATTTGTAAAAACAATAACTTCCACTAAGGTTTGATTCATAAAATTTAACCAAACCTTACCCCGGCCCTTAGCCCCACACCCGGCCCCTCATACAATACCGTCCGGCCAGGCACATATTTCTTGCGCTTGACAAGGCACAAACGAGGCGTCCCAATACCGCGATACAGCCCGCCGTTTCGCCAAGTTCGCAAGCATATTGACCATAGGAATTAGGAATGCGTCTTTTTTTTAAGTTGACCGCGATTTTTCTTTTCACTTTCGCTTTAGCCGCCTGTCAAAACAAACCAAAGGCCCCCGCACGCCCCATCGCCGCCATGGAAACCTTGCGCCATATAGATACCGGCGATGTGGTCGGGTCGGTCACCCAATCGGCCGGGGCCTATCAATGGGCCGCTATTCCCTATGCAGAGCCACCCATTGGCGATTTGCGCTGGCGGGCACCGCGTCCGGCAAAGCCGCTGAACACAGTTCACGAGGCGTTGGATTTGGGCGTTCGCTGCGTGCAACGCGCCCGTTCGGCCGATATCCATGATGAACTTGGCACATTAGTCGGCACCGAGGATTGCCTGGTGCTGAATGTCTGGACACCGCCTTTGGCGCAAGACGCCGCCAAATTGCCGGTAATGGTCTTCATTCATGGCGGCAGCAATGTCTGGGGCTATGGTGGACAGTATGATGCGCAACATTTGGCGACCCGTTATAATCTGGTGGTCGTGTCGATAAATTATCGCCTTGGCCCATTTGGCTGGCTTGCTCACCCGGCATTACGGGAAACCGCGAATAGCGAAGACGATAAAAGCCCGAACTTTGCCACGCTCGACATGATAGCGGCCCTGCAATGGGTGCAGCGTAATATTACCGTGTTTGGCGGTGATGCGGAACAGGTAACCATTTTTGGCGAATCAGCCGGTGCCCATAATGTGGCCAGCCTGATGGCCATACCGCGCGCGCAAGGACTGTTTCACCGGGCGATCATTCAAAGCGGTTATTTCACCTCACATACCATGGAGCGGGCGCAGAACGGCGTGCCTAGGGATAGCGGCTGGGATTATAAGGGGGCCAACGCAGTTGTGGCAGCGCTTAATCCGCCCGCTGGTCTGGACAATAAAGCGCTGGCCGACTTTATGCGATCCGCCCCGGCACCAGACATCTATGTGGCGGCGCAAGAAGAGGCCGAGACCGAACCGGGCGCGCCGCTGATCATTGCTGACGACATTTTGCTGCCCGCCATCAGCCTTGAAGCAGCGTTCGATAACCCGTCCTTCACCGTGGTGCCATTCATCACCGGCACCAATCGCGACGAGACCAAATTGTTTAATATTGGCAATGAACATTTTGTCAAAAACTTCCTGACCATCTTGCCACGACCACGGAACGCCAAAACCTATGACCTGCAAGCCGAGTATGAAAGTGCAATGTGGCGGGCGCGGTCAGTCGACACGCAAGCGCGACGGCTTGGCGCCTCTGGCGGCGTGCCAGTCTATGCCTACCGCTTTGACTGGGATGAGGAAGGCAGTTTTCTTGGTTCTGATTTCGCGCTGCTGTTGGGGGCCGGTCACGCCATGGAATTACCGTTTATTTTCGACGGGTTTGACGGCTTTCCGGTGGGCAATGGTGCGATTTTTCCAAAATCCGGGGCGGCGGAACGCGATACGCTGTCCGACGCCATGATGTCCTATTGGGCGGCCTTCGCCACCAACGCAAAGCCGGGCCGCGGGATAAGAGGGGATTTGCCGGAATGGCGCCCATGGCAGCGACCCGATGACCGGCTACTGATTCTCGACACCGAATCAGATGGCGGTATACGGATGTCTTCCGAACAAATCAGCGTGGGGTCTGTTTTGACGGCTTTACGCGATGATCAACGCTTCACAAAAATCGTGCAAAAATGCGACGCATTCTTGGGTGTAAAGGGCTGGTTCCCCGAAATTCGCGCTCAAGTTGAAAAAATCACTGATTCACTGTGTGAACACTAGTCACTTTTGCAAAAAATCCACTAGACGTTACGCTTACAAAGTGATCGAATGCCAATAAGGCTTATTTAAAGTGCCAGCTTAACGAGGGGAATAGAATGAATACGTTTAAACTACGCGCAATTGCAACTACCGCCCTGGTAGCCATTTTTGCGGTGCCAACGGTGGCTTTGGCCCAGGCCGGCGGCGACGAAATTATTGTGACCGCCACCAAGCGTGAACAAACACTGCAACAAACACCGATTGCTGTCAGCGTTACCGATGCGGACACCATCGAGAAAACACAAGTTTTAAGTTTGTCGGATTTGCAATCCGTAGTCCCGTCTTTAAGGGTCTCCACATTGCAAACCTCAACCAATACCACTTTCATTATCCGTGGCTTTGGTAACGGTGCCAACAATCCGGGCGTTGAGCCTTCGGTTGGCGTTTTCATTGATGGCGTATACCGCTCCCGCTCGGCGGCGCAAATTAGCGACCTTCCCGTACTTGAACGGATCGAAGTCCTGCGCGGACCGCAAAGCACCTTGTTTGGTAAGAACGCCTCCGCTGGTGTTATCAGTGTTGTCTCTGCCAAACCGTCATTTGATCCCACCGGTTATATTGAAGTCGGCACCGGTAATCTCGATTTTTATCAACTTAAAGGATATTATTCGGGACCAATTTCCGACCAGGTCGCGGTCAGCATTGGTGGTAGCTTTAACCAACGTGACGGCTTTGCCGAGAATTCCGTTGCAGGCCTGGCACCCAACAATGATCGCGATCGCTTTAGTCTTCGTGGTCAGATACTCTATCAACCCACCGATAATGTGGACATCCGCATCATCGCTGATTATAGCGAAATTGATGAAATTTGCTGCCATGTAACTAACGCCATCAACGGCCCAACCGTCGGTATTATTGGTGCTTTGGGCGGCGCAGTTGCCGATGCGAGTGATCCATTCGCCTATCAGGCTTTCACCAATACCAATCCACGCAATACGGTTGATGATGGCGGCGTTTCCTTGCACATTGATCGCGAATTTAACGCCTTCACCGTTACCTCAATCTCGTCCTATCGTGAGAATGACAGCTTTGCTAGTTATGACGCCGACTTCACCACGGTTGATATATTGCGCGAGGTGACCTTCGATAACCGCATTGACACCATCACCCAGGAACTCCGCGTCACCTCGACTGGCGACAATATGGTCGACTGGATGGTCGGTGGATTCTTCTTCAACGAAAGTGTTGATGTGAATAACTCGGTGGTCAGTGGCTCGCAATTTAGGGGCTTCGCTGATCAGTTGACCGCTGCAGCTGGCGCACCGGGTGCCTTGGGCGGCATAGAAGCTGCTAATGGTTTCAATCCGGGCGCTTTCTTTGCCGAGGGCACCGGGTTGTTTGACACCTTTAAACAGAATAACTCAGCCTATTCGGCATTTGCCACGGTTGATTTTCACGCTACGGACCGCCTGACCCTCACCGGTGGTGTCAACTATACCGAAGACCACAAAACTGTTTCCGGTAGCGCCGTAACTACGGAGCCCTTCTCTGGCCTTGATCTTACCGGTGCTCCAGGGTTTAACACGTTGTTTCTAGGTGGTGTTGCCGCAAGCTTCCCGAATGTTGCGGCCGCCTGCGGCCTTGGCTTTTTGCCGTTCTCACCTGCTAATGCCGGCGCGTTATTTGGTGTTGCTTCCTGCCCAGCTCTGGGTGGAATCCCCGGCGGTGTAGCCTTTGGTGGTCTGCAACAACAAGTGGCCGCTGGTGTTGGCGCGCTTGACCTGACCAACCCTGCTCAGAACCCCTTATTGGCGCTTCAGCCATTCCAGTTCTTCCCGCCATTTCTTGGTTTCCCGAATGCAGTGGAATCGGGAGTTTCGCGTGATGACAAGGTTACCTGGACCGGCCGCTTGGCCTATGAAGCCACGGACAATGTCAATGTTTATGTCAGTGCTGCGACCGGCTTTAAGGCCACTTCATGGAATACCTCACGGGATTCCAAACCGTTTGCTACCGATCTAGGTGCCGTCAACGGTGCAGGGTTGGGCTTGCCTAACTTAAGAGCCGGCACCCGGTCTGCAGGGCCAGAAAAGTCCACCGTTTTTGAACTTGGCTTGAAAGCCCGCTTTGACCGCGGTGCGATCAACATTGCCGTGTTTGACCAGGAGATTAAAGGCTTCCAATCAAATACCTTCCTTGGCACTGGCTTCTCGCTGGTTAATGCTGGTAAGCAATCCACCCAAGGGTTCGAAGTCGACGCGACATATTCGCCGGTTGACCCTCTTACCTTGACCGTGGCCGCGACCATTTTGGACCCAGTGTTTGATTCCTTTGTCCAGGGCCCTGGACCAGGCAGCACTGTAGTCGACCTTTCCGGGCAAAAACCTGCTGGCGTTCCATCAGTAGCCTTGGCCACGTCGGCAACTTATACGCACGACTTTGACAACGGGATGATCGGCTTTATTCGCGCTGATTATCAGTATGAAAGCGGTGTTCAGGTTGTTGAGGCTCTCACGCCACGGCGCAAGGTCAGTATCGTCAATGCCAGTGCCGGTTTGAGCTTTGACAATGGCATAGATGTTCGTGTCTGGGGTCGCAATTTGACCGATGACAAATTCTTCACCAGCGCCTTCCCAGGGGTTGCCCAGGCAGGAACTGTCAACGCCTATCCCAATGAGCCACGCACTTATGGCGTGTCTTTGAAGAAAACCTTCTAAGGAAGATTGCTTTGAGCGCCACGGCGCTCTTACAAAAAGGCCAGCATGGATATCCATGCTGGCCTTTTTTTGTCAGAAGTATTTATCGCCATATATTTGGTAATTGAAATTCAGTATTTGCCCGGGCTTTAATCCCCAAATACGCAGCACCCATCCACAAAAGTCATCACCGCGCGGCCTTGCATACGGCGACCATCAAACGGTGTATTCTTTGACTTTGATCGTATTTTTGCGGCGTCGCATACCCATGGCACATCCTTGTCAAACAACACCAGATCGGCGCTATTGCCTGGTTTGATCTCGCCAATTGGCAGCCCCAATAGCTGCGCCGGGCCACAGGTGAGAACCCGTAAAACATCATGCAAACCAAGCTCTTCATTATGCACCAGCGATAATGCACCAGCCAATAAGGTTTCCAGCCCCACGGCACCGGGCGAACTTTGGGCAAAGGGAAGTCGTTTTTCCTCTGCAGGGCGCGGATCATGCCCGGAGACCATGGCGTCAATACTGCCATCTTTAATACCGGCAATCAGCGCCTTGCGGTCATCTTCGGTGCGCAAAGGCGGTGTTAGCCGCGCGAAAGTTCGGTAATCGCCTACATCCAATTCGTTCAAGGTCAAATGGTGAACCGAAACCGAACAGTGCACACAAACGCCGCGCGCTTTCGCCCGCCGTACAACATCCAAAGCCGCACGGGTGGACAATTGATCAATTAGCAATTTTGTGCCGCAAGCCTCGGCCAGCGCCACGTCGCGCTCAACCATTATGCGCTCAGCCACCGCCGGCAGGCCGCTCAGGCCAAGGCGCGCGGCAAAATCGCCAGCATTCATCACCCCATTGGCGTCCAGATACGGCTCAATGGGTCGAGCGCTGACCAGCGCCTTCATACCCTTCGCATACAATAAGGCGTTACGCATAACCGCCGTATTACCCACCGCTTTGTCGCCATTAGAGAATAGCACCGCACCGGCATCGCGCATCAGGCCAATCTCGGCCAAATGCTCGCCGCTTAGCCCTTTGGTCAGCCCACCAGCCGGCACAATATGCACCACGGCGTGCTCGCGCCCCCGGCGCTTGATAAAGTCCACCATGGCCGGGTCGTCAATCGCCGGGTCGCTCTGCGGCGAAATAATCAGCGTCGTCACCCCACCAGCAGCGGCGGCCTCGCCGGCGGAGCGCAAGGTTTCGCGCTGTTCCGCGCCCGGCTCGCCGGTTTTGACCAATATATCCACCAATCCGGGGGCCAGCACCAGACCGCTAGCATCTATCTTTCTGGCACCATCGCTTGCCAAGTTGGAACCGACACTCTCTATCCGTCCATTTTTTACCAACACATCGGCAATCGCATCATGCTCACTGGCCGGATCGACCAGGCGTGCACCGGCAATCAAAATCGGCTCGTTTGGTGCCTTTGTCATGTCTGGCCCTCCGCCAGAGCGGTCAGCACCGCCATGCGCACCGCAACACCGGATTCCACCTGCTCGGTAATCAGGCTGATTTGCGGATCATCAGCAATTTCAGAATCGATTTCCACGCCCCTATTCATCGGCCCCGGATGCATGACCAAAGCCCCCGGCTTGGCAGCACGCAGTTTGGCCCGGTCAAGACCAAAATAGCGAAAATATTCACGGGTAGAGGGCACGCACGCACTGGTCATGCGCTCGCGCTGCAAGCGCAGCATCATCACCACATCGCAATCTTGCAAGGCCTCTTTCATGTCGTGAAACACTTCAACGCCCCAATCCGTGGCATGGGACGGCAGCAAGGTTGGCGGTGCACAAAGGCGCACCTGCGCGCCCAGTAAGGTGAGCAGGATAATGTCAGAACGGGCCACGCGGCTGTGCATCACATCGCCGCAAATGGCGATGCGCTTGCCCGCCAAATCACCCAAATGCGCGCGCAGGGTAAAAGCGTCCAGAAGCGCCTGCGTTGGGTGTTCGTGCGAACCATCCCCGGCATTGACCACCGCACAATCCACTTTTTGGCTTAACAGCGCGGCGGCACCGGATGCACTGTGGCGCACCACCAATAAATCCGGGTGCATAGCGTTTAGGGTCACCGCCGTATCGATCAACGTTTCGCCCTTGGCCACCGAGGAGGTGTTGATCGCCATATTGATCACATCAGCACCAAGGCGTTTTCCCGCCAGTTCGAACGAACTTTGGGTGCGTGTTGATGGCTCAAAGAATAAATTGATCAGGGTTTGGCCGCTTAATTCATCGGAATGTTTTTTGCGCTGTCGGTTTAACGCCATGAAATCGGCGGCGCGGTCTAAAAGCGCCACCACTTCCAAACGGTTTAACCCGGCAATGCCCAATAAATGCGGTCCGGTGAAGGTCTTGCGATATGTGTCACTCATAAAGAGATCAGCCTCTATTTGGCGCTAAGTAACGCAGCGCGGCGCATTGTGCAAGCTGTGACGAACCGCGCCCCCCGCTTGCCCTTTCCCGCCCGCTTTGTTACGCCAACACCTTGCACAGTATTCAAGGAAGTCAGCCCATGTCTGTGGACGCAAAAATCGTGCGCAAAATTGCCCATTTGGCGCGCTTAGGAATTGCCGAAGAACGGCTCAACCCGCTTGCCGATGAACTCAACGGCATATTGCACTGGATTGAACAACTCGGCGAAGTGGATGTGGAAGGTGTTGCCCCCATGGCCTCGGTTGAGGACGTGCCAACGCCGACCCGTGAAGATGTGATCAATGATGGCAATATTAGTGAAGCGGTATTGGCCAATGCGCCCAAAACCGAAGCCGGGTTTTTTGTAATGCCAAAGGCGGTAGAATAATGAGTTCGCTAAATAACTTTTCCTTGGCTAATGCCCTTAAAGGTCTGGAAAATAAAGATTTTTCTGCGCGAGAGCTAACGCAGGCCCATCTGGACGCCATTGCCAGTGCCGACACGCTGAATGCTTATTTGCTGACAACCTCCGAACAAGCTCTGGCCATGGCCGATGCCTCGGATGCGCGCCGCGCCAATGGCGAGGCCAAAGCGCTTGATGGCGCCCCTCTTGGGATAAAGGATTTGTTCTGCACCAAAGGCACGCGCACCACGGCGGGCAGCAAGATTTTGGGCGATTTTACGCCGCCCTATGAAAGCACGGTTAGCGGTAATTTGTGGGCCGATGGCGCGGTCATGCTGGGCAAGCTTAATATGGACGAATTCGCCATGGGTTCGTCGAATGAAAACTCGGCCTTTGGCCCGGTGGTCAATCCGTGGCGCGCCGACGGCGTTGATGAAAAACTGGTGCCCGGCGGGTCGTCGGGCGGTTCCGCCGCTGCGGTTGCCGCCAGACTATGTCTTGGTGCCACGGCAACCGATACCGGCGGCTCCATTCGCCAACCGGCCAGTTTTACCGGCACGGTCGGCGTAAAGCCTACTTATGGACGCTGCTCGCGCTGGGGCATTGTCGCTTTCGCCTCATCGCTCGACCAAGCCGGTCCAATTACCCGGACCGTCGAAGATGCCGCAATTTTACTGCGCTCCATGGCCGGGCATGACCCCAAAGATTCCACCTCGCTCAAGGCTGAGGTGCCCGATTTTGCAGCCGCTTGCACAAGATCTCTAAAGGGTATGCGTATTGGCGTGCCCAAGGAATACCGCGTCGATGGCATGCCGCAAGAGATTGAAAAACTTTGGGCAGACGGCATGGATTGGCTACGCAGCGAGGGCTGCGAAATGGTTGATGTCAGCCTGCCGCACACCAAATACGCCCTGCCCGCTTATTATATTATCGCCCCGGCGGAAGCTTCGTCCAACCTCGCGCGATATGACGGTATGCGCTATGGCGTGCGTGTTGATGGTGCTGACCTTACCGAAACTTATGAGAAAACCCGCGGTGAAGGCTTTGGCGAAGAAGTCCGCCGACGCATCATGATCGGCACCTATGTTCTCTCCGCCGGTTTTTACGACGCCTATTATATTCAGGCGCAAAAAGTCCGCGCCCGCATTGCCGAAGATTTCAAAGCCGTATTTTCAAAATGCGATGCCTTGCTAACCCCCACCGCACCCAGCGCCGCTTTTGGCATTGGCGCGCGTAATAATGACCCGTTGCAAATGTACCTCAATGACATTTTCACGGTCACCGCCAATCTGGCTGGCTTGCCGGGCATCTCCGTCCCCGCCGCACTGGACGGCGCCGGGCTGCCGCTGGGCTTGCAAGTGATTGGCAAAGCCCTCGATGAAGAAACCTGTTTTGCCGTTGGCGGCGCGCTTGAGCGTGCAGCAGGCTTTGATGCCAAGCCTGACAAATGGTGGTGAGCGCGGTCACCCCACGATTTATTCGCCTAAAAGGAAATGCAGTAATAGTTCTCGGCTGGAGATCACTTAGCCTACTCAATATTTTTGCTGTCGTTCTACCGATTATTTTTGCTATTCTTTTAGCGTTTTTAAGCGGGTGGTGGTGGCTAGCAAGTGGAACCCTTATAGCATTCTCAATCTATGGACTTTATACTATTTTGCAGGGAACAATAATTGAAATTGATAAAACCAACGCTTTAATCACGATTAAGGCTATAGGAAATTTTCGCCGAGAAACCGTACTAGGCTTTGATAGTGAAGAATTTGAAGATGTAGAGGGAATTGATGATGAGCCAGGTTGCAACATACTAAGTATCGTTACCACAGAAGGGAAAACGCCCCTCCTGCAAATGAGTCGGCACGCAGATATGAAGGCTATAGTAGAATACCTTGAAAAATGGATTGCTCATCAAGATCCAGATAACCTAAGTCAAAACTGATAAGTGGTGGTGAGGAAATGAATCGCATCCCGTTTTTTAAAAGCAGACTGGCCTTATGGGTTTGCATTGCAGCCTTCGCCTATTTAGTTGCTAACGGCTTGGAAATGGTGGACCAGTGGGAAAACATCACATTAGGAACTATTGATCCCGATAAGCAGTTTCGCGCCTATGTCGCATTGATCAGCAGGACAGCAATCGATTCCATATTCCTTTTTGGGACTGCGGTGATGGTTGAGTATTTATTCAGAATTGGCTTGCTGTTGCAGCGCATTAAGAATGGGGAAAGTGGGAAGTCACTTTTTGAAGATGAAACAAATTCAGAAAAACAATCAAATACTTGAAGAACTTGATGGCATGCTTTTGGATGTTTCACGGTTTGTAGGAAAATAATAATAGCCCTCTCCCCAAGGAGAGGGAAAAGACGATACCCCCCACAAGGGGGATGAGAAGAGAAGAGAAGAGAAAAAATGTTTACAGCGGAACGCGTCGCCGACAAATCAGATTGGGTTTCCAGTCCTTCCGGGGATTGGGAAATTATTATCGGGCTGGAAGTGCACGCTCAAGTGGCTTCCAACGCCAAATTATTCTCTGGTGCCGCCACCGGTTATGGCGCCGAGCCAAACACCCAGGTGGCGCTGGTCGATGCGGCCATGCCCGGCATGTTGCCGGTATTGAACGAATATTGTGTCGAACAAGCGGTACGCACCGGCATGGGCCTCAAGGCGCAAATCAACGCATTTTCACGCTTTGATCGCAAAAACTATTTCTACCCGGACCTGCCCCAAGGCTATCAAATCAGCCAGCTTTACCACCCGATTGTCGGTGAAGGCGTGTTGGAGGTCGAGCTTGAGGGTGAAGACAGCATTAATGTCGGCATTGAGCGCCTGCATTTGGAGCAGGATGCCGGCAAATCCATTCACGATCTGGACCCCAATGCCACCTATGTCGATCTCAATCGTTGCGGCGTGGCGCTGATGGAAATTGTCTCCAAACCGGACATGCGTTCGGCCCGTGAAGCGGCGGCTTATGTGCGCAAACTACGCTCGCTTGTGCGCTATTTGGGCACTTGCGATGGCGATATGGAAAAAGGCAATCTACGGGCCGATGTCAATGTCTCGGTGCGCCGCCCCGGCGGCGATCTGGGTACGCGCTGCGAGATTAAAAACCTCAACTCTATGCGCTTCATCCAACAAGCCATTGAATATGAAGCCCGTCGCCAGATCGAAATTTTGGATGATGGCGGCAAAATTGACCAAGAAACCCGCTTGTACAATACCGAAACCGGCGAAACTCGGACCATGCGCTCCAAGGAAGACGCCCATGATTACCGCTATTTCCCGGATCCGGACCTGTTGCCGGTAAAACTCAGCGCTGAATGGATGGCTGGCATTAAGGCCGATTTGCCGGAATTGCCGGACGAGAAAAAAACCCGCTTTGTCGCCGAATATGGCCTCTCGGCTTATGATGCCAGCGTGTTGGTCAGCGACCGGGAAAAAGCCGCCTATTACGAAGAAGTGGCCGATGGCAATGACAAAAAACTGGCCGCAAACTGGCTGCTGAACGAAGTTTTCGGCAAGCTGAACAAGGAAAATGTCGAGATTAATGACAGCCCGGTTTCGGCCGCCGCCAATCGCGCCATTGTTGGCATGATTTCCGATAATGTCATCTCTGGAAAAATCGCCAAACAGGTGTTTGAAATTTGCTGGGAAGAAGGCGGCGACCCGCAAGCCATTGTCGAAGATCGCGGCCTCAAACAAGTCACCGATACCGGTGCCATTGAAGCCATGATTGACAAAATTATTGCCGATAACCCAGATCAGGCCGCCAAGGTAAAAGACAAGCCAAAAACGCTGGGCTGGTTTGTTGGTCAGGTCATGCAGGCCAGCAAAGGTAAAGCCAACCCGCAAGCGGTGAATGAAATCTTGCGGAAAAAATTGCTGGATTAGATGCAGTTTCCTAAGGCCTGCGTTCAATCTTTTTAAGCAGGCCTGAAAATGTCAAAATCACCGTATCGGCGCTAAACACCTTGCCGCGCACAAATAAGAGGCCGGATTTGGTTTGGCGCACCAACTCCCCCTCCGCCTCAATCCATTGATCGGGCCAACCGGCGCTGACAAACTCATTATTCATGGTCACAGTGACCGCACGCGCACCATCCAAAGCGGGTAGCGCAATGGCGAACATGGCGGTGTCAGCAAAAGTCATCAACATGCCGCCATGCACCGCACCGCCGCGATTAAGATGCTTTTTTTGGGAGAAAAACTTCACCAAGCCCTGCCCCGACGCCGGGGCGCGCTGGGCATGGATAAAAATCGGTCCGTTAATATGCTCGAACCGATCCTTTTGCGACCACAGCGCATAGCCGAGTGGAGTTTGCATATCGTCTGCTGCTGGCATTTACCGTCCCCATCACCGCGAAAACTGACGATAAAGTTACTAATGGCACATGCGCAAGAGACGAAAACAAAGCGCTACACCTAGAGTTCCATCCGCCAATTGCCTTGCGGCTTAAATGCATGAAAAACAAAGGCGAAGGTAACGTCATAGGGCTCCTCAACCCAAACACCATCAGCATCGCGCCGTTGCACCGCGACACTGGGCACCGCCCGCGATTGCGCAATGGCCTCATTGTCCAACGCCGAAGCATGATCGCCTACATAGCTAAGGCGCACATCGCCGTCGGTAAGGCTTTCCTGTTCGCGAATGAGGGTCAGCGCATAGGCTGTGTCACCAACCACCACAACGCGCGACATAGGGGGCACATTTTTTGGCAAATCGCCGCGATATAAAAACGGTTTTTTGGCGCTGTCATAGCCCGCATATGGATTGCGCCCATAGGGTCGCATTCGCGGATCATTTGGCACCAGGACCTGCGCATCAGGAAAGCGTTTTTTGAAATTATCAAAAGATTCCAGCCGCGACGGCAGACGTTTGAGCTGAACACCGTTATATTTCCCGGCAATACCCTTGCCAGAGAATTGCTGCCACCATGTATCGCTAAACCGATCATACATAACCATATCGGAATGGCGCAAAAGCCCGGTAGTACCAAAAGTTGGCGCACCAAGAGCGCCTTTAATGCGTCGATCATAAACAATGGCGGCATTGCAAAGCGGGCAATAGGTCACAATAACTGGCACGCCGCCAATTTCGTCATTGGCAATTTCGTGCCATGTCAGCACCCGCAACGGATAAGCCCGGGCAACACCGTTCACCTCCAGCCCAATCACCGGTTCATTACCCGGCAGGTCAGAGGCAGAAACGTGAATGAATTTCGGCTGATCAATCGATGGAATGCCGTCCCGTGGCGGTCCACCGCTCATAATCGTATCAAAATCCACGCTATGTTTGGAAAAGTCCGTATCCGGCCACGCTTTTTGTAGCGTCTTAGTCGGTTGTGCCAAAACCGGTGCTGCCAGCAGGCCATAGAAAGCGATGAAAAAAATGAGTAAGCGCATAATCGTCTCTTTGCTTTGATGAATTGGGTAATTTCACCCTATGGCACCGGGCGAACACGTACCATTCACCTTTGCGCGAGCGACAATTGGTTTTATACAGCCCTTTACGCCGCCCCTCGGCATGCCTATATTAGAGAGGCTGAGGGGCAATAGATTAGGAGATTCGCGATGGAGTTCGCGCTCGTTCCACTATTGCTCTATTTTATGCCATGGATAATTGCATTGATACGCGGGCACCATAATGCCGGCGCTATTTTTGTGCTCAACTTCCTGCTTGGCTGGACTTTTATTGGCTGGATCATTGCCTTTATATGGTCATTCACCTGTGTGCGCCGGTATTATGTATAAAAGGCTCAAGGCCGTGGCTGTCGTGCTGACGGCTTTGAGTGTTTTCACCCTTGCCGCGCCCGCTTTGGGCCAGGAGCCAATTCAACGCAATCCTGATACGGCGCGCAATCGCCAATTATTGTCGGATACCTTCGGGGCCATGCATTATTTGACCATTATCTGCTCCGGCGTGATGGAACAAAGCTGGCGTGATCGTATGGCAGAATTGCTGGCGGTTGAACAATTACCGGCGCGAGAGCGTGACAACCTTATTGCCGCTTTTAATCACGGCTATCGTCAGGAACAAATTTATTATCCCGACTGCACCCCCCAAACCGTGGGCACCATTAACGCGCAAAAACGCCTAAAAGCAGAACAAGGTAGATTTTTAGCAACCGCGTTAGCAGATCCTTATCTTCATTGAGATATATTTCATCTCGTCAAGAGGCGGATTAACTGCCCGGACGGTGAATGGATAAATGAGGGGTGGCGCTTTGGTGCCATGAGCGAAGCTGTGGAAACTTTACCAAAGAATGAACAAAAAGACCGTGCCTTGGGTCTAATATTAGACGCATGGGACACGGCATTAGGGCGCGGTTGTGCGCCAGAACAAATTGCGACTTCCGCCATTTTTGCGGCGTTTGCAGACCTTATTGATGTTTATGGCGAAGAGGTTGTGGCGGAAATGGCAAATCATCTGCCAAGCCGTGTCCGGCGCGGCGAGTTTTCAATGCGCGAATGTCAAATGAATTAATGCCAGAAACTGAATCTACACCCTAATACATCCGGCAGGATCTATACCATAAGAGTATTGCACCGCTCCCCTTAAGCGAGCGGTGCAATACCTTATAAATTCATTGCCTTAAAAAATCAGGGTGTCTGCCCTAATCAGCCAGCGTCACCTGATCCGACATTCACATCGCACTGGGCTTTCAAATCCCCGGCAAGGGATTGGAATTTTTCGCCCATGCTTTGCATGCTCTCAGGGGTCGCCCCCAGAGCGGCAAGTTTGCTCGCCCGGTCTTCACTGCCATCTTCCGTCGTCGCCAGCGCGTGCATCAAGGTGTAGGACTTGGTGTCCATGTGTTCTTTCACGTATGCGACGCCGCAAGTGCACTCTTCTGCCGAATTTTCCGGGTCAGTCATGCAAGCGGCTTTGAGCCCCGCATCCATATCGCTGGCAAATGCGGAACTAGCGACCGCCATTGTGGTCGCCATAGTCATTGTAACAAATATCGTCTTCATTTTCTCGCCTTTCAGGTTTTTACCTGCCCCAATAAAGTGCATAGAGCAAAGCGGTCCGAAGTGCAATCCAAAGGCCGAAGCGCACAAAAACTAAGCCAAAGCTTCTTCAAATAAAATTGGCTCCCCAGCACCGGCCATTACCACCTCATCATCGCGCATAACGCCAATACCGCGAATAATCGTTGCCATTGGCCAGCCGGTTACGGTTTTACCATCATAGGGTGTCCATGCGCTTTTGCTGGCGCTGTCAGCGTCGGTAATGGTGCGCCTTTCTTTAAGGTCGACCAAGGTGAAATCCGCATCATAGCCCACCGCCAACCGGCCTTTGCTGGCCAAACCGAAAATACGTTTCGGCCCGGCGCTGGTCAGATCAACAAAGCGCTCTAAGCTTAACCTGCCAGCATTTACGTGATCGAGCATTATCGGCACCAGATATTGCACGCCCGGCATGCCCGACGGCGACGCCGGATAGCTTTGCGCTTTTTCTGCTAACGTATGCGGTGCGTGATCAGTGGCGATTACGTCGACGATACCGGCCCGCAATGCCGCCCACAGGCCGTCTTGATGTTCCATGGTGCGTATCGGCGGGTTCATTTGCGCGCGCCCTTGCATTTGCGCATAGCAATCGGGGGCACTTAGGGTCAGGTGCTGCGGTGTCACCTCTACCGTGGCAATGTCCTTATGCTCCGCCAAAAACGCCATTTCTTCTGCCGTAGAGACATGCAGCACATGCACGCGCTTGCCGGCCGCTCTGGCCAGCCGGATCAGCCTTTGCGTGGCTAACAACGCGGCCTTGGCATCGCGCACTTCAACGTGAGACTGCCAATCACCTTCGCGGGCAAGGTGTTTGCGGGCAATGAGGCGTTCCTCGTCTTCACAATGAAACGCCGCCCGGCGCGAAATCGCGGCCAGAACACTGGCGACACCTTCATCATCGGCCACCAATAGCGACCCGGTGGAAGCGCCCATAAACACCTTCACCCCGGCACAACCGGGTACGCGCTCTAAATCCGGTAAAAGGTCCGCATTATCATGGGTGGCCCCGGCGTAAAACGCATGGTCACAATGCATCCGGCCCTTGGCGCGCTTTAGCTTATATTCCAGCGCCTCCACGGTCGAGGTGGTGGGGTCGGTATTGGGCATTTCAAATACCCCCACAACACCGCCCAACACCGCCGCCCGCGAACCGGTTTGTAAATCTTCCTTATGGGTGGGGCCGGGTTCGCGAAAATGCACTTGGGTATCGATAACGCCCGGCAAAACATGAAGCCCATTGGCATTTATACGCTGGCCTGCATGTTTGGTGGACAAATCACCAATAGCGGTAATTTTGCCGCCGCTGACGCCAACATCGCCCAAACCATTACCGTCCTGATTAACGATGGTGCCGCCGGTGATCAGCAGATCAAAAGTTTCAGTCATTTATTGCGACTCGCCTTGCGTATTGAGAGTGAAACAAGAATATAGAGCATATGAGCTATTTCACACCCCCCCGCCCCCGTGCCGTCCTTGCAGTTTCTGGTGATGAAGCCGAAGCCTTTCTTCAAGGCCTGATCACCAATGACATAAACCGCCTTGGCGATGATGAGATTTTATACGCCGCATTGCTCAGTGCGCAGGGTAAAATTCTCCATACTTTCTTCATTAGCAAAGCCCCGCAAGGCGGTTATTGGCTGGATATTTTGGCGCAAAATACTGACGATTTAATGCGCCGCCTGCGTATGTTTCGCTTGCGTGCCAAGGTTGATATTGAAGACGTCAGCGCCCAATTTATGGTCGCGCTAACGCTGGGTAAGGCCGCTTATAGCGACCCCCGCACCGGCACCCTTGGCGGGCGCCACATTATACCGAATACCGACGAAACGCCCGCCCCCGCTGGCACTGAAATTGCCGAATATGACAAGGCGCGGATTTTGGCCTGTGTGCCAGAGCAGGGTATGGATTTTGGTATGGAGGAGATATTCCCCGCCGATGCCAATATGGATTTGCAACAAGGCGTGGCGTTTAAAAAAGGCTGTTATGTCGGTCAGGAAGTGGTCAGCCGCATGAAAAGACGCGGCACTACCCGCAAGCGGTTTTGCGCCGCCAGTTTTGCCGGCCCTGCACCGGAAGCTGGCACTTTGATCATGGCGGGTCCGGCACGGCTTGGTGAAATCCGTTCCAGCGCCGGATGCGATGCCATGGCGCTGATACGAACGGACCGGCTGGCGAGCGCGCAGCAGGCCGGCATTGAAATATTGGCGGACGACACACCGCTGCGCCTGATTTTACCTGATAGTCCGGAGCAAGCGTCATGAATGCCAGCATCAATGCCGAAACCCGGTGCGGCTGGGTGCCGCCAAATGATGCGCTTTATTGCGCCTATCATGACGAAGAATGGGGCGTTCCGGAGTACGATTCGCGCGCTTTGTGGGAAAAACTGGTGCTTGATGGCATGCAGGCCGGGCTGGCGTGGATAACCATTTTACGAAAACGCGAGACCATTCGCGCCGCGTTTGATGATTTCGACCCGCAAAAAATCGCCCTTTATGGTGAAGCCGATATGGAGCGCTTGCTGAATGATCCGGGCATTATTCGCAGCCGCGCCAAATGTCAGGCAACCATTGATGGCGCAAAACTATATCTGGATATGCAGGCACGCGGCGAGGACTTCAGCGCCTATTTATGGAACTTCGTTGGCGGCAAACCGATACAAAACACATGGAATGATTTTAAAGACGCGCCGGTCAAAACCGATATTTCCGAAGCCATCGCCAAGGATTTAAAAAAGCGCGGTTTTAAGTTTTGCGGCCCAATCATCGTCTATGCCTTCATGCAGGCAGTAGGAATAGTCAACGACCATGCCACCGACTGCCATTGTTATGAGCGAGTGAAGGATTTGGGCTAAACTTAGCCCTTCTCCCTTTGGGAGAAGGTCGGGATGAGGGGCTTGTGCTTTCCAGCACCTGCCATGCTTTAGAAAACTCATCCCCTCACCTCTATCCTCTCCCCATGGGAGAGGAGGAAATGTACCGTTAGCCCAAGCTTGGATCCAGCTTGACGCAATCCTCAATCAGGCCTTCAACCGCCGCCAAAGAATGGTCAAACATTTTTTGCTCTTCGGCATTGAGTGATATTTCGACAATGCGCTCAATGCCATTAGCGCCAATGACCGCAGGAACACCGACATAGCGACCGCTTACGCCAAACTGGCCTTCGCAATAGGCCGCACATGGCAGCACCCGTTTTTTGTCTTTCAGATAGGACGCGGCCATGTCCACGGCGCTCTCCGCCGGGGCATAATAGGCCGAGCCGGTGCCGAGCAATTTGACAATCTCGCCGCCGCCCATGCGCGTACGTTGCACGATGGCTTCAATTTTTTCGTCTGTAGTCCAGCCCATTTTTATCAAATCCGGAATCGGAACGCCAGCCACCGTGGAATAACGGGTCAGCGGCACCATAGTATCGCCATGGCCGCCCATGACGAAAGCGGTTACATCTTCAACAGACACGCCAAATTCTTCAGCCAAAAACCAGCGAAACCGAGCGGAATCTAAAACACCGGCCATGCCGACCACCTTGTCCGTGGACAGGCCGGAAAATTCGCGCAAGGCACAAACGATGGCTTCCAGCGGGTTGGTATTGCAGATCACGAAAGCGTCCGGGGCATGTTTGGCAATGCCTTCGCCGACCGATTTCATCACTTTGAGATTAATGGCAAGAAGACCGTCGCGGCTCATGCCCGGCTTGCGCGCCACACCAGCGGTAACGATGCAAACATCCG
>JAJFFO010000019.1 GCA_021776615.1 Robiginitomaculum sp. | reverse complement strand
AGGGCGCAAAATTTAAGCTTATTGACCCTTTTTGTACCGGCTGGGTTTTGCGCTTATCCCCGCCATGTTCAGGTGTGTGACAATAGCGGTGTGCGGCGGTCTGAACTGGTCGAAGTGCGGCTCTTTGATAATGTGTATATGGCGCTAAACCTCAAGCCTTAAGGGACAATAAGGCGGCAAAGCCAGGTTTTGCGTACCTCGTCATTCCGTCCCCGGCCTTCGCCGGGACAGGCTGTGGCCGGTATCCACTCTTTCTTTTGTGTCTTAAAACGAACGAAGATGGGCCCCGGCCTTCGCCGGGGTGACGGGAAAAGGGCGTCGCGTCGTCGGTCGGGCCCCATATAAGCCCACCTTATCCCCGCGATTTTAGTGATTGGCTTTTATGGGGTACCGAATTTGACAAAATATTGTTGCAAAATGTGCTCATAAATGCGGCCCAACGCGGTGATGTCGTCTACGCCGATCTGTTCGTTGACTTTGTGCATGCTGGCGCCGACAAGGCCGAATTCGGCCACGGGTGCATAGTCTTTGATAAAGCGGGCATCAGAGGTGCCGCCGCCGGTGGTCAGTTTGGGGCGGCGCTTGGTCACTTGCTCGACCGCATCTTGCAACAATGTGGTGAATTCGCCGGGCGGGGTGAGGAAAGCTTCGCCCATTATGTTCAAATCCAAAGTGATGGCGCACTTATGGGCCTGTTCTTCGGCGGCGGCTTCTTCGCGCACCCATTGCACCAATTGTGCGCCCTGGTGCGCGACGTTAAAGCGGATGTTGAAACGGGCGCTGGCCGAGGCCGGAATAATGTTGTGGGCGGGGTTGTTCACGTCGACGCTGGTGACTTCGAGATTAGAGGCCTGAAACCCCGGCACGCCGTCATCAAGCAATCGAGCATAGAGCCGGTTGATAATGGCCATTAGCGGTGGAATAGGGTTTTGCGCGCGCTCGGGATAGGCAACATGGCCTTGTTGGCCGTTGACGGTAATCACGCCGTTGAATGAGCCGCGCCGTCCGTTTTTAATCTCATCGCCCAAAGCGGCGGGGTTGGACGGCTCGCCGACAAGGCAATGGTCAATGCGTTCGTTTTGCGCGGCCAATGCCTGCAGCACTTTTTTGGTGCCATTAATGCCGGCACCCTCTTCATCGCCGGTGATTAACAGGCTGATGGAACCGCGATTGGCAATCGGTGCGGCGAGAAAATGCGACAGGGCGGCGATAAAGGCGGCAATCGCGCCTTTCATATCGGCGGCACCGCGGCCCATAAGCTGGCCATCGTGCACTTCGCCGCAAAAAGGGTCTACATCCCAATCTTCGACCTTGCCGGGCGGGACAACATCGGTATGGCCGGCAAAACAAAAATTGGGAGCCTTGGTGCCCAAGCGGGCATAGAGATTGTCGACGTCAGAAAACGGCATGCGCGTGACCGCAAAACCAAGCGTTTCGAGGTGCTGTTGTACGACGTCCAGCGCCCCGTCATCGGTGGGGGTGATGGAGCGACATCGGATAAGGTCGCGGGCCAAGGCTATCGGGTCTATGGCCTGCGGCGGTGCTGCCGGACTGTCTGCCCCTGCGCTCAACTTTGCGGCGGCTCAACAATGAGGGCATGCAGCAAAGGCTGAATATCCGGATTGCCAGCGATGATGATGGCCGGATCGACGGTGGAAGCTTCGTTGGGTTCGCCTTCATCGGTGATAATGGCACCGGCTTCTCTGGCGATCAGCGCCCCGGCAGCGACGTCCCACAATGCCAGATCGCGTTCCCAATAGGCGTCATAACGCCCAGCGGCCAGCCATGCCAAATCCAGCGCGGCGGAGCCAAACCGGCGTATGCCCGCCACTTTGGGCGTAACCCGGTGTAGCTCTTTCAAGAAACGCGCATGACCCGTTTTGCCCAAGTGCGGCACACCGGTGGCAATCACCGCATCCGGCAGCTTGGTGCGCGCAGAAACCTGAATGCGCCGCTCATTGACAAAAGCGCCCTTAAAGCGCTCGGCGCGGAACATTTCGTCGCGACTGGGGTCGTACACCACGCCGGCAACAATTTCGCCTTTGCGCTCCAAGGCGATAGAAATGGCGAAATGCGGAATCGCGTGCAGGAAATTGGTGGTGCCGTCCAGCGGGTCAATGATGAAACGGTGCGAAGGGTCAGTGCCTTTAATCTCGCCGCCTTCTTCCAGTAAAAACCCATAGCCCGGCCGGGTCTCTGACAAGGTGCGAACCAAAATGTCTTCGGACTTGCGATCAGCGGCGCTAACAAAGTCAGCAGGGCCTTTTTTAGACACCTGCAAATGTTCGACCTCGCCAAAGTCGCGATTCAATTTACCAGCGGCTTTGCGGGCGGCGGCCATCATAACGTTAAGTAAGGCGGAGGCAGTTGCCATATTGGGTATCCTTAATCCGCGCGGCGGACGTAACTACCGTCTTCGGTGGAGACGAGAACTTTTTCGCCAATGCCGACAAACGGGGGAACAGTGGTGCGCACGCCATTTTCTAACGTGGCAGGTTTGAAGGAGTTTGCCGCCGTCTGGCCTTTGACCACCGGTTCAGTGTCGGCAATTTCCAAAACCACATGATCAGGAATATCAATGCCGATCGGGCGTTCCTGATGGAAGTTGATGGTTACCGCCATGCCGTCTTGCAAATAATTTTGCGCGTCACCAACAAATTCCTTGGCCAATTCAACCTGCTCAAAATTTTCCGTGTCCATAAACGCCAAGGTATCACCATTGTCGTAAAGGAAGGTGTGGTCCTTTTGCTCAAGGCGAATTTTGTCCACCGTCTCCGAAGACCGAAAACGCTCATTAAGCTTGCGTCCGTCTTCCAGGTTTTTAAGTTCAACCTGATTAAACGCGCCGCCTTTGCCCGGTTTTACCGCATTGCACTTCACCGCTACCCACAGGCCGCTTTGATGTTCAATGATATTGCCCGGCTTAATCTCATTGCCGTTGATTTTCATGCGCTGCCCTCAAGGAGTTGGTGTGTGTGGTGCTCTAGCGACGGCAGGCTTGCGGGTCAAGGCGATCCGGTGCTTGAGAAGATAAGCAAAGGCTGTTCGGCAACCTCTTCAATGCGGCCACGGACGGGGCCCGGCATGGCGCTGCCCAAGGCCACGGCAAGGGCGCGGCGTTCCTCATTATTGGGGTCGTGGCGCACCGCGCGTACCGCCCATTCATAAGCGGCCTCGCGATCTTCGAGTACGCCTTCGCCCTTGGCCAGAGCGATGGCGTATAAATATTGGCCTTCGCCATCATCGGCCTGCGCGGCTTTGCGCAGCCAGCGTGCCGCCTCGGCCGGGCGAGGTGGCTTCTGGTTGATGGCGAAAATTGCCCAAGCGGTCATAGCCTCCGCCTCGCCAGCCAATGCCGCTTGGCGCAATAATGGCTCTGCGGCGACCAGATCGTAAAGCTCGCTTTGCGGGTCAGCCAGAATAATCCCGGCTTGATAGGCCGAACGCGCATCGCCTTCGCGGGCGGCTTCTCGGTAAAGGGCCAACGCCTCTTCATCCTTGTTCTGGCTAAAGTGTAAATTCCCAAGATATTGTTTGGCACTTACACTGCCATCCAAAATCGCGCTTCGGAACCATGTTGCCGCCTTTTCCATATTAAGCGGCCCCCCAAGGCCGGAAGCAAAAACCTGACCCAGCATTAGCTTGGCCTCGATCGAGCCGCGCCGCGCCGCTTGTTGCAAAAAGCCGCGCCCATCGCCAACAATCAGGCCACCGGCATTGGCAAATGACATTTCCGCCAGTGCCAGATAGCCGTGCATCTCACCGTTTTTGGCGGCTTCGCGATACCAGTGCGCCGCATTGGCGTGTTCAACGGGGCCACCCAACCCATGGCGCAACATCGCCGCCAACAAATATTGCGCGCGGGCATTATCATTCGTCGCTGCAATTGTCGCCAAGGTGCGGGCTTCCACATAATCGCCGCGACTATAGGCGTCAGCGGCCGCCGATTCATCATTGGAGAAATCATCGGTCGGAAATTCCGGTACCTCAATGGGCGGCGGCAGGGCGTCCTTTTCGAGCACAATGCCTTCTTTGAAAATTGGAATTTTTGCCTGATTCTGATCTTGGGCGAAAGCAGGGCCGACAAACAGGACGCAAATGGCGGTTAAGCCAATTAGGCTTTGCTGATAGCGGCGATAAAGTCCTGCACTGCCTTTGCCGGTCCGCCGGGTGCATTCCAAACGCCGCCGGACACGGCCAGGAAGTCGGCACCTGCCTGTATCAAAGGTGTACAATTTTCCGCACTTATGCCGCCGATTGCTACGCATGGGATTTCAAAAAGCTCCGACCACCAATTAAGAAGTTCCGTTGTTGCCGTTGTTTTAGGCATTTTCGTGGCGCTTTCAAAAAAAGCGCCAAATGCCACATAATCCGCGCCGCCCTCCCCCGCCAGCATCGCCAAATGCCGCGAGTCGTGGGCGGTAATGCCAATCATGGCGTCTTTGCCCAGTGCTGCACGGGCATCGCGCAAGGGCATATCTTCTTGCCCTAAATGCACACCGTCCGCACCAAGGGCTTTGGCCAAGTCTACGCGGTCGTTGAGCAATATTGCAACATTATGCGCGTCCGCAATCGGCGCTATGGCATTATAACAGTCGCGTAAATGGGCATCGCTAGCGTCTTTGAGGCGTATTTGCAGGGCGGCAACGTTACCAGCGCTTAAAACCTCCTCCAGCGTCCGGGCAAAACCCGGCACATCGTCAATGCGCGGTGGCGTCAGCAAATAAAGGCGGCAGTGTTGATTATTCATGCCCGCCTCATAGCGTGTGTAGCGGGCAAGGAGAAGACTTTAGGTGTATAGGTTGAATCAATTGCGTCTTGACCATAGGGCGCTGTGGCCGTAAGCGCCCGAGTATGAAAACGTCAAATGAACCTCTTGCGCCAAATCCAGCGCAAATTGTCGCCGGATTTGGCGATATTGCCGCCAATTATGATGCTGTTTTGTGTGATGTGTGGGGCGTTTTGCATAATGGCAAAGCGGCTTTCCCATTGGCGGTAGAAGCGTTGCGGGGCTTTCGCCGGGCAGGCGGCACCGTGGTCATGCTGACCAATGCACCGCGCCCAAGCGAAGAAATACCGGCGCAATTTGAGGCTTTGGGTGTCCCGCGCGATTGTTGGGACGGCATTGTCACCTCTGGTGATGCTACAAAAGCGATGTTGGGCGCGGCCGCACCAGGACCGGCATTTAAGCTCGGGCCACCGAAGGATGATAAGCTTTATCTGGACACCGGCATGGAGTTTGCGGCGCTGGAGGCGGCAAAGCTGATTTCTTGCACGGGATTGTTTGACGATCTTCACGACACCCCAGCCGTTTATGAAGATCTGCTAACCCAGGCCTTGGAGCGCGATCTGCCAATGATTTGCGCCAATCCGGATTTGGTGGTGCATTATGGCGACACGCTGATTTATTGCGCCGGGGCTTTGGCGCAACTTTATACCCAACTGGGTGGTTTGGTGCATTATGGCGGCAAGCCTCATCACCCGATTTATGCGCTGGCCATGGAAAGATTGGCACAAATGCGCGGCCAAAGGGTAGAGCGCAGCCGTGTATTGACCATTGGCGATGGGTTGGGAACTGACGTGGCTGGTGCGGCGGCGCAAAAACTGGATTGTCTATTTATTAGTGGCGGCATTCATGGCGACCAAATCCAGGGTCAAGATTACGGCAAAGAGATCACCAAGCTATTGGCCGCGAAAAATGCCCACGCCAAATACGCTATGCCAACTTTGCAATGGTAGAGGGTTTGTCAGCGTTTACGCGCGGTGCATGTATATAGGATTGAATGGTTTCCGACAGCCGACTGACATCGAGGGGTTTGGCCAAATAGGCATCCATTCCCGCATCCAACAGCATTGCCGGAATCTGCGGGCGCACATCGGCAGTGAGCGCAATGATCGGTACCAGGGCACAGGCTTCATCGTCAAAGGCCCGAATTTGTTTCGACGCTTCCATGCCGTCCATATGCGGCATATGTAAATCCATCAAAATCAGGTCATAGCGATTGTTCCTGGCGGCTTCGACAGCGGCCAAGCCATCATCGACCATTTCGAATTCATGCCCAAGTTTGTTAAGAATGAGGCCGATAAGGCGCTGATTGGCGCGGCTGTCTTCCGCGACCAGAATGCGCGCAGAAACTGGCACATGTTCTTCTTCCGTGTCGGAAGCTTCAACCCGAATGGATAATTCACCCTGAGTGGGCACAGACTTCAATTCTTCCATTATGACTTCTCCTCCCATTAAGCGAGCCAGTCTCTTTGTAACCTCTAAAGCATGACCATCTTGTAAATTTGCGGCTTTTCCTTTGTCCGGTATGGCCTCTGCTGATACGGTAACGCACAGATTATGGCCCCATTGGTCTTTTTGGATGCCGGCGGCCACCCGAATGTTGCCATTTTTATGCCAGGAAATGATATGGGCGGTGAGGTTGAAAACCGCTTGCGACATCCGCGCTTTGTCACATTGAATTTTGGTGTCGACATTGGGCGCGATATCTAAACTAATATCCAATTTCTTGTTTAACGCAGATGGCCGAATGCGTTCGATCATAATCAATAAGGTCTCGGTGATCGAAAAATAGCCTTCATGAACGGCAAGGCTATCATCGTTAAGTTGTGAAAGGTCGAGGGTGTTATCGACGCGGACCAACAATTCATGGCTGGCCCGCATAATCGCTTGCACATACTCCCGTTGGTCGTCATTCAAAATTGTTTCATTTAACAAATGCGCCATGCCCAAAACGTCGGTTAGTGGCGTGCGCAATTGACGGCTTATTTCATCAAGCGGTGTTCCGCATAGCGGCGGTTTATTAGCGGCAGTGGACATTGGCGGCCTCTATTTTTAATTGAGATGTAATAATAGCCGATAAAAGAGTAAATTATTATATAATCCACCAGAGATTGCAGAATTGGTTTTGTTTTTTTTACATACTGACGGAACCCTTTTCATTTTTTGCCGACACCGGTTATAGGAGTGCGTGAGAGGTGTCGGCCCTTAGCCGATGAAGGAGCACTGGGACAGATATGCCGGTCTTAATTCATTTTATTTGGCTTGGCCTTGGCGTCGCAATTCTTTTGGTTGCTGGCGATATTTTGGTGCGCGGCTCCGCCGCCTTGGCCCATAAATGGCACGTCCCCCCGTTGATTATCGGGCTTACGGTTGTGGCCCTTGGAACTTCGGCGCCGGAATTGGTAGTTAGCGTTGGCGCGGTGCTCAATGGTGCGCCAGGTTTGGCCATTGGTAATATTGTCGGCTCCAACATCGCCAACATGCTGTTGGTGCTTTCCATACCGGCGATAATTTTGCCGATTACCACGACCGCGCCTGGCACAAGGCGTAATGTGGTGTTCGCGTTTTCCGCTTCGGTTATTCTCATTCTTTTGTCGTATAATGGGGTAATCGTGTTTTTGCAGGGCGTGTTGCTGTTCAGCCTGATCATTATCTATCTGGTCTATCTGTTCGTTCAGGCTCGCGCCGGCATGGAAGTGGCTGCGGACATTCGCGAACTTGCCGATGTCGAACATATGCAAGGTTTGCCAAAGAGCGCCGGTAAGATTACCGTTTTTGTTCTCATAGGTATTATTGGCTTACCGCTTGGTGGGCATCTTGTTGGTAACAACGCGATCAGTATTGCCGAAGCCATGCAGGTTTCTGACGCCATTATCGGGCTGACCATTGTCGCCATCGGCACGTCTTTGCCGGAATTGACAACGTCGATAATCGCCGCTTTGCGTCGTCATGACGAATTGGCGGTTGGCAATGCCTTTGGTTCGAATATTTTCAATGTGTTTGCGGTTGGCGGTGCCTCGGCGATGGCGGGAACGCTAACCGTGCCGGAAACCTTCATGCAATATGATTTGTGGGTCATGTTGGGGGCGGCGGCTGTGCTGGGTGGCTTTGCATTTGCCCGGCGTAAAATTGGCCGTTTCTCCGGTGTGCTTTTGCTATTGGCTTATATTGCCTATCTGGTTGGCTTGGTCGTGCGCGAAGGCTTGTTGTGAACGCGTCAGGGGTTTTGATAACCGGCGCTGGTGCACGGGTCGGCAAAGCCATTGCCTTGGCACTTGGCAAGGATGGCTGGCGCGTGGCGGTGCATTACCGCCATTCCGCGGCCCCGGCGCAAGCGGTCGCTGACGAGATTGTCGCCCACGGCGGCTTTGCCGCGCCGGTGCAGGCCGACCTTACCGACAGAGCACAACTCGAAGCCTTGGTCCCTGCCGCTGTTCACGCGGTCGGGCCGCTGCACGCTTTGATCAATAATGCCTCGCATTTTGAAGATGACCGGTTGCAAAACCTGACCCATGAATTGTGGGATATTCATATGGATGCCCATCTTCGTGCGCCAATATTTCTTGCCAAAGCATTGGCCGCGCAGCTGGCGGATGGCAAAGCCGGGGCCATCGTCAACCTTATTGACCAGCGCGTACGCAAACCCAACCCCGAATTTTTCAGCTATTTCCTATCTAAGGCCGGGTTGAATGTGGCGACGCAAACCATGGCGCAGGCTTTGGCACCCGCTATTCGCGTCAACGCGGTGGCACCGGGGCCGACCTTGCGCAATCCGCGCCAAACCGAAGCCGACTTTGCCGCGCAGGTCAACGCGACGCTGCTGGGCATCGGATCGCCGGTGGAAGAAATTGTCGACGCCGTACGCTATTTGCTGGCGGCTAAAGCGGTCACCGGGCAAACCTTGTTGGTTGATGGCGGTCAGCACCTGTTGTGGCGCACTGCGGATGTGGAAGGTATAGGCGAATGAGTGATCGACAGAGCATAATATTTGTCGAAGGTTTACGTGTGGATGCCAGCATTGGCGTTCATCCTCATGAATATGAAAGCACCCAGCCCATCCTCATCAGCGTTCGCCTTAATATTGGTGATATGGCGCTTCCTGTGGAAGACCGCCTTGCCGAAACCATTGATTATGAAGCCGTGGCCAATCACGCCAAAGCCCTATGCCGCGAAGGGCATGTGCAATTGGTTGAGACCCTGGCCAAGCGGCTGGCGGATTGGTGCTTGCAGGATAAAAGGGTTTGCGCGGTGACTGTGCGTATTGAAAAGCCCAATGCTTTGGCCGCCGCAGACGCCGCCGGTATTGAAATCACCCGGGTGGGCGCGGCGCGCGATATCGGCTAGTTTTGCCAGATGACCGGCGCTGAAAATTCTCCACCACCATCATTGCCGCTGACTGGCACTGCCTTGATCGCCGACCATGTGCGTCGCCTGCCGGCAAAGCCCGGTGTTTATCGGATGATGGATGCGCATAATGCGGCGCTGTATGTAGGCAAGGCCAAAAGCCTCAAGGCCCGGGTTTCGAGCTATACCCGCACCGAGCGCCAACCCAACCGCATTGCGCGGATGATTGTGGCTACCCGGTCGATGGAATTTATCGTTACCGATACCGAAACCGAGGCGCTTTTGCTTGAGGCCAATCTGATTAAGCGGCTCAAGCCGCGCTATAATATTTTACTCAAAGACGACAAATCATTCCCCTACATTGTGCTTCGCCATGACCATGCCGCCCCGCAAGTGCTCAAGCACCGGGGCGCGCGCTCGGTGAAGGGGGATTATTTTGGCCCGTTTGCTAGTGGTTTGGCGGTAAACCGTACCTTGGACACCCTGCAAAAAGCATTTTTGCTGCGCACCTGTTCGGACCCGGTATATGAGGGCCGCACCCGGCCATGCATGTTGCACCAGATAAAACGCTGCGCCGCGCCGTGTACGGATGAAATATTGCCTGAAGACTATGCCGAGCTGGTCGCGCAAGCCAAAGCATTCTTGACCGGAAAATCAAATGAGCTGGTCGCCGCATTGAACGTGCAAATGCAAGAGGCGGCGCAGGTGCATGACTTTGAGCGCGCCGCAGAAGTGCGTGATCGTATCCGCGCTTTGGCGGCGGTTGCCGCGCAGCAAGGGGTTAACCCGCAAAGCACCGAGGATGCCGATGTGGCGGCCTTGCACATGGATGGCGGGGCCAGTTGCGTGCGGGTATTTTTCTATCGCGCCGGGCAAAATTGGGGCGAACATGCTTTCTTTCCGCGCCATGATAAATCGGCAGCAGCAAGCGAAGTGCTGGCGGCCTTTCTGGCGCAGTTTTATGAAAACAAACGCCCGCCCAAGGACTTGATCATTAGCCATGATCTGCCCGAACAAAAGTTGCTTGAGGAGGCGTTGAGCATTCGCGCCGGACGCCATGTTAATATTATTCGCCCCCAACGCGGGGAAAAACTAGATCTACTGCGCCAAGCGCTGAACAATGCCCGCGACGCGTTGGGGCGACGCCTGGCGGAAACCTCCAGTCGCCATGCGCAATTGGCTGGTATTGCCAAAGTGTTTGGCCTTGAAGAAGCGCCGCAGCGCATTGAAGTTTACGATAACTCCCATATATCGGGCACCAATTGCGTCGGGGCCATGGTGGTCGCCGGACCCGATGGCTTTGAGAAGAACCATTATCGCACGTTTAATATCCGCTCGGAAGATATCACGCCTGGCGATGATTACGGCATGATGCGCGAGGTGTTGACCCGACGGTTTTCGCGATTGCTCAAGGAAAAAGAAAAAGGCACGGCCATTGTGCCCAATCTGGTCCTGGTTGATGGTGGTGTCGGGCAACTTAAAGAAGCGGTGCAGGTAATGGCGGATCTGGGCATTAGTCAGGACGAGGTCAAAGTCGCGGGCATTGCCAAAGGTGTTGAGCGCGATGCGGGCCGGGAACAGTTCTTTTTGCCGGGACAAAAACCGTTTCGTCTCGAACATCGCGACCCGGTATTGTATTATTTGCAACGCCTTCGCGACGAGGCCCATCGCTATGCCATTGGCGCCCACCGTCGCCGCCGGGCCAATGATGCCAAGAAAAACCCTCTTGATGGTGTTCCTGGTGTCGGCCCGTTGCGCAAAAAAGCCTTGCTGGCGCGCTTTGGTTCAGCCAAAGCCGTGGCCAATGCCAATCTCGCCGATCTGCAAAATGCCGATGGCGTATCCAAACAAATGGCGAAAACCATTTTCGATTATTTCCATGACGAAGGGTAAGTAGACAGAGCTATGAAACCATTTGATCAAATGCCAGCGCAGAGCTTGGCAGAAATTCGTTATTTGCTTTCCGATATTGACGACACGTTGACCATTGACGGTGTGTTTCCGGCCAAGAGTTATGCTGCGCTGGAGGCTTTGCGGGCGTCGGGGCGGCATGTGGTGTTGATCACCGGGCGACCGGCGGGCTGGTGCGATATGATGGCTCGATTTTTCCCTATCGACGCGGTCATTGGTGAAAACGGCGCTTTGTGCTTTTACCGGGAAGGGGAAAGCGTTAAGCAAATCTGGCATGATTGTGTGGCGGACCGGGAGGCCAATCTTGCGCGGCTGCACGCGATGGCAAAAAGCATTATTGCCGATTTTCCGGGTACCGCTTTGGCGCAGGATAATCCGTGGCGCGCGAGCGATGTGGCCGTTGATTTTGCCGAGGATGTGCCGCCATTGCCATTGGAAACCGCTAACGCCATACAAAAACGGTTTAGCGCAAAAGGGGCCACCGCCAAGGTCAGCTCCATCCATGTGAATGCGTGGATCGGCGATTATGATAAATACTCAATGTTTGCCCATTGGCTCAAGCAGGTGAAGGGCGTTGCCGTCGAGGCGATACAAGACCAGACCATTTACACTGGCGATTCACCCAATGATGTGCCGATGTTTAAGCGCTTCGCATTTTCCACCGGGGTTCAGGGCATAGAAAATTACAATCTGCCAAAACCGGACCAGCCGACCTTTGTTACCAGGCACGATGGTGCCCATGGATTTGAACAAGTGGCCAATGCGTTATTGTCTCAACCAGTGGCACAGGCTAAGGCTAAGTGATGAGCAAAAATAAATTTTTCACTTTGCCTAATTCGGTCACGCTGGCGCGGGTGGTTTTGGGCTTTGGTATTTACGCCTTGTTGGCATATGGCGCGCCGCCATATTGGCCAATATTGTCGATCGTGCTGGCCTTGGCGATTATTAGCGAGATCTCCGATGTGCTGGACGGCGCATTGGCGCGAAAACTGGGGCAGGCCAGCGGTCTCGGGCAGGCTTTGGATCCGCTGTGTGACAGTCTTTACCGGCTTACGGTGTTTTTGGCTTTTGCCGCTGCCGGGTGGGTGCCGCTTTGGCTGATTTTCCCGTTTTTGTTTCGTGATATTATTGTCTCTTATGCGCGCATTATGGCTGCTGGGCGCGGGGTCAGTATTGGCGCCCGGATGTCGGGGAAAATCAAAGCCGTGGTGCAAGGTGCCGTGCAAATCGGGGTTATTGTCGCCCATATGATCGGCTTGCCCGATAGCGTCAGCGTTGCGCTTGTCATCATCGCTGCGGCGATGACGCTTTATTCCCTGATCGACTATGTACGTGGTTTTGCGGCGGCACCATAATATTTAGAATGATATGTAATTTACATGCATTTGCCGCACATTACGTTACGCAACTATAGATTGTAATTTAATAAACTACCCCTAATAATGTTTTGGTAACTATATGGGGCGCAGGCTTGCGACACCCAAATTTGACATCAAAATTTGGCAAGCGCGTTTGGTATATACTTGCCTGCTCTGTAAATAGAATAAGGTGATTTTACCGTGACGGATAATATTGCAATAGAAGATCGCTTAGGTTTCATGGATTTGCAGCGTGAGCGTTGTGGTGATGCTCTTCGAGAGTTGAAACCTCATATAAAAGAGTGGTTGCCGGATATTCTGGAGCAATTCTACGTTCACATTGGTCAATGGCCCCAAGTCGATAAATTCTTTGGCAGTGCTACCCAAAAAAAGCACGCCGGGCAAAAACAGTTTGAACACTGGATGTTGATCACAGACGGCAAGTTTGACGACAATTATATTGAGGCCGTTCGCCGCATTGGCAAAGTCCATGCGAAGCTTGGTCTTGAACCGCGTTGGTATATTGCCGGCTATTCTTTTATTGTGTCGGCGTTGGCTCAAAAAATCTCTACCACCTTTGTTTCGAAGGGGCTGGGGCGTGATAAAATGGCGCCAATGCGAGCGCTTTATCTCACAGCGCTGAACAAAGCGGCCATGCTTGATATGGATTTTGTTATTTCTATTTATCTTGAAGAAATTGCCAACCAAAAAGAAAAAGACATGGGCGAACTGGCGACCACATTCGAGACAAACGTATTGGGGGTGGTCGAGTCGGTCGCCGCCGCCGCCGCCGAATTGGAAACTACTGCTAATTCCATGTCGCAAACTGCCGGACATACGGCGGAGCGCTCGACCACAGTTTCCGCCGCTGCTGAAGAGGCAACCGCCAATGTTTCTGTTGTCGCCGCCGCCGCTGATCAAATGGGCACTTCTGTGCGCGAGATCGCACAGCAGGTGGCGCATTCTACGGGCATTGCGGGTCAAGCGGTTGAGCGCGCGCAAACTACTAATGATACCATCGAGTCTTTGGCAAAAGCCGCCGAGAAAGTCGGCGAGGTGGTAAAGATGATTTCCGATATTGCTGAACAGACCAATTTATTGGCGCTCAACGCCACGATCGAGTCTGCGCGCGCAGGTGAGGCGGGCCGTGGGTTTGCGGTCGTCGCATCCGAAGTAAAATCCTTAGCGACGCAGACGGCCACGGCCACGGAAGACATCGCTGGTCAAATTCAGGCCATGCAACAAATTACCAAGCAATCTGTGGACGCCATTAACGGCATCCGCAGCACCATTGACGAGATGAATGAAGTTTCCATCACCATTAATGCGGCGGTTGAAGAGCAGTCGGCGGCAACCCAAGAGATTGCCCGCAACACCCAGGAAGCGGCTATCGGAACTCAAGATGTATCAAGCAATATTGTACAGGTCTTGGAAGGTGCCAAGGAAACCGGTACGGCGGCAAGCGATGTGGTTGATGCCGCTGCCCAACTTGGGCAACAGGCCGATTTGATGCGGGCGCAGGTAGAAGAATTTTTGGGTAATATCCGTGCGGCATAATCAGCCGTACAATTTTAGGACTTTTCGTCCGCTTTTGCCGGTTCGCACTGGTTTTGCGCTTTATCTTTCAAAGCATCGGCGCGCATGGCAATGGAAAATATTTCGCTGGTCGTCAGCCCTTCGGCCTTTAGCGCGCTTAATGCCGATTGTAGCGAATCGCGATGTTCGGGATTGCTAAGGACGGTAAGGGCGGTGAGCTCCTTATGGCTGGTATTGTCCGCAATAAACCCGGCATAGCATTCGCAAAGCGGCGTGGATTGCCCTTCGGCAATGCAGGTGTTTGCAAGTTGGCGGGCTTGGGGGTTCAGCGGTGCGGATGCCGCGCTTGTGCTGGTTAACAAGGCCAAAGAAATAACTGCAAACATTGTACGCCTTTCATCAAATTGTGCCGCAATGGGGCAAGCTTACGTTAAAAAGACAGTTATGCATATGAATGGCTGATGAACAAATTGTGAGAGCCCTTGGCGATGGCGGGGTAAAGGCGCATAATGAGTGCTTCCTTATTCATGTTCATGGAGAAGACTGATGCGTAAAATTACTCTCCTCGCACTGGCATCGGCCGGATTGGTCCTCACTGCCTGCGCGAGTGCCACGCCCTATCAAGCGGCGGTGGAATCGTCCAGAGGCTATAGCGAACAACGTATTGAGAGTAATCGCTATCGGGTTACTTTTTCTGGAAACTCAATTACTAATCTCGATACCGTAGAAAACTATCTGTTATACCGGGCGTCCGAGCTCACCAAGCAGGCCGGGTATGACTATTTCATTGTTGCGGATCGCAATACCGAGAAGAAAGAGCGCTATACGGGCGGTGGTTATGGCGGCTATGGTGGTTTTGGCTCCCGCTTTGGTTATGGCGGTCATTATGGGTTTGGCTGGAGCTATTACAGCCCGCGTTATGGTCATGGTTATGGATACAGCCCGTTTTACGGCGGCTATGATATTCACCAGATAACCCGCTATACAGCCACGGCGGAAATTGCCATGTATCGCGGTAGCAAGCCCGGTGATGATGCGAAGGCTTATCATGCTGGTGAAATTCTTGAAGAATTAGGTCCAAGCATTACCCGGCCAGAAAACCAAGGCTGACGGTAACACCTTAAAAAAATAAAGCCGGGTAGTCTGTTGGCTGCCCGGCTTTTTTGTACGTTTAACATTTTATGAGATCAATGGGGTCGCCCAATGAGGCTTCCAAAACCGTATCGGTCATAGCGCTGTAAATTTCATATATTTTTTGTACCTTGAAACTGCAATTGAGAACTATTCTTAGTTGCGACTCACTCTCAATTAACATAGTAATGCAACTCAATTGCAATAAGATGGCCGTATGGGCGTTTTATCAGCGAAGACGCGCATTAATAGCGTCAGCATAAATGAGGATTGGGTCAGTGAAGACATTGAGAATGGCATTGTTGGCGGCGGCGGCCATAGGGTTGGCGATGCGTGCCATGCCGGCTTTGGCGCAACAGGCAGTGCCGAGCATGGAAGAAATGTGGCGGCTTATTCAGGCGCAACAAGCGACGATTGATCAGCTGAAGGAGGAACTGGACGCGACCAGGGCCGAAACCAGCGAAACCAAAGTGGCGGTCGAAGAAACCAAGCAGAGCGTTGAGGCGGTGGCCATTGCAATTGAGTCGAATGATGGCGGCGATGGCTGGTGGAATAAGACCAGCCTTGGCGGCTATGGCGAGATGCATTATGAGGGCGGTGCCAAGGATGAGTTGGATTTTCACCGCTTTGTGCTTTTTGTCGGCCATGAGTTTAACGAAAATATCCGTTTTTTCTCTGAAATAGAGCTGGAGCACGCCCTTGCAGGCGATGGCCAGCCTGGTGAGGTGGAGCTTGAGCAGGCTTATATCGAGGCGGACCTTGGCGAAAACACACAAATCTACGGCGGCGTGCACCTTGTTCCGGTAGGCCTGATCAATGAGACCCATGAGCCGCCAACATTTTACGGTGTGGAGCGCAATGCGGTGGAAAAAGACATTATCCCCGCGACCTGGTGGGAAGGCGGCATTGGCGTCCATGGTAATGTCGGCAAAAGCGGCTTTTCCTATGATGCCATGGTTTCCTCCGGTCTGGAATTGAATGCCGCCAATGGTTTTAAAGTACGCTCCGGACGGCAAAAAGTCGCCAAATCTAATTTCAAGGACCAGGCGTTTTCCGGGCGCATTGCCTATACGGGCATTCCTGGCGTGTCATTGGCCAGTTCACTGTATTACCAGCCTGATGTGACCCAAAGTGTTGGTGACCTCATCACCGGAAAAAGCGTCAGCGCGTTATTGTGGACCGCAAATATTGACGCGAAATGGAATGGCTTTGGCTTGCGGGCGCTCTATGCGGATTGGTCTTTGGACGGCGCCGAAGTCGATTTGACCGGGCGGGATGAACAGGTCGGTTTTTACATCGAGCCTTCCTATAAATTCGCCATCCCTCTGGCTGGTTTTGACGAGGCGCAGCTTGGCGTGTTTTATCGCCATGCGGATTGGGATAATAATCATGGCCTGGATAAGAATACCGGGATTACGCGCCATGTCGTTGGCGCTAATTTTTGGCCAATTCCGGATGTGGTCCTGAAAATGGATTACATCATTGAAGATAGAGAGAATGAGATCAGCGATCGCAAATCTTTGAACCTCGGTATTGGCTATCAATTCTAGGGTCAAAACTTAGCATATTGAGAACGGATTTATGATGAACACGTTAAAGCATATTGTCATAATTGGCCTATGTGCTTTGGCGTGCCTTGCCAGCCCGGCTTTTGCTGAAGAATTATCGGCGCAGGAGCAATTTCTCAATTCGGCTTTTGCGCCAAATGTGCCGGTTGCCAAGACGCTGTGGCTGGATGCGAAAACCAAAAGCGGTGTAAAGAAAATCCTGCGCCATGATTATCACGGCTTGCGGGTGCGTTATTGGCAGGAGGGCGCGCGAACGCTTTGGGTGCTCGACGAGATTGGAAAATATAAACCGATTACGGTTGGCGTTGTGGTCAATGATGGCGCTATTGAAAAGCTCAAGGTGCTGGCCTATCGGGAGAGCCATGGATGGGAGGTCAAACATGACTTTTTCACCAAACAGTTTATTGGAGCCAAATTGCCGCAAAACAAAAAGCTGGACCGGCGAATTGATGGTATTTCCGGGGCCAGCCTTTCGGTGCGGGCGCTAAAGAAAATGGCCATGCTGGCGCTGTATTTTGACAATGTCGTATCTACACCATGAGCCGTAAATCACCTTCTATTTTCAGACTGTGGCATCGTTATTTGGGCGTTGTGTCGGTGTTTTTTGTCATCATTCTAGCGGTCACTGGCCTGTTATTATTGTTTGCCGCCCCCTTGGGTTTTGACCAAATGCGCTGGGGTGGCCCGGTTGTTGCCGCGGCTTATAATCAAAACCCCAAAACCGAGCCCATTGGGATTAAACTGGGCGATGAGCAATGGGCGGTGATGGTTGATGGTCTGGTTTATATCGCCGCCGCTGACCCGATTGCGCTTGATCCACCAATGATGATGGCGACAAAGGACGAGCAATTCATCTATATCGCCAATGAGGCGCAAACTTTGGTGGTTTTGCACGATGGCCAATTGGTCGAGCGACTAGCGGGTGTGGACTTTGTCGGCACCACGCCGACGCCCATACCTGATGCGGTAAAGAGCTTTGTTATCAACCGCTATGCCGGGCGTGGCATGGCGGCGTCGCGGATTTTGCTCGATATTCATACCGGGCGGTTTTTTGGCAAAATCGGGGTTTGGCTTATGGCGTTGGCCAGCGTGTTTTTGCTGATCCTGTCATTCACCGGACTGTATATGTGGTTTAGAAGGCCAAACGGCCGCCGCGCTAAAAACGGATAATTTGTCTGTCCGCTTTCACCAACACCACATGGCGAGTGCCGGTACTCTTGGCTATTTCGCGCACGGCGTCTTCATTCATCAGCGTGAAGGCCGTGGACAAACCATCGGCAATGGTCGCCGAAGCGTGCACAACGCTAGCCGAGGCGAATTGCGGGCTGGCATCGCCCGGGCGCGGGGTAAATATGTGCGATAAATTATCGTCGAAATACCCACCGGCGGCGGCAGATGTGGCCAGTCCCTGATCGCGCAAGGTTACGCTATCAATCGTCTGCAAAACATTGTGTGGATCTTGAATGCCGACGGTGAAGGGGCGTTCTCCGAAGGCCTGAAATTCGCCAATATTGACCAAACCACTTTTTTTGCCAGTGTCTTTAGATGATGTCTGCAGCGCTTTCGCCACTTGCTCGCTAATATAGCCTTGGGCAATGCCGTTAAGCGTTATCGCCATGCCCGGTCTGCCAAACCATACGCGCCCACGCTTAATGTGTATCTGTTGATAGTCGACCAAATCATAGGCGTTTTCCCACATAGCCTTGGCGCGTTGCGGGTCTATCTCACTGGTTTGCAGTTTTGCTGCTAATGCCCAAAGCGGCTGCACGCTAATATCAAACGCGCCGCCAGTAAGGTCGGCCAAATGCTGGGCGTGGCCGATAAGGGCGAGCATTTCTGGCGATGCCTGTTCCAACACGCCCTCTCTGTTCAAAATCGATATTTCAGAATCGGGTGAATAAAGAGAAAAGACGGTGCTAAGACGCGCTATGATTTCTTGCGCCCGCGCAAATGCTTGCTTTGCCTGCGTTTCGGTGTGGCCATAAAGCGCGATTGAGGCGGGCGCGCCAAGGGCCTCGCCTTCCCACAAATGCGCCTTGTCATCATCCGGTGCGCATCCGGCTCCGGTCAGCGCCGCGCCGCCAAGCAAGGTGCCGCCAGCTAATTTAAGGGCGTTGCGTCGGGTAATCATCATGGCGCTTGTTTTACCATCTATCCACAAAATGTCGCGCAAAATTAAGCTATGCAAAAATGCATATCTCGTGCGTGAGGGTGGGTGTTCACCTTACTGCAAAGTTAACCCATATACCCATCACGAGATCAAAAATCACACGATGAGGAATAAGAAAATGTCGGTCGCCGAAGTATTTGCCAATTTTGATGCTAACACCATGTTTGATAATGCGCTGGCGCGCTATCGCCGGGTTTCCGGGGTGCGTGCAATGCCATCCACCACCAACGTCAATGACTATCTTGAAACCCAAGGGGTTTTATTTTCAAACGATAAAAGTATGGATGATAGCGGTATTGTTGCCGCCAATGAATCTACCAAACAGAAGCAATATCAGCCAAGCCTGATTGCCCGCCGTTGGGAACGCCGTGTACGGCGTGCTAACCGCGTGTAACAAATTTCTACGCATTACATCTAAAAGCACCCTCTAGCTTTACCCCCGCTGCGCCTTTATCGGCCGGTGGGGGTTTTGCGTTTATGGCCAGTATTTTTCATCTATTTTTCACCGCAATTATTTGCGGATAGCGCGTTTCGTCATTACATCATATGCGCATGAGCATTGATGGAGAATCAGATGTTGGTCGTTATATCGCCGGCGAAGAAAATTATCACTCGCCCCGGACCACAAGGGCTTGCGACCTCTGATCCGGCTTTATTGTCGGATGCCCGCTTGTTGGCAGCGGCGGCAAAAAAATTGAGCCGGACCAAAATTCGCCAGCTTATGAAGATATCCGATGATTTGGCCGATCTGACCCACGCCCGATTTGCGGCGCTGGATCTCGATAATCCTGATCTTGGCAATCCGGCGGTCCTTACCTTCGCTGGCGATGTGTATCGCGGTCTGGATGCCGACAGTTTGAACGCCAAGGACTTTGCCTTTGCCCAGGATCATTTGCGGATTTTGTCGGGTCTTTACGGGGTGCTGCGCCCGCTGGATATGATGCAACCCTATCGACTGGAAATGGGGCGAAAACTTAAAACCCGGCGCGGCGAAAACCTGTATGATTTTTGGGGCCCACGGATAGCAAAATCCCTCAAGGCAGATATGGCGAGCACCGGCTCAACGGTGTTGCTTAACCTTGCCTCCAACGAATATTTCAAAAGTGTCGATAAAGCCGCCTTGGGGGTGAGTGTGGTCAGCCCGGTGTTTAAAGAGGTGAAAGACGGGCAGGCCCGCGTGCTGGGTGTGTTTGCCAAACCGGCCCGTGGCATGATGGCGCGCTGGGTGATTAAAAACCGGATTACCGATGTCTCCCGGCTTAACGAGTTTACCGTCGCTGGCTATCAATTTGATCGCCATGGCTCTACCGAGCAAAAGCCGCTTTTCACTCGCGCGCAACCCGTAGCGAAAGCCGCTTAATATGTCCCAGCAAAAACCCTTGGCCGGCCGCGTGGCTTTGATTACCGGTTCGACCAGCGGCATAGGGCTGGCGCTGGCCGAAGCGTTGGCCGGTGCTGGCGCGCATTTGATGCTCAATGGGCTGGGTGATGCGGATCAGATTGAGGCCGCGCGCGCCCGTTTGCAAAATGAATATGGTGTGCAAGTGCGCTTTCATGGCGCGAATATGATGCAGCCCGCTGAAATCGCTGATCTGGTGGCGCAAACCCATAAAGCCTTTGGGCGGCTTGATATTCTGGTGCCCAATGCCGGGATCCAGCATGTGTCCCCGATAGAGGATTTTGCGCCAGAAAAATGGGACGCTATTTTGGCGATCAATCTCAGTTCCGCTTTTCACCTTATCCGCGCCGCTATCCCGCTAATGAAGACGCAAGGTATGGAGGGGCAAATCGGGGGGCGCATTGTCAATATGGCCTCTGCCCATGCGCTGGTCGCCTCGCCATTTAAATCAGCTTATGTCGCGGCCAAGCACGGCCTTGCCGGGCTTACCAAAACTGTTGCGCTTGAGGTCGCGCAGGATGGTATTACCTGTAACGCAATTTGCCCCGGCTATGTGAAGACACCGCTGGTTGAGGCGCAAATCGGGCCTACGGCAAAAGCACGCGGCATATCGGAAGAGGCGGTGGTGCGCGACGTCTTGCTGGCCGCGCAACCAACCAAGGCGTTTGTGCACTATGAGCATTTGGCCGGATTGCTGCTCTATCTGGTTTCTGATGCCGGTGAGTCGGTAAATGGTGCCATGCTTCCCATTGATGGCGGCTGGACCGCGCAATAATACGCTAGGCTTGCGGTAAAACTTGACGGCAGGGCTTTTATTAGCTACCAAGTTACCATGGTAACTAATAAAAGCATTACCCGCATTCAAACCGGCGTTCGCCTTGAAAAGCGCACGCTCAAAGTGCTCAAGGGCCTTGCCGAATATCTCGATCTTTCGCTGGGCGATTTATTGGAAGGCATGGCCCTGCATACTTTTGAAGGCAAAGCACCGTTCAGCCCGGAGACCCTTTTGGTGATTGCCAAATTAAAAGACGCCTATGGGTTGGAATTGAACGCCGCCGATAGCCATTCCTTGCAGGAGGGCTAAGGCATGGATGGTGCACAAGTGCAATTATCAGACGTGCACTTATCGGAGGGGGACTTTCTGGTTGCTTTCGAAAATACAACGCTGAGTGCCAATGATTTTGACCATACTGCTCATGTCAGGGCCGCGTTTTTGACCATCCAGTCCTATGGTTTTACCCGTGCGATCCCGGTTTTTTGTGACGCGCTCAAAAAGCTGACGGTGCGCTTCGGCGCGGTGGAAAAATATCATGAAACCATCACCATTGCCTTTTTAGTGCTGATCAATGAGCGGTTAAGCGAGACCCCGGACATAGGGTGGGCGGAATTTTGCGCGGGCCACGGCGATGTGTTTTCGCGTCATGCGCTTGATGCCTATTACACGCCCGAACAGTTGAAATCGCCCAATGCCCGGCGCGTGTTTCAATTGCCATTGCGGCGCTTCGCGGTGTAAGGCTGATCCCGTTCAGTTGGGAAAAAGCATGAGCACCACCACCATCACGCTTATCACTTTGGTTTTATATCAGGGCGCGCTGTTGGGCGTTGGGTTTTGGGCCAAAGGCCGCACGACCACCACCCGCGATTTCTTTTTAGGCGGCCGCAATGTTGGGCCATTGGTCACCGCTATGTCCTATGGCGCAAGCTCGTCTTCGGCCTGGGTGTTGCTCGGCCTAACCGCCTCGTTTTATGCCATTGGAGCCAAGGCATTGTGGATATTACCTGGGGTCTGGGCCGGGTATGCCGTGGTGTGGTTGTTTATTGGTCCCGGCCTTCGGCGCATAGCGGGCGAGCGCGATCTGGTCACCATTATTGATTATTTGGCGTTAGATGTTGAAGGGCTATTACGCAAAATCATCGTCTGGTTGGCCGCGGGCATGATTATTTTTTCGTTTTCCTTTTATGTGGCCGGGCAATTTCAGGGCGCGGGCATTGCCTTTGCCAGCGCCTTCGATCTGCCGATGAGTGCCAGTGTGATTATCGGTGCCAGTGTGGTTTTGATCTATACGTGGCTGGGTGGATTTTGGGCCGTGAGTGTTACGGATGCGGTGCAGGCTGGCCTGATGTTGCTGGTCGCTATTACGCTGCCGATTGCTGCTATCATTGCGCTTGGTGGCCCGGTGGACTTTTGGGCGGCACTGCGCGCAGAGGCGGCCAATACGGCAGGGCCAAATGCGGGCTTGCTTGCCGGTATCGGTTTTGCGGTTGGGTCATTGGGCATTGGCATCGGGCCGGTCGGCCAGCCGCAATTGCTCACTCGCCTGATGGCCATCGATAGCCAAGCGGCGATAAAAAAAGCCTTCGTCATCGCCATCATCTGGTCGGTTCTGGTGTTTAGCGCCATGGCCGTATTGGGGCTTTCCGCTCGGGTGTTGATTTCCCCGGAAGCCAGCAATGGTGAGGGGGTTTTCTTTGCTCTTAGCCATGCGGTTTTGCCCGGCATTTTGGCGGGTATTGTTTTAGCCGCCGTGCTCTCGGCGATTATGTCGACCGCGGACAGTTTGTTATTGGTTGCCGGTTCTGCCGCCGCGCACGACCTTGGTCTGGCCAAGCGTTTTCCCGATCACGCTTTATTGGTCTCGCGCCTGACCACCGCCGCTTTATGCGTGGCCGCAGCCATCCTTACTTTGGCGCTGCCGGCCAGCATATACGGGCGGGTCTTGTTCGCGTGGTCTGCTTTGGGCGCTGCGTTTGGACCGCTGATTATTGCGGCGGCTTTGGTGCGCGCCGCCAGCCCCGTCGGCACCATAGCCGCTATGCTCATTGGTTTTACGCTTACGGTCATATTGTATTTGCAGCCCAATACGCCGGGGGATTGGGCCGAGCGGATTATACCTTTTGCATTGGCTTTGGCCGTGGCCTTGGCGTTGCCCAAAGCCAGACCCTAGCCCGCCAGAGGCCGTTTTCACGTAATGTGGTACGCCGGGTAAGGATTGTAAAAAGCTTGTTTTAAATCTCTTTGCTTGACCGTGCGTCTGCGCGCCCTAGTTTGTCATAAAACAAATCAGGGGAGAATGGTGCATGAGTTGGTGGCATAAAACGGTATTGTGGCAACGGGTTCTTGGCGGCTTGGTATTGGGCGTTATTGCCGGGCTGGCATTTCGCGTATTGGGCGGCACCCAAATTGTTGATGGTGTGACTCATTATCCCGGCGCAGAATTTGTCACCGTCTGGATCAAACCTTTTGGCGATGCCTTTGTTGCGGCCATACGGATGTTGGTTGTGCCATTGATCTTCACCACCTTGGTCGCTGGCGTTACCGGCATGGGGGCCCCGGCCAAACTTGGTACGATTGGGGTGCGCGCCATTGGGCTTTATCTTCTGACCACCTTGGTTGCGGTGTCTATCGGGCTGGTATTCGGGGCGGTTTTCAAGCCCGGTGCCGGGGTCGATTTTACCGACGTCGCGCCTAACCCGGTGTCGACAGAAGCACCAAGCATTACTGAGCGGCTAATTCACATCATCCCCACCAACCCGATTGGCGCACTGGCTAGCGGCGATGTGTTGGCCATCATATTTTTCGCTATTCTTGTCGGTGTCGCTATCCTGGTCATTGGTGAAAAGGCGCGCCCACTCGGTGCGGTGATCGAAGCCGGTGCCGATGTGATGTTCAAAATAACCCATTGGGTTATGGAGGTTGCGCCGTTTGGGGTTTTTGCGCTGATTACCTGGGTGACGGCAACCAAGGGAATTGAGACATTTTCGTCCGTTCTGGTGCTGGCGCTGGCGGTTTATCTGGGCTGCATCACCCATATCATTATTGTCTATGGTGGGTTGATCAAATTTGGGTTGCGCCTGCCCTTGGTTCGGTTTTTTCGTGGCATTCTGGACGCGCAAGCCGTGGCATATTCCACTTCCTCCAGTTCCGGGACTTTGCCGGTAACCATTTCCTGCGCGCAGGACAATCTTGGTGTCAAGCCGGTAGTGGCCGGGTCTGTATTGCCGCTGGGTGCAACCATCAATATGGACGGCACCTCACTTTACCTTGGCATTTTGGCGCTGTTCGCTGCGCAGGCTTTTGGCATATCGCTGGACTTTGGCGATTATCTGATGATCGCCCTGACGGCTACTTTAGCGTCCATCGGCGCGGCCGGTATCCCCTCGGCCTCGCTGTTTTTGCTGGCAACGGTACTAACCGTGTTTAACGTGACGCCAGATCAAACCGCACTGATGGTTGGCTTTATCCTGCCCTTTGACCGCCTTCTCGACATGATGCGCACCGTCACCAACGTCACCGGCGATGCCGCGGTCGCGACAGCAGTAGCCAAATGGGAAGGTGAACTGGATGAAGAGGTCTATCGGTCAGTAGCCAAGGTTTAGGCGTGAGCGCGATTTTGTTTTAAAATCTCTAATTTTTATGGGCGGCAGGGAAAACTTGCCGCCCATAAAGGATATTTAAGGGTAGAGCCTTTAGGGCATGCGTCCCTTTAAATACCCCTAAGTGACGTTACCCACGGCGTGGCTCCTTCTCCCTTGGGGAGAAGGTTGGGATGAGGGGTTACAGTTTGAAAAACAATTTCAGCCTGACCAAGCCTCAGAACGCCCTATCTCCTCACCCTCTACCGTCACCCCGGTGAAGACCGGGGTCCATTTTGAGATATCATGGTGGATACCGGCCTACGCCGGTATGACGGGGCGGTGGCAAGAACGGCACCATCAACCATAACTAGTTTCCAACAAAAAAAGGGCCGCTCATCGAGCGGCCCTTTTTAAATTACTTGATCTGTATCGCGCTTAATGTTCGACGTCTTTCCATACGGCCTTGTAGGAGCCGTACATGAGCAGTGCGAAAATAAACAGATAGATCAAAACCATCCAGCCCATGCGTTTGCGGGTTTCCATTTTTGGATCCGCCGCCCAGGCCATAAAGGTCACCACATCATTAGACATTTGTTCGACACTGGCATGGGTGCCGTCTGTATATTCGACCAATTCATCAAACAAGGGTGGCGGCATGCCGATCTGACCGCCAGCAAATGCTGAATTATAGCTCATGCCATCGCGCAATTCGACGCCCTCGGGCGCTTCGTCTTCATAGCTGGTCAACAGGCTATAGATGTATTGCGGGCCGTGCGGACGCGCCCGAACCAGCATGGAAAAGTCCGGTGGCAAGGCACCGCCATTTGATGCCCGTGCCGCTTGATCATTGGCAAAGGGTGAGGGGAAATAATCAAACGGCTTTGCTGGCCGCTCAAACATATCGCCTTCATCGTCCGGGCCATCCTGCACCGTAAACATTTCGGCAATGGCTTTGATCACCGGGTTTTCGTTAGGGTTTGGATATTCCTCGTCATAGAAAGGCGCACCCGGATCACCAAGGTTGCGAATGGCAACCAGCGACATGGCATGGCAACTGGAACAAGATTGCTGATAGACCATAAAGCCACGTTGCGCGGCGGCTTTGTCATACGTGCCAAAAACGCCTTCAAAGGAGAAGTGTTTGGATTTTAGCTCAGCACCTTCGGAAGCAGAGGCGGTACCGGCGCTAAGGCCAAGGCTGGCCGCAGCAATGAGTGCGGCTGTCAGGATTGATAAACGCATATCAGGCCTCCTCACCAGTGGGTTTGAGCACAGATTTTTCGATACTTTCCGGCCGCGCTTTTGGTTTTTCGACAAGTCCCAGGATTGGCAAAATTGCCAAGAAGAAAATGTAGTAATACGCCGTAAGAATGCGGGCAAACCATAAAAAGCTGAAGCCGCTATGTTCGCCGGTGGCCGCATCAGTACCGGTTACGAAGACCAGATCTGTAGGCGATTTCGCCCCGGCCCAGCCAAGACCGATACAAGCCAGCACAAAGATGAAAAAGAACAGCTTTGCCAGCGGGCGATAGCGCATGGAGCGGACTTTGGAGGTGTCCAGCCATGGCAGCACAAACAATACGGCAATGGCACCAAACATAACAATCACACCGCCCAATTTGTCAGGCACGGCGCGCAGCATGGCGTAGAACGGCAAATAATACCATTCCGGCACAATGTGCGGCGGCGTGACCACCGGGTTGGCGCGAATATAATTGTCCGGATGACCCAGAGCGTCGGGCATAAAGAACACAAATGCCGCAAACACCATCAGGAAAACCACAATGGCGAACGCATCTTTCACCGTATAATACGGGTGGAAAGGCAGAGTGTCTTTGTCGACGTTTTTAACGCTGACCCCAGTTGGGTTGTTATTGCCCGGCACATGCAGCGCCCAGACGTGCAGGATAACCAGACCCAAAATCGCAAATGGCAACACAAAGTGCAGGCTGAAAAAGCGATTAAGCGTTGGGTTGTCGACTGAAAAACCGCCCCAGAGCCAATTGGTAATGGCTTCACCAAACAGCGGAATGGCGCTGAACAAATTGGTGATCACCATAGCGCCCCAATAGGACATTTGCCCCCAGGGAAGCACATAGCCCATAAAGCCGGTGGCCATCATTAGCAGGTAAATTACCACGCCGACAATCCATAACACTTCGCGCGGTGACTTGTAGGAGCCGTAATAAATGCCGCGGAACATATGGATATAAACCGCTAAAAACATCATCGAGGCGCCGACCGCGTGCATTGGCTGTAACATCCAGCCAAAATTCACATCGCGATTAATGTGCTGAATGCTGTCATAGGCATAGTCCACATGGGGGACGTAATGCATGGCCAAAATAATGCCGGTGATGAGTTGGCTCATCAGCAATACGGCCAATATGCCGCCAAAGGTCCACCAATAATTCAGGTTTTTCGGCGTCGGAAAGATGAAAGTGTCATAGCCTAGCCGCACAATCGGCAGGCGGGCATCCAGCCATTTTTCAAAGCCGGACTTGGGATCGTATTCAGAATAACCGCTCATAATGTCCCCTAACCGATTTTAACGAGAGTGTCGGTGAGATATTGGTATGGTGGCAGAAACAAATTCTTGGGTGCCGGACCTTTGCGGATACGGCCCGCAGAATCATAGTGCGATCCGTGGCACGGGCAGAACCAGCCCTCATAATCGCCAGCGCCATCGCCAATTGGTACACAACCAAAGTGCGTGCAATTGGCCAGCATGATGAGATATTGCGGGTGATAAACCCCCGCCGCATCGGCCACCAAACGCTGATCATCGCTTTGCGGATCCTTCAAGCTGGCCGTGTCGACGGCGCGCGCATTGCTGATCTCTTCGGCGGTGCGATGCCGGATGAATACCGGCTTGCCCTGCCATTTGGCGATAATCTGTTGGCCTTCGGCAATATTGCTCAAATCCACTTCCGTGGTTGAAAGCGCCTTGGTGTCCGCAGCCGGATTCATTTGATCAACCAATGGCCAGGCAAAAAGCCCAACCCCAACAGCGCCAGCGGCACCGGTGGTGATGTGGATGAAATCCCTGCGTGTTGGCTCTTGTGATGGTGTTGAGACTGTTTCAACCACGATCAATAACCTCATGCATATCGACGCGCCAGAATGAAGGGGCATGCCATCGGCGCACTGGCGCACCAGCCGGGGCATGGGAGCAGCAATGGAGAAAA
>JAJFFO010000018.1 GCA_021776615.1 Robiginitomaculum sp. | reverse complement strand
TCCCGGCCTTGCGCACGGATCAATCGTGTGCTGACTATGGCCGATGCGTATGAACACAGATTTACAGCATTTACCGGCGCGTAAAAGGCGCGAACTGGACCGCATCAAAGACATTCTCTTTGCCGAGTTTGCCGACGCCATCGCCTTGGGCAATTCCGAGTGGCGCAAAAACGGCCGCATCCTGTCAATAATTCTGTTTGGCTCTTATGCGCGCGGCGATTGGGTCGACGAGCCGTACACCAAAAAAGGCTATAAAAGCGATTATGATTTGCTGGTAATCGTCAGCCATAAGAAGCTGACCGACTTTACCAAATACTGGTACGAAGCCACCGAAACCCTAATGCGCGACAAGAGCATACGCACGCCGGTCAGCTTCATTGTTCACAGCCTCGACGAAGTAAACAGCGCCCTGTCCGAGGGCCGGTATTTCTTCTGCGACATCCAAAAACAAGGTGTGGTGCTGCACGAAAAACCCAATGTAAAACTGGCCACGCCAAAACCGCTGAACGCCGAAGACGCCTATGAAATGGCTAAGGAACATTCGGAGTTTTCGCTCGATAACGCCAAGGCTTCTTTGGACGGTTCCCGTTTCCATTTTGGCGAAGGCAATTTCAACAAAGCCGCCTTTGAACTCCACCAAGCAACGGAAGCAACCTATGCGGCAGTTTTACTGGCCCTGACCAATTACATTCCGAAAACCCATGATTTGCGCAAATTACGCGCCTTGGCCGAGGATTTGGATAAACGCCTTGTGGCCGCTTGGCCGCGCGACAATCGCGCCGCCCGGGCCAATTTCAACAAGCTACGCGACGCCTATGTCAAAGCCCGCTATTCCAAACACTATACCATTTCCACCGAAGCCCTGAACTGGCTCGGCGAACGCACCAAACACCTGCACACTTTGGCCGAAACCGTCTGCGCCGAATGCCTCTTTGAACTTGAAAAGCAAGCCAAAGTGGGGGAATAGAGAATAGGGTGTGGATTCCGGCCTCCGCCGGAATGACAAAGTTACTCGTCACCCCGGCGCAGGCCGGGGTCCATCTTCGTTTGCTTAACGTTCAAAAAGAAAAGATGGATACCGGCCTTCGCCGGTATGACGAGGTGAGGGAGAAGGTCGGAGCTGATATGAAGAAGTGAGGCGTTTGTACACGTCACCCCGACGCAGGCCGGGGTCCATCTTTACTTAGCCTAACGTTCCGTTATTTGAGTCTTTTTGCGTTACCGCTTCGCTGCTTGCCGGCCATTTTCCAGTTTGACCGCCCCTCCTTCGTCGTCCTCCGGCTTGACCGGAGGACCCACCTTTAAAATGGTGCAAGCATGGACCCTCCGGTCAAGCCGGAGGGCGACAAGATTTGTAAAGGTATTTTACTAGACCAAGCGTATTCTTATGTAATATAATTCTATGACTTTAGAATTATTGAGTTAGAATATGACAAAAACAATCACCCAAATTGAGATAAGAATTTCATGTCCTTCAACTATGGAAGATGAAATGAATGCAATCAAAACGATGATTGACGAGCTTAATGAAATTCACCTAGATGCGAAAGATATAAGACTAAAGGCTAGACATTGGAGGGCGGATTCTGTTGGGCAAGTTAGCGTTAGTCCACAGGTTTCAATTACTAAGCAGCTTTTTGAAGATTATGATATACTGTTAGCAATAATTGGTCCGACACTTGGCACACCAACTGACAATGCTGAGTCTGGCACAGCCGAAGAAATTGATTTAGCCATTAATAAAGACGGTGCCATTTTTTCAAATATGCATGTACAAGTTTTTTTTGCGAAAACCTATAATGGGGACATTGATCAACTTGATGTCAAGCAGCTAGACATGCGTAAAAAATATAAAGAAACGCTTTCAAAAAATCTTTTAATAAAAGAATTCATAAGCACTGATGAATTGGTAAAATTGGCATCAATGGGCTTGATGACGGCAATTAATAAGTTTGAAAATAAAAGAATTCAAGACAATGGGCAATATAAAAATAGTACGCAGGTAAAAGTCCCTCAAGCAGTTCAGGTAAGTAATAACGAAGTTAAATTTCAAGAGGTAGAAGCAATAATATCAAAAAAACCCGGCGATGATTTAGAGTATTTTGATCGATTTTCCATTTTTGATGAAAATATAATAAAAGCTGCAGGAGAAATGAGTAAAAGTGCGGAAGAAATGGATAGTCTAACTGCTGTTACAGAGGTGTTTACCAACGAAATGGAGTCCAATGATGGGAGCTTTAGTAGTCAAAAAAAATTGTTGGACCAATATGGAGATCGCTTAAAGGCGAGCGCTTCGAAAATAATAAATTGTGCAGTTACGGGCGCCAATTACTCAGAGGTAGCTTTTGATGGAATGGATGGAGTGTTATTGTCTGACGAATTTGCAGAAGTAGAAATTGAAAGCTCAAAAGATGAATTCAAGAAAGCATTGACAGAGTCTTTAGAGCAAATTCAAGAATATAGAGATGTGCTTGCGGCTAGCTTGCAGACCGTTTCAAGCTTGCCAAAGGCAACTTCAAAATTTAAAGCTGGTAGAAATGAAATGATATTAGCTATAAAAAAATCAATAGAAACCGCAAATATGCAAGAGAGAAGGATGTGTGAATATCTATCCTTTATAAAATGATTATTGTAAGTTGTTATGCCGATTAATAGCAATGATTAATAAAGTAGGAACGAAATAGGTTCTCCTACCTCTTCCTCTTCTTATGCTTCCAGCTTGCCCCGCGGGGTTTGCCGACGCTGTCGCCGGCGCGTTCGGGTTTGGGGGCGCTCGACCCCGGCCCGCGATAGGTGCGGCCCTTTTGTCGACCGGCGGAGCCGGGCTCCAGCAGGTCAAGTTCGCGCCCGCGCAGGCGAGAGATTTCGTCGCGCAGGCGGGCTGCTTCTTCGAACTCCAAATCGGCTGAGGCGGTGAGCATGCGTTTTTCCATATCGGCAATGACCGCCGCCAAGTTGGCACCGATGAAGTTTTCGCCATCTTCGGCCAGCCCCTTGGCGTAGTCGCGCACGGTATCGGAGGCGGCGATGCGCACATGGTCGCCCTCATAAACGCTGTCCAGAATATCGCCAATATCGCGCTTAATGCTTTGCGGGGTGATGCCGTGTTCGCGGTTATAGGCTTCTTGCTTGGCGCGGCGGCGTTTGGTCTCGCCCATGGCCCGTTCCATCGAGCCGGTCATGCGATCGGCATACAGCACCACGCGGGCATCGACATTGCGCGCGGCGCGGCCAATGGTTTGAATCAGCGAGGTTTCAGAGCGCAAAAACCCTTCTTTGTCCGCATCCAATATACCGACAAAAGCGCATTCGGGAATGTCCAAGCCTTCGCGTAACAGATTAATCCCGATCAGCACGTCGAACGCGCCAAGGCGCAAATCGCGGATGATTTCGATGCGCTCTACCGTGTCGATGTCCGAATGCATATAGCGCACGCGAATGCCCTGTTCGTGCATATATTCGGTGAGGTCCTCGGCCATTTTTTTGGTCAAAGTGGTCACCAGCGAGCGATGGCCATCGGCGGCGGCGCGGCGCACTTCGTCAATCACATCGTCAATCTGATTGGCACCACCCAGCGATACCGGGCGCACCTCCACCGGCGGGTCAATCAGCCCGGTGGGGCGGATCACCTGTTCGGTATAAACCCCGCCCGTGCGTTCCAGCTCCCAAGGCCCCGGCGTGGCCGAAACAAACACCGATTGCGGGCGCATGGCATCCCATTCCTCAAACTTTAAGGGCCGGTTATCCATGCATGAAGGCAGGCGAAAACCATGGTCGGCCAGTGTGGTTTTGCGCCGAAAATCGCCTTTATACATGGCCCCCAATTGCGGCACCGAGACATGGCTTTCATCAACAAATACCAAGGCATTATCCGGCAAATATTCAAACATGGTGGGCGGTGGTTCGCCGCGTTTGCGCCCGGTGAGATAGCGTGAATAATTTTCGATACCCGAGCAAACACCGGATGCCTCCAGCATTTCCAGATCGAACATGCAGCGCTGTTCCAGCCGTTGTGCCTCCAGCAATTTACCGCCGTCATAAAGCCATTTGAGATGGGTTTTCAGCTCACTTCTGATCTCGTTAATGGCCTGTTTCATGGTCGGGCGCGGCGTCACATAGTGGGAGTTGGCATAGACTTTTACAGTTTCCAATTCGCCGGTTTTTTTCCCGGTCAGCGGGTCAAATTCAGCAATGCTCTCAATCTCGTCGCCAAAGAAATTTACCCGCCAAGCGCGGTCCTCATAGTGCGAGGGGAATATCTCCACGCAATCGCCGCGCACCCGAAAGCTGCCACGGGTGAAGGCCTGATCATTACGTTGAAATTGCAAATCGACCAGACGGCGCATCAACGTGCGCGGATCCATGGTCTCGCGAGGCGCAATGGAAAACGCCATGCTGGTATAGGTTTCGACCGAGCCAATGCCGTAAATGCATGAAACAGACGCGACAATAATGGTGTCGTCGCGCTCCAGAATTGAGCGTGTGGCGGCGTGGCGCATTCGGTCAATGGCTTCGTTTATCGAGCTGTCTTTCTCGATATAGGTGTCGGTGCGCGGCACATAGGCTTCGGGCTGGTAATAGTCGTAATAGGAGACAAAATATTCCACCGCATTGTCGGGGAAAAAGCTTTTGAACTCACCATAGAGCTGCGCCGCCAGGGTTTTATTATGGGCCAGGATCAGGGCAGGGCGCTGCGTAGCCTCGATAATTTTGGCCATGGTGAAGGTTTTGCCGGACCCGGTAACGCCGAGCAGCACCTGTTCTTCTTCGCCAGCTTCGACGCCGGCCACCAATTCGGCGATGGCGGCGGGTTGGTCGCCCTTGGGCTCGAACGGCGATTGCAGTCGGAAGGCTTTGCCGCCTTCTGACTTTTCCGGGCGAGTGGGCCGATGCGGCGTCCACGATTCGGCAGCCTCAAGATCGGCCTTTAGGGGGCCATCGAGAACAAAATCGGCCTGGGGGCCTTCCTTCATGCCGGGGGTATCGCTCATGGCGTTTACATAGCGTGTTTAGGGTGACGTTTCTAGTTTGTTCTGCAGGAGTTTTGCGCTGACGAGCAATCTGGCAATCATGACGAAACCGTAAAGCAACAGCAATGTCGCTTGCTCAAGTCGCGGGTATTATACCGTGCGGGAGCAAAATATGAAAATTCAAATATTTTTGGGATATATATTGGGGGCATGGTTGATGATTACGGGTGCTGCGCTTGCGGAAAATTATGGGCCGCTACCACCGGATCAACGGGCACAGAGTGCCTTTTCAGACGATCCACATCGTCAGTTTGATTTCTGGATTGGTGAGTGGGACGTGTTGTTGCGAGAGCGCGATGCTGACGGGGAATGGAAACAACTGGTCACTGCCCGCGATAGCATTTATTCGATCCTCAATGGCAAGGCGATTTTGGAGCTTTGGGATTCTAATACGATTAAGGGCTATAGCCTGCGCTATTACGACCCGGCCCTACAAAAATGGGTGTTGTGGTTAAACTGGCCCGGCAAAAACCGGTCAAGCAACTCATCCCTTCAGGGCATTTTTCGCCATGGCCGCGGCGATTTTGCCAGTGAATACGATCTGCCCAATGGCGACCACATGATGCAGGTTTATTCGTTTAATGATGTGTCGCAAAACGCGCTGCGTTGGGATGATCGTTATTCTAAAGACAATGGCAAGACCTGGAGTTTCAACTGGATTATGGAATTTTCCAGACGCGCCGTAGAGCCCTCCGTGCTCAACACACGACAGGCCGCACCAACCTTTGACGATCCCGTCAATGGCGATGGCGCGCGTTGCGATGACCAGCATTTTCGGGCTTATGAGAAATTCGCGGGGAGCTGGGAAGGCTCGGCAAAGATGGGTGACAAAACTGTGCCGGCCAGCTTTAGCGCGCACAAGGTGCTGGGCGGTTGTTCGGTCATGGGGTTTATGCACGTTGGCGAACAAAGCTGGTTCATGCTGGCCACTTGGCTCACGGGGGCAAAGCAATGGGAGGTCAGCTTGTTATCTGATGTGCGCGGTGAGCCATTAATTCGGTTGTTCAGTGATGATGACCCGATGAATGTGAAGTCAAATGCGGGCGCGCAACTTACCTTTGCATTAGAAGAAGGCCTGGCCTGGGAACTGACAATACCGACGGCGATAGAGGGCGAACCGCAGACCGTTACCGCCGTGATGAAAAATAAAAATTAGACATTTGCTATAACGCGCCACACAAAATACGTTTCGCTCATGAAACGCGCGATTATTATTGACACTGACCCGGGGCAGGACGACGCCTTGGCGATATTGCTGGCTTTGGCGGCGCATGAGACGCTTGAGTTACGCGGCATTGTCGCGGTGGCTGGCAATGTGCCGCTGCCCTTGACCCAGCTTAATGCGCGGCGGCTTTGCGATCTGGCTGGGCGGCCTGACATGCCGGTTTATGCCGGGTGCGAGCGGCCAATGGTGCGCGACCTTATCACCGCCGAATATGTGCACGGTAAAACCGGGCTGGACGGTTATGACTGGCCAGAGGTGAAAACGCCGTTGCAGGAACAACATGGTGTGGATTATTTGATTGAGGCGTTGCGGTCGGCGAGCGAGGGCGAGATTACCCTGTGCACGTTGGGGCCGCTGACCAATATTGCCATGGCCATGGTCAAAGCGCCTGATTGCAAGCGCGGCATTGGCGAAATTGTGATGATGGGCGGCGGGTTTTTTGAGGGTGGCAATACCAGCCCTGCGGCCGAGTTTAACATTCTGGTCGACCCCCATGCTGCCCATGTGGTGTTTGGAAGCGGCCTGCCCTTAACGCTTATGCCGCTCGACGTTACCCACAAGGCGTTGGCCACCAAAGAACGCATTGCTGCCATGCAGGCTTTGGGCAATGAAACCGGCAAAGCCTGTGCTGGTATGTTGTCGTTCTTCAATCGCTTTGATGTGGAAAAATATGGCTCGCTGGGCGGGCCATTGCACGATCCGTGTGTGATTGCTTATCTGCTGGAGCCGAGTTTATTTGGTGGTAAAGCCATCCCGGTGCAGATCGACATTGCCCCCGGGCTTACGCTGGGTATGACGGTGATGGATTGGTGGGGCATGACCAAAAAGCCGCCCAATTGTACGGTGATGAAAGACATTGATGCTGATGGTTATTTCAAATTACTCACCACTATGTTCGCGCGTCTGCCATAGAGGCAATTAATTTACTGCTGGAATGCGTGCTTGTTACCGCGCGCCGCATTGGCTATGACTGCCGCATCGACACTATGGGCCGACATTGTCGCCCAATTTGCCCCTTAACTGCGCTTGGCTGTTTGTAAAATATGTCTGATCCCACTCGCACCTATCTCGATTTTGAACGCCCGATTGCGGAGCTGGAAAACAAAATCGAAGAATTGGAAAAACTTGGCCAAGCCGAAGGCGGGGTAAGCACCGCCGAGGAAGTCGAAAAACTGCGCGGCAAATCAGCAGCTTTGTTGCAAAACACCTATGCCGAACTGACCGCCTGGCAAAAAACCCAAGTGGCACGCCACCCGTCGCGGCCACAATTCAAACATTTTCGTGAAAAACTGATCGAAGGTTTTACCGAATTGCGCGGCGATCGCTGTTTTGGCGATGATCGCGCGCTTATCGGTGGCCTTGGGCGTTTTCGCGGCCGTTCGGTCATGGTTATCGGTCACGAAAAGGGCCACGACACCCAGACCCGGCTGGAACATAATTTTGGCATGGCGCGGCCCGAAGGCTATCGCAAGGCCGTGCGGCTGATGGATATGGCGGATCGCTTTGGCCTGCCGGTATTAAGCTTTATCGACACCGCTGGGGCCTATCCCGGTGTTGGTGCGGAAGAACGCGGTCAAGCCGAAGCCATTGCCCGCTCGACGCAAAAATGCCTTTCTTTAAGCGTGCCGATGATCGCCTTGATCACTGGCGAAGGTGGTTCTGGCGGCGCGGTGGCGATTGCCGCGGCCAATAGCGTGCTGATGATGGAGCATGCGATTTACTCGGTGATTTCGCCCGAAGGCTGCGCGTCGATTTTGTGGCGCGATTCCGCGCGCGCCAAAGACGCGGCCACGGCAATGAAAATCACCGCGCAAAACCTGCAAGAATTGAAAATCATTGACGGCATTGCCAGCGAGCCAATTGGCGGCGCGCACCGTCATCATGAAGCGGCGATTAAATCAGCCTCTGACCTGATTGCCAGCGAACTGACCCGCATGGACGCCATGTCCGCCGAAGAATTGCTGGCCCAGCGCAAAGCCCGCTTCCTGGCCATTGGCCGCTCGCTTGGCGAAGTCTGACTTTTTTAAAAAATCAGGTCCGGTGTCGGGGCGATATCGGCGCTGCCGGGGAAAACGCTGGTGTTGAGGGCGTTTAAGCTTATCCCCCAATGATCGCGTAGGACGCCTTTGAACAGGGCGCGTAAATCATTAGCCGGGAAGACATCGCGGCCTTCAAACAGTTGCGCGGGGGCAAGGCCGGGCCAATCGCCAACGATTTTATTGCCCTTGATCGCGCCGCCGAGCACCATGGCCGCGCCGCCAACGCCGTGGTCGGTGCCATTGGTGCCGTTTTGCGCCAAAGTGCGGCCAAATTCAGTGGCGACGATGACGCTAGTATTGCTCCAATGACTACCCAATTCTTCGCGCAAGCCCAGCAAAGCGGCATTCAGATTAACCAGATTAGCCGCCAAAATACCGTTTAAGCCGCCCTCATCGGCGTGGGTGTCCCAACCATCTAATGAGATGGCCGCCGCGCCGGGGCCGCCGTCAGCGGCCAGCAATAGACCGGCGGCGCGGGCGATTTGTTCATAACCGCTGCCCAATAAATTCAGATCGCCAACCACCGCGCCAATGTCGATCGCGCCTTGCAGCGCCGCTTTTAGCGCGGCGTCATTGTCATAAAGCTCCAAGGTTTCTTCTACGGTCTCCGGGTCGGCCTCGGGCAGGGTCGAGGGCGCCCAGGTGGAGACCGTGGCCGGGCCTTTGAGCACCAGCGGCACGGTTTGGCCGATGCCCACGGCGCCCGGCGAGATATCCAACGCAACCAACGCGCGGTTTAACCAGCCATCGAGACTGCCGAGCGCCGATTCGGTGCCATTTTCCAGCACGTCCTGGCCGTCAAAATGCGAGCGTTCATTATAAGGCGGGCTGGCGGCGTGCATAAACAAGGCTTCGCCGCTATTGAACATATCGGCCAGTCCCGGCAATGCCGGATGCAGGCCAAAGCCATTGACCAGAGGCAATGCGCCATTGGTTTCGCCGGGCGGCATAATGGCAATATCCGGGCGCTGCGCGTAATAATTACTCTCCAGATAAGGCACCACAACATTCAGCCCATCCATGGCCCCGCGCAGGATAATGACCACCAGTTTTCGCCCCTCCGGCCCGGCGGCGAAGGCGAGGTTATTGCCAAGGGCGCTTATCCCCAAAGCCCCGGCTCCGGTTTGCAGCAGGCCACGGCGGGTCAGGCATAATTTGTTCGGTTTTTTCATGCCTATCTCCTTTGAAACTCGGGGGTCATCAACATCAGCGCATAGCCCTGCGCCTTGGTGAAAGCACCGGACAAAATGTCATGCGAATTAACGCTCAAAGCCGGGTCCAGCAAAGCGGTGGCATAGTCCGGCGGCAGCGGTGAGTTTTGCACAAAATTGCCCAAAATCACCGACAGATTAAGGCGGCTGGCAATAATCGTGGAACTGGCCCAACTGGCCTCGTCGTCTGGCCAACCGGCGGGGGATCCGGCGGTGAAGGGGATTTGTCCTAACACACTAAAAAGATTGAAATATTCTCGTGGCTTGAGGCCGCTAATCCCCAAAGCGCGATAGGTGGAGATGAGAAACTCTTCGGAATTACGTAATTTATTGAAATTCCCATCCCACATTTCCGGCGCATTGATCAAGGCTTGGCTGACGGCCAATAAATCCCCATCAGAAAAAGTGAAGGCGTCGGCCAATTGGTCGATCAGGCTTTGTGGGGGATTGTCGGAATGAAAGTGAAAGGCCAATTTACGGGCAATATGCTTGGCGGTCGATGGATGGCGGACAAAATCTTGCAAAATACCCAGCGCCTGATCGACCCCGGTGTCCGGATATGTCTTGCCCATGACGGTGCGGGTGCCGGGCTCGTGAAATAGTGGATCAAAGACAAATTCGCCCAGACTGTCTTCATTGATACTGGGATTGCCAATGGTCCAGCCGGTAATGGCTTTGGCGTATTCAATGATGTCGTCCTGACTATAGCCGCCGCCAACCCCAAGGGTGTGCAATTCCAAAGTTTCGCGAGCGAGGTTTTCATTAAGGCCAAGGCCGAATTGTAACCCGGCCCAGGAATTTGGCCCAAAGGAGGTCCAATTGTCCAAATACAACAACATTGCCTGATGGCTCTCCACGGCCACCACCATGTCGTAGAATTTTCCGGTGACATGGGGGCGAATGGCCTCGCGCTCCATGGTTATGGCGGTCGGCACGGTTATCAGGCTCTTGGTATAGTCCACCGAAAAATGGTCACTCCAAAACCGTACCAGACGCTCGCGAAATGAGGCGTCAGTCAAGGAGGCATGGCTGGTCCGCGCGGCAATGTCAGCGAATAATGCGTCGTGCATTTCCTCGGCGAGTAATTTTGAGGGCAGCTTCTCCGGGATGAAGATTTCTATGTCATCATCGCTGGCGGCATATTCATTGGCAGTGGTTTGGCCCAAACTAGGCAAAGCCGCGCCGAAAATTGTCGCTTGGGCAGGGTTTTTGCCATTTTTCGTGTGTATTGTGCGCAGGTTCAGGTCTTTTATCGCCAGCGCTTCGGTGCTTTTTATCTCGGAAACCTTCTCAAAAAACGCTTTGTATTTGCGGCGCACGGGTATCTGTGTTTTGCCGCTCGCACCTACAATGCTTGAGGATAGCTTAGGTCCTTCATTTGCCTGACTATCGGCGGGTTGATCTAATTTTTCTTGGCTGGTTTTTTCATCACGTTTGGCTTTTTGAAAATCAAAAAATAGCGAGACGGCCTGTGTACTACTCAGCAGGCTCCCGCCGTCCAATATTGACGACTCGGCAATGAGTTGCGTGTTGAGCCAATTTAGTGGGTCAGGAGCAATGGCTTCCAACTCGCCCAATTGCGCCCCAAGCCCGAAGCGGTGCGCAGCGGTTAATGCGTCAGAACTTGCCATACAAATCCCCAATTGATTGCGTATTCATAGCATAAAACGGGGGGCGACGCGATAATCCGTCGGTTTTAGCGTTAACTTTTTATGGAGCTCTATTTATGTCGCCATGGCCGGACATCGGATCCGCGACCAAAAAAAGCGAATAAGGACCAGGTAAACATTCCCAATAATGCGATCACTGATACGCGCCGCCTGGCCTGAATTTTTCGTCTTTTTTGAAACGCGTGGCCGAGCCCGGCAATACTGGCGCCAATGCCCGATATTATGGGTTTGAACTGGCCTTTTACCAAGGCGCGCCCGACAAAGGCCACTGACAAACCAATATGCAGGGGTGCGAAAAGCAAGAGCAGCACTAATGGCATGTTTTTGACGAAGGTCCACGTGCGGTTGCGCGTGCCGTGATAAATTGCAAATGGCGATTGTGCGCCGGAAACTCCGGAACCGACGTGATAAACCACGGCTTCGCGCACCTGAATGGCTCGCCCTCCCATAAGCCGTAGGCGAAAGGCCAAATCCACGTCTTCATGATAGCAAAAAAAATCTTCATCAAAGCCGCCCGCTTTTTCAAAAGCTGAACGCCGGTAAAGCGCCGCCGCGGCGCACGGGCCAAATACTTCGCCGGTTGGTGGAAGGCACTCAAGAGGGTGATGCCAGCATCCACGCCAGGCAAAGCCGAAGGGCGCGTATAGGTCGCCGACACCGTCCAGCAAATGCCGGTGATTGGAGTCGATCTGCGTGGAGCCGGCCATATCAATGTCGGGATGGGTGTTGGCGGCGGCTAATAATTGTCGCAGCCAGTCGGGCGCTGCATAGGCATCAGGGTTGAGGCAAGCTATCCATGGCGCATTGCCATGATTGATGCCAATATTATTGCCCTTGGCGAAGCCGGTATTGTCGTCGAGTTTTATAATTTCAAAGCGTGCATCAAGCGGCGGCAAGGCTGCGATGGAGCCGTCAATGGAGGCGTTATCCACGATAATAGCGTGAAAATTTTCCATATCCTGCTTGGCAAGCGCGTCGACGCAGTCGCGTAACATGCTGCCCGCATTATAATTGACGATAATGACATCGACTTCTGCGGGCTTGGAATTTTGCTTCATAGTCGATTATTCGCATGTAACATCAAAAGCGCCAACCTGTCTAAAAATATTGTGGTGCTTCGTTCACCAAAGCAAGCACCAGGGTCAGGCCCCTAACCAAATATAAGGTATTTTGTGCGAGGCTCTTATCCGGTGAATGTGCGGGGGAGCAATGCTCGCTATTAAGTTAATATTTGCAGGATTGGTATTGCTGTTAGTCGGCTTTGTATTGCGGTGTCCGCCGCAGGTAAAGTTGAGCGGCATGATGCGCGGTGCATTTGCGTTTGTGGCAAGCTTGGGGCTGACTGCCGCGCTGATCGGGTTTGGTGCGCAAAATGGCGGTATTGTGCGCGATGGTCCCTATGCACAAATCGCCGCTCACGCTTTGCAAACCATAGAGAATGACCGCGCGCCTTACGTGTTGTTTGTCGGGGCCAGCTATTCGCGCAATGCCGTAGATGATAAGGCCCTGACCCGGCGTCTTGGCGCACGCGGTTATCCGCAGCGGATTATCAATTTTGCCTTGCAGGGCGCGAGCTTGCAGGAACGTGATTTGCGCCTCCGCCAATTTTTACGCGCCGCGCCAATGCCGCCGGAGGCGGTGTTCTTGGAAGTGTCGCAACGCTTTGATCGCCACCCAACCTATGGCTTTGAAGTGGCGAAATTTTCCGAACGGGTGATTGGTCAATTTGACCTGCGCGGCACCTATTGGGCGATGCGTGGGCTAAAGCAAAGTGCGGCAGACGGCATGGGTTCATTGGCAAAAAACACTTTCTTGTTGGGACTGCACGCGCCGATTAACTGGTTGAATATTGGCCTTCTCAACGAAGCAACGCGGATGCGCGATACGGCGGCTTTGGCCGGGTACGATCCGCAACAGGTCCCGCGCCGCGCCGTCAAAGCCGAGGAGCGTCTTGCAGGTCTGACCAATATGTCGGCTTTGCCGGGCACCGTGTTTGAGTGGGGTGCGAGCTTTCGTGCTGATCAACGGGCCATGCTGGCGGCGGCCGGCGTGCGCCATATCGCCTATTATTTCCCGCCCGTGATTGACGGGGCCGAGCGCGCTTATGTCAAAGCGGTATGCGAAAGCGAGGTGGAAAACATCTGCATCGCCCCGACTGACCCGGTAATGTTAGCGGCGCTCGATGGTCCAGTATGGTTAGATGAGGAACATTTATTGGCCCCCGGCGCTATGGTTTATGGACAATGGTTGGTGGAGCAAATGGCGCTCTCCGGGGTGCTGGGCACACCATTGGCCCAACCCAAACTGGCCCTTAGAGCCCTGAGTGAGTAGGGGCAGGCGATGATTTTTACCAGTTTCAGCTTCTTGATGTTTTTTATGGCGGTGTTTGCCGCCTATTGGTTGTCAGGTAATGCCCGGGCCCGGCTTTATATTTTGCTGGCTGGCAGCGCTTTATTCTACGGCTGGTGGGATTGGCGCTTTTTGGGGCTGATTGCTCTGGTCATTGGGGTTTCGTGGCTAAGTGCGCTGTTGATGGCTCGGCCAAATGCCACCAAGAGGGCGCAAAATACGGCATTAGCGGTTGGTGTGATCACCGCGCTTATGGTGCTTGGTGTTTTTAAATATACCGGTTTCTTCGCCGATAGCTTCGCGGTGTTGCTAACCCGCCTTGGCCTCAATGCCGATATGCCGACATTGCGTATTATCCTTCCGGTGGGCATTAGTTTTTATGTGTTTCAGGCCATTTCCTATATGGCGGATGTGCGCCGCGGGGTTTTGAGTGCGGAAGTGCGCTTAAGCCGGGTGGCGCTGTATATTGCGTTTTTCCCGCAATTGGTTGCCGGGCCAATTGTGCGCGCCGCCAGTTTTTTCCCGCAAATGGATCGCCCGAAACGGCTTGGTCGCAAGGCCGTTGTTTTGGGCTTGCGCGCTTTCGCCATCGGGTTTGTTTATAAAGCTTTATTGGCTGATAATATCGGGCCGTTGGTCGATCTGGTCTATGGCGATATTGACGCCTATACCAATGGCGCGGTGGTGTTGGCGACCTTGGTGTTTGCCGCACAGATTTATTTTGATTTTGCCGGTTATTCGCTAATGGCCATCGGTATTGCCCGGCTATTTGGTTATCATATTCCGCGTAATTTCAATTTTCCCTATGCCAGTGCTTCGATCACCGAATTTTGGCGGCGTTGGCATATGTCGCTTAGCTTTTGGTTGCGCGATTATTTGTTCATTCCGCTGGGCGGGTCGCGCCACGGTCGGTTTTCCTATTATCGCAATCTTTTGGCGACCATGGTTCTGGGCGGCTTATGGCATGGTGCCGCTTGGAGTTTTGTGGCGTGGGGGCTGCTGCACGGTCTGGCGCTGATTATTCACAAAATATGGATGGTCCACCTTGTCGATAAAGTGCCGCCGTATCTGGCACTACCACGCCGGTTTGGCTGGCTGGCAGGCTTTATCGCCACCCAAGCTGTGGTGTTGGTAGGCTGGGCGATCTTTCGCGCCAATAGCACGGCGGACGCTTTCGCCGCACTTGGCGCGCTGAGCGGGCTTCGTACCGGCGGCACGCAAACTTTAAGTCTGGCGGCATTATTGGTGGTGCTGGTGTTGGCGCTGGACCATTGGTTGGGCGCTACGCGCTGGCGGCCGCGGCATAAGCTGCTATACCGGCCGGAAATCTGGTGGGCGGGGGCTGGTCTTGCTGTCGGGCTTGGCCTTAGCATTTACCCGATGGCCGCTGCTCCTTTTGTGTATTTCCAATTTTAACCAATGGTACCGGCTTTAACCGCAAGAGGTGCTTGCCCTTAAGGCGGCACAGGGGTATAAGCCGCGCTTCTTGCGGGCAAAATACGCCTGTGACCCGTTTTGCACCCATGCTGGCTTAGCCAGCCATTTTGGATTAGATCGATGAAAAAAGACATTCACCCGGATTATCACATGATCAATGTGGTTATGACCGATGGCACCAGCTATCAAACCCGTTCAACCTACGGCAAAGAAGGGGCAACGCTTAATCTGGATATCGATTCCAAAACCCATCCGGCTTGGACTGGCGGAGCCCAGCATTTGCTTGACCGCGGTGGCCGCTTGAGCCGCTTTAAAGACAAGTTTGCTGGGTTTGTGAGCTAAGTCAAAGTTTGGGGCTAGCCCCTTAAATTTCACATTACTCTAGTTTATTTGCACATGGGCGCCCTGTCAGGGGCGCCCATTTTGTTATGTCTATTGTTTGATTTGGATTAGCCGCGGCGGCCAAAGGCGGCGTTCAGCCGATCCATTTGTTCGGATACGGCTTTGGCGCCAGTGTTTTCCTGAAGGCCGCCATACAGTTTTTCGTCCAGTCGCCGGGCGCGTTCATAAATACGCGCGGCACGGACAACAATGTCTTGCAAGGCCAAGGGCAATTCCTGCGAATTGCCGAATCCCTTGTTTAAATTATCATCGGTCAGTCGATATTTATCGGCGCGGGCGTCGTCGGCACCCATTTCGTCCTCGCGAACCGCGCGTTGGACTAATAACCATGACGCAACTTGCATGAGTCGCGTGGTGAGTCGCATGCTTTCGGTTGCATACGCCAATGCCCCATCGCGGGACAAAGCGCGCGATTCTTCACGGCCGGGGCCATCCAGATAAGCGGCTGTTTCTTCAACTAAATCCATGCCTTCACGGAAAGTACGGGCAAACAATTCTGAGCCGGCAAATTCGCTAAGGCGGGCGGCAAATAGTTTATCACTCATGTTTCATCTCGCATCACTTTGATCGATTGGATCAGGTGCTGTGCAATAATCCTGCCATTTTGTTTAAGATTTCCCGAAGATTGCCGCTGCAGCGTCCAAGCCACTGCGTTTTTCGCCAAGCGCCTGCTCCACACGGGCGATCTCAGCCTGAAGCTTGGCTATGCGTTCGCGCAGGTCTTCCAGAGAAAAATCATACAGATCTTCACCCATTACAATTTCGCCTTTTGGGCGCGGTTCTTCTTCTTCAAACATTGCGCGCTCCTTATCTGGTTCGCTATGATGACGCCATAATATCTGTTGTGCGGCTTTTGCGCCAGTATATTTCTAGGCCCAAATTCTTCGGGACCAGTATATTTTAAGGACAAGTCTATGCGCGCCATACAATTTGATCAGCCCGGCGGTGCAGAAGTTTTGTATTGCGCCGACATACCCATGCCGGTGCCAGCCGCGCATGAGGTGCTGATCAAAGTGGCCGCCGCCGGGGTTAACCGGCCCGATATCTTGCAACGTTGCGGGCTCTACCCGCCGCCGCCCAATGCCTGCCCGCGCTTAGGGTTGGAAGTTTCGGGCATTGTGGAGGCTGTGGGCAATAAGGTCAGCCGCTGGAAAAAGGGCGATGCGGTATGCGCCCTGACGCCCGGCGGCGGTTATGCGGATTATGCTTTGGCCGATGCCGGTTGTCTCATGCCGGTGCCGCGCGGCATGGCGTTGCGTGATGCCGCCGCTCTGCCCGAAACCGTGCTCACCGTTTGGCAAAATGTGTTTGCCAAAGCGCAGCTCAAGCCCGGCGAAACTTTATTGGTGCATGGGGCCAGCAGCGGCATTGGTACCACGGCCATTCAAATGGCCAAGGCGCATGGGGCCAAGGTGCTCGCCACCGCACGCACCGACGAGAAATGCGCGCTGGCAATGAAACTGGGTACGGATCTGGCGATTAATTCCATCGAAAATGATTTTGCGGTCGCCGTGCGCGATTTTGGCGGTGCCGATGTGGTGCTCGATATGGTCTGCGGGTCGTTTATGGCGGGTAATCTGGCGTCGCTTAATCCAGGCGGGCGTTTGGCGATTATTGCGTTTTTGGGCGGTCATAAAATTGAGGCCAGCATGGTGCCGGTTCTGCAAAAACATCTTCATATTTTTGGCACCACCTTGCGTCCTTTGCCCCTGGAGCAAAAAGCGGGACTATGCCGCGCGGTTGAGAGCGAAGTTTGGCCGTGGGTGGAGGCAAATAAGGTGCAGCCCTTGATTGAGGGCGTGTTCGCGTTGGAACAGGTGGCAAAAGCTCATCGGCAGATGGAATCTGCAGCGCATAAGGGCAAGCTCCTGCTTATTCCCTGACCAAGGGGTGTTTTCATTGTGGCAAAAGCCGATTATATAGCTCGTAACAAGTCTGTTTAATATTCACGCAAACAGGCTGGCAGACGTCCCGCCCGACGCCTCGCGCGCCGGGCTTTTTTTATGGAGAAAATGATGGCCACTATCTTGATGCCCAAGGCCACTGCGGTTTGGTTGATTGACAATACCTCTCTCAGCTTCGACCAAATTGCGCGTTTTTGTGAATTACACGCTTTGGAAGTTAAAGGCATAGCCGATGGCGATGTTGCCGCCGGCGTGCGTGGACTTGACCCAATTGGCGCGGGGCAATTGACCCGCAGCGAGATTGAGAAAGCCGAAGGCGACAGCGCCTATGACATGCTCGTGGTTACCCCAAAGCATGCTGACAAAATGGAACAAAAACGCCGTGGCCCGCGCTATACGCCCTTGTCACGTCGCCAGGAGCGGCCGGATGCCATCGCCTGGCTGATTCGTAATCATCCTGAAGTATCGGACGCGCAAATATCAAAACTGATTGGCACCACCAAAACCACGATTGAAGCGGTGCGCACACGCAGCCATTGGAATAGCAGCAATATCAAGCCGGTTGATCCGGTTAGCCTGGCCTTGTGCTCGCAAATTGATCTGGACGCGGTAGTGGTCAAGGCGGCCGAGAAGAAACGCAAAGCCGATGAACGCGCCGCCATTGCCCGCGGCGACGATCTGGACACCTTGCAACCGGCGGCGGAAACCGTGGTAGAACCGGTAGAGAATGTCGTGGATCATGCCGAAGAAATGCGCAAAATGGCCAATAAGCCGGTTGATGCAGCTTCGGTTTTTGGTGCGTTCAAAGAAAAACCCGAGGAAGCTGAATAACACTAGGGTTAAAATACTGGCCAAGCGGCTGGGGTGTAAAAAGGTCGGCATTTGCCGGCCTTTTTTGTGCGCTATGTTGGGGTCACGGTATAATTGAGCGCCAACCGTCCGCCATCGGCGTAAATGCATTGGCCGGTAATATAGCTGGCATCCTTACTGGCAAGAAAGTGAGCGATGCTGGCGATTTCATCCGGGTCGGCAATATGTCCCAATGGCGTACGGCTCATGATTTTGGCCTTTGCTTCGGGGTTGTCGGCAACCGCTTTAAGCACGTCGGTATTAACGCTGCCGGGGCCAATGGCGTTCACCCGAATGCCATGGGGCGCGAGGGCCAAGGCCATGGCTTTGGTCAATTGGTTCATGCCGCCCTTTGAGGCGACGTATGCCAGTTGATCAGGAATGGCCATGACCGCATTCACCGATGACATATTGATGATCGCATAGCGCGCGCGGGCAGCGCTGGCGCGGCCATCGTCCGCCTCAATCTGTTCAACCATCTGTTTGGCCGCCTGGCGGGCGACCAGGAAGGCACCGCGCAAATTTACGCCCAAAACCGCATCAAAATCCTCGATACTGAGGTCGAGAATATTGCCGGTCCGCACCATGCCCGCATTATTGATCAATACGTCAACGCGGCCAAAGACCGAGCGGGTTTCGGCGAATAGATTGCGTACCGACAAGGGGTCGGCCACATCGCATTCGACAAACAAAGCATGATTATTGGCGGCACCGAGATCGTCGGCAGCAGCTTTACCGGCTTCGGTATCGATATCAGCCAGCACAATTTTGCATTTTTTTTCGCGAAACCGCCGCGCGCAAGCCAGGCCAATGCCCTTTGCGCCGCCGGTTACGATAACCACCCGTTCGTCTGCCATTGTGTGTCACTCCGTCGGCACGCCTAAAAGGCGCGTCCGGTAAATCAGCAGATAAACTAAAGGGTATTAAGGCAAAGCACCAGCGGTGAGGCGCGCTCCTGTCAGGTAGTTACGGCGTTCGGCGCAGGGGCTTATCCCTGTCGCAAATGTTGCATTTCTTCTTTAAGTTTGAGCTTTCGTTTTTTCAGGTCTGATATGCGCAGGGGGTCGTGGGCCGGGTGTCTAAGTTCTTGTTCGATTTTTTCTTCTAAATGTGAGTGCCGGTTTCCAAGTTCGCGAATGCGCGCATCTACAGCCATAAGCTCCTCCTAAGGTTTGAAAGACTCATATTGCCATAAGGCGGGGCCGGCGTCACGCCTTTCTTTACTCTTGGGTAAAAGAAGTCTTGCCGCCGGTGTTGGTGAGGACCATAATGCGCTTCACAAGGGTGATTTGTTCGTGGTTTACGCCCTGCACCTTCATCGGTACCAACACCAAATCGCACCAATTTCTGGGGGAAGATTCATGAAGTTTAGTGGGGATGAAGCCGTTCAGGCACGTCTTTTGAAACTGAGTGAAGAACACCGCGATCTTGATGCCGCCATTGATGCGCTGGTGGCCGCAGGCAGTGTGGATCAGCTTAAAGTGGCACGCCTGAAAAAGCGCAAACTGGTGCTAAAAGACCAAATTCACCATTTGGGTATTCAACTGACCCCGGACATTATTGCCTGAGGCTTGGTGCACTGCGCTAAAAAAATAACCGAAATTATTGGCCAGCCCTAAACATCCACATCTGCTTCAAGAGCATGAGTCTGGATAAATTCACGGCGCGGCTCGACCACATCACCCATCAATTTGGTGAATAAATCGTCCGCTTCGTCGGCGTGTTCAACGCGCACCTGCAAAAGCGAGCGGGCATTGGGGTCCAACGTGGTTTCCCACAATTGGTCGGCATTCATCTCGCCAAGGCCTTTATAGCGCTGAATGCTGAGGCCGCGTGAGCCTTCAGTGAGCACGGTGCGGAATAATTCCAGCGGGCCATGGATAAGGTGCTCGCGGCCCTTGCGCCGATAAAAGCTTGGATCGGCATAGGTGCTGGCTAATGTGCTTTGCATATCATGCAGTCGCCGAGCATCGGCAGAGCGGCGGAAGCCAGCATCGAACACAATGCTTTCGCTGACGCCGCGCACCGTGCGTGCCAACACAATGGCGTCGTCTTCGCCAAAACTGCCGGTCCATTCGTCCTCGCCCTCTTCGGCAATGGTGCGGAGACGCGCCGCGGCGCGATCAAGTGCCGCCTGGTCGGCCTCGGCGGCAAATACGCCAGCGATAGCGGCCTGGGCAATGATTGGCCCGGGTGCGCGGGATTCCAGACGTGCTACCAGAGCACTGGCTCGCGAGGCTTCGTCAATCAGCGTGCGCAGATCTGGCCCGGTGATTTGTTCGCCGTTTTTAAGCTCCAGCACCGCTTCGTCAGCGCCTTCGTCCAGCAAATAAGCGTCCATCTCGTCCTGGTCCTTGAGATAGCGTTCCGAGCGGCCCTTGGATGCCTTATACAAAGGCGGCTGGGCAATATACAGATAGCCGCGCTCAATAAGCTCAGGCATTTGCCGGTAGAAAAACGTCAGCAGCAGCGTGCGGATATGCGCGCCATCCACGTCAGCATCGGTCATGATAATGACCTTGTGATACCGCAGCTTTTCAATATTAAAATCATCGCGGCCAATGCCGGTGCCAAAGGCGGTGATCAGCGTGCCGATTTCCGCCGAACCCAGCATTCGATCAAACCGGGCGCGTTCGACATTGAGAATTTTCCCGCGCAAGGGCAGCACCGCCTGATTATTCCGATGACGGCCCTGTTTGGCCGAACCACCGGCGCTGTCTCCTTCGACGATGAATATTTCAGCCTTTGCCGGATCGCGTTCCTGACAATCGGCCAATTTGCCGGGCAAGGATGCGATATCGAGTGCCGATTTGCGCCGTGTCAGCTCGCGCGCTTTGCGTGCTGCTTCGCGCGCCGCCGCCGCTTCGACAATTTTTTGGACAATCAATTTGGCTTCGGTCGGGTGTTCTTCAAACCAGTCCGATAGTCCAGTGCCCATCAGGTTTTCAACGACCGGCCGCACTTCGGAGGAGACCAATTTATCCTTGGTCTGCGAGGAAAATTTAGGGTCAGGCACTTTAACCGACAGAACACAGGTCAGTCCTTCGCGCGCATCATCACCAGCCAGGGCCACTTTTTCCTTTTTGGCGATACCAATTTGCGCGGCATAGGTATTGATGGTGCGGGTCAACGCACCGCGAAAGCCAGCCAAATGGGTGCCGCCATCGCGCTGCGGGATGTTATTGGTGAAGGCCAGCACATTTTCATGATAGCTGTCATTCCACCAAAGCGCGGCTTCAACGGTAATGCCGTCACGCTCGCCCGTTATCAGCACTGGATCGGGTAAAAGTCCGGTTTTGGTACGGTCCAGATGGCGCACAAAGGCTTCGACACCGCCTTCATAATGCATACTGGTTTCAAATGGCTCCGGGCCGCGTTCATCGTGCACATTAATGGTTACGCCGGAATTCAAAAACGCCAGTTCGCGCAGGCGGTGAATCAGCGTGTTGCGGTCATATTCGACCATGGTGAAGGTCCGGTCTGATGCCCAAAACCGCACCATCGTGCCGGAGCGCCCACCGGGTGACGGGCCGACTTCGACCAAATCCTTTTCTGGCTCGCCATGCTTGAAGCGCATGAAATGTTCTTTGCCCTTGCGCCAAATGGTCAAGTCCAGCCGTTCGGACAGGGCATTGACCACTGACACGCCAACGCCGTGCAGGCCGCCAGAAACCTTGTAGGAATTTTGATCAAACTTCCCGCCAGCGTGCAATTGAGTCATGATCACCTGCGCCGCAGACATGCCCTCTTCTTCGTGAATGGCGGTGGGAATGCCGCGCCCATTATCGGCCACGCTAACCGAGCCATCGGCATGGAGAATCACATCAATGGTGTCGCAATGCCCGGCCAGGGATTCGTCAATGGCGTTATCCACCACCTCATAAACCATATGGTGCAGGCCCGAGCCGTCATCGGTGTCGCCAATGTACATGCCGGGGCGTTTGCGCACTGCGTCCAAGCCTTTGAGGACCTTAATGGATTCGGCACCATACTCTTCAGCGGCGCCATCGTGATTCGTTTGATCTGTCATGGACTTAACCTAGCCCGAGCGCCTGCTGGAAGCGAGGAAAAAGCTGTGTTTTGCGGCAGGTTTTTCGCCTGAATTTATGATGTTTTATGGTTGTCTTTGCGCACTGCCATCGGCAATTTCAAAAACCTGCGCGCGCTTGCCAAAAGCTTCGAACAAAGCCTGATCTGTGCCAGTTAGCCAGCCTTGGCCGTTCATGGCGCAAACCTCGTCAATCAGCGCCGCGCGTCGGTCTGGGTCCAGGTGGGCGCAGGCTTCATCGAGCAATACCAGAGGCGCGGGCGTGTCGGCCTTGGCGGCAACCGCGCGGGCATGGGCCAAAGTAAGGCCGATGAGCAGGGCTTTTTGCTCGCCGGTTGAGGATAAAGCGGCGGGCATGGCTTTGGCGCGCCACCACACCTGTAAATCGGCACGGTGCGGCCCGCTTAGCGTGCGGCCAACTTGCCGGTCGCGCCCGCGAGTTTTGCTAAATAAAGCGCTCAGCGCATCGGCGCATTCGGAGGTGTTGGCTATTGGGGCGTCGTCATAAAGGTCATTAAGGGTGATATCGGCTTGTGGAAAACTGGCGTCAAAGCGGGCATTGATCTGTTCTTGTAAATGCAAAACCGTATCAGCGCGCGCTGCCATAATCGCCGCGCCGGATGCACCCATTTGCTGCTCGCACGCTTCAATCCAGGCTGGGTCAGTGCGGCCATCGTCCAGCAGTTTTTGCCGATCGCGCATGGCCCGCTCATAGCTGGTGGCGGCACGGCCATGATCCGGGTGCAGGCTTAAGGTGAGGCGGTCAAAAAACCGCAATCTTGCACCGCGCGGCCCGGCAAACAGGCGGTCCTGCGCCGGGGTTAGCCAGACCAGGCGTAAAATTTCGGACAACGCCCCGGCCTTGGCATTTTGCCCATCAATGCGGACTCGGCGCGCGCGTTTTTGTGGATCAAGCCCGGTGCCAAGGGCGTAAGGCTCGCTACCTTTGCGTTGCAGCACTGCATGCACGGCCCATGCGCCGCTGGCACAATCATGGCGGGTTGGCGCGTCAATGGTGACGCGGCGCATGCCGCGCCCAGGCGCCAAAAATGAAATCGCTTCCAAGATGTTGGTTTTGCCAACGCCATTGGCACCAAAAAGCACCACCGGGCGTTCGTCCAATGTCAGGTCCAGCGCCGCGTAGGAGCGAAAATCTTGAAGTTGAAGAGCGATTAGTGCACTCACACCCGAAGCGGCATCAACACGTAAAGCGCCCCGGTATCCCCATCGTCCTCAACCAAAGATGGCGCGGCCGAATCGGCAAAGCGGAATACCGCTTCCTCGCTTTCAATCTGGCCCAAAATGTCCAAAAGATAGCGCGCGTTAAAGCCAATTTCCAAAGGCTCGGCATCATAATTTACCGATACTTCTTCCACCGCTTGTCCGGCTTCGGGATTATTGACCGTCAGGGTCAGGGTGTCGGCTTCTAGGGTCATTTTCACGGAACGGGACTTTTCGACAGAAATGGTCGCCACCCGGTCGACGGCAGCGGCAAAAACGCTGGTGTCGATTTTTAGCGTATGCTCATTATCGCGCGGGATAACCCGCTCATATTCGGGAAACGAGCCGTCAATGAGTTTGGAGGTCAGGGTCGCATTGCCAATGTCAAAGCGGATTTTGGCTTCCGATACCGAGAGGTTGATATCGTCATCAACGCCGTCCAGCAGACGTCGCACTTCGGATACGGTTTTGCGTGGAATAATAATGCCGCTCATCCCCGCCGCGCCATCGGGCAAGGCGACCTCAGCCAGGGCCAGACGATGGCCATCGGTGGCCACCGCGCGCAATTTCGGGCTGTCGCCCTCCATGGCATGCAGATGAATGCCATTGAGGTAATAGCGGGTTTCTTCGGTCGATACGGCAAACCGGGTTTTGTCGATAAGTTGCACTAAATCCTTGGCGTGCATGGTGAAGCTGTGGCCAAGATCGTCGGCGGTAAGCACCGGGAATTCATCCACCGGCAGCGCCGGTAGCGAAAAGCGCGAGCGCCCGGCATTAACCTGCATGCGCGGATCATCCGTGGTTTTTATTAGCTCGATCTGCGCGCCTTCGGGCAATTTGCGCACAATTTCGTAAAATGTGTGTGCCGGGGCGGTGGTATTACCCTCTTGCTCGATTTGTGCGGCGCCGGCCTCGACAATCTCAATATCGAGATCGGTGGCGGTAAAGCTTATTTTGCCGCCCGCCGCGCGGATCAGCACATTGGAAAGAATGGGGATGGTGTTGCGCCGTTCGACTACGCTTTGCACGTGGCTAAGCGCTTTTAATAAATCAGCACGTTCTATGGTCAGTTTCATGATGAAGGCGAATCCCAAGGATGCGAAGGGTAGACAGTTTCCCCAAGAACAGGGGGGCTGTCTAGGCCCTGTTTAACGGCTTCTCACGCGCAGCTTTGCTGATGGCGTCATTCTGGCCTTTAGGCCGCAGACGACATCAAAGCCCGGCGAATAGCGATAACATCGGCCGCCAGCACCTGGTCCTTGGCAATAAGGGCGGTGATTTGCTTATCCGCGTGAATAACCGTGGCATGGTCGCGGCCATCAAACCGCCCGCCAATCATAGGCAATGAGCAGGTGGTCAAATGTTTCGACAAATGCATGGCAATCTGGCGTGGACGGACAATATTGCGGGTGCGCCGCCGTGACAGCAATTGTTCCATGCTTAGGTCGTAATAGGTGGCAACCGCGTTTTGAATTTGGGCAATGCTTACTTTGCGTGTCGGGTCTTGCATCAATTCCCCCAAAATTTCGCGGCACCGATCTTCATTTAATGGTTTGCCGATCAAGGCCGTGCGGGCCAGCATGGTATTCAAAACGCCGATAAGCTCACGAGGATTGGTACAAATTTCGTGGGCAATCATATCGAGGACCTTCGCCGGCACGGCAATGCCGCGATATTCGTTGGCCAAGGCATCTATCCGACGTTCCAGTATTTGCCGCCGCAGAGACTCATTGGCAGGCTTGATCTCGACCACCAAGCCACCGCTAAGGCGCGATTGAATGCGTGGATCAAGATTGGCCAAAGCGGTTGGGGCGCTGTCGGCGCTCAATACCACCTGCGCGCCAGCGGAGGAGAGGGCGCATATGGTGTGGAAAAATTCGTCCTGACTGGCCTCTTTACCGGCGAGAAATTGCAAATCATCAACAATGAGTAAATCCAGAGCACGGATTTTGGCCTTGAACTGGTGGGTTTCCTTGGCGCGCATGGCCGCGACAAAATCATAGACAAATTCTTCGGCCGTTAGAAAACGCACTCGTTTTCTTGAATTTGACCATAATGTGCTTTCGCCAATGGCGCGCAGCAAATGGGTTTTGCCAACGCCATAGCCGCCATGCACCAAAAATGGGTTGAAGCCGGCGGTATTGCCTCGGCTGACTTGGTTGGCGACGGCAAAGGCGACCTCATTGGACTCGTCAACGACAAAATCATCAAACGCGCTTTTGTGCTCTTGCTCCTGATCGGTGTCGTCTTTAGCGCCTGTGCCAAACCCGCTATTGGCTTCATTGGCGGCAATGGGAGAATGCGAATTTGCCGCCGCAGGCACGAATAGTGGATTATCTTCCGTCTGTGCATTTGCTGCACCGTGCTGATCCCTGACTTTGAAAAATATTTCACGTCTATCGGGATCATACATATGCCAAGCTCGGGTCAATTTCAGGCCCAGGTTTTCGCGCACCCAATCGCAGCAAAACGCATTTGGTGCCGCTACATGTATGGCTTTTGAATCTTCATCCACTAAGGATAGCGGTTTCACCCATGAGGCGAATTTTTCTGCACCAATTTCTCTTTGAACTTTTGCACAAGCTTGTCCCCACATAGCCTGTGCTGGTGTAGAAGGCACTCTCCCATGAAAGCTGTTTCTACCTTGATCTTCTCTTGCACCCATTATTGCCGCCTTATCCCCAAGTGTCATCACGCATCTCTGCGCTACCCCATTGTTTTTACAGACATAACATCTCATGCAGTACCAGCCTAAGCTGATCGTGCGGCACGCAAAACTCAATAAAATATCAATGTCTGAGAGATGTAAATTAGCCATGATTTAGGCGGCGTCAACAAGCCAAAACTGCTGATTCGCTGCAACTTGCCGGTTGACAATGGTTAACCCATTGAAGGGAACTGGTTTGCGCCTGTGAAAATAAAAATAAAAAAATTTGTTGACATAAGTTTGCCAGAAATACCGGCATAAAATGGTTAATGGTAGAACGTGTACGTCCTAAATATTTGTGCTGGTTTTGGATAAAACCTGACAATAAAAAACACGGTAGGATTTCCATCCTACCGTGTCATAATTTCTAAAGCCGTGTTGGAAGAAATTCCAGCTTCTAGCTTAGGGCTTTTACCCGTTTGCTCAAACGTGAAATGGTCCGTGCGGCGGTGTTTTTGTGATACACACCCTTGCCTACGGCGCGCATCAATTCTGGCTCGGCAACTTTAAAAGCGGCCTGTGCGGCGTCGCTATTGCCGGATTGTACGGCTTCCTCGACAATGCGCAAAAAGGTCCGCACCCGCGAACGGCGTGCAGTGTTAACCGCGGTGCGACGGGCGATTTGCCGTACGGCGCGTTTGGCAGAGCTGGTATTGGCCATGTTGGTTTCCGTAAATTTGAATGCGCCCTTGCGGCGCTTAATCTTTAACCTGAGCCGGGGCATATAGCCTTGGCAAACACCGGCGTCAACACTGCGCAGTGTGTCTATCGGCGGTTAAATCAGCGGTGTTTGAAGTGTGGTGCCCGCTTCTCGACGAATGCCGCCATGCCTTCCTTCTGATCTTCCACGCTAAATTGAGAATGGAATACCCGCCGCTCGAAGCGGATGCCCTGCGACAGCGTTGTTTCAAAAGCAGTATTTACCGCTTCCTTGGTCATGATGGCTATCGGCAGAGATTTGTCGGCAATGCTGGTCGCGGTTTTCATGGCATCGTCAAGAAGATCATCCACGGCCACAATGCGGCTGACCAGCCCACTGCGTTCGGCTTCCGCAGCATCCATCATCCGGCCGGTCAGGCACAAATCCATGGCTTTGGCCTTGCCGACAAAGCGGGCCAGACGTTGAGTGCCGCCGGAGCCGGGCATAACGCCGAGGGTAATTTCGGGTTGGCCAAATTTGGCATTTTCGGCGGCGATGATAAAATCGCACATCATGGCGATTTCGCAGCCGCCGCCAAGCGCATAACCAGCAACGGCGGCGATGATTGGCTTTTTAAACCGCGATACCGCTTCCCAACTCTTGGAGAAAGGGTCATTCATATAGAGATCGACAAAATTGCCGCCTTGCAGCTCTTTAATGTCGGCCCCGGCGGCAAAGGCTTTTTTCGAGCCGGTTAATACCACGCAGCCAATGTCAGCATCCGCGTCAAAGCCTTCAAGAGCACTTGCCAATTCTTCGGTAAGTTGCTGGCACAATGCGTTTAATGCCTCGGGCCGGTCTAGCGTGATCAGGCCAACGCGGCCTTCCGTGCTTACCTTTATGGTTTCAAATGCCATTCTTGCTGGTTCCGGTATTGTTATAACGCATTGCGCGGCCGCATGTGTCGGACACCACAATTTGGCGATGACATAGCGCAGGATTGCCCGCGCGTCACCCTTTCACCGCACGGGTTTCACATTTTGGCAATATCGCTAATGCTGGCATTTGGGGCAATAAAAGCTTGAGCGCCCCGATTGCACCAGTCGCACAATGGTCTCGCCACATTCTTTATTGAGGCAAGCTTCGCCCTCGCGGCCATAGACCGAGAAGCGGTGCTGGAAATAGCCCAGCGCCCCGTCGGTGGCGGCAAAATCGCGCAAGGTTGAGCCGCCCGCGGTGATGGCAGTGGCGATAATTTTGCGCACACAATTGCTCAGCTTCTCCAGCCGTTCTTTGCTAATTTTGCTGGCCGGCGTTTGCGGGCGAATGCCGGCACAATACAGCGCCTCGCAGACATAAATATTGCCAAGCCCGGCGACAATGCGTTGGTCCAATAGCGCCGCTTTTACCGATTGCGCTTTGCCGGTAAAAGCTTCTCTCAGCCAGGCACCGCTAAACCCATTGCCCAGAGGTTCGGGCCCCAAGTCCGCCAAAAACCGGTTTTGCGCCAAGGCGTTGTTGGCGGCTAGGTCCATAAAGCCAAAGCGGCGCGGATCATTATAAACAATTTTGTGCTCATTGCTTAACACCCATTCCACATGGTCATGTTTGGGATTGGTGTCCGGCAATGGTCCGCCGGGGGCAAGAATGCTGAACCTGCCGGACATGCCAAGATGGGCAATCAGGGTCTCCTGCGTCGATAGCTCAATCAGCAGATATTTGGCGCGGCGGCGCAAGGCAATAATGCCCGCGCCCTCGAGGCGTGCACAAAAACGCGCCGGGAAGGCAAAGCGCAGATTCGGACGGTTGATTGTGGCCGCAACAATGTGCGCACCCTCCATAATCGGGGCGAGGCCAGTGCGTACGGTTTCGACTTCAGGAAGCTCAGGCATGATGCGCCCCCCTATAGCGCAGTGCGGCGCAGAGGGCTATGGTCCGCGTCGATGGAAAAGACACAGCACAGCAAGGCGGCAAACACCGCCTCTTTTGGCTTTCAAACGGTCGAGCGCGAGAGCAAAGCGGGCATGGTGCGCGGCGTGTTTGATAAAGTGGCATCGCGCTATGATTTGATGAATGATCTGATGTCTGGCGGCGTGCATCGCCTGTGGAAAGACATGGTCATTGCCCGGGCCAATCCGCAACCTGGCGAGACATTGCTGGATGTGGCCGGCGGCACTGGCGATCTTTCGCGGCGCTTTGTGCAGCGCGCCGACGCCGTGCGGGCCAGACGCGGCGGCGAAGCGGCGCGCGCGATTGTGTGCGATATTAATGCGCAAATGCTTATTGCCGGTTTGGAGCGCGGCGATGGGGCTCAGTTGAGCTGGGTCTGCGGCGATGCCGAGCACGTTCCGCTTCCGGATGCTTGTGTGGATGCGGTGACTATAAGTTTTGGCATTCGCAATGTGACCAATAAGGTGCAGGCCCTGCGTGATATGCGCCGGGTTTTGCGGCCCGGCGGGCGGTTCTTGTGTCTGGAGTTTTCAAAACCGATCAATAAAGCGGTACAAAAGCCTTATGATTTATGGTCATTTCACGCCATTCCGCGCCTTGGCCAATGGTTTGCCAATGATCGCGAGAGCTATCAGTATTTGGTGGAAAGCATTCGCCGTTTTCCTGATCAGCAAGGATTTGCCGCGATGATGGAAGAGGCGGGCTTTGCCAATGTCGACTACACCAATTTCTCCGGCGGTGTTGCTGCTTTGCACACTGGCTGGGCTGTCTGACTTATGGCTGGTCTAGAGCCAGATGATCGGGTACGTTTTGCTTCCTTTTGGCGGCTTTTGCGGGCGGGGTGGGTATTGGCGCGCCATGACGCTATTTTGCCCCGCGAATACCAGCTTATATTGCCATGGCCAGCGCGAGCATTGGGTCGGTTTGCGCGCTTGTTTGTCGTCCGGCATAGCCCAGATAAAGCAGATAAAAACGCCGGTCCGGGAGAGCGCCTGGCGATTGCGCTGGAAAAACTTGGCCCAAGCTATGTGAAATTTGGTCAATTTCTCTCCAGTCGGGGCGATATTCTATCGCCGGAAGTGGCAGCGGGCTTGGCTGGTTTACGCGATAAAATGCCGCCGTTTTCCATGGCCGAAGCCAAAGCTGCATTGCAAGATAGTTTTGGCGATAAATGGGAATATCTATTCGCTGGGCTGGAGCCACCCATTGCCGCCGCTTCGGTGGCGCAAGTGCATCCGCTGGTGCTGGATGATGGCAGCAAGTTGGCAGTGAAAATTCTGCGCCCCGGTATTGAGTTGCGGATCAAGAAAGACATTGAGGCCATGGCGCTCGGCGCGCGGTTGGTGGAATGGCTATTCCCGGCATCGCGGCGTATGGAGCCGCGCCAATTTGTGCGCACTTTATCGCGTTCCCTGACCCTGGAGATGGATTTGCGCCTTGAAGCTGCCGGGGCTTCGGAGCTTTTCGAGATTATGGGCACTGATAAGGGCGTAAGCATACCGACGGTAGACTGGCCCCGCACCGGCTTGCGCGTATTTTCCATGCAATGGCTGGTGGGGGTGCCGCTTAGCGATGAAGCGGCGCTGGGCAAAGAAGGCGTTGACCGGGTTGAATTGGCGAAAACTATCACCGCCAGCTTTTTGCATAGCGCTCTGGATCATGGGGTGTTTCATGCGGACATGCATGAGGGCAATTTATTTGCGCTAAAGTCCGGCCAATTGGGCATGGTCGATTTTGGCATTATTGGTCGCATTGGCCCGGCACAAAGACGGTATTTGGCGGAAATTCTTTATGGGTTTTTACGCCGCGATTACCGCCGGGTTGCCGAGGTGCACTTTGAGGCCGGTTTTGTGCCGGGCGAATATGGCGTCGATGATTTTGCCCAGGCCTTGCGCGCGGTGGGCGAACCTATTTTTGGTAAAACCGCCAAAGATGTATCGATGAGCAATCTGCTATTGCAATTGTTTGATGTCACCGCCCAATTCGACATGCATTTGCGGCCCGAATTGGTGTTATTGCAAAAAACCATGGTGCAGGTTGAAGGCGTGGCCCGGATGTTGGACCCGGCCCATGATTTGTGGGGCACCGCTAATCCGGTGGTGGAGCAATGGATACGCCGCGAACTTGGCCCCGAGGGCCTGATGAATGAGACTTATGATACTTTGCGCGAATTGCATTTGGTGATGAAGCAATTGCCAAAAGCCATTGAGGATGCTGCTGCCATTGTCGCCAATACGCGCGCACAAGGCTTTGGTTTGAGTGACAGCGCTATCGACGCTTTGGCCAAAGCGCAGGCGCGGCGCACGCGAAGTGGGCGGTGGGCGTTGATGGTGTTGGCCGTGGCGGCGGGTGCGATTGCGCTGAAATTGTGGCTCTAAAATCTGATTTTGCGTTAAAACTTATACCATGAGAACCCGAAATCTGCTTCGGTTTTCATGGCGGTTAATCTGGCCGCATCCGCGGGTCGGTTAAGCGCCGTAAACATGCTGGCGGCCAGATCCAGATAATGGTCCCGGAACACATAGCCTTGCGCGTGTAAGTCTGCGGCGCGGCCAACGAAAGCATCCAATTGGGCGGGGTTAATTTCGGTTTGTGCCATGCGTTCTTCGGTCTGTATAAACACGGTTTTCAGCCCCGCCAACATGGCATCTATATCCGCGCGATCTAGCCAAATACCGCGCACTGACACCGCCGCGGGCGAGGACAAATTGGCGGTGGAAATTAGCGGGTTTTTCTCCAGCAATACGAGGTCGGCCCGGGCACCGGTTTTGATCGTGCCAAAGGCGTCCGTACGGCGCATGGCCGCCGCCGCTTCGGTGGTCGCGGTTTGCAGGGCTTCGAAGGGCGACATGCCAAGTTTTTCAAAAATACCGAGTTCTTCCAATAGCATAAAGCCCGGCGGCATCATTTCATAAGACCCGGAATCTGTGCCAGCCAGGAATTTGGCGTCGGTATTCTGTCTCAGGCTTTTGAAAACCTGCACCGAGAGAGGGTAGATGTTTTGGCGCAATTTAGTGGTTGCATCCGCTTCTTCGTGCACAAATTTTTGCCAGTTTTGGCGGCTAAGCGGTGACACATATTGCATTTGCGCTGCATCGGCCAATAATTGCGCCGCCGCCGCGCCGCGCAAATGGTTGCGATAGGTGACAAAGGTCGGCGTATTCCACACTTCTGCCCCTTGGGTTGCCGCGCTATAGTCTTCGTCGGTCAAGGTCAGGGTGCTGTCGATAATATAGCCTTTGAAATGCTCGAAGGTGCGCATATTGGCATTTACTGCTTGCTCGACGCTAACTGGCACGGGGATATGGCCAACCACGTCCAGACCTTGAATATTAGCCTCATCGGCAATGGCTAAGAAAATGGGCGCGGAGAGGCTGTTATGGGTCTTGATGAAGTCATAGCCCTGCGCCGCCTGTTCGCGCACCGCTGACCGGGCTTCGGCCTCGGTGCTGATCCTTCTGGCATAGCCGCCAAAGGTCGAGCCGTTCAGAATGGTGCCAGAAACATAAAGCGTGGGGGCCAGCATTTGATTATTGTTGATGGCATCGCGCATGGCCAATAAAAACTCAAATCCATCCAGATCGCGCATGCTGGTAATACCATTGGCCAGATTGAGTATGTGTTGACTGGCGGATTCCAGATTATGCACATGCATATCGGTCAGCCCCGGTGCTAAATAACGCCCGCTGCCATCAATCACCAAAACCCCATCGGGCGCGGTAATTTTCGCCGCTGCGCCAATGGCAAATATTTTACCGTCCTTCACATGCACGGATTGGCCGGTGCGGGCTTGAGGCGTAATGCCGTCGATCAAATTGACATTGCGCACCACAAATTCGCGCGGGCGGTGCGTCTTGGATAATTGATGGTGTAGGGTCTGCACCTGCATTTCTTCGGCGAGATAGTGCCAATGGGCAAATTGATCGTCGGACCAATTGCGGGTGAGGTTGTGTTTGGTGGGTTCATTGGCCCACGCGCCAAGAGGTATAAGGCCCATCGCGATAATGGCGACAAGCATCAAAAGTCTTGGCGAAATTGCACCCATGGCCCATTCTCCAAAAAAGGCATTGTTTCCGATGGCAACGCCAAAGCCTAATTAATAAGCGGAAATGTTGGGGTTAATAGGCGATAATATTGCGCAATTTGCACCGCCGCCGCTTCCCTCCGGCGCTGGAAGTTAGTAGGGAAGCACATCATTTTGCAAAGGAAACGCCATGGCCGAGGGAATGAATTTTGCCGCAGATGACGGGGTCACCATTGTCAATCATCCGCTGGTTCAACACAAACTTAGTCTGATGCGGCGCAAAGACAAAAGCACCGCCGAGTTTCGTGCCTTGCTGGAAGAGACCGCGCTTTTGCTTGGCTATGAGGCGATGAAGGATTTACCCACGGAAATGCGCGAAGTGGAAACGCCGCTTTGCACTACCCAGACACCGGAATTGTTTGGCAAAAAGTTGTGCTTTATTTCCATATTGCGGGCCGGCGAGGGGCTGTTGGGGGCCATGCTCAATCTGGTGCCATCGGCGCGGGTCGGCCATGTGGGGCTTTATCGCGATGAAGAAACCTTGCAGCCGGTTGAATATTTGGTGAAAATGCCAAAAGACATGGCGGAGCGGACGGTGATTGCTCTCGACCCGATGTTGGCAACCGGTAATTCGGCGATTGCCGCCATTGATCGCATCAAGCAGGCCGGGGCGCGCGACGTGCGTTTTGTGTGCTTGCTTTCGGCGCCGCAAGGGGTTGAAAATTTGCGCAAAGCGCACCCCGACGTGCCGATTATCACCGCCGCCATTGACGAAAAACTCAATGAGAATGGCTTTATTGTGCCCGGCCTTGGTGATGCGGGCGATCGTTTGTTCGGAACAAAATAAAGCTGTTTTTGAGCCAGGGTCCTGGCCCTAATTTCCATCCGATTCATTGCGCCGGATGGACGAAACCAAGGCTTGCAAATCCTGATTGGCTTGCGCGCTGGCTTGTGCCAAACGCGCCTGTGCTTCCGGGCTTATCGAAAAACTGCCATCGCTATTGCGGGTGATGCCAGACGAATTTGGGGTGTCGCTTTGGTCGTCAGCATTCGCCTGCCCAGCATCGCTCTCAATCCCGGCGCTTACCCGTGCTTGCTGGGTTAATAATGCGGTGACCCGTGATCCTTGCTGTTGTTCCTGCGCGGTAAGCGGCATGGCACTGGGGCGATTATCGGGCAATTTACGCGCCGCATTTATCGCCCGTGCACTGGGCGCGCGGCCCTTCACCCCAGACAGCAATACCAGCTTGCTAACCCGGCTGACGCCATTTGCGTCTTTGGTTGTCTGAAACACATAATCTGACTGGCGCAATAGTTTTGGCAATATGGTTTCGATACTGCCCTCATAGACGCCGCTCATGGCTGGATCTTCAACCAGTTTCGCGGTACCGCTGATTTTGATGGCCGCGTGCTTGGCGATGGCGCGAAGAATGCCGGTGAGCGGTTCTTCCTTCGCCTCAACTTTCCAGCCGGTATCTATGGCTTTCACCGTCACTTCAGCCTGTGCACCGGTGCTGATTAAAAGCGAGCCGACCAGTAAACCACCAAATACAGAAGCCAAACTGCGCATTTTATTCTCCATCACCTGTTGCGCGCAGTCTATACCGTTCGCGCCAACTGGGCAACGAACGGCATTTAATGAGCCTTATCTTAAGGCCCGGTACGCACCGCCACCGAAGTTGCCCCGCGGGTTGTACCGCCTTCTTCAAAGAGGGCGAGAATGCGGTTTGCTGCCAAATCATTGGCAATCGTCGCTGTTTCTGTGACAAAAAACCCAAAAGTTGCGGTTTCATCTTTGGCAAGGGTTTTCGTGACAGTGGGAGCAGCTGGTGCCTTGCAGGCCCCGGTTGCGGGAACGGTTTCACATACCGTAATCGTGGCGGGTACGGCAGCAGTACTGGTTTCGCCAGATGCAGTCACCGTGCCCGCTATGCCGATATTGCTGACCGCGACACTGAACACGCCGGTGCCACCAGCCGTTTCGACAATGCCGGTGCTGCCAATGGTTGCCGACAACGCGATTACGTCCATAACGTCGGTGGTTTCAGCAACAAAGTTAAGTGTGTTTAACCCGCTAATAGACTCTGCGGATTGACGGTTGGTGCAAGAAAAATCAACGGCCAATTCAGAACTGGTGAATGGGTCATCGCTAACATGTGATTCCACACCGCCAAATACGGCGCCCGGGGTTATCGAGAAGATGAAATTTTGGGCCGCCCCAGCGGCAATATCAATTGGCGTATCCGGTGTGCCGGTCAGGGCGTTGACCGCACTTGTGGTCTGGTAGCTGAATTGACCAGCCGTAGCGCCGGGAAGATCAAGCATACAGTCCGTGGCCGTACCGCCACCTGCCGGGTTGATCACAGTGGCGAAGGCGGTGGCGGTGGCGTCAGACTTGATCGAGCGGCTGATGGGCAGGACCGAAGATACAACGCGCGGGGCAGGGGCGTTAAAAGTGCCAACATTCTTGCCTTGTTCGCGCATGGAGCGGGCAGCGTCGGCGACATCAACTACGCCGCAGGCTGTGGTTGCACCCGCACCGCCGGGGTCGGTGCATTTTGCCAGTGAGGGGTTGGAGTAGAAGCCAAGGCGGGTTGTCCCGCCGCTACCATCAGTGCCCATAATGGTGCGAAAATCGCCCTCGACCCGGTGGCCATGGGAATAGCTGAACACACCATCATCGGGGGTAGTAGCCAGATTATGCTGGGTGCCCATATTATGGCCGATTTCATGGGCCAAGGTATAGATAGAACACAGACTAAAGGGGCCGGGTAATGGCGCACCGTCCGGACCTTCATCATCAATATCAAAACTATCACTCACCGTATTGACGCCGAACGCCGCAGAACCGACGCCAATGACCGAGGAACCGGTGCCGAGTACAAATCCGGTGCCACAGGATGAATGGGTGGAAGCCTTGAAGCGCCGCATATAGGTAACGATATCAATACCTTTGGCCGCTCTGATGGCGGCGACACCGGAAAAATCACCATCTGCATTTGATGCACCATCCTTCAAGTCGTCCAGTGTGTCACCATTTGATTTCGCCAAGGTGCCGGTGATTTCGCTGACATGCACCAGGTTGGCGCGGACCTCGGTGAGGCTATCGAGCAAAGCGGTGTCATAGTTTTGAATCAGGAATTGCAAGCGCGCCATCAGTCCAAGCCCCCAGCGATCGCGCATGCTCGCATGATAGAAAATGCCAACATCCACTGTGCCAAGCGCTCCTAAAACCGTGGGCTTGGCTGGGCTGGGTGGCTTGGCGGCAATGGCGCTGGTTAAGGCCACAGGCGGTATAACGCCGTCCTCGCCAAAACTGGGTTCTATCATGCCTTCGGCGGACGCTTCATACAAAATATGGCCGCCAGTTTTTGCCGGTTCGATAAGATAGAGTTTGTTATTGTGGGTGATGGCGGCAAAGGTGAAACCATTGACACTGGTCATGACGATACGGCCGCGGCTGTCGCCTTCACCGGCCCAGCCCAACCAGGAATCTCCGCCCAGTGCATGGCTCTTAATGCTCTCCAACTGGGCAAAAACCTGAAGCCCGCCCGGCAACGACATTTCCGCTTGCGCGCCCTCATTCATGGAAAATATGCTATTTTGATCGAGGCTGATGGAAAATTTTTCAAAGGTTTTTGCGCTATTGGGAGCACTTTGGACGCTATTAGCGTCGGCTTTTTGGCCGTGTATCTGCCAAAGTTGCCCGGCATTAGCAGGTTGATTTGCCAATAATATCAGGCTGATAATCACAAAAATATAGCGGTGCATAACAATACCCCATGGCGCTCATGTATGAGCATTTGTCCCATGCGGCGGTTATCGTTACGCCGCGACCAAGGGGAACCATACAAGATTCTGCGTCAATTGCCTAGTTTTTCAACAAAAAATCGAAAACTTCCTCTGGCCCGCGGGTATATTTATTAATAGAAATTGCAAAAACTATTCCTGACTTATTGGAATCAGTGGACGGCATAGATGGTGTGTGCCAATTTCACCGATCATTTTGCCGTCAGTATATTAAATTATATGGAGTTCTGTAATGATTATCCGCTTTCTCACGCTGGTTTCTATAGTAACCATTTGCGCCTCCGCAGCCTGGGCGCAATCGTCAAAAATTATGCTTGCGGGTAAGACTCAGGCGAAAGCCGATGCTGGTGAGCGGGTGCGGGTCATTGTCGATTATGCGATTCCGGCTGCAGAAACCCCAAAAGGCAAAGCAGGTGTTGCCGCCACGGCAAGGCGCACGTTGATCGCTGCGGGTAGAGAAAGCCTTCTGGAGCGAACCTTTGGGGGTAAAGCTTTCAACTATAACAAGCAGAAAACCCTGGAGGCTGTTGATAATCCCTCTGTGGTTCGAATACTTAACAATGTGCCAGCCATGGCTATGCGCTTAACCCGTTCAGAGATGGAAAAATTAGCGGCTGACCCGGCGGTAATTAAAATTTATACGGATCAATTGTCACGACCAAATTTGGATGAATCTACGGTGCTTATCGGGGCGCCCACAGTTTGGAATGCTGGCTCTGATGGTGCTGACTATGCTGTCGCGGTGTTGGATACCGGATCATCCCATGATCATGTAATGATGAGTGGTAAGGTCGTTGGGTCTGCTTGTTTTTCGGCGGAAAGCATTGACGATGAAACGGAATCCTTATGCCCAAACGGGAGCGTTGAGCAGCTAGGTCTTCCCGCAGGTACTAATTGTCCGGTAGACGACCCGGCCACACCAGACATTACGGAAGGCATTGATGGCTGTGATCATGGTACCCATGTGGCGTCGACGGCTATGGGCAGTGCGTTTACCTTATCGTCAACGCCGCGCACGGTGGCCGGTGTTGCCCGGGGGGCTAATCTGGTGGCTATTCAGGTGTTTACCAAGTTTAACAAAGCGAGTGATTGCTCTGATGATGAGCCTCCCAATGAAGATGATGCGCCGTGCGTGCAATCTTTTGATTCAGATCAATTGGCGGGGCTGGATTTTGTCCTTGATAATACAATTGCATTGAAAATTGCTTCGGCCAATATGAGCCTTGGTGGTGGTGAAAGCGAAACGGCTTGCGATAACGACGCTTTGAAAAGTTTGATTGACCAATTGCGTACGACGGGTGTCGCCACGGTTATCGCTGCTGGCAATGAAAGTTTTACCAATGCAGTTAGTAATCCCGGGTGCATTTCAACGGCGATAACGGTGGGGGCGACCAGTAAATCCGATGTGGTTGCCGGCTTTTCCAACTCCTCTTCTTTAGTTGATGTGTTGGCCCCTGGTGTCAGCATTCTGGCAGCCTATCCACAGGTTGCGGGCATTAATTACGGCGCGACCTTAAGCGGCACCTCCATGGCCACCCCGCACGTCGCCGGTGCATTTGCGCTTTTGCGGTCTGCGCACCCGACCGCGACCGTGCAGCAGATTGAAGATGCGCTTAAAGCTACGGGAAAACCGGTTGTGGACACCAAAAACCAACTTTCCAAGCCCCGTATTCGGGTGGATTTAGCCAGTGATTTTCTGGCGAATGGAGGTTCGGAAGCGGGCGATCTTGCCATCGCCCCGTTTGATGGGTTTGGCGCGTCAGGCACGGCGGGCGTGTCCGCCTCTTTCGGCACCATGGCCTACACATTGACCAATAATGGCGCTGGCAATTTGGACTGGACTGCCAGTGTCGATAAGCCCTTTATCGTTTTGGATAAACCCGGCGGTACGTTGGCTGGCGGCGCGTCGGAAACGGTTATCGTTTCCATTGATGCGCAAAATCTGCTTGGTGGCACCGCTGGTTCAGATGATGGGGCTATCACCTTTGCCGTTGGCGCGGAAAGTGCCACCCGCTTTGTCGGCGCTTCGGCCAGTTTTCTGGCCAATAATAACTTTGCCGATGCATTGCCGCTTACCGGTATACAGCCAAGCATTACCGGGTCGAGCGCAAATGCCGATAAAGAGCCAGATGAGCCCAACCATATTGGTGGTGCCAATGCCGGCGGTGCCTCGATTTGGTATAAATGGGTAGCGCCGCTTTCGACGATGATCAATGTGTCTACGGCGGGCAGTAGCTTTGATACGGTTTTGGGGGCGTATACCGGCACCGCGCTGAATGCGCTAACCGCCAAAGGTAATAATGATGACGAGGATAATCCAAATGGCATTCTCACCTCGCTAATCTCGTTTGATACTGTCGCTGGGACCAATTATTTCTTTGCGGTTGATGGCTTTAACGGGGCTTCGGGCGATGTGGTGCTGAGTGTGAGCATTGCCGGTGCGGCGGCGAATGATAATTTTGCAACGCCAACCATGATTGCCGGTAACTCGGGTAGTGCCAATGGCAATAATGTCAATGCCACCGCCGAGGCCGGTGAGCCAGCCCATGGCGGTGCGCCCGCGGCGCAATCCATTTGGTTTGACTGGACCGCACCTTCAGATGGAAGCTTCACCTTCAATACCGACGGGTCGGACTTTGCCAATGTGCTTAGCGTCTATACTGGCTCATCGCTGGCGGCACTTTCCCCTATTGGTGCCGAAGCGCCAAGTTCGGGTATCGCCGGAGCATTGTCGGTGGCTAATCCGGCCCAGACGCAGAACGCGAAATTTGTCACCTTCAACGCTGTAACCGGCACCAATCATCATATCGCCATTGATGGTGTCTCAGGTGCCAATGGGCTGGTAAAGCTCGGCTGGACCTCGTCGGCGACGCCTTTGCCTAATTTGGTTACGGCGGTCTTGCCCTATGCGCGCTCGGTGAAAGTCGGCGCCCAGGCAACCGCCTTCATGACCGTAATCAATGCTGGCAGTGTTGAGGGCACTAATTGTTTCATCGGGTTGGAACCGGGAAGTTTCCAAGGTGGCTTTACCTATCAGACCACCGATGCGGGCAATGCGCCTATCGGCTCACCCGACACGCCGGTTACCATTGCCGGCAGCAATGGCGTGCAAAACTTCGTCTTCGCTATCACCCCTTCTGCGGTGCTTAACCAGCAAGAACTTGGCATTCAGGCCAGTTGCAATGAGGGCACATCATCAAATGTTACCGTTGGTGTAAACAGCTTCATTCTCTCTGCTGCACAGTCAAACCCGGCAGATATGTTGACGATTGGTTTGACCGCGACCGGTGATGGAACGATTTCCATTCCGGGGCCTTCCGGTGCTGCCGCAGCTGCAATTGCCACCTCGGCTCTTGGTGCTGACGCTGATTTGACTTTAAGCGCAGATGATGGCGGTTCCGGTTTGCCATTGGCCCTGTTTGTTTGTGAAACCAATCCGGTAAGTGGTGCATGTCTGGCGCCGCCCGCGGCCACTGTGGATATCGCTTCAGTAAATGGCGAGACACGGACCTTTGCGGTGTTTGCCAATGCCAGCGGCGATATTGTCTTCTCTCCAGGGCAAAACCGGGTGTTTCTGCGCTTTAAAGATGTCGGCGGTGTGGTGCGCGGTGCCACCAATTTCGCGGTGCGGACCGATGCGCCTTAAGCATGTAAAGAGGCGATTATTGGAGCGTGTTGACCGGCAATAGCCAGCGGCTTATCCCGCGGCTTACGGTGATATTGTCGGTTTCAATCTTCTCGATTGTCCAGTCTTCAATGGTGTCATTGAGATAATAGCGCCCGGTGGTGCCGCTATCTAAGGCTATCAATACCGCGCCGCCATCGGGGCCAAGGGCAACGCCCTTAATCCTGAATGGTGGCGGTTGATCGGTGGCGATATTGGTTTGAATTGGCGGGAATGGCCGGGCGACATTTGGGGCACTTTGCCGCGATGGCGTAAAGATTGGTCGGGTCCATACCTCACTAAAATCACTTAAAGGGGCAAGGAAAGCCATGGTGCCGGTGGCACCGGCCGCGGGGCCTAACGTTTCTGTGCTTATCGGTTTTGGTCGCGATATTGGCGCCGCCAGTTTTTCATCGGTGGCAGCATTTAGCACAAAGCGGTCCACGCCAAAGAGCACCGCCAAAAGGACCGCCGCGCCGACCTGCCAAATCATGCGCCGGTTCATGGATTAGCACCGACATAGCGCGCCCGTGCGAGGATCAAAATATCGACGGCAATGTCGCCATTGTCCTGCGTGTTCAGCCGCGCCCTCTCGACAATAAGGGCCGGTGGACTGGCTTCCAGCTCATGTAAAAATTGCGCGATGTTTTGGGTGTTGCCGCTAATTTGCGCCGAGATTTTTACCATTTGCGGGTCAATTTCATCCGCCGCGCGTGGTTCTGCGCGTTCTAACGATATTTGTGCATTGCGCGCAGATTGGCGCAATCGTGTCAGCAATGCCGCCCCGGCTGCGCCATGAGAGGGTGCGTGGACCAGATAATGTTGTGCCAGCGCCTGATCGGGTGTCCGGGCGTCGCTGGATAATTCAGCGCGGTTGATTTCGGCCCGCATATGCGCCGCGTGCAGGCTGGCATTGGCGGCATAAAACATACTTAGACCCAAGGCCAAAACACCACCAAGCAGTGCTGCAAAGTTTCGCTGACGGGCGCTCATGGTTGGGCCGCTTCAAGGACATTGGTGACCAGATCGAAACTCTCTTCGCCATTGTCCTCCTTGAGCGAGGCGGAGGCAAAGGTGGTGCCCTCAAACAAAAATTGCGCTTCAATGGCGCTGACAAGGCTGGCGGCATCCTTGGCCTTGCCGGCTATCCGTAACCGGCCTTTTTCATACAATAAATATTCCGCATAGGCATTGTCAGGGAGCGATTGGGTCGCTGCTTGCCATAGCCGCAAAACCGAGGGTGCGGTGGTCTTGGCCTGCTTTTGCCGCAATGCCTGATCAGCGGTGATGGTGGGGAGATTAGCGGCTCTTGCGTCGGTCATTGCCGGTGCCAAAGACAGGTTTGACCACAGGCTAACCAGTCCGCCAAAAACTAAAAGAAGGGTGCAAAGGGCTGCCAGGACGAAACTGGCGCTTTTGCCATCTGCCATATTGGTGCCGCGTTGCAAATCGGCATTGACCGACTCATCAGCGTGCTCGCCAAGGGCGTCAATGGCTTTCGGATTAACACCCAATGCCTGCAAACGCTCCTTGCATTGCGTGATGACAGAATGCCGCGCAAAACTGACGCGAAACTGGCTATGGTGTGGTCCGCTGGGTTGGGCGGCGCCATGAATGGCAAAGGCGGTTTCCTTGGCCGGGAACGGAAAATATTGCTCCAGTGACAAGCGAATTGCCGATGCCGGGTCATGACTTGCCGCCTGCGGCAATAAAATATCGCGGCGTTGGCCAAGGCCTTTACCAAGGCGCAAACAAATGTGATTTTGGCGTCCCAGCTTTCGTATGTGGTCTGGTGCTAAAACGCCTCCTGCCTCGGGGCCATCGACGCGGGAAAAACTGCCATCGCGATCGGCGATCAGGATTATCCATTTGGGCTGCACCCATTGGCCAATACCCGGCAATTGCGCAATGCCTTCATCAAAGGCCTGCGCCCAGCGAACCCATAAATCCTGTATTTGTTCAAAAATCGTCATTCTTGGGGTCCATGCCGTATAAGCGCGCCGCCATGCCTACGGTATCGGCGCGCCGGGAGAGAATGGCATATTCACCGAGTGCTGGTCCAGTTGCGAAGGTAAAGTGTTCTGCAGTGCGTGTGCCGCCGAGGTTTCGGGTCTCGACCGTCAGTAAAAAGCGCCGTGCAATGGAGTTTGCTGTGTGACTGTCGTCGTCCTCTGCCGTCTCGCCACCCACGGTCTGTTTCTGCGCGGTGCTTGGTGGTGCGCCATCCCGGCGGGCGCTCCATATCTCTTCGCGGCGCACGGGGCTGATATCCAAAATTTCAAGTATTGGCGCGGGTGCGTAAACTGGGTCTGGAAGAGTATCGCCATCATCTGCATTGCCAGTAATGACCAGATAAGGCGCAATTGCAGCGAACAGGGCGGCATCCATGCCGATCACCCTGCGCGCTTCGCTTACATGCACAAAGGCTTGATTGGCCGGGCCGGGTAAATCGGCATTCTCATAGCGGCGCTTTTCAGCACCATCCTGACGTTCCTCATCGTCCTCATCGCGCCAATCGGCAATGGCTGCTGCCAAACTTGCCGCCTGTGTCGTGTTTGGCAAAAACTGGGCAAGAAAATCAGCCAATAATGCTTCCGGGGCGCGATTAAGGTCGATCAAGCCGCGTGCGTCCAAAACCCGGTATTCCAGCTCAATCCCATTAATACCGTGAGTAAAGGCGCGTCCGTCGGCATAGATGGCGTCCTGACTTAGGCCAAATACGGCGCGCGCCAGCACAGCTTCGCGCGCGGTTTTTGCCTGTGCCAAATCAACGCTAATGCTGACTTCTTTTGCGCCAAGGCGTGCCGCCAGACTGACCATCGCCAAGGCGGCGGCGGCAAGGGTCAGCACCGCAATCACTGCCAATAGAATGAAGCCGCGCTCACGCCTCACCGGCTTGCCTCCACGGTATTGTTGTCGTCTTCTTTGATGTCGCCGGTTTCTGCCGGAGCAGGCGGGCTTGGCACAAGATTGATATTAAGCACTGGCCAAGGGGCAATGCCAAACCCAACTAATTGTGGTGATGTGTCGCCTTGCGACCATGCCCCCTGCCATCCGTTCGCGCCGAAATACGAAAACGCCGGGGCGGCATCACCGGTATAAACCACCAATTCGGTCGGGTTTTCCAAACTGCCAAACTGCGCCGCCTCGCCAAATAACTCCCGGTGCAAAACCAAATCCCATTGGCCGTCGGCAGTGGCTCGTGCGAACAGATAATATTGATAAAGACCGGCGCGAGATGGATAACCGGGCTCGGCACGGACAAAGCGAATGGCATTGGCGTCACCTTCAAACAACGCGGCCATGCCGTCTTCGTTTTTTCGCGATAATGGCAAGGCCTCGGACAACACCCGTTCGACAAAGTGATAGAGCACGACGGCCTCGGCATTGGTGTCATGGGCTTTGTCCAGACGTGTAGTCCATTGGTGCAATGTTGCGGCGGCTTGGGCCGTTATTGCCAAGGCGATGCTGCTAATAATCAGCGCCACCATCATTTCTGCCAAGGTCAGGCCAGAGCGGCTTTCTGGTTTGGGGCAGGCACTCATTTGATGGTCACCCGCTCGCTGGTTAAATGCACCTGACGACCAAAGCTGCCTTGGGCCAACACGTCATAGCGGACAAGCTTCATGCCATCATCATTTTGCATGGTCAGGCTGGTGCTTAAGGTCCACGCAACCCCATCGGCAATGCCTTGGCTTTGACCAATTTCGGGGGGTGTGACCATGCTTTGCGCGATAATGGATTTGGCTACCAATACGGCTTTCTCGGTCTGGTGGCTGGCATTGGTCAATCGTACGGCACCGCTCAACCCTTGAAATACCAAAGTGAAACCAATGGCCGCCAAGGCGGTGGCGATCACGGTTTCAATCAGCGTAAAGCCAACTGTTGTTTTGGCGCTATCGTGGTTGGGCAAAGCGGATATCTCCATTGGCCCAAAGGATGGTGATGCTTTGGGTTTTTTCGCCAATCGCTAAATTTATCTCGCCGCCAGTGCTTTGTCCTTCGGCAAAAAAACGAAAGCCGATCTGATCGCCTGCCGATTCTACTTCTGCCCCAATGGCGGAAAGTTCCAGATTTTGGCTAAGGGGGATGGGGTTGTCCCCTTCGCGCCAGATGGTCTTGGCATAAGGGTCAATGAACACTTTTGTGCTGGTGCCATTGCGTAAAGCGCTGATTCTGGCGCTTCGTAGTGTGTTGTGGATGATGGACGCGCTTGAGGCCAGCTGCGCCCCGTCGGTATTGTTGGCAAAACGCGGCGCAATAATAGCGGTGATCAGGCCAAGGATTGCCATTACCACCAGAAGTTCGGCCAGCGTATAACCGGCTTTGGCTCTATTCGTCAGCCGAGGAAATATCGGTGTTTTCGCCATCTCCACCTTCCCGGTTGTCGGCACCAAGTGTGCGGATTATAAAAATACCATCGGCACCGGGCTGATAAATATACGGGTTGCCCCACGGGTCATCGGGCACCCGGCGGGTTTTTAAATACGGTCCATCCCAGTTTTGCACATTGGGCGGCGAACTGAGCAAGCCAGACAAACCAATGGACGTCGCCGGATAAGTGCCGGTGTCCAGTTGATAATATTCCAATGCTGTCGCCAGATTGGAAATTTGCACCCGGGCGGTTTTGCTCCGCGCTTTGCCGATTTGACCCAAAAACCGCGGCGCGATAAGGCCGATTAACAGGCCCAGAATGACCAGCACCACCAGAAGTTCGGTCAGGGTGTAACCGCCGCGTCCGGATATTCTTTTGGATTTGTAAGCAATCGAAACAGCCATTTTAGAACCCGATATCGTTGACGCTTACCAAGGCAAGCAAGATGGAAACAATGATAACACCGACGATCAAACCAACAAAGCCGATAAGCGCAGGTTCTGCCAGACGCAACGCCGTTCGCGCCCCGCGTTCAAGCCGGTCTTCATAGAGTTTGGCCAGTCGTTCGGTGGCTTTGCCAAGTTCGCCGGTCTGCTCGCCAATGCGAATAATCTCGACCGCCAAGGGCGGCAATATTTCGGCTTGGGCAATTTGAGCTGGCAAAGAAGCTCCGCGCCGCACTTCTGTCAGCGCCTCCTCTAATCGCTGTTTGGCAAAGGCATCGGTCAGGCTGGCGCTGGCCAGACGAAAGGCCGGCACTGCCGATAATCCATTTTGCAATAATACCGCCAATACCCGGCAAAACCGCGCCGCCAGCATGGTCCGCATTAGCGCACCCAGACCGGGCAGTTTATGCGCCGCTGCATAAGCCTGCCGCTTTGCCGTTGGCCTTCTTAGCCAAAGCCCGGACAAGGCTGAAATGCCGATTATTGCAAGGAGGATGAAGGGCGCTGCCCTGGTCAAGCCGCGCGCAATGGCAAAAACGGTGGCGGCAAAGGCAGGCGGTGCCGCTCCCAAATCGTCAAATACCTGCTCGAAACGCGGTACCACAAAAACCATAAGGCCGCCCACCGCCACCAGTGCCAGGACCATCAAGATCAGGGGATATAGAAGCGCGCCCTTAATCTCACTTTCAAAGGCGGCCCGGCTTTCCTGCCAATCGGCCAAATCACTCAAGGCAGCTGGCAAGGCACCAGCGCTTTCCCCCGCTTCGGCAATTTGTGCAAATGGCGGCGGAAAAATTTCAGGCCGGGCGCTAAAGGCATCAGCAAGACTGGTCCCGGCGCGCACATCGTCGTGCAAGCCGCTGGTAATATTTTCAATCAAAGGCGTGCTGGCGTAACGGGCAAGACTGGACAAGGCTTGTTCGATGGTCAGGCCGGCGCCGGTTAGGGCGCCAAGCTCGCGGACAATGCGCGCCGCTGCTTTGTGGGCACCGCGCGGCGCGCGTTTTTTTCGCCTTGCTTGTCCAGCGTGCGTGGACAGGGGGGTCAGGCCAAGAGCGCGCACCTTTGCCGCCGCTTCATAATCGTCGGCGGCCTCGACAAAAATCTCGCTCTTTGCCCCGTCAGCAGCTACTGATTTGACGAGAAAACCGCTCACGCTTTGCTCCCCACGCGCTCGCCCAGCACCCGCCATATTTCATCCGCATCGGTCAATCCGGCTTTCACTTTGGCTTGGCCATCGTCCGACAAGGACAAGCACCCGCTTTCGCGTGCCGCCCGCTCAAATTCCAATGCTGATAAATCGGGTTGGATCATTTCCAATAAGGCTGGCGTCAGATCAATGGATTCGAACAATCCCTTGCGCCCCAAATAACCCGTGTCCGCGCACTGATCGCAACCCTTATGGTGCCATGTACCTTTGGCTTTTTCACGGCAATTTTGGCACAACAAGCGGATCAGCCGTTGCGATAAAATCAGCCGCAATGTGGAGCGTAAAAGTGACGGATCGACGCCCATGTCGATGAGCCGTGCTGGCGCCCCGGCGGCAGTATTGGCGTGCAATGTGGCCAGCACCAAATGCCCGGTAAGCGCTGCATTTACCGCAATTTCTGCGGTTTCGCGATCGCGCAATTCGCCGACAACAATGACATCGGGGTCTTGGCGCAAAACTGACCGCAAGGCGTTGGCGAAAGTCAAGCCAATGGCCGGTTGCACGGCAATCTGGGTTACGCCATCAATTTGATATTCCACCGGGTCTTCAATGGAGATCACTTTTTGATGCGGGGTATTTAGGGTGCTGATAGCCCCGGCCAAAGTGGTGGTTTTGCCGCCGCCGGTTGGGCCAACCACCAAGATTAGCCCGAAAGGCGCGGACAACCGCGTGCGGAGCAGGGTTTCATCCCTGTCACTAAGGCCAAGGCTATGCAAATCAACCTCAGAGTCGCGGTCTTCCAACAGCCGTATAACCACGCTTTCGCCGTGGGCACTGGGGGTGGTGGCAATACGCAAATCAAGCGGCGTGCCGGCAATGCTTATGCGCGCGCGGCCGTCTTGCGGCCGCCGGCGCTCGGCAATGTCGAGGCCGGCAATAATTTTGATGCGCGACACCACCAATTGCGTCAGGGCGGCGCGCGGTGCGTCCTGATCATGCAATACTCCATCTACGCGCAACCGGATGCGCAAATGGTCGCGATAAGGCTCTATATGAATATCCGATGCCCGGTGGGCGAGAGCTTGTTTGAACAAATCATTGACCAGACGGACCACCGGAGCCTCGCTCGCCAAATCGCGCAAATGCTCGGCGTCCGCATCGTCGACGCCATGGTGATCGTTATCAGGATTGGTATGGCCGGCTGCAGCGCCAAAATACCGCGCTAAAGCCGCCTCAATATCCGCCAAGGGGGCTAGCGCCAGGGTGACAGGTTTGCCAATTGCCAACTCAATGGAGTCAACAATATCCGCGGATGCCGGGTCGGCGATGGCCAGCAAAACGTGGCTGTCATCGGCATCGGCAATGCACGCCTTATTGGCCATCAAAAATTCCGGGCTGACAATGCCATTAACCGGGTCTTGCGCGGCAAAACTCTCGGCGAGAATGCACGGTAAGGCACTGGCTATGGCCAAGCTCTGGGCAATGGCGGTATCGCTCAAAAACCCAAGGCGGCGAACCACTGAGGATAATGCTTCGCCGCTATCTTGCGCCGCCCGCAAAGCGCGCCCGGTGTCGGCTTCGGAAAGTCCGGCGGTTTGCAACCAGGCGTGCATGTCTGTGTCGGCAGCGAGATATTTATCAACAGCCATCACATAAACCGCCCATGCTGGGTGAATTCCAAATGTCGGGTGATGGCGCTGGTGTCATAATCGCTTAGGGTGTTGATGAATTTTTCCCACCGATAAACCCCTGGTAATGCAGATGGATTGCTTTGTAAAATCTCCCTTTTGATGAATGGAAAATCAAATTCTATGATCAGCCGATCCCAGAAAAAATGCGTAACATTTAAGGGGAGACCGTGCTCGGCATGTTCATAAATACGGGACAGGAATTTACGGTGTTTTGGCAATATATCCTTATCATTGAGCACCGATGCGTCGCCCATGCGATCAAAAAAATCGCCCAGCAAAACCCGATAGGGAAATGCCGCCTTTGCCCGCAAACCGGCTTTGCGCAATTCGCCGGTAATGCCAATTTCATGCTTGCGGATAACCCAGGATTTTGACGGCACGTGGATATAGTTTTTCCAACGTTTTTGAAAAGCCAAATGCTCCAAGGCGGCTTTATGAAAAACCAGAAAATAGCTTTGTAAATGGTGCTGCTGATCCCAGGAATCAGTCATACCCCAAATATCTGCCGCACTGGGGTCCATTTTATCATAGACCGCCGATAAATCGGACAATGGCCCGTAAACGCTGTCATTGCACAAGGTGATGGAGTGGTAGTTCTCAAAATTACCAAGAGATTTAAGGCCATCTGCATAAGCCCCGAAGTCATAGCCCTTATTGTTTCGCCATTGTATTTTGGCGCAAAGACCGTCCAGTTTTTGCCGCTCTATTTGTGGAAACTTTGGGCTATTGGTGACAAACACAATACCGCGCCCAGCATCGCGCAGGGCTTGTAAATACAGCAGTACATAATCATGGACCAGTCCGTGCTTGTCATAATGCACAAAAATACAGATATCGGGCGTCTCTTGCGGGTTTGGCGTCTCGCCCCAGCTTTGTTTTATGAAGCTGCCACGGCCAAAAATCAATGCCCATGCGAATTTGGCATATTGCATGACATAGTCATTGCGCTCTCGCTCGCCGAAAAACAACATCCAGAGGCGTCGCAAGAAATGGCGTAATTTTTTCATACTCTTCTATGCTGCCCCAGCAATAGCGGCGTCAAGTTCTGCGGCGCGGTTTCCAACCAGTTCGGCAATGCGCTCGGCGTCGGGATTGTCCGCGGCATAGAGGGCTGTGGCCGTTTTGCGCGCTTGCGTCACTTCGCCATTTTTTGCCAACACCAAAGCAAGGTGAAAGGCGCTTTGTATGGCCAAATCCGGGTTTGCATTCTGACGGGCGAGGGCGCTGAACCGTTCAGCCGCCGCTTGCAGGTCGGCGCGCCGATTGAGGTCGTCCATGGCCAGCGCAAACCCAAGACCGGAATCATTCGATGCGGCAGCGATCTGCACCACCGCCTCGCGGGTATTGGCGGCATATTCACTTTCTCCAGCGTTTACCGCATTGATGAAGACCCGCAGCTTGGCCTCGTTCACGCGCGCTGCGGTAACGGCTTTTTGTTCCGGACCGGCGAATTTAAGCGCCTGTTCAAACCAGAACAGCGCTTCCTTGGGGTTGTCGTCCAGAAAAGCCAAACCCAGCGCCTCGATGACCGCATAATCTTTCGGTGATAATGGTGCGGCTTTCAGCGCAGGCGCAATAGTATCGCGCTGTTTGGTAAAGGCCTTCTGGCCGCCAATACATAATAATTCCACGCCGCGCGCCGCCGCATGGGTTGCCCATACGCCGCCCATGGCCTCCCATTGTTTTCCTTCAGGGGCGCTTTCAAGCGCAAATTGTAACCATTTAAGCCCGTTTGTGCGGTCGAAATCGCGATTAAGCGCCAGCATTGCCAGTCCGAGCCCGGCAGCTCTTTCAAACAGGTTTTCACAGCTTGTGTTTTCAAGTGCCAGTTCGACTGGCGCGCGCAATTTTTGCGCAGCGGCATAATGGCCAGCATTGGCGGCGCCAGCAAAAACCTCCAATAGTGTATTGATATTTTGCTCATTGGTGAATTGCCCGGCAAATGTCCGTGTCAGGAGTAAGACGTCCACAGCGCAAAGCGGGTCTTTCTGCGCGGTCAGACTTGCCCGCAACATGGCCGCATTAATGGCCAAATGTCGGCTATCAAGATCGGCGGTATTGGCGGCGGTTAAGACTGGTTCCATAGTGCGGTAGGCGCGATCACAAGCGGTGAAATAGGCAAGGGCAAGGTCATGGTTTTGATGGTGGTTCAGGCTAAGAATGCCGCCACAATACAGTATTGTAACCAAATTAAATGGATGGTTTTTTGCATACGCTGCGAAGTTTAAATTGCCGGGGGCAGTAATTTTCTCGGTGTCCGGCTGCTTGATGTCGATGTGATAGGTTTTTTGCAAATGGGTATGCAGAGTGTCAAAGGTTCTTTGGGCTTTTGCGTAATCTCCCGTATCGGTTTGAGTGCGTAAAAGGCGGCCAGAAAACCCGGTGATAAGGTGCGGAGGAAGATCTTTGCCCTTCATTTGGGTCTCAAGGTATTGCGAGAGTTTTTTGGGGTCGACAGGGCTTTTGAAATCTACTTTTATGGTGGCGTTGGACGCGAAGGCGTAAAGTGTATCGCCGGTCGAGTGGGTTTTTACGTGCGCTAATCCCGCGCGGCGTAAACATGCTTCCAAACCAGCTTCGCTATATAACACCAGATGCGAACCTGGTGACAGCAAAGGGATGATTTCCTCTGTTTGGCGCTCCGCACGCAAGCCAGCAATATCCGGCGTGGTCAGCAGGATAGTGCCATCTTCACCCGCGGCATGGGCAAGGGTGTATATAAAGGGATCCGGATCACCAATATGTTCGATCACCTCCGATGAATATACCAGATCAAAGGGCAGGCCGGGCACTTTGGTGTCGCGATCCAAATAGCCATCCACGATCGAAATACCCAACTCTTCCGTTCCGGCGCGGGCAATGTGGGAGGGGTCAATTCCGGTAACATTCCACTTTAATGCCTTGGCCGCGAAATCCAGCGAAAACCCATAGCCGCAGCCAACTTCCAGCAGGGATTTTATTTTATTTTTTTGTGCCCAGAAAAACGGTGCGAACATGGAGTCAAATCCAGCGCCTTGCTCGACATAGAATTTTTTGGCTGCCAGAAAGCCGTCTTTTTGACCATCCAGATGCTTGTCTTCATAAGGCGGGGCGCTGATATCGGGAAAATGCCCACTACCGCATTTGGGGCAATCATAGAGTGCAAAGCGTCTGTGTTTTTTGAATGGCGATGCAATGGAGCGCCGCGTCGCCATGTTGGCGTTGGTGTGGCATGCCGGACATTGCAAGGGGCGCGGCAAACCGTTTTTCCAAAGCAACCAGCCCTTTTTGTGCCCCCACGGGACAATGCTTTCAAGAAAATGCCATAGAGTCATAATGTTCAACTGCATCCTCTACTGAGCCCGTATACACGGTCTTTCCTTCATGAAGGATCAGCCCGTCATCGCATAGATCTCTTAACACCTGCGTGGCGTGACTGACCATGACAAAGGCCCGGCCTTGTGCCTTTGCGGCGAAGAAAAAATCAAAACATTTGAGCTGAAACGGTGCATCGCCGGCACCTAATGCTTCGTCAATAAGTAAAATATCCGTAGGTGCCATCGCCGCCATGGAAAATCCGAGCCGTGCATATTGCCCGGAAGAATACCAACGAGTTGGCTCATCGAGTTTTTCGCCCAATTCGCTAAACGCGGCGGTGCGCTCATAATATTCTTTGCGCTGGTCGGCGGGCACGCGCAATAGCCGGGCCACAAGACGCAGGTTTTCGCGGCCGGTCAGATCCGGGTGCGCCCCGGCACCAACTTCCAATAAAGCGCCGACTTGGCCGCGCAGATGAGCTTCGCCGCTATTGGGGTCAATGACTCCCGCCAGAATTTTCAACAAAGTACTTTTGCCCGAACCATTACGGCCCATTACCGCCAAGGCTTTGCCGGGCGCAAGGCAAAAGCTGACCTTGTCCAAGGCAGTCCGTGTCTGTCTCTTTTCGCCGCCAAGTCGATGATAAAGCGGGCGCTGCGTATCATGGCGCAACAGGGCAAAGCGTTTGGTGATGGCGCGGGCTTCTATAGCGTTAAAGCTCATCGGCGGCTCGTCCTTCCAAAGCGAAGAAAGTCCACAGACCAAACCCTCCAATGAAAATGGCGGCGGCAATAGAAATAGCAAGATGGGAGGGGTTCGGAGCGGGTGCCCCTAATAATGCCCAACGCAGGCCACTAATAATGCCGACAAACGGGTTGAGGGCGTAGAGGCTTTGCCATTGCGCCGGAATCAACGAAGTCGGGTAGATAACCGGCGAAGCGAACATGGCCATTTGCGTACCCAAGGGTACAAGTTGGCGGGCATCGCGCCATACACCGCAAAGGGCAGCAAGAATGCTGGCTATACCAAAAGCGGCGAGCATGGCGGCAAGTAGAAAAAACGGTGCACTCAGCAATTGCCAGCCCGGGTGGGCACCAAATAACAAGCCTGCAAAAAGCGCGATGATCAGCGCGATCGAGGTGTCGACGGTGGCGCTCATTACTGCCGCCAATACCGGATAGAGCCGCGGCAGTGGCGTCTGACGCAAAAGCGGCGCGGCAGAAGCAAAAGTATTGGCCCCTTCCATGGCGCTATGTGACACCAGATACCATAGCGCCACGCCGGTAAACACCATCGCCGGATAGGGCGTGCCATCGCTGGGAACGCGAACCAAAAAGCCAAAAAATAGCGAAAACACCAAGGCCTGTATTACCGGCTGCACGATAAGCCATGCCAGGCCAATAACCGGCTGCGCAAAGCGGCTGCGGATTTGCCTGAAAGTTAGCGCACCCAGCGCTTCACGCTGCTCCCACAGTTGCAAAAGCCGACCCGGCGGCCGCGCTTTTCGAATAGTAAGACTTGGTTCGGGTGGCATGATTATCTTGTGCCTTAGGCGGTCAGGGACAGCAAGAGCAAACCATCACCCTGCCAGCCAAACCATAGCCAAAGTACAAAAATAGCAAAAGCAAGCGCAGGGCCAAACGGCAATTCAGTGTCGCCGCGAAGATTGCCTTTGTTTGTTAAAAGCAGAATGGCAAGAGCGCTTGAGGCGGCCAGTAGAATAATCCATGGCAGTGCAAAAGGGCCCATCCAGCCGCCGCCAGCGGCAAGCAATTTGGCATCGCCCATGCCCAGACCTTCGCGGCCGCGAAGGTGGCGGTAGGCAAAAGCAACCAGCCAGAAAACCCCATAACCAAGGCTCGCGCCGACCAGTGCGGTAAAGAGACCATTGGTGCCGTGCAGGAAGTAGAGCAAAGCAGGTCCGGCGGCAATCAAGGAAAACGAAGCGCCGTCGGGTATCAGCCGTGTGCGAAAGTCCACAAGGGCAGCAAACAGCAAAGTAAATCCAAACAGGGCGCTGGCCAGCATCGTCCAGCCTGAAAACACATATACCGAACTTAAGGCGATGAGGGTGCTTAATATTTCGGCGAAAAAATGTTGGCGCGCAATCGAGGTCTTACACGTGCGGCACCGGCCTTTAAGGACGAGAAAGCTAAGCAGCGGGACGAGATCTGCAAGAGTTAGTGGGCGCTGGCAATGGGCGCATTGGGAACGCCGAATAAGCAGGTTTGAGCGGGTGGGCCATGTCTGGGCGCTGGCGCTGATGAAGCTGCCGATAAACGGCCCAGTAAGCAAAAGGAACAGGGAAAGCCACAGTTCGGCACTTGGTATAAAACTCATTCGGTTTCGGGGCGTGTATTGACTGTTTCAGGTTGCGACAGGTCTGGCCGCCGTGCCTCGCGAGAAATCAGGGTCATGCGATCACGCAATTCGTCAAGAATGGCCTGCGCACCGTCATCGGGGTCAATAATGCGCGGGGTAAGAAAAACCAAAAGCTCGGTGCGTTGGGTGGTGGTTTCGGTATTACCAAAGGCATTGCCAAGACCCGGTATGTCAGAAAGCAGCGGTATGCCGTTTTTGCCTTCCTGACGCGAATCACTAATAAGGCCGCCCAAAACAATGGTTTGACCACTACGTGCTGAAATCGTGCTCTCCAATACGCGCTTGGAAATGGTTGGCGTCAGATCGCCGGTGGAGGCAGTTGTTGAGACATTGCTCACTTCCTGCTTAACCTCCATGGTCACCATGCCCGTAGAACTAATGCGCGGGGTGACATCCAAAATAACACCGGTGTCGCGAAACTCTACTGAATTGACCAACGGCGCGTTGACATTAATCACATCGGTGGATTGGCGGGTAATGATCGGCACCTGATCGCCCACTTGTAAATGCGCCGACTGATTGTCCATAACCACCACCGAAGGCGCAGAAACCACCTTCAAATCGGTAACACTGTCCAGCGCATCAAGGGCAAACCGGGCGCTGTTGCCCTTATTGAGAGCAAGATTAAATCCCGGAAACGTGCCGGCGGGATTCGGGCTGGTCCCGGTGGAAAATCCGCCAGTACCGCCGCCGCCATCAGGGCCATTGCCAATGCCGAAAATGTTCCCGGTTTCGAAAAAGTATTGCACGCCATAACGCAGCACATCATTAAGTCGCACTTCGGCGATGACCATATCGATCAGCACCTGGGCCGGCGGATTATCAATCTCGCGCAATGCCTGGGCCACAAGGCGCTGGCCTTGCGGCGTTGCCAGCACCACCAGGGTGTTATTGATGGGATCGCCAATAATGCGTGGCGCGCTGGACAGCCCGCTGCCTAAAACCGCGCCGGATTTGTTTCTGCTGGCGTTGGCAGCCGGGTTGGGTCTTTGGGCACGGGCGCTGGTATTGCGCCCGGTGTTGGAGGCGCTGCGTTGCGCCAGACCCGGCGCGACCGCGCTGGAAAAATTTGATTGTCCACCACCGCCAAAAAGTTGACTGAGTAAATCGGCAGTTTCCAGTGCTTTACCATTATCGACTTTATAGGTGCGCAAATTGACATCGCTCGGGCCGCCTTGGTCCAACCGCTCAATCCATCTCTTGGCCTTTTCCAACACGGCCATGCTGGGTGCAATCGCCAAAATTGCATTAATGCGTTCAATGGCCTGTAGGCGTAGCGCCCCATCCAGGCCGCCGCCTTGCCCGGTTTGTAAAACCACATCCAAATCGGTGATTACATCCGCAGCTGAGGCATTTTGCAGGCGAAAAATGGCGGTCGACATGCCGGCCAGCCAATCCACGTCAAAGGCGGCGATGGCGGCTTGCGCATTTTCGCGTTCGGTGGCCGTGCCGGTGATCAGTAGAATATTGCGTGCCTGATCGGCGCGCAGCATGCCCGGACGGGTGATGGTGCTTTCCAATAGCGATAGCATATTGGTCGCCGAGACGTGGTTGAGGGGGATAAGGGTAATGCCCAGCCCCGGAGCGTTGGCGCTTTTGAAGCGTGCACTGCCGCCGGATAATGCTTCGCCAGCAGGGCTTATGCGATAGCGACCACCCTCATCAATCAGGCTGGCGGAATTATTGCCAAGCACGGTTTCGAGCAAAACCAATAGCGCCCGTTCATCGACAGAACCACCGGTGGCGGCGGTGACTTTGCCTTGTACCCGTGGATCCAGAATAAATGGGTGTTCCAGAAGGTCACCCAAAATGGTTTGGACGACTTCGGGGAGGCTGGCATCCTGAAAGTTGACGTTAAAACCGCCTTGAGGGGTTTTTGATGCCTGATAATGGGCTTTGCCAACGCGTTTGCCAGTGCCCGGAAATACCTGCGATTGCTCAGTTTGCGCGGCGGCATCGGTCTGTGTTTCATCAGTGTTGGGATCGGCAGGCGGCGCTGGCAAGGGGGCAGGTTTTTGAAAAACCCGCGCGAAGGGATTTTCGAGACCTTGGGTCTGTGGATTGGTCTGGCAAGCAGGCAGCACAACCAGCATGGCACCAATAAAAATGGTCATAGCGGCTCTGGTCGCTAAATTTTTATTGGCCTTAACCATGCAACACTCCATCCCTTATATCTAATTAGCAGATCAGAGCGCACACCCCAAGCACTGATCACCAGAAAAACAGATAGTGGAAACTATTTCTACTGCGGCGATTGGGGACTACGAGATCAACATTACCCTCCAATTGTAGCGCAAAAAAAAAGCGCAGCCACCAAGTGACTGCGCTTTCAATTTTACCAAAGGGAGTTCTTAGAAGGAGTAACGAACACCCAGTTGAATGGCCCAAAGGGACGGGTTGCTTGAAACGTTACGGAAGTTGCCGCCGCCACCTGGCTTGAAGTTCGAATAGATGAACTGGCTGCCATCAGCACTAAGGGCTGCGTCAACGACCGGCAAACCTTCTGCTACGTCACCACTGTCATGACTTTTGAAAACATTGGCGCTGCTTGAGAAGAAGTTCAGCGTGTTTTCCAGGTCAAGAGTGAATTGGACATTATGGCCTTCAAACAAACCAGGCGCATCTTGTGCCAAACGCAGATCCAGATCGTAGAACCATGGATTTGTGGTGGCGTTACGTGGTGCAATTTGCCCAGCATATTTATCAAGTCCGGTATCAGCCAGGAACTGGAAGAAGCCAGCGCTGTCAAACCCGGCATTGAACTGAACCAAGGGATCATTTGGACCCGTCGGAACATAGATCAGATGCCGTTCTTCATTATCACTATCCCCAAACAGGCTGGTTGCCGTGTTATTGTCAAACACCGAAGAATACCGGGTGCCGGAACGGGCCTGGAAGAAGGCCGTGAACCGCGTTGGGTAGTCCTTGATGAATTCCTGTTCCAGCGTTGTGGAAAGGGTGATGTTGTGGGTGTTGGTGCCCGGGCTATTTGCGATCGGTGGATTATTAATGATCGACAGTGCCACTTCCTCAAAGCTTGAGGTTCCTTGCGAGCTGGTCACAGGGTTGGTTTCGGTTGATTCCGAATAGCCATAACCAAGACGGAAATCAAAGCTACCTGAATTTGCCCCGCCCAAAACCACGTCAAAGGATTTGCTAGCCTGCGCCGAAATGCTCAGTGCGTGACCATCTTTGACCGCATTGGTCAGGAGGATATCCTGATCATCGCCGCCGGCGTCACAGGCACTGCCTTGAGATACATCGCCACTAAAGCCTGCTCTTGGGCCTAGGAAGTTTGCATTACAACCAGCGTGCAGAGGATCAACCGCGTTGAAAAGCGGACGACCGTCCGGCGTAATAACACCAGTTGGGGTCAAGGTTAGATCAACAAAATCAAACGAATTGCGCTTGTCGGAATAAATAATATCCGAGTCGATCCGCCAATTGTCGAAGAAGCCATCACCGCCGCCAAAATTGGTTTGGTGAGTAAAGCCTGCGCTAAACCGGATAACCGAAGGGGCGCGCAAGTCTGGATCAATTGCGTCCACGCGGCCATCAGCGTTCAAGCCAGCTTGAATGGTTTGCGCGGCCGCTAGGCAATTTGGTATGCCGGTGAATTGGCCACTAGCGTCGGTGACCTGAAGGTCAGCCGCTGTACATGGGGCATCACCATTATCTGCGCCACCAACGCCACTACCAAAATTGGTAAAGGCATTGGAGAAGAATACCGAGGGATCACCACCGGAGAAAACGCCGACGCCACCACGCCATGAGGTTTGACCAAAGGCCCAATCGCTACCTTCATAGGTAAAACCAAGGCGAGGTTGAACAATATTCAAACCGTCGAGATTGGCGGTATTTTGAAAGCCATAACGGGCGAAGAAATTGTTGTTAAGAGGTGGCCTATCACTTTGATCATAGACGTCATAGCGAATGCCTGCCGTAACCGTCAACGCGTCGGTCGCCTGCCATTCATCCTGAATGTACAAGGTGTGAATGTTGCGGCTCCAATCAGCCGCCGCGTCATTAATGTCGCCGGAAGCCGCGCCATTACCTTGAAACGTCGTGGCGGTGCCAGCAGCCAAAGCGTCGATTGCAGCGTTGGCATCAACACCGCGGAAGGTGATCGTGCCGGTTCCGTTTGGCACAAACAGGTTGAAGAATTCGGCATGATCAAGCTCATAACCGCCTGAGATTGTATGATTGCCTTTGGTATAAACCGCTTTGGCACGAAGTTGGTCTAATTGGCTGACCAAATCATTAGCGCTGCGGAATGTGCCGGGACCACTCGTCGCCAGCTCATTGCGGCTCAGGTCTTCTAGCTCGATCCGAGGTTTTGGGTTGGCATCTTGTGCTTCACCACCACCTTGTGGGTTTTGAATATCGGTTGTGTCCAAACGGGAAAGACGAATTTCTGTGGAGAAATTATCAGTCCAGTTTGAGAACAAACGCGCTGAGTAGGATTCGGCATCTGTACCGGATTCTTCAAAATTATCGCCGAAAGTAAATCCGCCAAAACCGAAGTCATCAGACTCAAGTTCCAAGTCTTCGATGTCATAATAAGTCAAAGCCAGACGGTGATTATCATTGATCTGCCAATCTAAACGGCCAAGGAGGCGGCGGTTTTTCACCGGCAATGATGACTGAATACCCAATGTGTCGCGGCCATACTGAGTTTCCAAAATATTCTGGAGCCGTGCTGCTTCATCGACAGTTATGAAAGATTCATTGGCAAAACCGCCGCCAATTGGACCGGTGTCTTGGGTTCTTGCATCGCTTGATTCTTCATAAGAGCCGAAGAAAAACAATTTATCTTTAATGATTGGGCCGCCAAAACTTGCGCCCCAGTTTTTGTCGGAGAAGCTTTCATTGCGGACCTTGCGACCTTTGAGCGTAGAGCCGCTCAAATCATCATTGTTGAACACAAAGAAGGCATCGCCGTGAAACTCGTTGGTGCCAGCTTTCGACACAACGTTGATGTTACAGCCGGTGAATTGGCCATACTGAACGTCAAATGGCGCAAACTCCACCGAAGTTTCACGGATTGAATCAAACGGAATTGGCATATTGTTCCGACTTGGCAAGCCGGAAGCGTTAAGACCAAACGCGTCTGATGTGCGTACACCGTCAATGGTGAAGGAGTTAAGGCGGTTATTGCCGCCCAGACAGGAAATCGAGCCTTCGCTGCTGTCATCAATAACAACCCGCGGGTCAATACGAATAACGTCGCGAATATCGCGCTTAATGGAAGGCATGTTTTCGAGTTGCCGTGTGGTAAACACCGAGCTTGGCCCAATGGCGACATTGGAAACCATTTGTGCGGCACGGCTGGCGGTCACGACGATGGTGTCGTCACCGGATTGCATTTGCAGGTTAAAGTTACTGGTGTCCGACAGTGAAAGGAAAATGTTTTCCAAAGTTTGGGTTTGAAAACCTGGTGCGGAAACGGTTAATGTGTACGGACCGCCAGTTTCGAAATTGCGTGCAGCGAACGCACCGTTTGTGCCGGAGGTCAGGGCGCGCCGCGAGCCAACCCGTGTATCGGTAATGGTGATGCTGGCACCTGAAACGGTAGCACCCGATGCGTCAGTAACCTGACCACGAATGTTGGAGGTCACTTGCTGCGCATAAGCGGCAGTGCCCAATGATGTGACCGCAACGGCCGGGATGAGCATTGCTGCACTGGATAGCAGAATGCCTCTGATTTGATTTCGCATGATTTCCCCTCATGATGGTTGGCGTAAAATTAAGCGCCCTGTCAGGCCCCCAACAAATAATGTGTTTGACCGATAAAAAAAGCACAACCTGACCAAATGATCAAGACGACAATTATCGAGCTCGTTAATAATGCAAAGATCACTGCGACACTGATGACAAGTTTTTAGGACAGAAATGTACAAAATCACTGGTGATTTAGAGTGTGTGTGACATTTATGACATGCAGAGGCTTTCTTTTTGGCCCTTGTTGCCGTTGTTTTCGATTTTTCAACATTTGGTCATGGGGTGACTAGGGCGCTGAGTCACCGCGTGATTCTCAAGTGCGGGTCAATTTGTGTGTGGGGCAATTGTGACAGTTATGTGAAACTCTTCCTTGCACGCACATTAGCCCTTGCTCTTGGCGCGCGGCGCGTCAAACTCCTCTCCCGAGTCGTGAAGCTTTTGGGGGCATAAAAGCGCGCCGTAAAAATCGCTAATGCCCACAAATCAAGGGCGCCAATTCTGTTGGCGTGCTTATCGGTGTGGCGGTGCGATTTGCACCAAAGCGTGGGCCGTTAACATGGTGGGGGAGACCCGGGTGAATACCAAATGAATGAGTCTGTGAAAAAGCAGGTGCCATCCAGTGCTGCGCCAGCGTTGGAAGTTAATAAAACCAGCGTGTCTTTTGGCAAATTTAAAGCCTTGGACAAAGCTGATTTAAAGGTCATGCCCGGCGAAATGGTGGCTTTAATAGGCGCCTCCGGCTCCGGCAAATCGACCTTGCTGCGCACCATTGATGGTTTGCAACTTGCCGATGCTGGCTCTGGGCGTATAGAGATTTTTGGCCGCAAGCTGCAAAGAGATGGCCGTTTTGCCAAGGGCCTGCGGTTTCGGCGGCGCGATATTGGTTTTATTTTCCAATCCTTCAATCTGGTGGGCCGCCTTAGCCTGTTTAGCAATGTGCTGATCGGCTGTCTGGGCCGGATCCCCACATGGCGCGGGTTTTTTGGGGTTTTCCCCAATGAAGACCGGATACGCGCCATGGCGGCGCTGGAGCGGGTTGGTGTGGCCGAATTTGCCGGGCGGCGCACCTCCAAGCTTTCTGGTGGGCAAATGCAGCGTGCGGCGATCGCCCGCGCTTTGGTGCAGCGCGCGCGCATGGTCTTGGCAGACGAGCCGATTGCCTCGCTGGACCCGGTGTCAGCGCGCAAAGTGATGGCGCTATTGCAAGAGCTGAATGAGCGCGACGGACTTACCGTGGTCGTGTCCCTGCATCAGGTGGATTATGCCATGCGCTATTGTCGGCGCGTGGTGGCGCTAAAGAGCGGCAAGATTATTTATGATGGGCCGCCAAATGGCCTGGATTCCAAAACGCTTATCAAGATTTATGGCGACGAATATGAAGACGCCTTTTGGACTGCGGAGGCTGCCCAATGAGCAGGTCGACACCAATATTTTTTGGGTGGGTTTTTGCCGCTCTGGCGATGTTTGTTATGGGCGTGGGCTTTGCTTTGCCAGCCACCGCGCAAGACCAAAGCGAGCCGGCCCCCAAGCGCGAACTGAACTTTGGCGTATTGACGACCGAGTCGAGCGATAATCTCTCGATTTTGTGGGAACCATTCCTCAAAGATATGGGCGATATGACTGGCTTGCAGGTCAATGCGTTTTTCTCGGCGGATTATGCCAGCCTGATCGAAGCCATGCGGTTCGAGCGTATTGAGGCTTCCTGGTTTTCCAACAAGCCGGGTCTGGAGGCGGTGCGCCGCTCAAATGGCGAGGTGTTTGCCAAAGCGACCTATCCTGATGGTGCACCGGGATATTATTCGGTTTTGCTGGTGCCGACTGACAGTCCTTATCAAACGTTGGACGATATTTTAGAATGCGATGGCAGTGTGGATTTCGCCATGGGCGACCCTAATTCCACATCCGGCACACTCATGCCGATGGCCTATGTGTTTGCGCCGCGCGGCATTGTGCCGAGCGATTGCTTTAACAATGTTACCAACGCCACGCACGAGGCCAATGGTTATGCGGTGGCCAACGAATTGGTCGACGTGGCAACCAATAACACCACCAATTTAAAACGTCTGGCACGCACGCAACCCGAAATTCTGGCGCGTGTGCGGGTATTGTGGCAGTCCCCTTTGATCCAGACCGACCCGATTGTGTGGCGACGGGATCTGGACCCGGAAATTAAAGAAAAACTGCTGTATTTCTTTATGACCTATGGGCGACGGGCCGATAGCCCGGAGGAGTTGCTGCGCCAGCGCAAAGTATTGGCGGAGTTGGACTTTGGCGCGTTTTTACCATCCTCAGACGCGCATCTTGATCCGATCATTCGGCTGGAAATTGTGCGTGATATGTCGCAACTTCAAAGCGATGCCAGCCTGTCCGATACAGAACGCGCGGCGCAATTGGCAGAACTACAAACCAGGCTCAATGCCGTTGGCGAAGGCGATACGGAAATGCCCACGGCAGTGGGCGTTGATGCGCACAATAATAAAAGCTCGCGCAGTAAAATGCAGGCCGTGCCGTGGCAGCGATTGCTGTTAACCGGCAGTGTAGGCTTGATTGCGTTCGGCATGTTTTTTTGGAGCTCGGCGCCGCGCGGTGCCGGACCAGCCAAGCCGGTGCGCGAGCGCTTGTTCGATGCCGGGGTGTGGGCGTTTTTCATATCGCTGCTTATCTGGGCCTATGTGGCCGCCGAGATTTATAAATCTCCGGAGCTGATCAATAATGCCGATAAGATGGGAGAATATGCCGCCGGTTTCTTGCGGCCCGATTGGAAAGAAGGCTGGCTGTATTTGCAGCAAATGTCGGTAACCATTCAAATCGCGTTATGGGGCACTTTCCTGTCGATTATATTCGCCATTCCCTTTGGTTTGTTGTCGTCACGCAATGTCGCGCCGGCACCGGTGGTGTTTGTCATGCGCCGTATTATGGATGCCTTTCGCTCAATCAATGAATTGGTCGTCGGCACCTTATTCGTTGTCACCGTTGGTCTTGGGCCATTTGCCGGGGTGATGGCGCTGGCCGTGCACACAACCGGCGTATTGGCCAAGCTGTTTTCTGAAGCCGTGGAAGCCATGGATCCGGGGCCGGTTGAAGGCGTTCGGGCAACCGGTGGGCGACCAATTCACGAGGTTATTTGGGGGGTTATTCCGCAAGTGGCCCCGTTGTGGACGTCTTATGCACTCTATCGCTTCGAGACCAACACCCGTTCGGCAACCATATTGGGGCTGATCGGGGCAGGCGGCATTGGCCAGCTTTTGTTCGAGCAAATCCGGTCTTTCCAATATGGCAAAACCGCCGCCATCTTGTTGATCATTATTGTTGCCGTGACGCTGGTTGACTTGCTGAGCCAGATTTTGCGCAAACGCTTAATGTAGAGGGAGGCAGGCGGTGCGAGGCGGCGTCATACTTCTGTTATGTCGCGGCGTCATACTTCTGTTATGTCGATGTCATTGCTGTGTCATATTTCCTGCCTAGACAGCGCCCATTGCCAGCCAAAAGGGCGTAGGCAGTGGTGTTTTGTTGGAGGGAATTGTGAAACACATTCGACAATTAATACAAAGCGTATCGGTGTTGATGATGGTGGTTGCGCCACTTGACGCTCTGGCGGATGGCGAATTTACGCTGAAGCCACGCGGGCGCATTCTTTATGATTTTGCTTATGTGGATTATGATCTTGCGGGCCTGAATGACGATAACACCGCTTCCGAGGCACGCACGGCGCGATTGGGCATTCAGGGCAATTTAGGCGGGCGGCTGAAATATGTCGCTGAATTTGATTTTCAAAATGGCGGCGATATCGAAGTTCGTGATCCGCAAGCCAAAGACGTGAAAATCACTTATAAGATTAACAGCAACACTTCGCTGGCCATTGGCAACCAAAAAACGCCAAACTCGCTTGATGAACAAACTTCTGGCCGCTTCACCACATTTTTGGAACGCGGCAGTGTTACCGACGCCTTCCGGCTTTCGCGTCGCTTCGGTGCCTTGTTAAGCACCAAGGGTGAAAATTATACATTTGCTGCCGGTGTATTTGGCAATGATTTGAACGCCGCGCTTTATGACCATGAAGACTTGTTGTCAGACGAGTGGAGTTATGCGGCCCGCGCTACCTATGCGCCCACTGTGGGTGAAGATGCAGTGTTACATTTGGGGGCCAGCATTCGCCGCTTTGATGGCGATAATGGCGATCAAATCCGGGTGCGGGCGCGACCTCGTCTTCACCTTTCCCAGCGTCTGGTTGATGTCAAAAATCAAGGCGAAAACTCCACCGTGCTCGGCTTGGAAGCGGCTTATATTAACGGGCCATTTCACATTCAGGGCGAATGGATGCAAGAAGACGCGCTGCATAATTTCAATGGCTATTTTGTGCAGGTTGGGTGGTTTCTCACCGGTGAAAAGCGCAATTATAGCGCTTCAAAAGGAAGCTTTGGCCGTCTTAAACCAAAGCATAATGTGGCAGAGGGCGGTATAGGGGCGTGGGAAATTGCTGCGCGTTTTGACACGCTCGACCTTGCCAGCGCCAATGGCGGAAAAATGGACACTTATACGGCGGGCTTGAACTGGTATCCGCTGGACCAAGTGCGGGTTATGTTCAACGCCATACACGCCAAAGCACGCGGCAATGCCAAATTTGGCGAAGGCGATACAGACGGCGTGCAAATGCGCCTGCAATACGATTTTTGATTAAGCTCTGATCATAATTTGGCTAAGCGTTAATCGCGGTTGCGTCGCAGGCGTTTTGGCAGGCGCGGGCGCACTTTGCCGCCCAGGCGTTTTAAGCGTTTCCAGAACCGGCGGCGTTCGGGTTGTGGTGGTACTTCGAGGTTTTTAACGAAGTCTTCGGCGCAGGACGTCCACGAATATGTCTGGGCATGAAGGCGCGCAGTTTCGCGATCCAATTCGAGGCAGGCAAGGCAGGCGGCGCGCAAATCCTCATCAAACGCCCCGGCACCAGAATCGCCAATAATATCTTGGGGGCCGGGCACCGGGAAAGAGGCTACCGGCGTGCCGCAAGCCATGGCCTCCAGATTTACCAGACCAAAGGTATCGGTGCGGCTGGGGAAGATGAAGACATCGGCGTCGGCGAAATGGCGGGCCAATTCCTCGCCATATTTTGGTCCAGTGAATACAATGTCCGGATAACGTTCTTTCAGCTCTTTAAATTGCGGCCCATCGCCGACCACCACTTTGGTGCCCGGTAAATCAAGCTCCAACATGCCCTCAATGTTTTTCTCGACCGCCACACGGCCGACATTGACAAAAATTGGCCGCTGCAAACCTGCATAAACGCCATTATCGGTGTCGCGTAATTCGGGGTTGAACACGATTGTGTCGACGCCGCGCGCCCACGCGGTAATATTGCGAAACCCCTTTTTCAGCAGCACATCGCGCATGCTTTCGGTCGTAACCATCATGCGCCCGCCGGAATTGTGAAACCGGCGCATAAAGGCATAGCCAAGTGCCAGCGGTATGAGGGGCATGCGCGCATGCACATATTCGGGAAATTGAGTGTGATAGCTGGTGGTGAATGGCCAATTCCATTTCAGGCACAAGGCCCGCGCTGCCTGGCCAATGGTGCCTTCGGTGGCAATGTGGATGGCGTCCGGCTCGAAGCGCTGAATGCGCTGGCGAATATCTTTTTTGGCAAATAAAGCCAGCTTTATTTCCGGATAGGTCGGCAGCGGAAATGTCAGATAGCCATCATAAGGTGAGATAACCTCGACCTCATGCCCCATGGCACGGCATTCCTCAACCGTGCGACTTAACGTGCGCACGACCCCGTTGACTTGTGGCTCCCAGGCATCGGTAACCAACATGATGCGCATAAGCGGCTCCATCGTAATCTGTGACCTTGTTTACCCTGTGATTGGGTAGATGGCGAGACGCATTTGGGGGTCTTTTACAGGACGGCAATCAAGGTGTGTAATTGCCCCTGCCGGGCGATGCATTTTCAAGCCGTTCAAAAACTGCTTGAAAACTTTGTGAATTTCTGCGCTTTTTGAAAAGTATGGTCATTGAAATCTGCACAGGCAGAATGGAGGCCGCTTAACCCATGGGCACATCACCGTCCAACAAACCAAAAGCCGCTATTTTTGCGCATTCCTTGCCGGTTGTGCGGCGCTGGTTGATACGGCGCATACGCTACCATGCCGACCACCCCCTATGGCTGTGGCTGACCGCCGCTTTTATCGGCACCATTGCCGGGTTTGCTACGTTGGGCTTTCGCGCCGCGATTTTACGAGTGCAAAAATTCTTCTATGGCAGTGCTCAGGAAAAATTGGCGAGCACGGCGGCAGACTTGCCATGGGCGCAGGTTTGGCTGGCGCCGGTGATTGGCGGCTTTGTGGTTGGGGCGCTTTTGTTTTTGGCCAAGCGCACCGATGCCTTGAGCGAAGTGCGGGTACATAGCGTTGCCGAGGTGATCGAGGCGCGTGCGGTCGGTAAAGGCAATATCAGCTTTTGGCCGGCGGTTTATTCGGCTTTAATCTCGGCGGTATCTTTGGGCAGTGGGGCCAGCGCCGGGCGCGAGGGGCCAGCGGTGCATTTGGGCGGGGCCTTGGCCTCCATTGTCTCGCGCACTCTCAACCTTGGCGCGCGCAATGCGCGCACCTTGCTGGCCTGCGGTGTTGCCGGGGCGGTGGCGGCATCGTTTAACGCGCCGCTTGCCGGTTTGTTATTCGCGCTCGAAGTGGTGCTTGGTCATTATGCCTTGCGGGTAATCGCCCCGACCGCCGTGGCGGCGACGGCTGGCGCGGTGGTCACCCGGTCATTTTTGGGCGGACAACCGGCCTTTCTTATGCCGCCGGTACCCAGCGCCAGCCTGATTGATTTTCCGGCGGCGGTGGTGCTGGGGCTGTTGTGCGCCGGGCTGGCCATTGTGTTTATCAAACTGATTGTCCGGGGGCCGCTTTTTGTCGGCCGACTGGCGCAAGATTTGGGCGTTCCATTGTGGGCCTTACCGCCCATTGGCGGAGTTTTGGTTGGCGGTATCGGATTGGTGTTTCCGCAAGTTCTGGGCGTCGGCTATGAGGCCACCAGCACCGCTTTGCACCAAGGTTATGGTCTGGTGCTGTTATTGCTCTTGGTGGGCGTCAAAATTATTGCCACGTTGGTTTCGCTTTCGTTTCGCTTTGGCGGCGGGGTATTTTCACCCTCTATCTATCTTGGAGCTATGGCCGGGGCGGCCTTTGGCGCGGTGGCCAGCGCCTTATTGGGGGATGGGGCGGCGGCACCCGCGTTTTTTGCGATTGTTGGCATGGGGGCGTTGTCTGGCGCGGTGCTCGGCGCGCCGATATCGACGACCTTGATCGTGTTCGAACTTACCCAATCTTACGAAGCCTCGGTGGCCGTGTTGTTGGCGGTGTCATTGGCGACGGTCATCACGCAGGCTTTCACCAAAAGCAATATTTTCCAAAAACAGATTGAATTGCGTGGTTATGTGTTACGCGATGGCCCGCAACGGCTTATTTTGCAAACCGTAAAGGTGCGCGATTTTATGACGCCGATTAGCCGTCTACAAAAAGAGATTAGCCGCGAGGGGGCGGTGTTGTTTGCCGATGACAATTTGGGAAAGGCTTTGGCGCTGTTGAAAGCCGAAAACCTCGATGGTGCGGCGGTGAAATCGCGTTTCGCCGACCAAAAAATCATCGGCTATATCTCCCGCGAGGACGCTTTGCTGGCCTATAATCAGCGCTTGGTCGAAGAACATGAGGAACGCAGCGGCTAGAAAAGCCAGAAGAATGCGCAAATTGCACGCGCGCTCTCGCCGCCTTGGCAAGGCAATGGCATAAAAGCTTATCGTTGAGGTGAGTCGCACTTTATGCCGCATTCTTCCGCCGGACCAGAAATTGAACGCTTGATTACGCTGATGGCGCGCCTGCCGGGGCTTGGCCCGCGTTCAGCGCGCCGTGCAGCTTTGCACCTGTTGCGCAAAAAAGAACAGCTCATGGTGCCACTTGGTGAAGCGCTTGGCGAGGCGGCGCGGCAGATTAAACCTTGCAGTGAATGCGGCAATATTGATGTGAACGACCCGTGCGCTATCTGCGCTGCACCGGGGCGCGACCAGCAACGGATTTGCGTGGTCGAACAGGTAGGCGATTTATGGGCGCTGGAACGGGCCGGGGCCTATCGGGGTCGCTATCATGTGTTGGGCGGGGTTTTGTCGGCTTTGGACGGGGTAAGACCAGAGGATTTGCACATTGGAAAATTGGTCGAACGGGCGGCAGACGACGGCATTTGCGAAGTAATTTTAGCGCTTAATGCCAATGTCTATGGGCAAACCACTTCGCATTATATTCATGACGTTTTGAAAGATTGCGCGGTGCAAATTACCAGTATTGCACGCGGGGTTCCGGTCGGCGGGGAGTTGGACTATCTCGACGATGGTACGCTGACCGCCGCTCTTAAAGCGCGAAAGCTGCTATGAGGAAGCTGGGATACCTGCAAATGATGAGGCCAGAAGCTTGCGCGGTCCGCTAACTTCGCCTATAGACCGCGCTCAAATTTGCAAGAGCGCCATGGGTTGGCGGGTATTGCGCTGCGCATTAGTGCGGAGTTAAGAATTGGCGCGATAGCGCATAGTTAGGAAGTGGCGCGCGAGCGCTTAGCTTAGACTTTAAAAATTTTAAGGATCCGGACCGATGGCCGATATTGTTTTTTCTGTTGATGTGCGCGAACGCACAGGTACTGGCGGCGCACGCCAATCACGGCGCGAGGGGGTTATTCCCGGCATCCTTTATGGCGGCGATCTGGGCAATGTTCCGATCAGTCTTAAAGAAAACGAAGTGGTTAAGGCGCTGAATGCTGGTGATTTTATCGCCCAGACGGTGACCATTGACCATAAGGGTGAAAAGCAACTCGTGCTTACCCGCGATATTCAATACCATCCGGTTTCTGATCGCCCCATGCATGTGGATCTTTATCGTGTTGACGCCGATCAGGTGATTGAAGTTGAAGTGGCCGTGCGCTTTATCAATGAAGAAGAATCGCCGGGCTTGAAGCGCGGCGGTGTTCTCAACATTGTGCGCCACGATTTGGCGCTGCTTTGCCCTGCTGGCAATATTCCGGAAGCCATTGAGATTGACCTTACCGGTTATGAAATTGGCGATTCGGCACATATTTCTTCGGTTACCCTGCCTAAGGGCGTTACTTCTGCCATTACCGATCGTGACTTCACCATTGTCACCCTGGTCGGTTCACGGGCGGCAGTTTCCGAAGCTGATGAAGAGGCCGAAGCAGAAGCAGCTGCAGCAGCCCTCGCACTTGAAGGCGAAGCCGAAGAGGGTGCTGAAGCAAAAGAAGGCGGCGAGGAATAAGATATTCCTCTACCGCTTCCCTTTTTCTGGCATAGCCTTTTTTCGCGAAAGCGGGAGGCACCCGTGCTGATCATTGTTGGTCTTGGCAATCCTGAAGCCAAATATGCAAATAATCGTCACAATGCCGGTTTTATGGCTGTCGACGAGGTCGCCCGTGTGCACGGTTTTGGTCCGTGGCGGGCCAAGTTCAGCGCGCTGGTGTGCGAAGGGTTTTTATCATCCGATGCCGGGCGGTTCAAAACCTTGCTGTTAAAGCCGCAAACTTATTATAACGAATCCGGACGCGCCGTTCAGGCAGCATTGAGTTTTTATAAATTACCGTTGAACAATGTTATTGTTTTTCACGACGAGTTGGACCTTGATCCCGGGAAATTTCGGGTAAAAACCGGCGGTGGCGCGGCGGGCAATAATGGCATTAAATCCATCACCAATGCTTTGGGGCCGGATTTTCGCCGCGCCCGTATTGGCATTGGCCATCCGGGCGATAAAGCCAAGGTCACGGCTTATGTATTGAAGGATTTTTCCAAGGCCGATGCCGATTGGTTTGCGCCATTGCTGGACGCTATCGCTGATGCTGCACCGCTTCTTGCCGGTGGTAAAGACAATGCCTTTCAAACCCAAGTCACCCACCGCGCCCCGGCACCGTAAAGTGCTTGGATCACTACTGTTCAACTTATTGTGCAAAGCACACTTTGCGTGACCGCCGTGCGTTGACTTGAATTACAAGTGCCGTACCTTGCTCGTAGCGGTGTATCCACCGTCTTATGAGTCGTCTGGAAAACATAAAGGGTAGGATATGAGTTCGGGTTGGTCTGATCCGCGACCATTGTCGCCATTTACATCTGTTTGGCGTTGGCATGTCACCATGCTGACTTCGATTTTACACCGTGCTGCAGGCGTTGCGCTTTTCGCTGGTGTGTTTGTTCTGGTTGCGTGGCTTGCGGCTGCCGCTGAAGGACAGCAAACTTATGAAAAACTGATGCATATCATGGCTTCATGGCCGGGGCGGCTGGTGCTGTTTGGTTTTACGCTGGCACTTTGTTTTCATTTGCTGAACGGCGTTCGTTATCTGTTGTGGGATAGCGGGCATGGTTTTGAAAAAGGCATGGCCAATCGCACCGCATGGATAGCTATTTTGCTGTCATTGGTGCTGACCATCGCAATTTGGGTAACGGCCTATTGGGGCCTTGATCTTTTGCCGAACCAGTTGCAGGGGGCAGGCTGAGCCATGCGTGTTGAACCTACAGCGCGCAAGCGCGTAACCGGTCTTGGATCTGCCCATCACGGGGTTGGCCATTATATCAAACAGCGTGTCACCGCCATTGCTTTGCTTGTTCTCATTCCCTTGTTTTTGTTTCAATTCCTTTCCAGTTTTACCTCGGGCTATAATGGCGTGATGGCGTGGCTTGGCTCGCCATTTGGAGCGGCTATTACCTTTCTCACCGTAAGCGCCATGGTCGTGCATATGCGTCTTGGGCTGCAAACGGTTATTGAGGACTATCTGGATGGACCTGGACGGGTGGTGGCCCTGCTTTTGAGCAGTTTTTTTGCTTTGGTGCTGTGGCTGATAGCCGTTTATGCGCTGATTAAAATCAGTTTTGGAGGTTAAGGCCTTGGCGAATGAGTGGATCGACCACACCTTTGATGTGGTTGTTGTGGGCGCGGGCGGCGCAGGTTTGCGGGCGGCACTGGGCGCAGCGCAAGGTGGTTTGAAAACCGCGTGTATCACCAAGGTATTCCCAACCCGTAGTCACACGGTGGCCGCGCAGGGCGGCATTGCCGCCTCTTTGGGCAATATGTCGGAAGATAGCTGGCAGTGGCATATGTATGACACGGTCAAAGGCTCTGACTGGCTCGGCGATCAGGACAGTATTGAATATATGTGCCGCGAAGCGCCGCAAACCGTGTATGAGCTTGAACATTGGGGCATGCCGTTTTCGCGCACCGAAGATGGCAAGATTTATCAACGGCCGTTTGGCGGCCATATGAAGGATTATGGTAAAACCCCGGCGCAGCGTGCCTGCGCCGCCGCTGATCGTACCGGCCATACGCTGATCCACACACTTTATGGCGAATGCATACGTTCGCAGACCGACTTTTTTATCGAATATTTCGTGCTCGATCTGATAATGGAAGATGGCGAGTGCCGCGGTGTTTTGGCATGGAAGCTTGATGACGGCACCTTGCACAGGTTCAAATCGCAAGCGGTGATTTTGGCCACTGGCGGTTTTGGTCGCTCGTATTTCTCCTGCACTTCTGCCCATACTTGTACCGGTGATGGCGGCGGCATGGTGTTGCGCGCTGGCCTGCCTTTGCAGGATTTGGAGTTTGTACAATTTCACCCCACCGGCATTTATGGCGGCGGCATGTTGATTACCGAGGGCGCGCGGGGCGAGGGCGGCTATCTGGTCAACTCCGAAGGCGAACGTTTTATGGAGCGCTATGCGCCGACGGCCAAGGACCTTGCCAGCCGCGATGTGGTCAGCCGGGCCATGACCATAGAAATCCGCGAAGGCCGCGGTGTTGGTCCGAAAAAAGATCATATTTATTTACATCTGGATCATTTGCCGGCGGACTTGTTGCACAAGCGCCTGCCGGGCATTTCCGAAAGCGCCAAAATCTTCGCCGGCGTTGATGTCACCAAAGAACCAATTCCGGTTCTGCCAACGGTGCATTATAATATGGGCGGTATTCCGACCAATTATCATGGCGAAGTTGTGTGCCCCAAAGATGGTGATCCGGACGCGATTGTAACGGGCCTTTTTGCGGCGGGCGAGGCGGCATCGTCTTCTGTGCATGGTGCCAACCGGCTTGGTTGTAATTCGCTCTTGGATATCGTGGTGTTTGGCCGCTCCGCCGGGCAACGCTGCGCCGAAATATTAAAACCTGGTGCGCGTCAACGGGATTTGTCAAACGTGACCAGCGATGCCGCGCTTAAAGGTTTTGATGCGGTGCGCAATGCCAATGGCACGATCAGCACCGCCGATTTGCGCCTTGAATTGCAAACCATCATGCAAAACTTTGCCGCGGTATTCCGCACCGGCGAAACTATGGCCGAGGGCAAAGAAAAGCTCGATGCATTGTGGGAAAAGACTAAAGAAATGAAGGTCTCGGATCGCTCGATGATCTGGAATTCTGATCTGGTTGAAAGTCTGGAATTTTATAATCTTCTTAGTCAGGCTACGGTTTTGATCAATAGTGCACTGGCGCGCGAGGAAAGTCGCGGTGCCCACGCGCGCGAAGATTTTGCTGACCGCGATGACGAGAAGTGGATGAAGCACACATTGGGCGTTATAGATTTTGACGGTAAGGTCAGCCTCGATTATCGGCCCGTGCATACCTACACGCTCACCGACGAAATTGATTATATCCAACCGGCAGTACGGGTGTATTGAGATGGTTCAACTAGCGCTTCCAAAAAATTCCACGATCAAAAAAGGCAAGCACTGGCCTGCGCCAAAAGGTGCTGATCCCAAGAAGTTGCGAACGTTCAAGGTTTATCGGTACGACCCGGACAGTGGTGAAAACCCGCATTGGGATACTTTTGAGCTGGATACCAGTGAATTTGGGCCGATGGTGTTGCACGCGATTATCCATATTAAGGATAATGTGGATTCGACACTGACCTTCAGGCGCTCCTGCCGCGAGGGTGTGTGCGGCTCCTGCGCCATGAATGTTGACGGGCGCAATACCATTGCCTGCACCAAACCCCTCGAAGATATCAAATCCAAAGCGGTCACCATTTCGCCTTTGCCGCACCAAGCGGTGGTTAAGGATCTGGTGCCGGATTTGAACAATTTTTACGCCCAGCATGCGGCCATGCAGCCTTATCTCAAGACCACCACGCCAGCGCCCGATAAGGAATGGAAACAGGCCATTGAAGACCGCGAAAAGCTGGACGGGCTTTATGAGTGCATATTGTGCGCGTCGTGCTCAACCGCGTGCCCAAGCTATTGGTGGAATGGCGATCGCTATCTTGGCCCGGCGGCGCTCTTGCAGGCGTATCGGTGGTTGATTGACAGCCGCGACGAAGCCACCGGCGAGCGCCTTGATGCGCTTGAAGATCCGTTCCGGCTGTATCGCTGCCACACCATTATGAATTGCACGCAAGTTTGCCCCAAGGGCCTCAACCCGGCAAAAGCCATTGGCGAGATCAAGAAAATGTTGGTCGAGCGGGCAATTTAGCGGGCGCGCTAGCGGCGCTCTTCCCATGGTACGCTAAGGA
>JAJFFO010000017.1 GCA_021776615.1 Robiginitomaculum sp. | reverse complement strand
TCCCGGCCTTGCGCACGGATCAATCGTGTGCTGACTATGGCCGATGCGTATGAACACAGATTTACAGCATTTACCGGCGCGTAAAAGGCGCGAACTGGACCGCATCAAAGACATTCTCTTTGCCGAGTTTGCCGACGCCATTGCCTTGGGCAATTCCGAGTGGCGCAAGCAAGGCCGCATCCTGTCGGTAATCCTGTTTGGTTCTTATGCGCGCGGCGATTGGGTCGACGAGCCGTACACCAAAAAGGGCTATAAAAGCGATTATGATTTGCTGGTAATCGTCAGCCATAAGAAGCTGACCGACTTCACCAAATACTGGTACGAAGCCACCGAAACCCTGATGCGCGACAAGAGCATACGCACGCCGGTGAGCTTCATTGTCCACAGCCTCGACGAAGTAAACAGCGCCCTGTCCGAGGGCCGGTATTTCTTCTGCGACATCCAAAAACAGGGTGTGGTGCTGCACGAAAAACCCAATGTAAAACTGGCCACGCCAAAACCCCTGAACGCCAAAGACGCCTATGCGATGGCCAAGGAACATTTTGAGGAACACGCCGAAACCGCTGGCGAATTTTTAATTGACTGGCAAGCGAGTATGCAACGCGGCTCCAACAAACATGCCGCATTTCTGTTGCATCAGGCAGCCGAGCAGATTTACGCGGCAATCCTGCTGGCCCTGACCAATTATAGCCCGGCAACCCATGATTTGCGCAAATTACGCGCCTTGACCGAGGATTTGGACAAACGCCTTGTGGCCGCGTGGCCGCGCGACAATCGCGCCGCCCGGGCCAATTTCAACAAGCTACGCGACGCCTATGTCAAAGCCCGCTATTCCAAACACTATACCATTTCCACCGAAGCCCTGAACTGGCTCGGTGAACGCACCAAACATCTGCACACTTTGGCCGAAACCGTCTGCGCAGAGCGTCTTATTGAGTTGGAACAGAAGGCCAAGGCTGGGGAATAGAGAACTAGGCCGTCACCCCGGTGCAGACCGGGGTCCATCTTCGTATGTTTTAAGACACCAAAAGAAAGGTGGATTCCGGCCGCCGCCGGAATGACAAAGTAAGGCCGTCACCTCGGTGCAGACCGGGGGCGGAATAACGCAAAAGCGTAGGCCGGAACATTGGTTTGTGGTAAGTGGCGGTATGGAAAGACATCCCTGCGTTTACATAATGGCGAGTAAGCCAAATGGCACTTTGTATATTGGTGTGACCAGTAACTTGCCCAAGCGGGTGTGGGAGCACAAAGAGGGTGTGGCAGACGGGTTCACCAAAAAATACGGCATTAAAACACTGGTGTTTTATGAACAGTTCGAGACCATGGAAGCGGCCATCACACGTGAAAAACGTATGAAAGAATGGCAGCGAAGCTGGAAGGTTAAACGCATTGAGAGCGTCAATCCTGATTGGCGAGACCTCTATGACGAAATTTGTAATTAATGGTGTGGTGCCCGCTCCCGCTTAGCCACAGCCATTCTGACGATACGTAATCCGAGCCTCCCACTCTACACGTCACCCCGGTGTAGACCTGGGTCCATCTTTACTCAGCCCGGCTGCTGAGAGAAAACTCTACCTTTTATCCTTCTCACAAGAAATGATGCCAAGCTAAGGTGATCCAAACACTGTTCTACAGTATCGATATTCCCTACTTCGTGCCCTCTCGGATTTCGTATTGCCGCGACTCCGCCAGAAAAAAGAAATGAAAATCCCTTTTGTTCGTCCTTTTCGCTTTGAGTAGATAGATTGTTAAGTTGAATTTTCGGATTATTCTCATTAAAAGCTGCCATCATAAGGGCAACACCAGTTTTGTTAATTCCCGCAAGTTGCAAAACCTCTTTATCAATGTATTTAAAAGCCTCAAATGTGGCTTGAGAAAAATGCCCATCGTCAAATAAACTAATGGATACCTTGCTTATTTCTGGGTGAATATTCCTTTCGTCAAAAGGGTGCAAATTGACTGTTTCGGCAGATGATTCACTCGAAATATCGGTGTAGTGTTTAGCTACTCGAACGATATCTTCAAAAATTTTAAGATCAATTACCATTCAACAAATTTTCTTTGATGCTTTTGAATATGGAATCATATGTTTCTTTAGAGCCGTCGGACGGGAGATTTATTTCCACGCGTACGGTTAATGAAAAATCACCATTGTCGACCATAGCGCGTTGTTTGGATTTCCCCCCTCCCGCATTACTTGCGCTGGCCTTATTTTTGTTTGAGTCAGGTTTTGCTCTTGGTTTTGGCATTGCAATGCCCGCCCGAGCGCTTGGCAATGCTCCGTAGCCAGACATTGCTGCGAACACTTGAAATGTTGATGCCTGTCTAGATCCAATTGTAGCACTCGTTTCATCAGATTGTCGAAAAAAACCAATTAATCTATCTTTACTCAAAGTCCAAGCAGAGTCCCCATGAAGTTCAAATAAATCTGAATAAGCAATCTTAACTAATTGACTAAACCCTGAGTGGAAATCTTCGTCTATGTGTGATGAAAATACTGATTTTGCCTCCCCCGTTTTCGTACCATTTTCGTCAATGATGCCCACAAAATGTAGCGCGTTAATCAAGTAACTTTCGTTTTGAGGCGCTAAGCCGAGTTTTTTTATGGTGTCGGCATTTACTGTTGCGGGAAATGCTTTTCGTAGATGATTTATCATTTTTGATATGTTGTTTGGGCCAGAAATATATGGATGACTTTTTGACATATCTATCTCCAAATAAATTTAAATCTATCAATACTCATGTTTTCAATCAAGTGTTATGGTCGCGACCTCTTCACCGCTGCCTTTTCTTATGTTTCCGGGCGACGCGGAGGGGGTCGATAGAGCTAACGGTATCGCTAGCCGGTCCTTATTAAGGGCGCTGGCCCCAACTGGTGCCTCTTCCCTTGCCTCGAATATGCGAAAAGAAAGAGTGGATACCGGCTTCCGCCGGTATGACACGGGGAGGTAATGCGAGGGGCGGAATGACAAAGTAAGGCCGTCACCCCGGTGCAGACCGGGGTCCATCTTCATTCGCTTGTCGCTCGAAAAAAAAGAGTGGATTCCGGCCTTCGCCGGAATGACGGCCTTGTCTTTTTTTGTCGCCCGTAGCCTTAATCGGCGGCCCCATAGAGATGGTTAGCACCCTTGGCTTTTCGACATGGACCCTTCGGTCTCTCAACGTCTCGTCCCCCAAAGGCGTGGCTACGCCCGCCGTTTGGGCGACGAGGGCGGGCACCCCAAACGCTTCATCCCTTTCCTTACCAACCCCCGCCATCATGCCACCTCTTGCTTTTCGCGCCATTCTCGTATACTTTGAATTACAAAGTTCTTTGTATGACTCAAAAGGGGACGTAGCTTATGGCGCTGGCGGCATTACAAAATGTATCAAAATCTTTTGGCAAAGTGGCGGCGCTGGACGGCGTGAGCCTGGCCATAGAGGCGGGCGAGACGGTGGCGGTGCTTGGCCCCAATGGGGCGGGTAAATCCACCGCTATCAATATCCTGCTGGGCCTGCGGCGGCCACAAAAAGGCAAGGCTTTATTGTTTGGGGCTTCGCCGCACCGCAATGAGGGCAAAAGCCGCATTGGCGTAACGCCGCAAGATGCCAGCTTTCCCCATGGCATGAAGGTCAAAGAGCTGATCCGCTTTTCCCGCGCGCACTTCCCCAATGCGGTGAGCGAGAAGGCGTTGATTGAGGCGTTTAACCTTGGGCCGCTTGCCGACAAGCTGGCGCTGCAAATGAGCGGCGGTCAAATGCGCCAATTGGCGGTGGCCATGGCATTTATCGGTCAGCCGGAAATGGTGTTTTTGGACGAGCCGACCACCGGCCTTGATACCAGTGCGCGGGCCGGACTTTGGTCCTATTTCAAAAAATATCGCAAGAATGGCGGCAGCGTCCTTCTGACCACGCATTATCTGGAAGAAGCGGAGGCGTTGGCGGATCGCATCATCTTGATCAATAAGGGCCGCATTATCAAACAAGGCAGTGTGGCCGATATTAAAAAACTGGTGCCCGCGCGGATTATCCGTTTTCGGGCGGAGCAAGCGCCCAAACTGAACGAGGCGCATTGGCATAAAACCGATGGCGATCTGCACACATTTTTGGCGCAAAATGCCGATGATGGCGTGCGCGAACTGGTCAATTCAGGTGCTAAATTTTCGGATTTGGAAGTGCTGTCCGCGTCGCTGGAAATGGCCATAACCACGCTGCTGGAGGAACGCTAATGCGTATCATAAACGCCTATATCCGCGCCACGCTTGTGCCGTTAATCCGCACCCCGGCCTATTGGATACCGCTGGTCTTATTTCCGTCTCTGTTGTTTTCATTTTTTGGCCTGCAACCTTCACAGGAATTTCCAGAATTTGCCCCGCTAATGATGGGGTCGTGGAGTGCCTTTGCGATAATCGGCATTGCGTTTTTCCAATTTGGCATTTCTGTCGCGCAAGCCCGTGAGGACCGGTGGCAGCAATATGCCCGCACCCTGCCAGCATCGCCTTTGTACCCGATTATCGGGCAATCGGTTTCCGCGTTTTTCTTCATTATGCTGGCGCTTGGCCTGCTGTGGAGCTTGATGTTGATGGCGACAAAGATTGAGGTGAATCTGTTGCAAATGTTGCAGCTATTAGCGGTGCTATTGCTCGGCAGTGTGCCGTTTATTGTGATGGGCGTGACGCTTGGCTACGCGTTTCCGGCGCGCGCTGCCGTGCCCATCGCCAACTTGCTCTATCTGCCACTTTCATTCTTTGGCGGATTGTGGGTGCCGCCAAACAGCCTTCCGGGTCCGGTCGCCATGATCTCGCCCTACACCCCGACACGGCAATTGGGCGAACTGGCCTGGGCGGTGATGGGGGAGAGGCCTTTGCCACGCGAAAGCGTCATCGGGCTATTACTCTATACCGGTGTGTTCACGCTGTTGGCGGTAATGTTGTGGCAGCGCGATGAAAGCACAAGGTATCGATAAGGAATAACCTTCATTCAGCGGGGTGTTTGGGCGGGTGCTTTGGTGCCAAACGCGATCCAATGAAGTTGCGAACATTGCGAATTCCGGCCCGTACCCGCGATGGCGCGCCCAGCAGCACCGGGGTCAGGATCAGCGTTAGAAGCGTAGCGAAGCTAAGGCCCCAAACCACGGTGGCGGCCAAGGGCACCCACCATTCGGCAGATGGCCCGCCAATGGTAATCTCGCCTTTGAGGAAATTGGCATTAATCATGAACACCATAGGCAGCAAGCCTAAAACCGTGGTGATGGTGGTCAATAATACCGGGCGCAAACGCTGGGCGGCGGTGCGCACCACCGCGTCATCGGGCGCGAAGCCCAATTCGCGCATGTGGTGATAGGTATCAATCAGCACAATATTGTTGTTGACCACAATCCCGGCCAGCGCTACCACGCCAGTGCCGACCATCAGCACGCTGATATAATCCAGCGGGGCATTGAGTTGAATGCCGATGAACACGCCGACAATCGACAACACCACCGCCTGCAGGGTCAAAAATACGTGCCAGATATTATTAAACTGCATCAATAATATCACCGCCATGATGAACAGGGCCGCGCCCATGGCGCCCAGGAAAAAGTTCGACGCATCGGCGGTATCTTCGTCAGCGCCCCTAAAGCTCACCTTCACGCCGCTTGGCAGGTCGGCAGTCTCCAGCCATTCCTTGACCTCGGCAATCAATTGGTTGGAGGCAAAGCCGGGCAGGGCGTTGGCGCGCACTTCAATGATCCGCAGGCCATCGCGGCGCGAGATTTTATCAATACGGGGGCTGGCCGTGCGGGTGACAAAATTGGAGATCGGTATTGGTCCATTGGGTGTGGTAACGCGCAATTGGTCAAGCTGGCTGATATCGCGGGCTTGCGGCGTAAAGCGCAGGCGAATGTCCAATTCCTCATCGGAATCATCGGGGCGATAACGGCCCACCAAAATGCCATTGGTAATCAGTTGCACCGCCGCGCCAATGCGGGTGATGTCGACCTGGAAGCGGCCTGCCTGCTCGCGGTCAACGTCCAACTGCCATTCAACGCCGGGCAAAGGCAAGGTGTCTTCAATATCGTGCATGCTGCCCAGCGCAATGAAATGTTCGCGTATCTTTCGAGCGGTGCTTTCCAGGGCGTTGCTATTGACGCCGGACAATTCGACCTGAATGTCTTTGCCCACCGGCGGCCCGCCCTGCAATTCGCGTACTTCGGTAATCACGCCGGGCACGTCGCGCACTCGTTCCGCAATTTGCGCTTTTATCTCGCGGCCATCAGGGCGAAAGCCAAACGGATAAAAATCGACAAACAAAGTAACCGCCGTGTCTTCTGGCGGCGCGGTGTTGGAACCACCCAAAGAACGGCCGGTGCCCGTGGTCATATAGATGGAGGAAATGCCCTCAATGCCCTCAATGCGTTTGGAGACAATCGCCCCCAGAGCGTCTTGTTCGCTGGGCGATAAATTGCCCCGAGCGCGCACATAAACAAACACCTGCTCCGGCTCGGTGGAGAGGAAAAATTCAACCTTGTGCGGGGTGGCGATAAACCACGAGAATACGCTGACCACAATAAAAACGGCCACCATGGCCACCATGATCGGATGCTTGACCATGCGGGCAATAAAGCGCGCATAAAGCCCGGTAAAGCCCGGCAGGGCTTTGGGGTCGCCAGCACCGGCGCTGACTTGCCCAATCTGGTCGTCGGCATCGTCCGGGCGCTTGCCAATTAGCGAGCCAATAGCGGGCAGGAATAACAGCGCCATGGCTAATGATGCCAACAGCACCAAAATCAAGGTCTTGGGCAGAAAGCTCATATATTTGCCAGCAATGCTGTCCCAGAACAAGAACGGCACGAACGCTGCCAACGTGGTCGCGGTCGATGAGACCACCGGCCAAAACATCCGCTCCCCAGCCATTTTATAGGCATTTACCCGGTCCATGCCTTCGGCCATTTTGCGATCGGCATATTCAACAATAACAATGGCGCCATCGACCAACATGCCAACGGCTAGCACCAGGCCGAACAGCACCATGAAATTGATACTCATGCCGACAAGGCCGATGAGGAAAAAGGTCAGCAAAAAGCTGCTGGGAATGGCAAAGCCCACCAACAAGCCGGAGCGCAAGCCAAGGGCGGCGACCACCAAAATCATCACCAGCAAAATTGCCGTGGTTACCGAGGCGATGAGCTGCGCCATGGAATCGCGAATATTGGTTGATTGGTCGAGGCTGTAGGCCACATGCACACTTTGCGGCCAATCCTTGCTGATCCGGTTGGTAATGCGCCGCGCCGCTTCGGTGGTTTCAATCAGGTTCGAGCCAAGACGTTTGACCACTTGCAAGGCGATGGCCGGCTGGCCGTCATAACGGGCGAAGCTGTCGGCATTTTTAAAGGTGCGTTTTACGGTGGAGACATCGCGCAGGCGCACCACCCGGTCTTCGCGGGCGCGCACCGGCAGGTTGAGAAGGTCTTCGGCATTTTCAATCAACCCCGGCACTTTGACCTGAAAACGCCCGGTTCCGGTGTCGAGATTGCCGGCAGTTATCAGCGCATTATTGCCCGATACGGCGGCCAGAATTTCTTCATAGGTAATGTCATAGCCTTCAAGCCGCGACGGGTCGATTTCAATCTCCAACACCTCTTCACGCGAACCAGAAAGGTCGGCGCTGAGGACGGATTGGTAGGCCTCCAATTCGCGTTCCAACTCTTTGGCCAGCGCGTAAATGGTACGTTCCGGCGCGTCACCATATAGGGTAATGGCCAATACCGGTTGCAGGCTTTGGTTGAACTCCTGCACCACCCATTCGTCGACTTCGGCGGGAAAGCGGCGGCGTGCATTATCGACCTTGTCGCGCACATCAATCAGCGCCTGATTTTGGTCGAAATTTACTTCAAACTCGGTGACGCAGTAGCCAATGCCGACTTCGGCAGAACAATTTAACTCTTTAACGCCGGATAAAGACCGTAATTCGGTCTCCAACGGCCGTACTACCAACCGTTCGGCGTCCTCGGGCGATGCGCCTTCCAAGGGTACGCCGACATAAATAAACGGTACCGGAATGTTCGGATCGGATTCTTTTGGCAAGGTAATGTAGGAAGTCAGCCCGGCAAACAGGCCAGTAAACAATATTAATAAACTCGTACGCCACCTGTCGATGGCAGCGGAAACGATTTTATTCATGACTCGCTCACAGGTTCAACGTCAATGCCATCGCGGACAAAGTCCTGCCCCTCGACAATCAGGCGCACGCGCTGTGCAAGCCCGGTTACCCATACGCCATCGCCTTCATCTTCAATGATGTCGACAGGATGAAACCGTACCTTTTTAGTCTCGTCGACCACACGCACGCCGAGGCGGCCCTGATCATTGAGCACCATCGTGTCGGCCGGTATGCGTTGCGCGGCGATGGCCCCGCCTTCAAGATGCAATTCGGCGGTCATACCGGCGCGCAAATCTGCGCCCGGATTATCCGCCTGCACTTCCACACGAAAGGTACGGGTGGCGGCATCGGCGACCGGGTTAATATAGCGTACTTGGCCGTCCATGGTCTGGCCGGAGGCCAAAAGGGCGCGCCCCGACATGCCCAATTGCACCGAAGCAATGTCAAGTTCGGAAACGTTAACGGCAATGATAAGCGGGTCAAGTTCAGCGACCACACCGCAGGATTGACCGCGGGTGAGGTAATCGCCAACTTCGGCATCGCGGCTTTCAAACACGCCATCAAATGGTGCGCGAATATTAATGTTGGAAAGTTCAACCTGCGCCTGCGTAACCCCGGCCTGAGCGGCGTCATAGGCGGCCTTGGCCGATGCGGTGGCATTGGCCGAGCGATGGCCTTTTTCCTCTAACGTGCGCGCGGCTTCCCATTCCAGCTTCAGGGCTTCGCGATTGGCTTTGGCCTGGTCGAGATTGGCCTGACGTGCCTGCACGCCGAGGCGGCATAAAACCTGACCTCTTTTGACCATACTGCCCTCAAGCACATTGGCAGAGGCCACCGCGCCAGCAGTTTCGGCGCGTACACTGACCGTGCGCGCGGCTTCGGTGCGGCCACGCAAAATCAACACGCCCGGCCGGGTGCTGGCGGTGAGTTCGCGCACCACCACTTTGAACGCTTCTGGCGGTGCGCTTGCGGCCTGCGTCGGCGTATTGTCCTGCGGGGCGCTCAAAAGGCCACGCACCCCAAAGTACAAAATGGCGAGTACGGCGATAACAATCGCGGCGAAATGGGATTTTTTCATGATTCAATCTTCTACAATTTGTTTTATGGACATACGTCGCGGTGCTAATTTGGGCAAGACAAAACCGTCGTTTGTAACCTTTTGTTGTTGTCACAACTCATAACCCCGGTAGGATGCCACAATACTCAAAGCCCAGAAGGATATTATGCCAAAAACATCGCTTTTTGAATTGAACGAATTAGACGATCGCAAGCCGCGCCACGCTTTGGTCGCTAATGTTGATTTGGTGGTTACCCGCTTTGATGAAAATGTCAGCGTGTTTTACGGACGTTGCCTGCACCGCGGGGCGCTTATGGCTGACGGATTTGTCGACAAGAATGACAATCTGATATGCGGCGTGCATTTTTGGGATTACAAAGTTGATACCGGGGTTAGCGAGTATGCGAACTCGGAAGCCTTGCACAAATTCAACGCATGGATTGAAGACGGCAAGGTCTGGGTTGACGAAGACGAAATTGCCGCATGGCATGACGTGAACCCGCAGCCCTTTGCCCGCGATGAATATTTGGGGCAATACGCCGATACCTCCCATGGCACGCCCGAAGAACCGTATAATGCCCAAATCCTTGGCTATGCCCGCAATGGCCTCGCCAAAACCGGGCATCATGGCGCGATGGGGGCTATGGGCGCCCCGCGAACGGATTTGCCATTGTGGGAAGATATCCAGTTGATCACTGCCCAGCTTGCCCGCCCGCCATTATTGGACGGTGCGTCGGTTGGCACGGAAGTCATTATTGGCCCCAAAGCCAAAAAGCCACTGAAACTGGACATCCCTTTATTCGTTTCCGATATGAGTTTTGGGGCACTGTCAGCGTCGGCCAAAATAGCATTGGCGCGCGGCGCGGAACTGGCAGGCACCGGCATTTGTTCTGGCGAAGGCGGTATGCTGGCCGAGGAACAGGCTGAAAACAGTCGCTATTTTTACGAACTGGCTTCGGCGCGGTTCGGGTTTTCGTGGGACAAACTGGATCTGGTTCAGGCGTTTCACTTCAAAGGCGGTCAAGGGGCCAAAACTGGCACTGGCGGGCATTTGCCCGGTGCCAAAGTCACCGCAAAAATCGCGCAAGTGCGCGGTCTTAAACCCGGCGATGACGCGATTTCGCCGTCGCGTTTTCCCGATTGGGACAGTATTGAGCCGATTAAGGAGTTTGCCGCGCAAGTTCGGGAACGTACCGGCGGCATTCCCATTGGCTATAAACTCTCGGCGCAACATATTGAGGCGGATATTGATGCGGCGCTGGAAATTGGCGTTGATTATATCATTCTTGATGGCCGGGGCGGCGGCACCGGCGCGGCACCGTTGATTTTTAGGGACAATATTTCCGTGCCAACCATACCGGCATTAGCGCGGGCGCGGCGGCATTTGGATGCGTGCGGTGCCAAAGATGTGAGTTTGGTGATTACCGGCGGTTTGCGCACGGCGGACGATTTTGTAAAAGCCTTGGCGCTGGGCGCAGACGCCATTGCGCTTTCCAACGCGGCCATGCAGGCCATTGGCTGCATCGCCATGCGCGCCTGCAATACCGATAATTGCCCGGTGGGGATTGCCACGCAGAAATCGCATTTGGAAGCGCGGTTGATCATTGAGCAATCGGCCAAGCAATTGCACAATTTCTTTGATGCGTCGGTTGAACTTATGCAGGTGTTAGCGCGGGCCTGCGGCCATGACCATCTGAGCCAGTTTAATCGTGATGATTTAATCTCGTGGAAGCGCGAAATGGTTGACCTTTCCGGTGTTCCTTTTGCCGGTAGCTCTGGAGGTTCCCAATGAGTATCGCTGCCGCTACGGCTTTGGCCAGCGCCCTTGGGTTTTATTTGCTCTTGGGCGTAGTTTTTGCGTTGTATTTCATTGTTTTTGGCGTTGGCCGCCTTGTCCCCGCCGCCAAAGGCAGTGGTATCGGGTTTCGTCTGACCATATTTTGGGGGGCGATTATTCTGTGGCCGGTTTTGCTGTTTCGGCTCCTTAAAGGTCCGGCCGAGCTGGTGCCGCCGCGCACCTGGCGACGCGCCCATGCACGCATATGGATGGTGCTGATACCGCTGGTGGCGCTGGGGGTTATGGCGGCGCTGATGTTGCGCCCCGCTGCGCCGCTGAATGATGCATTGCCCGCCGGAATTATGCTAGAAGAGGCAAGCTCATGAGTCACCAATTTACCCCCGTTCAATGGAATGGTTTTAAATGGCGTTATGATGCGATTGTGCTGTTTGGCACCATCTTGTTTGTGGCGGTTTTTGTTGGCTTGACCATGGCGTCGCGCCAACCGGGCGAGTCTTTGGCACCTGTTCAAATTCTGATACGGGCTTTCGGGGCGGCAGCATTTTTATTGCTCAATATCATCCTCTCCATCGGTCCATTGGCGCGCATAAGTGCGCGCTTTAAGCCGCTTTTGTACAATCGCCGTCATATGGGGGTTTGGTGCTTTTCGCTGGCGCTGACCCATGCCGGGCTGACGCTGATGTGGTATCAGGGGTTTTCGGCGCTTAACCCGGTGGTGGCCCTGTTTGCCTCCAATGTTCAATACACGTCAATCGCCGGGTTTCCGTTTGAAAGCCTTGGGGTTGCGGCGCTTATTTTATTGGCCATGTTAGCGGTCAGCAGCCATGATTATTGGCAAGCGGCTTTGGGCGCGAGTGTGTGGAAACGCATCCATATGGGCGTTTACGTTGCCTATGGCTTGCTGGTCATGCACGTCATGCTGGGCATTGTGCAAGAAGAGAAGGCCGAGTTTTATCCGGCCAGTGTTATCGGGCTTTTTTGTATCGTCGCTGGTTTGCATATTTTTTCGGCTTTCACTGGCCGGGTGACGGACCGGCGCGTGAAAGCCTCGCTGGATGGCTGGATCAATATCGGGCCACCGGACAAAATTGCCGAAAACCGCGCTAAAATTGTGCGTACCGAGAGCGATGCCCGCATTGCCGTATTTCGCTATGACGGCAAAATCAGCGCGGTGAGCAATGTCTGCGCCCACCAAAACGGGCCATTGGGCGAGGGGCGTATTGTTGATGGTTGCATCACCTGCCCGTGGCATGGCTGGCAATACCGGCCCGAAGACGGGCGCTCACCGGCGCCATTTGAAGAAAAAATTTCCACCTATCGGGTGCAGATTGATGGGGGCATGGTCTATGTGCACCCCGATCCGCTGCCGCCCGGAACGCCGACCAAACCCGCCGTGATTGACGAGGCCGCCAATGTCTAAAACGCCCAAAAAAGACGAATTTTTTGTTGGCTATAATGCCAAATTGTCGTCGGCAGACCGGCGCGCCATGATTTTGACCGCCGGTATCGGGCTGGTCGGTGTTGCGCTTGGCGGGGCCAAAGCGGCGGTGCACCAACAAGGGTGGGGCAGCGGCGATTGGGACATGGGGGAGGTGCGCGATATTGAAGGCATTGTCGAACAAACACCTTATCCGGTTTTGCGTACTGCGGCGCTGGATGGGCAAATGCGTTCGGTGTCTTTGGTGTGCAGCAGCAAATGCGGGGCAAGCGCCATACTGGCCCCGTATGAAGGCAAGCCGGTCTGGGTGCGCGGCACGGTGATATCGCGTGGCCGCCACAGATTGCTGGCGGTGGTCGATAATCAGGATTGGCTGGGCGATGCGAAAAATGCCGTTGCCGCTCCGCCGGTGGAAGAGGAATATCTCGGCCTCGCAGCGCTGAATGGCGAAATTCTGGACGCCAAATGCTGGGCCGGGGCCATGCGTCCGGGCAGCGGCAAAACCCACAAAGCCTGCGCATCACTGTGCATCCGCATGGGCGGCACCCCATGGTTTGTCGCCAAAGACAAAGCCGGCAAACGCGCCATTTTTGTACTCACCGGCCCAGAAGGCGAGCCATTACGCGAAGAGGTGTTGGCCATGGTCGGCGAACCAGTACGAGCATCCGGCAAACTCATGCGCCGCGATGATCTGGTACAGTTCCGCGTCGACCCCGCGGTAATACAGGCAGTTTGAAACGGGTGCTCTTTTAACCAGAAAAAAGCCTCAAATATCGCAACAGCACCTCCTCTCCCGTTGGGAGAGGACTGAGGTGAGGGGATAATGCGGTATAAAGCTTGCCGCCGTGGTGCTTATTTTTGCCGTTTCCAAATCCCTCATCCCAACCTTCTCCCAAAGGGAGAAGGGGTTAGAACGCGCTCAAAGTTTCAACTGCGCCTCCTCTCCGATGGGGAGAGGATTGAGGTGAGGGGATAATGCGGTGTAAGGCTTGCCGCCGTGGTGCTTGTTTTTGCACTTCCCAAATCCCTCATCCCAACCTTCTCCCAAAGGGAGAAGGGGAAAAACGTGCTGCTTGCCTTAACTCTCTTCATTTTCACCCGCATTAGGCGGAAGCGGATTGCCAAACCCGTCATGGGGCAAAGGGAGGAGGGTTTTGGGAACGTTGATCGGCGGGTAGTCTGGGTACCAACGTGCAACGGCAAGTTGTTCCCGGTTTAACCCTTGACTGTCTTTGAAATCGGTATTTCTCAAGTTCGCCCCCTCCATAAGTACGTCTAATAAAGTCACTCCTTGCATACGCGCTTCTGTTAAGTCCGCCCTTTCTAAATGTGCGCCATTTAAAATAGAGGTTTCCATTTGCGCTCTAAATAAATCCGCTCCTTCCATATGTACTCTAAATAAGTACGCCCTCTCCATATGCGCCCCAATTAAGCTCGCCTCTTGCATATGCGCTTCTATTAAGTTCGCCCCCTCCATATGTACTCCAAATAGGTTAGCCCCTTCCATATGCGTTCGTGATAAGTTTGCCTGTTCCATATGTGTGCGATTTAGGTTGAGCTTTTGGAGACCCGACTCATTGGGCATGGTTACTTTGGCAAGCCATGTGCGGCTGAGGTTGAGACTGCCTTCCTCACTATCTGGTCGTGCCTCAAGTGGGAAAGATCGGATGATGATTTTAAAAGCGGCCTGAATGTCTTCCGGGGCGGGTTCTAAGGTGGTGATGTAGGCGTTAAATTTATCAGCAACAAACTTACCCTCTTTATTCCTATAGGGAAGGCGAATTTCTTCGGTTTCTTCTTTGGTTTCTTCATCTGTTATCGTGACGGTATATTTCTTTTCCCAATCTTCCACCAAAGGGCCGCTGCGCTCACGGATAAAGGCGGCCAGAGTTTCTAATATCTGGCGGGCGAGGTGGGATTTTGGTCCTTCACGGTCCAGAGTATCCTTGGCCAAGGCTTCCAGCGCATAAAGCGCACCAAGTCGCGTGGGTGTTTTTTCATTGCCTAATTGGTCAGTGGAGCGGGCGAAAATTTCGGCATCAGATTTACGATGCTCATTGGCGATGTTTTCGTCATTCTGCACTGTGCGGTTTAATGAATTAGCCAGCGTAATCACCGCGAGCAAACCTGCCGCTAATGTCCCCACGGCCAGCCCAACCGTGCGAATGCCAGTTACCTTTTCACTGTCGGTAAGGCCCAAAAAAAGGTCGGAAAGGAAAAGGAAATTTACGCCCGTGGTGGACAGCCAGATGCCGCCCACAATGACCGACACTATCCAAACTAGCACCGCATTGCGGATATAGCGGCGCAAGCGTGCGCCAGCCTCTGGCTCTAACTTGGGCGCATGATATTTCAACCAGAATTGATCTACGTTATTTTCAGGTAATCGCGCGTAAAGTTCATCCCACCATGCTTTGGGTGAGGCGAAAATACTGGCTAATGCTTTTAAATATAGCTTCATGATCTAATCATGGCGGAAAAGCGCGGGCTTTGTCTAGGCGCAAAGCTTATTCTTGTTTCCTGCATTACGATTAAGTATTGGATATATAACAGATATTCAACGAACTCTCATCGTCATACCGGCGTAGGCCGGTATCCAGTCTTCCTTTGCGGTGTTCAAGCGTAAAAGGTGGACCCCGGCCTTCGCCGGGGTGACGGGTAAAGTGTTTTTGGAATGCCCTGTTGGGCTTGTGCGTTTACCCGCCAGACAATTCATCCAGTTCCAGCCAGCGAAGTTCCATTTCTTCGAGTTTTGTGGTGGCGTCGGTTAGGGCGGCGCTGGCTTGGTCGAAGCGTTTGCGGTCTTTGGTGAACAAATCGGGGTCGGCCAGTATTGTGTTGATCTTGCTGATGCGCGTCTCCAAGGCCGCAATTTCTTGGGGCAGGGTTTTGAGCGCGTGCTGGTCTTTGAAGGTGAGCTTGGTTTTTCCCGGTTTTACGGTGTTCGGCTTCGCGTCAGTAGGTGTTGGTTTTGATTTACTGGCTTTCTGGCCTTTTTTTTGTTTTTTCCGGTCGGCGGGCGCGGCTTTGCGTTGGCGCAGCATATCGGAATAGCCGCCGGGGTATTCGCGCCATTTGCCTTGGCCTTCATGGACAATGATCGACGTGGTCACCCGATCGAGAAAGTCCCGGTCATGGCTGACCAGCATGACCGTGCCGACATAATCGGCCAGAAAGGCTTGCAGCAAATCTAGGGTTTCGAGATCAAGATCATTGGTCGGTTCGTCAAGTACCAGAAAATTACCTGGCAGCGCCAGTGAGCGCGCCAGCATTAGCCGCGCTTTTTCGCCGCCGGACAGCACCGAAACCGGGGTTCCCGCTTGATCCGGCGTGAACAAAAAATCCTTCATATAGGCCATGACGTGCTTGCGCCCCGTGGCCAGATCAACCATGTCGCCGCCATTGGTCAGCGCTTCTTTGAGTGACCAATTTGGGTCTAGCGCCGAGCGGTTCTGGTCCATGCTGACCAGATCAATATTGCTGCCGATTTTGACGCTGCCGGTGTCGGGGGCCAACTCTCCGATGAGCATTTTTAACAGTGTGGTTTTGCCCGCGCCATTGGGGCCGACAATGCCGATACGGCTGCCCCGGGTGAGGCGGCAAGAGAAGTCCTGCACCAATGTCTGGTCGCCATAGGCTTTGCCAATGCCCTTGGCCTCAATGACGATTTTGCCCGCGCCGCGCCCCTCGGCGACATTCAGGGTGATATTGCCCTTTGGCCCCTCAAAGTCGCGTTTTTGGCTGCGTAAATCCTGCAAGTTCTTAACCCGGCGCATATTGCGCTTGCGCCGCGCGGTAACGCCATAGCGCAGCCAGTGTTCCTCGCGCACAATTTTGCGCGCCAGCTTGTGCTGTTCCAATTCTTCTTTTTCCAGCACCTCATCGCGCCAATCCTCGAACGCGCCAAAACCCTTATGCAGCATGCGGCATTGGCCGCGATCCACCCACAGGGTCTTGCGGCTCAGGCGCTCCAGAAACCGCCGGTCATGGCTGATCAGCACCAGCGCCGAGGACAGCGAAGACAATTCCTGCTCCAGCCATTCGACGGTCGGCAGGTCCAGATGATTGGTCGGCTCATCAAGCAGCAAAACATCGGGCTGCGGTGCCAAGGTGCGGGCCAAAGCCGCGCGCCGTGCCTCGCCGCCAGAAACCAGTTTCGGGTCTTCTTCGCCGCTAAGCCCCAAAGCGTACATCAGTGACTGCGCCCGATAGGGATCGTCTCCCGGGGCCAGCCCGGCTTCGACATAATCACCAATGCGTGTGAAACCGGCAAAGTCCGGCTCTTGCGGCAGATATCGTATGGTGGTGCCCGGTTGCACAAAAACAGTGCCGCCTTCTGGCTCAATCAGGCCCGCCATGACCTTGAGCAGCGTGGATTTGCCGGAGCCATTGCGCCCGACAACACACAGTCGCTCGCCAGCGTGCAACGCGCACTCGGCCCCATCCAGCACCTGGGTGTTGCCAAAGCTTTGCTCAATATCGCGTACATGGAGGAGGGGTGGGGCCATATCAGTTTAGCTCTTGGCTATTCCACCCGGGCAATGCGCATGAGATTGGTTTTGCCCGGCGTGCCAAACGGTATGCCGGCGGTGACCACAATGCGGTCGCGTGGTTTGGCAAAGCCTTCGACCTTGACCTGGCAAATGGCCTTATTAATCATGTCATCAATATCTTGCGCGTCTTCAATTTCGACCGGCGTAACCCCCCAGACCAAAGCCAAACGGCGCGCGGTGGTGTGATTGGGGGTGAGGCCCAAAATCGGCTGAATTGGCCGTTCGCGCGAGGCCCGTATCGCGGTGGAGCCTGATGAGGTGTAACAGACAATGGAGGACGCGCAGATGGTGTCGGCGGCCAAATGCGCGGCGGCCATAATGGCGTCCGGTGTTGTCGCTTCGCGCTCCAGCCGTTCGGCGGCCTGCAATCGCTGGTAACTGTCGGCGCGTTCCACCCGGCGGATGATCCGGTGCATCATCTCAATCGCCTCGACCGGATAGGCACCAACGGCGCTTTCGCCAGATAGCATCACCGCATCGGCACCATCATAAACCGCCGTGGCTACATCAGAGGCCTCCGCGCGGGTCGGGGCGGGATTGCTGATCATCGATTCGAGCATTTGCGTGGCGACAATGACCGGCTTGCCCAACGCGCGTCCGGCGCGAATAATTTGTTTTTGTAATACCGGCACGTCTTCCGGCGGCAATTCAACGCCAAGATCGCCGCGGGCGACCATGACCGCGTCCGACAATTCCAAAATTTCGGTGAGCCGGGAAATCGCCAGCGGTTTTTCCAATTTGGAGATGATACCGGCTTTGCCATTTACCAATTTGCGCAATTCGGCGACATCTTCAGGGCCTTGCACAAAGGACAAGGCTACCCAATCAACCCCCAGCGATAAAGCGAAGGACAGATCCTTCATATCCTTATCGGTGATGGCAGATATTGGCAGCCGTGCACCCGGCAAATTGACGCCCTTATTGGCCGAAAGCTTGCCATTGGTCAGGGTGGTGGCGTTGGCAAAATCGTCGCCAACTTCGGTGATTTCAAAGCGCATGCGCCCATCATCAATGAGCAGCAATTCGCCCTTCTTGAGCACTTTGAATATTTCGGGATGCAGCAAAGGCGCACGGGTCTCGTCGCCCAATGTGGCATCCATATCGAAGCGATAGCTTTGTCCCTGAGTCAGATTAATTTCGTCATTTTCAAACTTGCCAAGCCGTAATTTAGGGCCTTGCAAATCGGCCAATACGGCGATGGGTTTGTTGGCTTCACGTTCATGGGCGCGAATGGTGTCGTAAATTTTGCGATGGTCTTCGTAAGCGCCATGGGAGAAATTCATGCGAAAAACATCAACACCAGCCTTAACCAAAGCGGCTATCATTTCCGGCGATTGGCTGGCCGGGCCGAGGGTGGCAACAATTTTGGTTCTGGCGCGTGTCATGAGTCTCTCTAAAGCTTTGGTGAATTAAGCCCGTGTTCGTTTTTATAGGCAAGCATCGTAGCGGAGTTTTCCAAAGCTTAACTTGCCTTGGGCAATTTCTACCATAAAAATCCCGACCTTGTTTGATTGCCGAATACCTGGTGCCGGCGCAAATATTCGCGTCGGTGCAGGCGGTGGGAGTGATTGAGGTTAACGTGCAAAAGTTCGGATTTTCTCCAAATTCAATTTTCAATCTTCTGCATGAAGGCGCTAAAGGTCCATTGCCTGGGCAATGGCGCGCTATCTACTGGCTCTATGCGGCATCAATACCCGTGGTTTTATATGCCTTTGCTGCTATTAAAGTGCTTTTATACCACGTTGCCAGGGCACCGAATGTTGATCTGATTACCCAGTTGGCGGTGTTGCTGGTGTTCTATGGGATATGGATTTTTATACCCCGGCTTTGCTGGGCGCTAACGGCAAAGGCGAGATCAAACCCAAAAAGCGGATTTTCGGACACGGTATTACGTTTGGGCGCGCTCGGGTTATTTTTATCCGGTGTCCACGTTTTTTTAGACACGATTTTGCATCTGTTTATGAATGCCCGTGTCGCATGGGCATGGGAGCCTGTGCACGTCGTGCATAAATATGGCGAGATCTGGCTCGAATCTATTGGTTTGTGGCTGATGGTATATGTGGCTATTTCAGCCATGGTTTTGCGCCTTCAAACCAAAGACCTGCCCGGCGATCCGCCGCCTACCAGATATGAGGTGCGCGAAAATGGCAAATCCCTTTCTATCCCTTTTGCCGATATTTACTGGATTAAGGCGGCGGGTAATTATGTGGAATTGCGTACGGTACGCGGGGCAATGATGGTGCGTAAAACTCTCGCGCAGATCAGTGACGACTTTAGTGCGGGCGGTTTTCTCAAATCGCATCGTGGAGCCTTGATTAATGGTCGCCATGTGTTGGCGATCAAGCTGCGCGACGACAGCAGCAGTTTTGTTGTTCAACTTACCAATGGCGATGAAGCACCGCTAAGCCGACGTAATTTATCTGTATTCAAAAAAACCCTGAAGACGGTGCCATAGACCGTTTTGACCATCAGGTTCTGACCCTAGGCTCAATATGCGCGGCCAAGGTTTATCTGACATTTCACTCAACGACATTAAATGACCGGTCATCACAGCACGCTTGCGAGGGCAGTGATGGTCGCGATAGCTGCACTCCGGAATGGAGAAAATAGCATGCTAAAATTAAAGTATAGTCGCAATTATGTGGGCCTGACCGGATTAGCGCTGATCTATATGGTGTCGAGTTTTTCAGTTACCGCTCAGACCAAAGATGAGAACAAACCTGACAGCTTCGCGCAGTGTGCCTGTCTGGATATTTTGTCGCCTACGCAAGTCGCCAATGGATTTTGGGAAGAACTTGGGGTGAAGCATAAGTTCGACACTCAGTTGGCGATCGTTAGCAAACACCTCAATCTCATAACCATGAATCCTGCTGCTATGCCGGAAGATCGACTGGACCGGCTTGCGCTTGGCGAAGGGGCCTTTTTAACGTTTCGGGCACAGTTGGCACATGTCTATTTTGCCTCTTTGCTTGATGGCGATGACCTTATTGCCTCCCATGCCTCGAACCGGATGATGCAGATCACTAACCGCGCCTTCGATGAAAAAGAAAAAGCGTTTGAAATGGTCAAACAGTTTTACCAGAAATTCCCGCCATCGGATCTCGATATAAGAGGGCGCCATCAACAAATTGCGAACTTTTCGTCTCAATATATTAAAGACGGTGATCCGGAGGCGGCCATTGCCCTCATCGTAGAGGAAATTAGCGCGTTGCCGGCCAATGCGCCCTACATGTCCTATGCCTTATTATGGAGATATATAGACGCCATAAATGCGTCCCCACGCAATGCAGAGATAAGAAAGCGGGTATCAGAAAAACTATCCGGGCTGAAAAACCTGAAACAGCACTGGGCGGAGGAAAACTATCTTGCGGCGGACGATCCGATATTGCGTGGCGACATGCCATCCTGGTTTTGGCGGACGCAGAATATTCGCCCCGGAGAATCACTGCGCGCAGGCCGCAAGCGGCAATTGAACAGGCTGATCGGCGGGTTGGAAAAATGGCTAGAAAGTTGAGGTTTGCCTCTGGATGCTGGCTATTGCAGGCGGGGGCTTCTCAATCAGAGGCGTTTAGCAGGGTTTGTATTTGAATTTGCAATGCCGGTATGACCTCACCCTCGAACCACGGGTTTTTCTTTAGCCATATCTGATTGCGTGGGCTGGGGTGGGGCATAGGCAATATATCTGGCCAGAAATTGCGCCAGTTTTGCACGGTCGCAGTCAGGGTTTTTGAACGCTTATCGCCCAAATGCCAGTTTTGCGCATATTGGCCAATGGTTAGCGTCAAGCGCACATTGGGCAGAAGCCGGTGCAGTTTGTCTTGCCAAAGCGGCGCGCATTCGGGTCTTGGTGGCAAATCACCAGACTTTCCGGTGCCCGGATAGCAAAACCCCATGGGCACAATGGCGAATTTTTCAGGATCATAAAAAGCTTCTCTGTCCACCCCCAGCCAGCGGCGTAAACGGTCGCCGCTTGGATCATCAAAGGGCACGCCGCTTTCATGCACCCGCCGCCCCGGTGCTTGTCCGGCGATCAATATGCGCGCGGATGCAGACGCTTGTAGCACCGGGCGCACGCCATGGACCAATTGGCTTTCGCATACGGTGCAGGCGCGGATTTGCCCCAGTAGGGTGGAGAGGGGTTTGGCCAGATTATGGGGCATCACAATGCCAGCATGTCTCCATAAACTCGGTCGACCCGATGGGGCTGCCGGGCGGTGTATCCACTGGCTTTGCGGCCGATGTCGCGGCTAGGTCTGGCCGGTTGAAATGGGCGCTGATTTGCCGGGACAGGGCTTGGTTTTGTGCCATTTGTGCGTTGGTTTGCTTTCGCTGGGTGTTTAGCCGCGATTGAATGGCGGCCAGTTTTGCATCGCTGGCCACTTTGCTGGCGTGATTGGCGCGGGCATTGGTCGATAATCCTATCAAGGCATTGATGAAGCGCGCCTGCAACATATTGGCAATGGGTTGGTGGCGCTGGTTTGCGGGCGCGGTGAAGACTTGGGCGTCAATGGTGTTTAGCATCTCGCTCAATCCCAGAGCGTTCGCATCGCGTCGGTGAAAGGCGCTAAGGCGTGCCGTGCGGGCCGGGTGGAGCAGTGCATTTAAGGTCAAATTGGCGGAAATTTCTGCAGCGGCCAGCACATCAAATACCGGCCCGGTATGACCGGAAAAATTCTCCGCATTGCGACCAAATCCCGAAAAGCCACCAGCGGCGGGGGTGAGTTGGTTTATTAGTGCATCAGGCAGGTCCAGCATGGCCGAGTCCAAGGTGTCGACCAAGGCGTCTAGCGCCCGGCGCTGCTCTGCCGCCGCAATTGGCCGGGCCGGGCCGGAGGCATCGCCCTTCACCCCATAGGTGAAATTCAGGCCGCCAACGGTTTTGGCCGCCGCCGCGACTTGATAGCGATGATAGAGATAGATCGGCACAATGATGGTGTTCAAATCGGCAATGGCCTGGCCCGGTTTTAGCGAGCGCACGCCAAAGTTTTGCAAGGCGATTTGCCGTACCCGCAGGGTTTCTTCCAAAGCCGCCACCGCATCATCGCCATTATCCCATACCGCACCATTGGGGTGGGCGGTGCCGAGCGAGCGGCCTTCGCGATCGGCAATAAAGCGCAAGCCATTTTCATAGGCCTCGTCGACCATGGCATCGAGCAGAAGTTTTTCGTCTTTATCGTCGCCAAATTCTGCATACAGCCATTTGACGGTGAATTTATCCCACGCGCCGACGCCGACGCCATAGGCCTTGGAAAAGTCCAGCCCTCCTTCGTCATCGGGTCGTATATAAGGCGCGGGGTAGTCCATTACCGAGGCACGGTCATTGCTGCTGGCGGCGAAATTATGGGCGAAGCCGAGCGTGTGCCCTACCTCATGGGCGGCCAATTGGCGGATGCGAGCCAGAGCAATTTCGACCGGGTCATCGGGCGCGCCAGTGCCGCTTTTTTCAACGCCGGCAAGGCCCTCGAAAATCATCCGGTCCTGACGCACCCGTTGTGAGCCCAAGATCACATTGGCCTTGATCATTTCGCCGGTGCGCGGATCGGAGACGCCGCCACCATAGGACCAGCCGCGGGTCTGACGATGGGTCCACTGGATCATATTATAGCGAATATCAAAGGGGTGTGCGCCTTCGGGCAAAACTTCAACCCGGTAGGCATCCTCAAACCCGGCGGCAGTAAACGCGTCGGCCCACCATGATGCGCCGTTGATAAGCGCTTGGCGAATTTGTGCCGGTGCGCCGGGGTCGACATAAAAGACAATAGGTTTTTTAACTGGTCCCGACGGCACATTTATCTGTTGTCGTTGCAAGCGAAAGCGCCGCGCCAGGCTGGTAATAATGGGCTCGTCCAGGGCGCTGGAAAAATCGTAATGGGAACTTTCGATGGCCCCGGCGCGCGGGTCAAATTGGCGCAAGGCAAAACCGTCTTCTGGTAATCGAACGAAGGAATGGTGCTGTATCAAAGTGATGGCGCGGGCATCGGCAGCCGTCGCCCATACTTCTGCCCCCGGATCAGACGAGGTCAGTGTTAAAAAAGCGTCCATTTCGACATTGTCGGGGAACACCAAACTGGCTTTGGCATCGGGCAGGGAACGGTCTTTGGCTATGGCGTAGGAACCGCCTTTAGCGTTGGATTTTATCGCCGCAATTGCACCAAAATGGTCGCGAACAAGAAAGCTTGTAAGGTCGACTAATATTTCACCGTCTGGGCCGGTGGCCTCAATGTCGGTCGACCATAAAAACGAACGCGCGAAGGATTCGCGAACGGCTCTTTTTTCCAATGCCCGAACGGCGCTAGCCCGGTAATCCCAATTTTCCTGCTCGGCAATGATTTTGTCGCCAATGCGCACAAAGCGAATAATGATGCCCGAATCAAAGGCCCCGCGATCCAGACCAATGGGGTTGGAGCCGAGGCCCGCGGTCAGGCCGGTGGCATAGATCGCCCGCAAGGATACGCCGTGCGCATCCGGCGCGGGCAGGGCGGTTAAAACCTTGGCGCTTTTATCGCTCACATAGACATCAAAAAATCCGGCGCGCTTTTCAAGCCCGGCAATGGCTTCGTTAAAATCGGCTGCAACAGCAATGTTCAAGGAGCATACTACCGACAGCAAAAGAAGGGCGATGGTGCGGATCAGGTTCTTGGTCATGGATTTGCCTCATACTACCGTCTCATAACGAGCGCGGGTTAAGCACGATAGCCAAAAATGTCGGTCTGTGCATAGGGAAATTTTGAAGGGAAGGCTCAGCCAATTAATCGTTTAGGGCGCGGTTATTGGTCCTTGTGGACATGTTGCGTCGGTGCCGCGTCTTTGAAGCCTAAATAAAAAGCCCGACAGTGAGAACACTATCGGGCTTTTATATATTGGCTCCTCGGACTGGACTCGAACCAGTGGCCCGCTGATTAACAGTCAGCTGCTCTACCAACTGAGCTACCGAGGATCAGTGCTGCACATAATGCAGACGAAACGGGCCTATAGCAAAGCCTTGGCGACAGCGAAAGTCTGAATGTGCAGGAAACTTGCGAAATCGCAGTAAGATACGCGTGCATTGCTTGTTTGTGTTTGCGGCAAAAAAAAGGGAGCCAGCTTTCTGGCTCCCAAAAGGCGTTGGGTGAATGGTGGGGTGTCTTCAGGGAAGACCATCACACCTTGCCAAAAACAAGTTAATATTTACTTAACGATGCGCCGGTTTTAAAGCATCCGATTCATGGAGCTTTACACTTCGCCAACAAAAATGGTTAACGGCTTGTAAACCGTAATCACTCTGAGCGAAGAACAAAGCGCCGGTTAAGCGGTTGGGTGGGGCGATAATTATGCGCAAAAAGCCCGGCAAACGCTTGGATTTGTGCGGCAGATGCCTCCAATGGCTGACTAAGGACGGCCCAATCGACAATTTGCGAACAGGGCGGGGTGGTCAGCGATCCTTCATAGCGAAAATAGCTTTGGTTTTGCGGGATTAAGGCCGTGGGCTGGAAAGCCGAATCAGCATGCATTTTTCCTTGTTCCAGGGGGGCAAGATTCCAGATTTTTTGTAAAGCCGGGTTTTGTGCCCCTTCGGTAAAGAAAACGCCGATCACCCCCAAATTTCCGTCCTCGGCCTTGTGGACGAAATGCGCCTCCAAAGGAAAACGATGGCCGTCTATTGTGTGTTCGCTGCCATGGTGGAAATGGAATTGCAGTAGGGTGTAGGCTTTGCCGTCGAGCACCATATGCCCGCCATTGGTAGAATTTACCTGAATGGTGTGGCCGTTATTGACTACTTCCGGGCTGAAACTATTCCATTCAAACGCTATCGGTGCGAGTGCCGCTGTGCGCTCGCCGCTAAGATCAATGGGCGATTGCTGCTGTCCAGTGCCGCAGGCATGATTGGCTTCATTAAGCATGCCCCAATGTTCCGGCCCGCCGGCACCCTCATAGCCCCAATGCACGTCATGGGACGGCATAGGAGCCTGCTTTTGGTCATCAGGCGCCGCATGGGCCTTTTCGTCATTGCCAGCTTCTGCGGGTATGGTGGACAGTGAAACTCCGGCAAATAGCAGGGCAGATAATGCAAGGTTGCGGTTCATAAATGTTCTCCATAGGCGCGAATCATTAAAGTAAATTTGCCGCAATACGGGAAAAAAGGCAAAGCCTATTCCGGTCAAGAGGATCAGGGTTTCTGGCGGCACGCCGGAGGAAAACCCCGCGCCCCTATAGCGAGGCTTGCCGTCGCGATAGCGCCAACGCGCCCCTATAGCGAGGCTTGCCGTCGCGATAGCGCCAACGCGCTCATATAGCGAGGCTTGCCGTCGCGATAGGACTTACGCGCCCCTATAGCGAGGCTTGCCGTCGCGATAGCGCCAACGCGCTCATATAGCGAGGCTTGCCGTCGCGATAGCGCCAGAAAAAATGGAGGCCCCGCCCGGAATCGAACCGGGGTGCAAGGATTTGCAATCCTCTGCGTAACCACTCCGCCACAGGGCCAAGGTTCTGAAAATAAAGATGAAACAGATTTAGGCTTGCGCCCGATTCCCACTTTTTCGGCTTTATTTTCGGTTTTGGCGTTCAGATATTGTTCCGCCGCCGCGCTGTAAATGGCAAAAGCTGAGGTGATTTGCAATGCTTGATCTGCTTTGCGCGCAAGATCTTTGCGGCGGAAGTCAGTTCCAGTCGCACGCCAGCGGTTTATGGGTGGTGACTATAATCGTATCTTCGACACGGGTGCCTTCTGGGTTTTTGCTTTCAATATTCCTGTCTTCTGCCGTTTCTTGCGGCACAAAGCTGATGACAAAATTTATACCTCTCATGCTGCCGCTTTGCGCCAATAATGGCCCGGTGTCACACTTTTGCCCCTGATAGGAAACGCTCATTGTGTATTCGCCAATATGGATATTGGAAAAATGATAGCGGCCATCGGCTTTGCTAAGAACAGTCTTGGTAAAGCCTCGCTTTGGGTCATGCAGTGTTATGATCGCACCTTCGATACGCTCTGTGCGTGTGCTGGTTACCGTGCCGCTGATTTGGGCGACACCTTGTGCCAATGCGGGGGTTAAAACCAGAGGCGGCGTCAAGAGGGCGATAAGCAGTATTGATGATGTTTTGCGGAGCACAAATCTAAAAATGCCAAAAATTATTATCTGTCCACAAAGATGTTTGAATTTGAATATCATTCCCATACTTCATATCCACAATTTACCTGCCAGCAAAATAGTATAGACCGAGAGGGAAGTGGTAAGTGCGCAACGCTACACTCTTTCGTGTTCACCATAAGCTATTGTGAGTAAATGAGAAGTGTGCTGAACAGGATTGGCCATGTATGGCGCCAGTCGATTGCACGTTTTGTGTGCAGCGCGTAGAAGATAAGGTAATTGTTGAGCAAATAGGGAATCAGCGCCGATGTTTGATGTCGAGGCCGCACGCCGCGCAATGGTAGAAAGTCAAATCCGCGTTAATGACGTAACTGACCGGCGTATTTTAGCGGCCTTTGGCGATTTGCCCAGAGAGCTTTTTGTCCCCAAGGCGCAAGCCAACACTGCTTATGGTGAGCGCGATGTGCCGCTCGGGCATGGGCGGTTTTTGATCAAAGCGCGGGCTTTGGCAAAGCTGGTGCAGGCAATTGATGTTCAGCCCGGTGATCTGGTGTTGAATATTGGCGCGGCCAGTGGTTATAGCGCGGCACTGCTTGGTGCTTTGGCGGAAACCGTGGTTGGCATGGAGCCGGAAGCACACTTGCGCGAAAAAGCCGAGCAAAATTTGGCGCTGGTACGGGCAGATAATGTCGCGGTCATCGATGGTGATTTGCGCGCAGGGGCCCCTGAACAAGGGCCATTTAATGTCATTTTTGTCGATGCCAGCGTTGCATCCGTACCGTCCACATGGATTGATCAATTGGCGGAAAACGGCCGTCTGGGCGTTTTTGAACGCAATGGCAGTGCCGGACATGGTGTGGTTTATGTGCGTTCGCACGGAACCGCAGGGCGACGGGTAGTGTTCGATGCCAATGTGCCATTTTTGCCCGGTTTCGCGCCGGAAAAAGCATTTTCCTTTGGCTGATTCGCTGACGTTCGGGCGTTGGTCGGTATCGGCGCACTTGTAATGGCTTTTCGGGTATTGTTTGCGGTGAAAATGCTATATTCAGATCATCCAGCGCGTTTGAAGAAGGTGTAAGGTTTTGAACAAAATCGTCATTTTTGCCGTTTTATCTGCTTTTTTGTCCGCACCATTGGCACAGGCAGAAACGCTGGCCGAGGCCATGGCTTTTGCCTATGCGTCCAACCCGCTTTTGCAGGCGGAACGCGCCGGGTTGCGGGCCACGGATGAACAATTGGCGCAGGCCCGGGCAGGGCGGCTTCCATCGGCGCAGGCCGATGTCAGTTATGGCTATTCCAAGGTCAAACAGGGCAGCCCGTTTTTTTCCGATACCAGCAGCTTTGAGCCGCGTACGCGGGCGCTTTCGTTGAATCAAACCCTGTATGGCGGCGGCGGCATTCAAGGCCGGATCGATGCGGCCAAAGCCAATATAGAAGCTGGGCGCGCGAATCTTTTGGGCACTGAGCAATCGGTATTATTGGATGCTGTCACGGCCTATCTTGATGTGCGGCGCGATGAGGAAGTGGTGCGCATTCGCCAAAACAATGTCACGGTGTTGGAGCGACAACGGGTGGCAGCGCAAGATCGCTTTGATGTTGGCGAAATTACCCGCACCGATGTTAGTCAGGCTCAGGCACGGGTAGCCGGCGCGCGTTCACAATTGCAAGCGGCGGTGTCGACCCTGGCCAATAGCCGGGCGACGTATGAGCGGGTGATTGGTCGTCCGCCGGGTTCGCTGGAAGTAGCGGCAGTGCCGCGCAATGTGCCGCAAGATGTGCAAAGCGCCCAGCAGATTGCCGAGATTGAATCGCCTGCCATTGCCGCCGCCCGCCATGCGGAAGAAGCGGCCCGCAAACAGATTAAAGTGGCCAAAAGCGCCCTGCGACCAACGGTAAGCCTGGGACTGGATGGCCGCAAAGCAGAAAGCGCGGGTCTGCCCGGACAGCGCTCCGACAGTTATAACGCCACTGCGCGACTTTCTATGCCATTATTTACCGGCGGGCTTAGCCAATCGCAGACTCGCGAAGCCAAGTACCGTGCCTCGCAGGCGCGTCTGCAAACGGTGCAAACCCGCCGCCAAGTGGTAGAACAAGTGGCGCAGTCGTGGAATTCCTTGATGGCCGCGCGGGCGGTTATCTTGTCCAGCCAGGAACAGGTGAATGCCAATGAGCTGGCCTTTGAAGGGGTCGAGCAGGAAGCGCAAGTGGGACTTCGTACGACGCTGGATGTGCTGGATGCCGAGCAGGAATTACTGAATGCGCGGCTTACCCTGGTTAGCGCCGAGCGCGATGCGACATTGGCGGCATTTGGCTTGCTGGCGTCAACGGGTCAGCTAACGGCACAAAAATTAAACCTCCAAGTGGCACTGTATGATCCACAATCTTACAGAAAATCTACCCTTGAAGGGTTGTTTGATACGGGTATTGACGAGTAAACATTGTTTGACTGGCTGGACAGGGGCGTAATCTCGACCCTAACCTATTTGTTTTAAAAGATGATTCGAGCAAAACATTATGGCTGAAGAAAACGCTGAGGGTGAAGCAGAACCAACAATGGAGGAAATTCTAGCCTCTATTCGTCGGATCATATCGGAAGATGATGAAGAAGGCGGTGCCGCCGAAGAGGCCGCGCCCGAGGAGGAAGTGGTTGCGGCGGCTGAGCCTGAACCTGAACCTGAGCCGGAACCCGAGCCGGAGCCGGCGGCAATGGCTGAGCCAGAAATTGAGCCGGAACCCGAGCCTGAGCCGGAACCCGAATTTGCCGCGCTGCCAGATGATGATGAGGGAGTTTTGGAACTCACCGAGATTGCCGATGGCGAGGCCATTGAGCCCAGCGACGATATTGTCATTCTCGATAAGCCCGAAGAAGTTGAAGAGGAAATGGCAGCAGAGCCGGAACCTGAGCCAGAGCCCGTAGCGGCAGCGCCCGAACCGGCGCCGGAACCCGAGCCAGAACCGGTCGCCCATGACGATGGATCAAACGACATTATTAGCGATGCCAGCGCGGCAGCAGCAGCCGGGGCGCTTGGTGCCTTGGCGCAAAACATGCGCGTCGCTCAACAGGATGGACAAACCATTGAGGGTGTATTGCGCGAGCTTATGCGGCCTATGCTGAAAGCCTGGTTGGACGATAATCTTCCCGCCATTGTTGATGCCAAGGTGGAAGAGGCAATTGACAAAGTGGTGCGCCAAACTCGTGTGTGAGGCTTTGCCTCATTTGCAATTGCGCTTACAATCAGTTTAACCCGATCTTTTTGTGCTCTTGGCGACGTGGCTAGCGTCGCGGGGGCAATGCTCTTGGTCTATTAACATGTTAGAAAAATTATTTGATCCGGCGCGCCGCGAAGCGCAACTCTATCAAAATTGGGAACAGTCTGGCGCTTTTACGGCCAAAGATGATCCCGATGCCGAGCCCTATTGCATTGTCATTCCGCCGCCCAATGTCACCGGCTCCTTGCATATGGGCCATGCGCTTAATAACACGCTGCAAGATGTGTTAATCCGCTTTGAGCGGCTACGCGGTAAATCGGTTTTGTGGCAGGTCGGCACCGACCATGCGGGTATTGCCACGCAAATGGTGGTCGAGCGGCAACTGGCCGAGGAAGGCAATCAATCACGCGGCCAAATGGGCCGCGAAGCTTTTGTCGCCAAGGTCTGGGAATGGAAAGAAAAGTCCGGCGGCACAATCACTACACAATTGCGCCGTCTTGGCGCATCATGTGATTGGTCGCGTGAACGCTTTACGTTAGACGATGGCCTTAGCGCCGCGGTGCGCAAAGTGTTTGTTGAGATGTATAATAAGGATTTGATTTATCGTGCCAAGCGCATGGTCAATTGGGACCCGCACTTTCAAACCGCCATCTCTGATCTGGAAGTGGAAACCCGTGAAGTGCAGGGGCATTTCTGGCATTTCAAATACCCATTGGAAAATGGCGAAACTTACGAATTTCCCACCCGGCACGATGAAGACGGCAAGCCGACCAAATGGGAAACCCGCAATTATATCGCCATTGCCACTACTCGCCCGGAGACCATGCTGGGCGATGGCGCGGTGGCTGTGCACCCGGATGATGCGCGCTATGCGCCGATTGTCGGCAAAAACGTGCTGTTGCCGTTGGCGGATCGCTATATCCCGATCATTACCGACGAACACCCGGACCCGGAACTTGGCTCTGGCGCGGTGAAGATCACCGGCGCCCACGACACCAATGATTATCAGGTGGCCATGCGCCACGATCTGCCTTTGCATATTATTATGGACGAAAAGGCCTGCATGTTGGCGTCCGATATCATGCCGCAAAAATATGCCGGGTTGGATCGTTTTGAAGCGCGCAAACTGGTGGTTGCCGACATTGACGCATTGGGCCTGTTGGAGCGCGTCGAAGATAAGGTTATCCAGCAACCGTTTGGCGACCGCTCTAATGTGGTGATCGAGCCGATGTTGACCGACCAATGGTTTGCCGACGCCAAAACTCTGGCGCAACCGGCCTTGGCTGCGGTAAAAGACGGGCGGACAAAATTCACCCCGAAAAACTGGGAAAAGACCTATTATAACTGGCTGAATGATATTCAGCCTTGGTGTATTTCGCGCCAGCTTTGGTGGGGGCACCGTATCCCGGCATGGTTTGGGCCAGATGGCACCGTGTTTGTTGAGCATAGCGAAAGCGAAGCGCAAGCAGCTGCCTTGGCCCATTACGGTGAAGAAGTGGCATTGCGTCAGGATGAAGACGTTCTTGACACCTGGTTTTCATCGGCCCTGTGGCCATTTTCCACGCTTGGCTGGCCGGATGAGACGGCGGAACTGAAACGCTATTACCCGACCAGCGTGTTGATTACCGCCTTTGACATTATCTTTTTCTGGGTGGCCCGGATGATGATGCAGGGTTTGCAATTCATGGAGGAAATTCCCTTCCATGATGTTTACATCCATGCGCTGGTGCTCGACGAAAACGGCCAGAAAATGTCCAAATCCAAGGGCAACACCATTGACCCTTTGGAAATTATTGATGCTTATGGCGCCGATGCTTTGCGCTTCACACTGACGTCTTTGGCGGCCCAAGGCACCAATATTCGCATGTCGGCGGACCGCGCGGCAAACTCGCGCAATTTTGGCACTAAATTGTGGAATGCGGCACGGTTTTGCCAAATGAATGATTGTGTGCCGGTCGCCGGGTTCGATCCGGCCTCGGCCAAGGAGCCGCTTAATCGTTGGGTGATTAGCGAAGCGGCCAGCACTGCACACAAGGTGACCGAAGCGCTGGAAGCCTATCGCTTTAACGATGCGGCATCGGCGCTTTACCGTTTCATCTGGAACACCTATTGCGATTGGTATTTGGAGCTGATCAAGCCGTTATTGAATGGCGATGACGAAGTGGCCAAGGCCGAGGCCCGCGCGGTCGCCGCCTATACGTTCGATCAGGCTTTAATCATGTTGCACCCGCTTATGCCTTTTATCACCGAAGAATTGTGGGGCGAGACGGCTAAGCGCGACACCTTGTTGATCAATGCCGCTTGGCCAAAACCGGCACCGGAATTGGTCGATGAAGCGGCGCAGGACGAGATGGATTGGCTCACCCGATTGATCACCGCTATCCGCTCGGTACGGGCGGAAACCAATGTACCCGCCGGGGCGAAATTGCCCTTAATCGTCAGTGGCGCGGGCGCGGCTGATCAGCAAAGAATCGCTCGTCATGGTGGGCTTGCTTCTCGTCTGGCGCGGTTAAGTTCTATTGAGTTTGCCGATGCCGCCCCTCAAGGCTCACTGCAAACCGTGGTCGACGATGTTACCTATGCGTTGATCGTTGAAGGCAGTATGGATATGGGCGCGGAGCGCGCCCGTCTGGCCCGCGAAATTGCCAAGGCGCAAGAGGAAATCTCGCGCATTGAGAAAAAGCTTGGCAATGAAAAATTCACCGCCCGCGCGCCGCAGGCCGTGGTTGATGGCGAGCGCGAAAAAATGGCAGGCTATCAATCGCAAAAACAACAGCTAGAATTGGCGTTGCAGCGCTTAGGGGATTGAGCAGGCATAGGGGTTGGCCATGACGCACAAGGAACTCGACGGGTTTGACGCTTATATCGAGGCGCAAATCGTCCCGCTGTTTTCGGCCATGCAGGAAGCTCGGAAAAAAGCCTATGCGCTACGTCGCAAGGGGCTATGGGTTGGCGCACTTGTCGGTCTTGCCTTAAGCGCCGCGGTTTTTCTGATTTGGCAAAACCTTATCGTGGCTTTGGGGGTGTTGGTGGCTGGTCCGGCCATTGGCGCTTTACCCGGTGCCTTGGGGTTGTTTGGGGCCAAGGCTGATTTTGCCAGTGCTAATGTCGGGCTGGTTGCGAAATTTTTGAACCTGAAATATGTCGAGGATAATTTCACGCCCTCGCATATGGAATTGTTGGAACGGGCAAAATTAGTACCCGATCATGACCGCGCCAAGTTTACCGAATTGGTGCAGGGCGAGCGCCACGGCGTACTTTTCACTCTGTTTGAAGCAAGCTTGGATCAGAGAATTGTCACCAGCAACGGCAAAACCCAGACGGTGCACTGGGTGCCGGTATTTTTTGGCCAGTTTTTGCACATTCCCTATCACCGTCCGTTTTCCAGCCACACCTTGATTGCCCGGGATGCGGGCTGGTTTAACGGCGTATCCGGGCCCGGCAAAGGCCTGAAGCGTGTTGGCCTGGTGGATCCCAAATTTGAAAAAATCTTTGAGGTGTATTCCACTGATCAGGTCGAGGGGCGTTATCTGGTCGATCCCGGGTTTATGGAGCGTCTGCTGCATCTGGAAGGCAATAACAAAAAACGCGATTTGCAGGCGGCATTTTTTGAACAGGCGGTGATGATTTCTATCACCGGCGGCGATGGTTTTTACCCCGATGTTTCCGACACCGAAGAGGGGGCCAAGGCCGCAGCGTTGGAAACCGCTAATGTGTTCTTGAATATATTCGACCTTGTCGATGGTTTGCTTGGTAAAAGCCTTAAAAAGTAAAAAGCCTTTCCCTCGCTTCACTTTACGGTTTTTGGTGGCGCAGCGTTGATAAGCCCCCAAAACAACAGGCCTTGCGCCAGATAATAACTGCCCATAACCGCCAAATGCCGCCAGGGTAGGGCATCGGCAAAACGGTCTATGCCGATAAAACTGTCGGACAGCAAAAACAGTACGGCCCCGACTTTGGCAATGGCCGGAGCGCGGCTGCCAAGCGCCAGCAAGACCATGGCCACCAGCGCGGCAAAATACACCATTAATGCCGGGGCCAGCGCGCCAGCAAGTGGCAGCAACCAAAGCCCCAATCCCAACGCCCACAACAAGACCAGCGCCATGGCCGTCTTGGTGGCCATTGAAAAATCAACCAATGCCCGGCGATTTGCCCAAAAAATACCGATATAGCAAAGTTGCGCCAACAAAAACGCGCCCATGCCCGCGGCGAAATTCCCGGCGAAACCCAAAGACAGCAATAAATCCCCAAGCCCGGAAAACGCCAGCGCCAAAGCCAGCAATCCGCGATTGGGCAGATTTTTTGCCCCCATGGCCAGTATCGCCAAAATCCATAGTGGCGCGGCCTTCACCCATGGCGCAGACCAGCCGGGCAAGCCATGCGCCATAAACAAATAAGTCAGCGCCAGAATACCGGCGAGCACCAGCAGGGCGGCTCCTTGAGCCGTTAGGGCAAATTGCTGATCGTCGCTCATGCGTCCAGAATCGCCATTACTGGCACATGGTCGGACGGTTTTTCCATGGCGCGGGCATCTTTGGCGATCTCTACCCCGCGCAAAACGTCCGCCGCTTGTGGCGATAGCAATAAATGGTCGATATGAATACCATGGCCGCGCTGCCACGCGCCGCGCTGATAATCCCAGAACGTATATTGATGCACCCGGCCATCCTTGGCCATATAGGCGTCGGTAAACCCGGCCCACAGCAAAGCGGCAAATTCGTCGCGCACCTCTTTGGCATAGAGCGCATCATCCACCCACACCGCCGGATCCCAGCAATCTTCATCACGGAAGATCACATTATAATCCCCGGCCAGCACCAGTTTTTCCTCAAAGCCAAGCAGCGATTTGGCGTGCGCACGCAAACGCCGCATCCAGCCCAGTTTATAGCCAAATTTCTCGGTGTCTTTCGGATTGCCATTGGGCAGGTAAATCGACGCCGCCCGCATTGGCCCTTTTGGTGCGCTGATAACACACTCTATATAGCGCGCCTGTTCGTCGGCCATTTCACCGGGCAGGCCGACCATGGTTTCTTCAATGGCATATTTCGATAAAACGGCCACACCATTATAGCTTTTCTGCCCATGCACAGCGCAATTATAGCCCAGCGCCTCAAAAGCTTCGGCCGGGAATTGCTCGTTCTGGCATTTTATCTCTTGCAGGCACACCACATCCGGCTGCGCGTCTTCCAGCCATTTTACAATGGTCGGCAGGCGCGTACGCACCGAGTTCACATTCCAACTGGCGATTTTCATGGGTACCCTCATCCTGATGCCCAATGCTATCGCGCTTCCTTGCGCCCGTCACCCCGCCAAAGCGAGTTCAAATCGGACGATTATAAATCGCCATAAGCTGGCGTGGATAAGTGGGAGCTTCAAATAGGTGGGCGTCCGCATCGCCATAGCGCCAGCAAATTCTTTTACGCCCGTTTTTGCTGGGGCACTTAGGGTCAATAAGGATGATTTGAGGGGCAGCTAAGCGGCAATATGCCTAATATTAGCATCACATAAGCGCCGCACGAGGGACATCCAAGGGACACGCCTGTCCCTCAAAGTGCCCCTTAAGGGCAATGCGAGGATAAACCAATGGCTATCCCCCGCGCCACCCTCGGTGTCATTCCGGCGCAGGCCGGAATCCATCTTTCTCTTCGTGCTTTGAGTCGCGTCAAGATGGAGCCCAGGCCTTCACCGGGACGGGTCGTGACCAAAAGCCATGGTGATTCCGTTCTAATCCCCTCCCTCGGCGTCATTCCGGCGCAGGCCGGAATCCACCTTTTCTTTTGTGCACCGGGTCGCGTTAAAATGGACCCCGGCCGCAGCCAGTCCCGGCGCAGGCCTGGGCCGAGGCGGCGTATTGTCCCCTCACCACCTTCCTCCACGTCGTCGCCTTCCGGCTTGACCAGAGGGTCCACACAGACTCGACAAAACGCTGACCTTCACATGGGCCCTCCGGTCAAGCCGGAGGACGACGAAACTGGTTGAAATCCGCCGTGTACCCCCAGATTTATCCAACCGCGACGCCGGTAGCTTATAGTGCTGGCTGATTGGGCAGGTGACTCCACCCTTCGACAAGTTCAGGGTGAGGCAAAAATAATCAAGCTCAGGGTGAGGCTCGAGAAATTAAGTTCAGGGTGGGGCTAAAACAATCAAACGCAGGACGCGGCTTTGAGAATAAGACCTCACTCCAACGAGCGAATACAAAAACAAAAGACCTCATGCTGAGGCGCGCAGGCCCGTCTTAGGGCCAAGCCTCGAAGCATCTCGAAGCATATAGAAAAACCAACCCACCGATCAGCACTAAATGACCGTTATACAGGGCTCCTTACATGCCGACACAATGGCTAGGCCACCAATGAATCAATACATCATCCCATTATCAGCAATCTGAGATCCGTATTGTTGCCAAACTGCAACATAAACCCTATAATCATGCTCGCTTCACAGGCGAAATACGCCGCATCCGCACGGCTCAATCCCTTTTCGGCAAAGGATTTTCGCTATTCCTGCGAAAATCAGCAAATCAACGCAAGTTTTTTGTCAAAACAGTTGACAGCGCGCCCAAGCCAACTGTAAAACTATCACTGCTTGACGTATTCGGGGGGCTGAGGTTTAGAGGGTGCCCTAAATGCCATATAGTGAAACCTAGCTACGGCCCTCCATTTCTGGTGTGCCCAGTGATTACACGTTTAACCTTTTAATGATTGGAAACACTCATGAATATGAAAAAACTTCTCGCTACAACAGCGATCGCCGCCATGGCGGCCACAAGCGCTAACGCTATTGATCTTCAATTCAACGCTACTGCCCCAGGTGGTAACGCGGCTGGTGTCTTCGACATCACAGCAAATGTTACCAGTGTTGCTACTGGTACATTGGCTAACGAGGTGGATCTTTCCGGACTTGGCCAAAATGCCATACTCGGCTTGCAGTTAACGACCGCCACTGCATTGCCTGCTGGCGACAATGTTCGTCTGACAGTGAATCTTCCTGCCGGTGTTACGTTTAGTCAGGCCCTTACAGGTCTGCTGGATCCTGATCCGGCGGCCCTTACTGCTGGCGGTATCGTGCCAAATAACTTTGCGTCCGTGTACACAAATATTACCGTAAGCACGGGTGGTTCCAAAGGGTCTTCAACAGTTCAGTTTTTGATTCAAGCTGGTGCCTCAACGGCCGGGTTTAATTTGGCTCTTCCGGTGACATTAAATTCTGCAGCTTGTACTTCTGGTGCGCCAGTAACGATGAACCTTACTACCGAGCAAGGTACGCCGATTGAAGGCGGTTCAGTCACGTTGAATGATGGCGGTACCCCAGCTAAAAATCTTAACACGATTACATGTATCAACGGTTTGAGAAGCGCGGACTTTACTGGCGGGCCCGGTGATTTGGGTGTAACTGCCGATACCGGTGCTGAGGATTCTTTGCTGGCATTGCCTAATTTTGTCACCTTTGTAAAAGATCAAGACGGCTCTGGTCCTTTGGATGCTGTTGCTACTCAAGGTGCTGATACCACAACCCAAGCTTCGCTCGGAACTATCAACGCCGAGTTTGGCGCAGGTGCGCTTGATGCCATTGGCGGTAACGATTTGGCTGCTGGTGACATTGGTGCCCTAACATTCTCGGTTACGTTTGATACAGATGTAACGGGTATTAAGTCGGTTGCGATATTGGATGGTAGTACGACTGCTAACCTGGGCGATTTGATTTCGAATCTGCCAGCGGTCACTACGCCCACCGGTTTGAGCTATGTGTTCTCCACGACCAACGCAACGGCGATTGCCGAGCTTACCGACTCAACGCCTGACCCAGTTCTGGTAACATTGACCGGTGGGGCCAGCCCTGCTGTGATTACGTCACAAGGAGTTAGTGTTACAGCGTCTACCGCCACATTTAAAGATTCTGTCGGCGTTAACTTGATTGGGAGTGAGCCGTTTGCATCAGGCGCACTTGAAAACATTCAGAAAGACGGTCGCGTATTCGGTCCATTTGACTGGGTCGGTGATGCTACTAAGTCGTCGCGCAATATTTTCCGTTCGACCGGTGCAGCTGCAGCAGCCACGGCTGGCGAGGTGATCTTTAGTAACTCGAGCAACGGTAAAAATGGCGTGTTCCCGTTCACTCTTAATTCTGTGAACGGCGAGGCTCAAACTTTCAGCAATACTGATTTGGATACTTTGAATCCTGGATTTGGCCGTGCTGATGTTACCTTTAACTTCTTCGCCACTACGCCAACTGATATGGACCGTCTGTTGCTTCGCGGCGATATCCTTTCGAACTTCGGCAACAATGCCGGGTCTCTCGGCGCGAACAAAGGCGACGACTAAGTCTAACTTGGCTTAATCATATAAAGTTTGAGGGCGGTCTTCGGATCGCCCTTTTTCTATGGGGGCTCTCTTGTAAGAATGGAAGTATGCTAGGTTTGTAGCGTGAGCAGTTAGGTTGGCACCGCATTTTCTAGATACAGCTTCTTTTAAGGTGTGACGTTTTGGTTTAGAAATGTCTGTGTGAGAGTTGGCTACGGAGCGCATAATAATGAGTAAATCCGGCAAACATAGCCCACAAACGGAGGTCAGAAGAGGTGATTATTCACATTCAGAAAATTCAGCTGCAGGTGCCTATATAGGACCAACATCTGCGTCACAACATGCAATAGATCAGGCCCTAAAACACCACCAGCGGGGCGATATACCAGAAGCAAAAAAAATCTATGAGCAGATGTTGCAATCTGAACCTGAACAGCCCGAGGCTTTGCATTTATTGGGGGTGGCAGAACACCAGCTCGGCAAAAACAATATGGCGGCGAAACTTATCAGCAAAGCGCTGGTACTTCGGCCGGACTATGTTCCGGCCCACTTCAACCTAGGCATGGTTTATCAACAGTTGGAACGACTGGATGATGCCATCACAAGCTTTAGCAAGGCTTTGACTCTCAAACCCGATCACGCTATGGCGCATCATAATATTGGCGATGTATTTCGAAAGCAAGGGCGACTGGCTGAGGCAGTGGAAAGTTATCAAAGGGCTCTCATGCAGAGACCGGATTACGCTGCCGTCTATTACAAACTTGGTTTGGTATATATGGACCAAGGGTGCCTTGAGGAAGCGTTCGAATGCCATCAACGCGCTGTGGTTATTGATCCAGCGGACGACTTGCTTTGGTATGGATTGGCAGCGTCACTGGAAAATAGGCTGTTTACCTCGGTAAACGAAGACTTGTTGTGCGCTTTGGGAGAGCTTTTGAAGCACCCCATGGCGCATCCTGATACCGTTTATACAGCCATTATGAGCGCAGTTTATTGCCACAAGGACTTTAGGCAATCACTTAAAGTGACGAATTCTGATGGCCCACTCAGTACAGAATGTGCCGCAGGAATTATACGAAAACTCACCAGAATACCGTTATTGCTTCAGATCATGAAGCTCTGTTCTGTACGTGACATTCAAACCGAAAGGATGCTTACTGTACTGCGGAGAACCATGATGAAGGAGGTGATTGAAGAGAAATTTGAGAACGTAGGGTTCCCATTTTTGGCGGCTTTAGCAATGCTGTGCTTCAATAATGCGTATGTGTTTTCAGAGTCAGTAGAGGAGATGCAGCTGGTAAAAAGAATGGAGCAGCAAATAGAAGGATTGTTGCGAGCCAACCAAGCTGTGCCTCCACACCTTATTGCCACTTTGGGGACCTATAGGCCGTTGCATTCGTTTCCTTGGGGAATAAAGCTGAGTGAAGGTGAATGGACCGGCGAAATTAAAGAGGTAATTTGGCGACAAATTTTGCAGCCACATAAAGAACAAAAACTGAGGAAACAAATTCCAACGTTGACGCCGATTAGTGACACTGTTTCTCTATCTGTTCGAGAGCAATATGAAGAGAACCCGTATCCGCAATGGATCAAGGTAGGGATTCCACCGCGGACGCATTCAATTGCTGAGATGTTGCAAAGTGACTCCCTAAAACTTAACTTGGGTAATTATGTTTCACCAGAGCAACCAGAAGTTTTGATTGCAGGATGTGGCACCGGTCAGCACGCCATTATGGCGGCTTCGAACTTGGGCAATGCTCGTGTGTTAGCCATTGATCTTAGCTTAAGTAGCCTTTCTTACGCCATGAGGAAGACCAAGGAATTGGGCTTATCAGACATTGAATTTGCGCAAGCTGACATTATGGAGTTGGGGTTGATTGGTCAGCAGTTTGATCTCATAGAGAGTGTGGGTGTCCTTCACCATCTCTGCGATCCGGTGTCTGGATGGCAAATTTTAGTAAATCTACTGCGTCCTGGGGGCTTAATGAAAATCGGATTATACAGCCAACTCGCGCGCCGAGATGTGGTTGCTGGTCGCGCGATGATTGCAGAGAAACATTATTCTACGTCTGCTGAAGACATTCGCACATGCCGGCAAGACATTAGTGCCGAGGCGGCGTGTGGCAACCAGCAGATGGAAAGTCTATGCAGGAGGGGGGATTTCTATAGCACCAGTGAGTGCCGGGATTTGCTTTTTCATGTCCAGGAACATCGGTTTACGTTGCCGCAAATACAGACAATATTGAACAAGTTGAAACTGCAATTTTTGGGGTTTGAACTAAAAGCGAAAGAATCGCTTTTGAACGATGGGAAAGAGGGTTCAAAAAAATATAAGCAGTCTTCGCTGTCCCACTGGCATCAGTATGAACTCAAAAATCCTGATACATTTAGAGCTATGTATCAGTTTTGGTGTAAAAAAATCTAATGTTAACCCTCTGTTGTTGCTGCACTCTGGTGGTGGCAACCACATTTTCTATAATTGAAAACCGGATGAAAGTCTTAGCCGCTTATGCGCCTGCACTATTGTCATAACGCGCAAGACTTTCGCTGCTTGGCGCGTAAAAACCTGCCATCGCCGATATTTCATTATCTTGTTGGCGGATCAGATGATGAATGGTCGCTTGGCAATAATGCGAGCGCGTTTAGCCGTTATGAATTACTTCCCCGTGCACTGCGCGATGTTAGTCAGATTGATCTGAGTACTACAATTCTGGGTCGGAAAATGGCGTTACCGCTATTATTGTCACCCACTGGCGCTTCTCAAATACTCCATCACCATAAGGAATTGGCCGTCGCCCGCGCCGCTGCCGCGGCGGGGCTTATGTATTCGCTTTCCACTGTTGGTTCCACCAGCCTTGAGGACGTTTCAGCCCACACCAATGGTCCAAAAATGTTCCAGCTTTATGTGTTCAAGGATCGCGGGCTGACCAAAGAGCTGATCGCACGCGCCAAGGCCGCTGGGTATGACGCGCTCTGTCTTACCGTCGATACCGTTGTCGGCGGTAATCGCGAGCGTGATTTGCTTACCGGCATGTCACTACCGCCGCGTTTCACTCCGGCCAGCCTGCTTAGCATTATCGCTCACCCCAAATGGCTGTTTAATTTTCGGCGCAGCGGCGGCGTATCCATGCCCAATATTGATGATTGGGTGAAAGCCAGCGCCGAGAGCGCAGGCGGCGGCGCGGCGGCATTTATTGATGCGCAATTCGACCGCAAGCTCACCTGGGATGGTGCCGCGTGGATAGCCCGCGAATGGGCCAAAGACGGCGATAAGCCGTTTATGATTAAGGGCATAATCAGCCCGGATGACGCCATTCGCGCCCGTGATATTGGTGCCAAAGCGGTAATGATTTCCAATCATGGCGGGCGGCAACTCGATGGTGTGCCAGCCCCCATTGATATGGTCGCTCCCATGCGCGATTTGGTCGGCGATACGCTGGAGCTGATTGTTGATGGCGGCGTGCGCCGTGGCACCGATATTTTAAAAGCCTTGGCGCTTGGCGCGGATGCGTGTTCCATTGGTAGGCCTTATCTCTATGGTTTGGCGGCGGGCGGCGAGGCCGGTGTCGCGCGAGTATTATCGATATTTCGCGATGAGTTTGAGCGCGGCATGACGCTTTTGGGCTGTAATAGTGTTTCACAAATCGGCCCGGAATTTGTACAAAGACACGCACCCTAATCACAATCGAGGTCACAATGTTCGCAGCGCAAAGCATGGTCCGTACCCTTATTAATCAAGGGGTTGAGATTTGTTTTTCCAATCCCGGCACCTCCGAAATGCATATGGTTGCGGCGCTCGACCGGGTGGATGGGATGCGCTCAGTCCTGTGCCTGTTTGAGGGTGTGGCCACCGGCGCGGCGGATGGCTATGGCCGCATGACCGGCAAACCGGCGTGCACTTTGTTGCACCTCGGCCCCGGCCTCGCCAATGGCCTTGCCAATTTGCACAATGCCCGCCGCGCTTTCTCGCCCGTGCTAAACATTGTTGGCGACCATGCCATAGCGCACCGCCCTTTGGATGCGCCGCTTACCTCGGATGTCGAAGCGGTTTGCGCGCCCATGTCCCGCTGGGTTGGAAGTGTCAGCGCCTCATCGGAAGTGTCGAGCATGGCGCTGGAAGCCGTGCGCCAAGCTTATGGACCCGAGCGCGGCGTGGCCAGCCTGGTCTTACCCGCCGATTGTGCTTGGTCGAACGAAGAGCCGGATGTATTGCCAAAAACGCCAATGCCATCGCTTTTACCGGTTGCAGGCGAACAAATTGCGACCGTGGCCAAGGCCGTGGCGGCCGCCAAAAATCCAGTGCTTTATATTGGTGGCTCCGCTTGTCTTGAGGCCGGGCTACACGCAGCTGGACGCATTGCGCAAAAGCTCGATTGCCGTCTGGTTATGGAGACATTTGCACCTCGGGTTTCGCGCGGCGCCAGCCGGGTTTCGCCCATGCGGCTGAACTATCTTGCCGAGCAGGCCAGCGAAGACCTTAAAGATTGTGATCTTCTGGTGGTCGCCGGATCCAAACCACCGGTGAGCTTCTTCGCGTACCCCGATACGTTGAGCGAACTTACGCCTGCGGGCGCAAAAATTGCGCATCTTGGCGGCCCGGCGGACGATATTACCGCTGCGCTTGAAGCATTGGCGCAAATGCTGGACGCTCCGGCGCAACCAAAGCTGGCCGCGCGCGCGCCTGCACCGGCGCTTACCAATGAAGACGGGCCGCTAAACCCCGGCTATGTCGGCTTGTCATTGTGGCGGCATATGCCGGACAATTCGGTGATATGCGATGATGCGACGACGTCGGGCATGGGGGTCTATCCATGGCTGGAAAATGGGCCGGATCATGAATGGCTATGCCTGACCGGCGGCGCTATTGGCATGGGCATGCCGTTGGCAATTGGTGCCGCTTTTGCGACGCCAACCCATCAGGTTTTTGCGCTGTGCGGCGATGGCGCGGCGGCCTATACGTTGCAAGCTTTATGGACCCAGGCGCGGGAAAAGCAGAACATTATCAATGTGGTATTCGCTAATCACTCTTATCTGGTGCTGAACTTTGAATTGGCGCGGGTGGGCGCGGGAGAGCCGGGCCCGGCCGCCGCCGCCATGCTGGATTTGTCCAACCCAAAGATGGATTGGGTGAAATTGTCCGAAGGATTTGGTGTACCGGCCGTGCGTGCGCGAACGGTTGGCGAATTTGATGCGGCTTTGCAGGCGGCGCTGACGGCGTGCCAAAATAATGAAGGCCCGCAACTGATTGTCGCCGAGATTTAGCAGACTGGCAAAACATCTTTAAAACCGTCAGCAAGATACTGGTTCATTGAAGGTTCAGTGACGCGGTGGTAGGAGAGCAATATGAAAACATATCTCACAGCCTTAATCCTTTTCGCGCTGGCTCCATTTTTGGTGCTGGCACCCGCTTTTGCGCAAGATGGAGCGGCAGAAACGCCCGAATTGTTGACCTTTGGCCCGCCCCAGCCGCTGATTGTGGAGACCGAAGCCGGGCCGCTATCATTTAGTGTTGAGGTGGCGGATACCGACGAACACCGTGCACAGGGCATGATGTTTCGCCAAACCATAGGGGAAGATGAGGGCATGTTGTTCGATTTTGTCGAGCCACGCCCGGTGACTATCTGGATGAAAAATACACTGATTCCGCTTGATATTATTTTTATCAATACTGAAGGCCGGATTATTTCTATTGCCCGCAATGCCCGGCCAAAATCATTGCGCACCATTCCATCCGGCGGCGTGGCCAAGGCCGTATTGGAAATTGCTGGCGGTGGCGCGCGCAAAAACGGTATTGCCCAAGGTAACCTTATTCGCCATGCCATGTTTGGCAATTTGCCGACGGCTAATGAGGGCGCAGCTAATGCCCCTGCGGACGATGCGGGCGATCAGGAAAATGCGGCGCAAGACGAGGAAGCCCCAGCAAACCCCGAAGAGTGAAATCGGCTTTAGGGTCAAATCCTATTAAGATTATCACGAGATAACACAAAAACCCCGGCTGTTTCCAACCGGGGTTTTCGATCATTGGGCGGCCCTAACTCAGGACCGGCAAGATTGTGATTAAGGCAAAGTAGCCGTCAGGCGGACATAATAGAAACCGCCATTAATGCCGCCTGGTGACGTAAGCGGGAATTTGGCTCCCACCACGTTTGCAAACGGGTTTTTGTCCGGAAATTCGTTGAAGATATTATTGGCCCCAACGGCAATCTCGAATTTGTCGTAGAAGGTGTATGCCAATTGTGCGTCGAAGGTGATTTCAGCACCGGCCTCAATCGGGAATGCCAGATTTGAATCCAAATGGTCTTCAAAGAAACTGCCCCAATAATTGGCACGAACCAAACCAGAGATGTTACCCTGTTGATGGTTCAGCGTCAGATTACCTTTCCACGATGGCAGGTTTTCTTCCAATTGGCGCAAACGACCCGCCGAAATATTACCAAGTTCAATCACTTCGGTTTTGGTGTAATTCACCGCCAAGGTTGCATTGGAAGACCCGGTGCCAACGTTGAACGGCAGATTACCTACGATATCAACGCCCTGGGTGCGGGTATCAAAGTCATTATTGAAGAAGCCAAAAGTGGTAAGGTCTTCAGAACCGGCAAAATCACCGGCGCTCAAAACGCCAGCAGCGTCAAGGGCGTTCAGCAATTGAGATGTGCTATCACCGGCATTAACCGCGACACCATTATCCGCAGCCACCGTGCGCAATGCTGCGCTAAAGTCAAAGCTTTCTGAAAGCGAAATCCGGTCGGTCACTTTGATGTTGAAGTAATCCACCGTAAAGCTTGCCGGGCCAGCGTTAAAGGCAACACCGCCGCTAAAGCTGTCGGAATTTTCCGGGCCCAGAGTTGGGCGGTCGCGGCCTTGCGAAACCAGGAAGTCAGCCATGAACTGGCCGGCGCCGCTGGTCAGGGGAATGGTGCCCTGATCGGCCAGAACCGTCCCGACAAACACCGTCGACACGTTAGTGACATTGGCTTGCCCAGCGGTTGGCGCATGGAAGCCGGAGCTATAGGTGCCGCGTATGCTAAAGTCGGGCGTAACTTTATAAAGCGCCCCGACCTTGACGTTGGTGGTGTCACCAAAAGAGTCGAAATCTTCATAGCGTATGGCTGCTTGCAAGATAAGGTTTTCGGTTACATCGGCCTCAGCGTCCAGATAGAAAGCGACGTTGGATTGCCTGCTGGTACCGGCACTGGAATCGATAAAGCCGCCAAAACCATTTGAGCTGGAGGAAAAGCCTTGCCCATTTGGGAAAGCTAGTGATGGCGCGGAGAGTGGGCCAAGCGCTGTAGACGCGGGGTCACCGGCTCGGATGGTAAAGCTTTCCACCCGATACTCAAAACCGGCAGCGATATTCAGATCAGAGGCAAAGCCTGCGACCGGTATGCCATAGGCCAGATCGAGATTTATATTATCTTCTTCCTGAGTGTAGCCGCCGGGCCGGAAGGCGGTTGGCGTGTCCGGGCCCAACGATGCATTAATGGTATTATTGATGAAGAAATTGGCGTCATTCTTGCCGTATTTATAGCTAAGATCATAGGAGAGGCCTGAGCCAAAATCGATTTCCCCGCGCACGCCAATGGCGATGCTACGATCGGTCAGATTGCCGCCAAAGCTCGGCGTAAACCCACCAGGGAATAATTCGACAAAGGAGAAGCAATTGGCGTCAGCCGTTACCTGACCAAGAATACCCGGATCCGGCAATAGCCCGCCGCCTGCGGTCAGCGGAATACCGGCGGGGCAATCACCAATGGAGTCGCCCGATAGATCGCCAACCCGTACCGAAGGAACGCCATTGGCGTCAGGGGCACCCGTAAGTGGGTCAACATTTGGCCCGGCGAAAACGCCACCGCGATTGGTTGGGTTACGGAAGAAGAAGCCACCCTCAACGCGCCGTTGCGCATAATTACCAAACGCATAAAGTTCGCCAGTTTCGCTAAATTTTACGCCAGTATTGACGAAAACCTTGATATTGTCATCGGTTTGCGGCTGTCCCCAGGTTTGTGCAAAATCTGTGTCGAGGTGAGTGACAGCATCTTGAACGGCGGTATTGCCTGCGGCAATCAAAGCCGCAGCATCACCACGTTGTATCGACTGGCTGGTTGGATCAGTTTCGCTGTATTCACCGGTAATGTTGAAAAAGCCGATATCGCCCAATGGCAAGCCGACATTGGCAGCAATCGAATAGGCATCGCCGCCATTATCATAGTTGGAGCCATAACGCGCCTGAAAGGTCGACCCTTCGGCATTGTCTCTAAGGATAAAGTTCAGCACGCCGGCAATGGCGTCTGAACCATATTGCGAGGCGGCACCGTCGCGCAGCACTTCAACGCGTTTAAGTGCTAACGCCGGAATGGTGGAAATATCGGGGCCTTGCGCACCATCTGAAATGCCGCCACCAAGGAAGGAGATCACGGCGGCGCGGTGCAGGCGCTTGGAGTTGACCAAAACCAGGGTTTCATCGGGCGATAAGCCGCGCAGGTTAGCGGGGCGGACGAGTGTTGCCGCATCGGAAATCGGCTGCTGGTTAACATTGTAGGAAGGCACAGCAAGCCGAATCAAATCGGTCATGTCGGTGGTGCCCTGATTTATCAGTTCGTCGCCGCTAATCACGTCAACCGGGGCCGGGCTTTCCGCGGCCGAGCGGGCGGTTCGCCGCGTGCCGGTGACAATAAGAATGTCCTCGTTCAGAGTTTCTTCCTGTGCGAAGGATGCGGTCGCCCCAAATGCACTCAGGATTAGGGCCGAGGCCCCGGTCATCAGAATTTTTTTATGCATTAGTATCTCCTCGGCTTTATGGTTTTTAAGATTTACGTCCAAAAACTTTATGGTTAACGATTTTTAAACATTAGCCGCACCGTGGCAATAAGGATAATTGCGCAAATATGGATTTTTGGCTAAAAAATTGCGCTAAATACGCTAAATACGTGTATTTTTGAAAGAATGTACCAATTTGATCACACTGAATATTCTCTTTGGATGGTCAAAATGTGCCACTATTTTCTTTTTTAGGGCGTGTAATTCGCAGGTATGGCGAAAAATGAGACGCCGCGGTGGTCGTGTTCGCCGAAGACTTTTCATTAGCGTATGCACTCAAGTGGGCTATCAAACCTACGTCCAACTCCTTGGGCTAGGGCGAGAAAAGTAACTTAAAAACTGTGGTGTCGGTGATTTGGTGCGGCAATGTGTGTGTTTGTGTTGCGCGCCGCGTTTTAATGCGCTAAACGCGGCGCTCTTCATGTGAATAAGGGTTGGATAAACCTTTATTTGTAAGGTGTCGGGGAGTAGCGCAGCCTGGTAGCGCATCTGCTTTGGGAGCAGAGGGTCGCAAGTTCGAATCTTGTCTCCCCGACCACTTTACCCGGCCATTCTGATGGCCTGCCTGCAGCAACCACATTTGGTCACTCATCTCCAAAAAACATAAGCCAAATTTTTGAACACATTGCTGGTTTGCCTCCGCTGAATTCGTGGATATACTGACGTTATACCGGATTGTGGCCATTGATTTTCTATGGATTGGCTATCAAGGTGGCGTTAGTGTTGTTTGAGATAAGAGACGGAAACTGGCAATGACAGCTTTGATCTATCAACCCGCCAAGAATGCCATGCAATCTGGCCGTGGCCGCACCAAAGACTGGGTATTGAAGTTCGAACCATCGGCGCCGCGCTATCCCGACCCGCTTATGGGGTGGACCGGGACCAGCGATATGAGCGGTCAGGTGACGCTGTCATTCAAAACCCGCGAGAATGCCGAGCGTTTCGCCAAAGATCATGGCTTGATCTATGAAGTCATTATCAGCGCCCCGCGCAAACGCCGCTCCAAAAGCTATGCGGATAATTTTAGCGCTGACCGAAGACAAAGCTGGACCCATTAACAAGGACCAGCCTTACACCCCCTAAACGGTCCCGTAGCTCAACTGGATAGAGCAGCCGCCTTCTAAGCGGCAGGTTGCAGGTTCGATTCCTGCCGGGATCGCCATTTTTGATTCATCCGCCGGGAAACAATGTGTGTCATTGTCACTAATGGCGGTTAGGCGGATGGTGGGTGCTTTAGCGTCGTCTCGCGGCAAGACTCCTGGTTTTTATTTGCCCTATCGCGACGGCAAGCTTCGCTATATCAGGGCGTGAACGCATTCCTCACCGAGGCCGAACTGGCTCAAGGCCCGGTCAATGGTAAGGCCGGGCGTGCCGGTCGGGCGTTCCCATGGCGAAAACGGCAATAATAATGGCGCTAGTCTCTCGATCAGGTCGAACACTTCACTTTCCCACGCTACATTCTCGGTTCCGGTCCCATTAGCCAGCATGTTTTTTATCCGTATTGCCAACACCTCCTTGTCAAAACAGGTTTGCGCGGAAAAGTGGGCAAGGCACACGCCAAATGCGCCGCTAATCCAGTCCGCCCATTGGCTCTTTGCCGTCTCATTTATGCGCTCAATCCTTGGTGTGTTCGCACTCTCGCTTTGATCAAACAGGAGGTGTCCGTGTGGCGAAGCGCTAACCAATGTCGCGAATTGCGCGATAAAATGGCGTTCATTTTCCTGTGCCGCTTGCGCAGCATCACCGCCAGTTTTCATGGTCAATAGCGCGCGCCTTATCCACCACCTTGCGCCGGGGGAATACCAATCACACCCGTTTTTTGGCGGCTTTGCTGGTGCCTTATCCGTGGCGGCGGCCAGCGCACTCCACCAATCATGGCCCTCATAATGGCTGTAAATAACGCCCGGCGCACAACCCGCCGTTATCAGACTGTCCAATGCGTGCCCCTCAATGCCGCAAAGCCGTGCCAATTGATCTTTGCCGATAAAGTGGCGGCGCACATAGGCTTGCATGGTTTGGTGGGTGTTTTGGTCAAGCTGCATGGTGTCTCCTTTGGGCTTTCGCTGGCATATTAGGCTATAGATACGCGATTATGCTTCGGTGAATACCGAAATATGATGCCGGGCCCCAATAGCGCACTTATTGCCACACTGATTGGCGAGGCGACGCGGGCGATTAAGTGGACGGTTTTGACGTTGGGTCAGGCATTAACCGCCGGCGCGTTGGTTCTTAAGCCAATACCGCCAAAGCCTGTTCAATATCGCCAATCAAATCGTCAACGTCTTCAAGGCCGATATTAAAGCGCACTAGCGGGCCTGGCGCGTCCCATGGTTTGGCGGTGCGGGTGATTTGTGGGTCGCATGGTATGGCCAAGCTCTCATAGCCGCCCCATGAAAAACCAAGGCCGAATAGCGCCAAATTGTCCAAAAAGGCATTGATTTTTTGCGGGCTGGTTGGCTTGAAAATAACGCCAAATAATCCGGCTGCACCGTCAAAATCGCGTTTCCAGATGGCGTGGTCCGGGTGTTCGGGCAAAGCCGGGTGCAGGACCTGTACCACTTCATCGCGGGCACTTAGCCATTTGGCGATTTTTAGCGCGCTTTGCTGTTGCCGGTCCAGCCGCACGCCCATGGTGCGCATGCCGCGCAGTACCAGATAAGCATCGTCTGGCGACACGGTCATGCCAGTCAGGCGGTTATAGTTGTTTATGCGGGCGGCAGATTTGGCGTCGCGCGCGGCGATCGCGCCCATGATCACGTCCGAATGGCCGGTATGGTATTTGGTCGCCGCTTCGATGGAATAATCAATGCCCAGCGCCAAGGGTTTGAGAAACCAGCCTGCGCCCCAGGTATTGTCAATCAATGTCGGGATATTGTGCGCCTGCGCGACTTTGGCGATGACCGGAAGGTCGCTAATTTCAAACGTTAGCGAACCGGGGGATTCTAAAAATATGGCGCAGGTTTCGGGGCGCACTTTGTCGGCAATTTGCGCGCCAATGCGTGGGTCAAAATACTCAATTTCCAAGCCGTTTTGCTTGCCAAGAATGTCATTGCAAAATGCGCGGGTGGGGCCATAAACACAGTCGGCAATCAGCACATGGGCAGGGTTTTTGCTGCGTCCACTGGTTGTGCAAACCGCCAGTAAAGCCATGGTGCAGGCGGCCAGTCCCGAGGGGGTCAGCACCACATCTGCTGCGCCTTCCAAATCGGCAATGGCGGCGCGCAATGCTTCCTGCGACGCGGTGCCAATGCGGCCATAATGGCGGCGGGTTTTGCCGCTATACAGGTCTTCGGCGCGTTCAAACAAAATCGTCGAGGCGCGCTCAATCGGCGGATTGACCAAATCGCTGGACGTGCCAAAATTCGTCCGGCCGGATTGAAGCAAGCGGGTGTGCGCGCCCAAGGGTTTGTCGGTTTTCTTCATGACATCCAGCCGGGCGTTGGCAGGCCTTTTTCACGCAAAAATTCCGGATTATAGATTTTCGATTGGTACCGATTGCCATAATCACAGAGCAAGGTGACAATCGTGTGGCCGGGGCCAAGTTCGCGGGCCAAGGCCATCGCGCCGGCGATATTTATGCCCGACGAGCCGCCAAGGCAAAGGCCCTCATTTTCCACCAAATCAAATATAATGCGCAAGGCGTCGGCATCTTCAATGCGAAAGGCATGGTCGACCTCAACGCCTTCAAGGTTGGCGGTGACCCGGCCTTGGCCAATGCCTTCGGTGATGGAATTGCCGGTCGTTTCCAGCGCGCCGGTTTTGTACCAGGAAAACAGCTTGGAACCGGCCGGGTCGGCCAGCCCGATTTTGATGGCTTTATTACGTTGCTTGAGGGCCATGGAGACGCCGCCCAACGTGCCGCCGGACCCGACCGCGCAGATAAACCCATCGACCTTGCCTTCGGTCTGGTCCCAAATTTCCGGCCCGGTGCTGATCGAATGGGCGTGGCGGTTGGCGGTATTGTCAAATTGATTGGCCCACAAAACCCCATTGGGTTCGGTTTTAGCCAGGTCCTGCGCCAGTTTTTGGGAAAAATGGATGTAATTGCCGGGGTTGGAATAGGGCAGGGCGTCGACCTCGTGCAATTCGCCGCCAAACAGGCGAATCGCGTCCTTCTTTTCCTGGGTTTGCGTGCGCGGCATGACAATGACCACCCGGTGGCCAAGGGCGCGGCCAACCATGGCCAGCCCAATGCCGGTATTGCCTGCGGTGCCCTCAACGATGGTGCCGCCCGGTCGCAAGGTGCCATCGCGTTGCGCAGCGTGAATTATACCCAAAGCGGCGCGGTCTTTCACCGACTGGCCGGGATTCATAAATTCGCATTTTCCTAAGATTTCACACCCGGTTTCAGCCGAGGCACGGCGTAAGCGCAACATTGGCGTGTGGCCAATAAGGTCAAGGACGGTACGGTGATAGGCCATGCAAAGCTCCGGCAAAGAGAGATAGCGCGTAAATTAGCGGTCTTCGCTATGCTGGCAAGACTGTGCGGCGAAAAGGCTGCAAAAATATGGCTTCAGAGGCCGCCGGCTATTTGTGCAACACAAATTGGCCGACATCGGTGCGCCCAGTGCGAAAACCGGCCTCGCAATAGGCCAGATAAAACTGCCATAGGCGGTGAAAGCGTTCGTCAAAGCCCAATGGTTTGATGTCTTGCCATGCGCCGTTGAAATTTTGCATCCATTTTGACAAGGTTGCCGCATAATCCAGCCCGAACATCTGGTTTTGCTCCAGTCGCATCCCGGCTTGCTCAATTTCTTCTCTTAAGTGGCGCAAGGAGGGCAAAACCCCGCCCGGAAAAATATAGCGCTGAATAAAGTCCACACCGCCGCTATAATGACTGAATAAATCATCGCGAATGGTGATGATTTGCAAAGCGGCTTTGCCGCCGGGTTTGAGAACCTTGGAAATTTTGTTGAAATATTCCGGCCAAAACTCCTGCCCGACCGCCTCAAACATTTCGATCGAGGCGACTTTGTCATATTGCCCCTCGACATCGCGATAATCGACAAAGCGCAAATCAACCTTGTCGGATAATTGCAGACGCTGCATCCTCTGCACCGCATAATCATATTGTTCGCGCGAAATGGTGATGCCGGTCACACGTGCGCCAATTTCACGGGCGGCATATTCGGCAAACCCGCCCCAGCCGCAGCCAATTTCCAACACATGGTCGTCCGGCTGCAAATCCAGACTTTTGGCCATGGTTTGATATTTTCGGCGCTGTGCATCCTCCAGCGACAAGGCCTGATCGTCAAAACGGGCTGATGAATAGGTCATGGAAGGGTCCAGCCATTGCGCATAAAACGCATTGCCCAAATCATAATGCTTGTGAATGTTGCGTTTCGATCCGGCCCGGGTATTGGCGTTAAAACTATGCAAAATGGTATGAAACAAATTCGCCAGCCTGCTGCGACCGCGGGCCAGGCCATGCATGCGGTCAAGATTGGCAGAAATGGTGGTCAGTAAGGCTGCCAAATCCGGCGTATTCCACTCGCCCGCCATAAATCCTTCGGCAAGACCTACATCGCCAGTGCGAATGATCCGCCCGACCACGGCATAGTTCAAAATTTCCAATTGCGCGTCGGGACCGTCTTCCTCGCCGGCAAACACAAGGGACTGACCGCCGGGCAAAAGGAATTTTAATCGCCCCACAGATATATTGATTAACCGTTCGGCGAGGCGCTTAAACGCCCACGGCGTGTTTTTAAGTGCGCGAATATCCTGCACCGAGGACGGTACGCCCTGTATTTGTGCCACCTCTTCACCTATCATTGTGCAATAATCATTGTAGACGATTGCCTCTCACGGCGAAAGGGCTGCGGCTCGGGACAGAGTTTTTCTTTTCTGCCACTTTGCCGCCGCTTTTGAATCGTGCAATGGGGGGATACATATTGCAAAACGAAAGATTACTTATGCGCGCTTTTTCCAACCGCTTTTTGTTAATTGGCACCGCCATTATGGCGCTCTTAGCCCCAACGGCGCAGGCCGCCGATTTTGAAACCCCCGCCAGCCATGCGGTGATTTTGGATTATGAAACCGGCCTGATGCTGTTTGGCAAAGACGCCGATACGCCTATTCCCCCGGCGTCGATGACCAAAATCATGACTCTTTATTTGGTGTTCGAACGGCTGGGGTCGGGTGCGCTGACCCTCGATGATGAATTCACGGTTTCTGCGGATGCGTGGAAACGTGGCGGCTTTAGTTCCGGTTCCTCGACCATGTGTCTGCGGCCCAAAGAAAGAGTACGCGTTGAAGACCTGATTCGCGGCGTTATCGTATTGTCCGGCAATGATGCGGCGATAACGCTGGCCGAGAATATTGCCGGTAGCGAGGCCGCCTTTTCACGGCAAATGACCGAGCGGGCCCACGAATTGGGCCTGTCCAGTGTCGAATTTCATAATTCAACCGGCTGGCCGGACCCTGGCCATGAAGTCAGCGTGCATGATTTGGCCAAGCTCACGCGCCTCATCATTCGCGATTTTCCCAAGGAATACGCCTATTTTGCCGAAACAGAATATGATTGGTGCAAGGCCGCGCCGTCCAATCGCTATAACCGCAATCCATTGCTGGGCATTGTTGAGGGGGCTGATGGGTTAAAGACCGGGCACACTAACGAATCCGGTTATGGTCTTGCCGGATCGGCACTGCGCGACGGGCAACGGCGCATTGTGGTGTTTTCGGGCATGACTTCTAACCGTGGCCGGGCCAGCGAAGGCGAGCGGTTAATCCGTGCCGCTTTTGGTGAATTTGAAATCCAGACGCTGTTTGCCAAAGGCGAAACGGTTGGCGAGGCAAAAGTCAGTTTGGGGCTGGCCGCGACGGTTTCTCTATTGGCGCCGGATGATATCAAGAGCGCGATTTACCGGCCTAACCGGCGCGGCATGTCCACCGCTTTGGTTTATGACGGCCCGGTGGCGGCACCGATCGAGGCCGGCGACATTATTGGTGAATTGGTGGTCAAACAGGACGGCAAAACCATCGCCTCTTATCCTTTGCAAGCCGCACAATCGGTAAAACGCAAAGGCTTTTTTGGCCGGGCTATGGCCGGGCTGGTTGGCCTTATTCAGGGAACTGGGGAAGCCACGGGAGAAGGCTCTGGCGGCGAATGAGTGCACTAAAGGGCAAGTTTTTCAGCTTTGAAGGCGGCGAGGGGGCAGGCAAGACCACGCAAATTCAATTGCTGGCCCAGCATTTGCGCACCCTAGGCCACGAGGTCATTACCGTGCGCGAACCCGGCGGTACGCCGGATGCGGAAAGTTTACGTGATTTAGTATTGGGCGGCGAGCCGGGGCGGTGGTCACCTAAAGAAGAAATGCTGCTTATGTACACGGCGCGTTCAACGCTGGTGCGCACAATCATACAACCGGCTTTGGCGCGCGGCGCGTGGGTGTTAAGCGATCGCTTCGCCGATTCGACCGCTGTTTATCAAGGCATGGCGGGCGGCGTGCCCATGGAGGAGATCCGTCAATTGCACCATTTGGTGCTGGGCGACTTTAACCCCGACATCACCTTCATTATGGATATTGAACCGGACAGCGGCATGCGCCGGGTGCATTCGCGCGCGCAAGCGCTCAACCAGTTTGAACTGCGTGATGACGCCTTTTATGAGCGCGCGCGCGCCGCGTATCTCGATATCGCCAAAGCGGAGCCGCAACGGTGCGCTGTGGTCTCGGCATTTGGTTCGCCCGATGAGGTGTCGGCGCGAATTTGGGAAGTTGTCAAAGCGCGTGCCGGGGAAAGCCTTTGAGTGCGCCGGATTCAGTGGGGGGGGCAGAAGGTTTTCCGGACGAACCGGATCGGGCACCGGGATGCCTCGCGCCGCGCGAAAGCCATGATTTGTTTGGTCATGAGGACGCAGAGCAGGCGTTTGAAAACGCGCGCGTCAGCGGCCATTTGCACCATGCCTGGCTGCTGGCCGGACCGCGCGGCATTGGTAAAGCCAGTCTGGCCTACCGTATGGCGCGCCGGGTATTGGGGGCCAAACCCGACCCGGCCCACGGCATATTAGGCGCGCAAGCTAACGACCCGGTGTGCCAGCGAATTGCGGCTATGAGCCATGGGGATTTGCTGGGTTTGCGCCGGCCGTTTGATGATAAGCGCAAACGCTGGCGGGCGGAAATTACCGTGGATGAAGCTCGGCGCATGGCCGGATTATTCCAAACCCGGGCCGCCGAGGGCGGCTGGCGCGTGTGCATTGTCGACGCGGCAGACGAGTTGAACCTCAACGCTGCCAATGCCATCTTAAAAACCCTTGAAGAGCCGCCGCAGCGGGCATTGGTGATTTTGGTTGCCCATGCGCCGGGGCGCTTGCCGGCAACCATTCGTTCGCGCTGTCGGCGGCTGGATTTGCGACCTTTGTCGGACGAATTGACCAGTAAAATTGTGGCGCAGCACGGGGCCCGAACAGAGGACGCGGCATTGGTTAGCCAGTTGGCGGCGGGCAGTCCGGGGCGGGCCATCGCGATGGCTTCCGCTGGAGGCGCGGCGTTGTGGCGTGAAATTGACCAGTTGATTACCCTTGGGGGCGGTGCCGGTCAGGGGCAGGCCTTGGCGTTGGCGCGACGGCTGGCATTGGCCAAAGCGGCCCCGGCATTAAAATTGTTTTTCGAATTGCTGATCGTACGGCTGGAACAGGATATTCGCGCTGCCGCGCAGGCAGGGATGGACGAAAATGTGGAAAAATGGTTCGCCCTGCGCGCAGAACTAAACGCCCTGGGCAATGATCGGGAGCGACTTTACCTGGATTCGGCGCAGGTAGTGTATTGCGCCTTGCAAAGCTTCTGGCGAACTTTAGCCTCATACCCGCTAATTTCACCCGCGCAAACGTCGAACTCTACGGCCAGGCAAGGCGCATGATATGCTGATTGATACCCATGCCAATTTGCATGCGCCCGCGTATTTTCGAGACCTTGATGCGGTGATGGCCCGCGCCAGCGAGAGCGGTGTTGAAAAAATGGTGACCATTTGTTGCCGCATGCATGATTTTGCCCGGGTGTTGGCAGTGGCCGAGGATTATCCGCAAGTGTGGTGCACCTTGGGCGTACACCCGCACCATGCGGCCGATGACCCGGCGATACCGGCAAATATGCTAAGCGCGCTGGCGGCCAACCCAAAGGTTATTGGCATTGGTGAAACCGGGCTGGATTATCATTATGGCTATAGCGCGCGCGAAGACCAATTGGCGAATTTGCGCGCCCATGCGCAGGCGGCGCGGCAAACCGGCCTGCCTTTGGTGTTACACACGCGCGAGGCCGATGAAGACATGATGGCGTTTTTGGAAGCCGAAAATGCCGGCGAGGATTTTGCCTTTATTTTGCATTCCTACACGTCGGGCCGCGAATTGGCGCAAATGGCGGCGGCGCGCGGTGGCTATTTCAGCGTCAATGGTATTGCCAGTTTTCGTAATGCTCAGAGCGTGCGCGATATTATTGCTGACATTATGCCCATGGACCGCATTTTACTGGAAACCGATTGCCCCTATCTGGCACCGATGCCCAATCGGGGCAAACGAAATGAACCCGGCTTTTTGCCGCTTATCCGCGATTGTCTGGCGCAAATAAAAGGCATGACGCCGGCGGCGGTGAGCGCGCAAACGGCGCGCAATTTTTACGCTTTGTTTGAACGGGCGGCGGCGTGATGGGGGCCGATACTCTGTCATTTCGGATTTTGGGTTGCGGCTCGTCAGGCGGGGTGCCGCGCCTCGGGCCGAATTGGGGGAATTGCGACCCTAATGAGCCGCGCAACCGGCGCTCGCGCTGTTCGCTATTGGTCAAGCGCTTTGGTGATGACGACGTGGACACCAGCGTACTGGTCGATACCTCGCCGGATATGCGCCAGCAATTACTCGACGCAGAGGTTAATCGGCTGGATGCAGTTTTATATACCCATGACCATGCGGATCAGGCCCACGGCGTCGATGATTTGCGCCAGATTTGTTATGTAATGCGCCAGCGTGTGCCGGTGTATATGGATGAGCCGACGGCGCACACGCTAAAAACAAGGTTCGGTTATTGCTTCGAACAAGCGCCGGATTCTAATTATCCGGCGATTTTGCAGGCCATGGAAATGCCCCCATGCGGCCAAGGGTTTGCACTCGATGGCCCGGGTGGGCCGCTGCCGGTAACCGCCATTGATTTAGAACATGGGCCGGTGACCCGGGCCTTGGGTTTTCGCTTTGGTAATGTGGCTTATTCGCCAGATGTTTCTGGCATACCGCCGTCAAGCATGGATTTATTGCGCGGATTGGATGTGTGGATTGTCGATGCTCTGCGCGATGAGCCGCACCCCACCCATGCGCATTTGGCCCAAACCTTGGAATGGGTGGCGCACTTAAAGCCCAAGCGCACGATTTTGACCAATATGCATATCACGCTGGATTATGCGCGTCTGGTGGCGGAATTGCCGCCCGGCGTCGAGCCGGCTTATGACGGTCTTGCTTTTGAGGTTCCGCTGACCTGAATACCGCTTAAGCGCTCACCTTGCTTCTTTTCTTTGCCCGCCCTTTGCCGAGGCCAATTTCCTTGGCCAGCTTTGAACGTTTTTTCGCATAATCGGGGGCAACCATGGGATAATCTGCGGGCAGCCGCCATTTTTTCCGGTACTCATCCGGGCTAAGGTTATAGCGCGTGCGAATATAGCGCTTGAGCATTTTCAGCTTGGCACCATCTTCCAGACAAATCACATAGGCATCGGTGATCGAGCGCGACACTGGCACCGCTGGCTTTTGCTTTACCATCGGCGCGGGAGTGCTGGTAAGACCCAACACGGCCTTATGCACATTGACGATCAGTGCCGCCATTTGGTCTGGCAACACGGCATTATTGCTGACATATGACGCGACAATGTCGGTTGTCATCTGGGTGTGATCCACAGACGATGCAGCAGTATCATCTTCGGTGTGCATAGTATGTATCCTTCAATTGTATAGAGTGCTGATGTAATCATATATTGGTTTGACTATTCAATAGCGCAATGGTGAGCATGTGCATTATTTTGATTAAAGTACGGTAATGTTTTTTCGTCAATGGCTATGAAGTAAAAAATACTTTTCCCGTAACTTTAAGTACAACAAATGTTAAATTTGTCGAGTTTACTTATAATTTAAACTGTTATGCCTTAGGGCTGGTGGAGATATTGGCATACAATAAGATGTAATTTTAATTAATTATACAATCTAAGATGGCGTTTTTCAATAATAGAATCGATAATGTTGCAGGAAATATGGTGTATTTTCAAAATACGGCGGCGCATTTTAACAAAAGTGAGCCGGGCGCTATTATAATGAAATAAAATTGACATTTATGGCGGTAGGGCTCGAAATCCGGTTGTGTCCGGCAGAGTCTGGTTTTATCACTCTTGTTTTTACGCGGTCTGAAAAACTCCAGACAATATTCACTACAGGGGAATAGCCGATGGGCACTGCAAATGAGTATGCTTTCTTTAATGATTGTCTGGAGCAAGACGACCCGCAGATATTTGAAGCTATCCGCCGTGAAGAAGGTCGGCAATCGCGACAAATCGAGCTAATTGCCTCCGAGAATATTGTCTCGCGGGCGGTGTTGGAGGCGCAAGGTTCGGTGTTCACCAATAAATACGCCGAAGGTTATCCGGGGCGGCGCTATTATGGTGGCTGTGTGCATGCCGATGTGGTGGAAAATCTGGCGATTGAGCGGGCCAAGGCATTGTTCGGCGCGGCTTTTGCCAATGTCCAGCCCAATTCGGGCAGTCAAGCTAATCAGGGTGTGTTTTTATCGCTGATCAAGCCGGGCGACACGGTATTGGGTTTAAGTCTGGCAGCGGGGGGGCATCTTACCCATGGCGCGCGGCCCAACATATCCGGCAAATGGTTTAACGCCGTGCATTATGGTGTGCGTCAGGATAATGCGCAGATTGATATGGATGAAGTGCGCGACCTGGCGCGCGAACATAAGCCAGCTTTGATCATTACCGGTGGATCGGCTTATCCGCGGCAGATTGATTTTGCTGCTTTTCGCGCTATTGCCGACGAAGTTGGGGCCTATCTGATGGTCGACATGGCCCACATTGCCGGTTTGGTGGCGGGCGGTGCCCATCCTAACCCGATGACTCATGCCCATGTGGTGACGACTACCACCCACAAAACCCTTCGTGGCCCGCGCGGGGGCATGATATTGACCAATGATGAGGCGATTGCCAAAAAGGTAAACTCCGCCATATTTCCCGGCTTGCAGGGTGGCCCACTTATGCATGTGATTGCCGGCAAAGCGGTGGCTTTTGGCGAGGCGTTGCGCCCCGGCTTCAAAGTCTACGCCAAAAACGTAATCGCCAATTGTCAGGCGATGGCGCAGGTTTTGCAAAATAGTGGCTATGACATTGTCTCCGGTGGCACGGACACGCATTTGGCATTGGTGGATTTGCGCCCCAAAGGGGTGAAGGGCAATGCCGCAGAGGCGGCTCTGGAGCGTAGTTTTATTACCTGCAACAAAAATGGGGTGCCGTTTGACCCGGAAAAGCCAACCATAACGTCGGGCATTCGCATTGGCTCGCCGGCGACCACTACGCGCGGCATGGGGGAGGATGATTTTCGTCAAATTGGTGCTATGATCGCCCGTGTGCTCGACACATTGGCAGTGTCACAAGAGGGAAATGCGGCAATCGAAGCCGAAGTCCGGGCGCAGGTTGAAGCGCTGACTGCGCGCTATCCGCTGTATGGAGAATTGCATTAATGCGCTGCCCCTTCTGTTCCAGTGAAGATACGCAGGTCAAGGATTCGCGCCCTGCCGAAGAAGGCGCCGCCATTCGCCGCCGCCGCCAATGCGTGTCCTGCGGCCAGCGTTTTACCACGTTTGAGCGGGTGCAATTGCGCGATCTAACCGTGGTTAAGCGAGCCGGACGACGGGTGCCGTTTGACCGCGAAAAATTATTAAGCTCGGTGCTTGTCGCTATGCAAAAGCGACCCATGGAGCGCGAACAGGTTGAACAATTGGTTTCCTCGCTTGTGCGGCGTCTGGAAAGCGAGGGCGATTCCGATATTAGCTCCGAACGCATCGGGCAAATGGTGATGGAGGCCTTGGCCAATCTCGATCCGGTGGCCTATGTGCGCTATGCATCCGTTTATAAGGACTTTACCGAAACCAGTGATTTTGCGCGGTTTATCGCCGATGAAAAACTGGACGAATAAGCAGGCCGAAACTTGTCATTGTACTTGCCAATGCAGTTTTGCCTGCACCTTGCGCTGGTCGCCGCGCCGGTGAACGGCTATGGAGCCATATTAGGCAGCCAGTGCGCATAAGGATTGTGTGATGAATAAGGCAGAAAAAACCCATTCCCAGCGCCACCAGCAACAACGCCGGGCTGCCCGCCTGCGCGCGGTACAGGCTTTGTTTCAGATGGATATTGGCGGTATGGGCGCGCGGCGGGTTGTCGAAGAGTTTCGCGAAGACCGGCTCGAGGGCGCGGACGACACCGGCGCGCAAGGCGAGGCCGATGCGGCTTTGTTTGAAAAACTGGTTCTGGGTGTGGTCGAAATTCAGGTCGATATCGATCAGGCGATTAGCCGCCATTTAGCCAAGAATTGGCGCTTAGAGCGCCTCGATGGCACCGTGCGGGCGCTATTGCGCAGCGCCGCCTTCGAAATCATCCACCACCAGCAAACGCCAATACGGACCATATTGGAAGAATATGTCGATTTGGCTGGTGATTTCTTTTCCGGGCCGGAACCGGGCTTTGTCAATGGCGCCCTGGAGGCCCTGGCCCGCGAACAGCGCAAGGACGAACTGGCGGGCTCATGAGTAGCGGACGCGGCGAGTTCGCGTTTATTGCAACATTGGCAAAACAATTAGCCAATGTGCCGCAAAGCCTAGGCCTTGCTGATGATGCGGCGGTTTTGGATCTTGGGGATGGTCGCCAATTGGTGATTGCCGCCGATATGGTACAGGCGGGGGTGCATACGCTGGCCGATGCGACGCCGGCACAAATTGCCAGCAAAGCCTTGCGCACCAATTTGTCCGATCTGGCGGCTATGGGCGCGGAACCGGCATTTTACCTCAGCACCATTGCCTGGCCCGGCGCGCCAATGCCGGAACTGACGGATGCCCTGGTTAACCAGCTTGCCAAAGATCAGGCCGAATTTGGTATCGCATTAATCGGCGGCGATACCATAAGCACATCCGGGCCGATGAGTATCTCCATCACCGTTTTGGGGTGGGCCAAGGGGCCGATATTGCGGCGCATTGGTGCACAAATTGGCGATGATGTATGGGTTAGCGGCAGTATTGGCGATGGTTATTTGGGGCTGCTAGCCGCCCAAGGCGGGCTTGAGTTTATGCCGGCCGATGCGCGCGATTATCTGTTGCGCCGCTATGAATACCCCGATCCGCGATTGGCTTTGGGCGCGGCGCTAAACGGGGTTGCCCATTGCGGCCTCGATGTTTCGGACGGTTTATTCGCCGATGCTGCTCATTTGGCCGCGCAAAATGATGCTGCCGTGCAGATTGATCTTGAAGCCATACCGTTAAGCCCGGCGGCCCAGCTTTATGTGGCGCACGAGAGCGATCGCCAAGTGGCGCTGTTGCGCCTGGCGCGCAGCGGTGATGATTATGAATTATTGTTTTGCGCGGCCAAAGAGGAGCGGCCAGCAATTGCGGCGCTGGCGGCAAAATTAAACCTCGATATTACCCGCATTGGCCGGGTGAGCGACGGGGAAGGGGTGGTGGCGCGCACCGACAATGGCAATTTACAGACAATGCATGATGTCGGCTTTACGCATTTTTGAGCTTTAGCAGGTATGTTTGGCGCAAAAGGAATTTCACCATGCGCGGAATATTTGTCACTTTGCTATTTCTGGCCCCTGCTTTGATGCTGGCTAACCCTGCTTTAGCGGGCGGCGGCAAGAAAGGCGGGAAAGCGGGCAATCGTATCAAAGCTGAGTGGACGGTCGAAAATGATGTACTGCCGCCGCCTCTGCCTGAACTGGATCAGGCGCAGGCAACAAGAGCGGTAGATATACCGGTTGTAGTCGCGCCAATTTCCATAGAAGGGCGTTTGGTCAATTATGCGTTTGTTTCGATCCGCTTGGTGCTGGATGGCAGTGCGGATGCGTGGAAAATGCGGGCGAAAGCTCATATTATGCGTGATGCCATTGTTCGGGCGTCTCACGAATACGGGTTTGGCAAGGATGGCGAGCGATCCATGCTGGACAAAGAACGGACCATCGCTTTAGTACGTGATGCGGTGGCGCCGTGGGTTGATGAAAGCCAACTCGAGCACATCGAAGTGATCAGCGTGGACATGCTGAACGGCTGAGAGAAATAGCGACGACATCATTGCTTACCCGATGCCCGGGGTAAACTTTACTCGTCATCCCGGTGTAGGCCGGGGTCGAGTTCTTTATGCTTGAGCACCGCAAAGGAAGAGTGGATACCGGCCTGGGCCTGAGTTGGGGCCGGTATGACGATGAGGGTTCGTTCTACCCTTTCGAATTCCAAATCAGTCAAAATAGAAAACTCAAATATTAATTGACCTTGAGCCTAGACCCTGACTTAAATTTTGTTGAAATTATTACTGAATCGCCGGGCCTATTGTTGCCGCGAGAAGGGCAAATATGAGCCCTAGTGATATTGGTGATCGCCTACAGACTTGATCAGGCGGCGCTAAGCCCGCTTTGCGTGCCGGGGTCCAAAGTGACCTTGTTACGTCCGGCATGTTTGGAGCGATAAAGCGCACTATCAGCCCGTTCAATCAATTCTTCAACGCTCATGCCCTGCTCGTAAGTGGCAACGCCCATCGATATGGTAACCGTGCCCAAATCCTCATTGGTGGATTTGCGCAATAAGGTTTTGGATTCAACCGTCGCGCGTACATTGTCAGCGATATCGAACGCGGTCTGAATATCGGTGGTTGGCATGATGACCGCAAATTCTTCGCCGCCATAGCGGGCGACGAGATGGCTTTTATTGGCGCTGCGTTGCAGGCATCCGGCAACAAAACGGATGATCTGATCACCGGTTTGATGTCCCCATGTGTCATTAAAGCGTTTGAAATGGTCGATATCGCAAAAAACCAGACTCAATTCCTGGCCGTCACCTTCAGCTGCCGCGCAATGGCGGCGCATGAATTCATCAAACCGTTTGCGATTGGCAACGCCAGTTAAGGCATCGGTCATGGCTTCGGTGCGCACCAGTTCAAGATTGTCGCGCAGTGCCTGCACTTCGTCGGTTGTCTTGTTGAGGCGGGTTTCCAGCGTCTGGGTATGGCGTTGCATATTGGCCGTCGCGGCCAATAGCGTATCCACCATAGTCTTGAGTGATTTGGTGTCGCCACTTGATTCCAGCATATCGGCAGCGCCGGACAGAGTTTTTTCGTACTCGACGGTATTGCGTTCGGCAGCAGCCAGCATGCGCAACACTGAGTTCATCTCTGTGCCGAATTTCCCACCAGCGCGTAACGCCTGATCGGTAAGGTCTATGCCGCTAAAATACTTGTTGTGCAAAGCGTCGCAGGTTTCCTGGGTAAAACCACCCTGGTCCATAAGCGCCTTCATTTCTTCACCCAGCGATGGATTTTCACCGGCCGCATAGGCATGGAAAAGCTGGTAATTATCGGGGGTTGTAGCGATTTCGTACTTTAACAGGAGCGAAAGAACCTGCTGGGCAAGGTCCTTGCCCTCGTCTTTCTTTATCTTCTTCGCTTCCGCCATTTTTCTTCCTTTGCCCGCAGGCACCCCATCGCACGGTTTCACATCTACTGGGAAATATACGCCGGAAACCCGAACAGAGTGTAAAGAAAGCTGCTGCAATCTTAGAATTTTTAAATTAAAATCGCCAAAATTATGCGGTTAGTCGTCCTGCTTGAAAAAGTTGGGCATGGCGTCGCCAAAACCAAGGGGGCGTCCTTGGCTTTGGTTTCTTGCAGGCTTTTTAGCGGGCGGGGCTTTTACGTCTTTTTCTGGTGCTGGATTGCCAGCTTTTTGACCGGTATTTTTGTTTTGGTGCCGCGGTTGCCGCTTCGGTTTCGGTGCAGTTTCCTGCCAGTTTTCGGGTGGGTTTTCTGGCACGGGTTCTGGTGCGGGTTTTGGCGCAGCCTGCGGCTTAGGCGCGGTGCTATTTGCCGAATCGACCGCAGGTGTTGCGTTTGACTTTGAGGGGCGGCGTCTAACCCGGCGGCGCTTGGGCGCCTCGTCGTCGGCATTGGTGGAAGCCGCTATTGGCGCGGCGTTCTTTTCGCTCTCAGCCGCTGCTGCTGGCGCGGTGTTGGCCTTTGCTGGCTTGGCTCCGAAAACTGGCAATTCAACGCCAATGAGAGCCTGAACAGCGCTTAGGGCTTTGGCATCAGCCGGCGTGGCGATGGTAAAGGCGCGGCCTTCGCGCCCGGCGCGACCGGTGCGGCCAATGCGGTGAATATAGTCTTCCGCATGGATGGGCACGTCATAATTGAATACGTGGCTGACATCAGGAATGTCCAGTCCACGGGCGGCCACATCACTGGCAATCAACAATTTCAATTCATCGTCTTTGAATTTTCGCAAGGTCTCGGTGCGCACGCTTTGCGGTAAATCGCCATGGATAGGCGAGGCGCTATAGCGAGCTTTCTTTAACGCGCTGGCGACTTTGTCGACATCGCGCTTGCGGTTGCAAAATACGATGGCATTTTTAATTTTTTCTTTTTCGATAACTTGGCAAAGCGCATCGGTTTTAACCCGCGCATCATTGCGATCAAGCTTGATGAGAAACTGTTCAACCGTATCTGCGGTAGAGGTTGGCCGTGCCACCTCAACCCGTTTGGGGTTATGCAAAAACGTATCGACAATGCGCTGAATCTCCGGCGGCATGGTGGCCGAGAAAAACAAGGTTTGGCGGGTGAAGGGGGTAAGCTTGAAAATGCGTTCAATATCGGGAATGAAACCCATATCCAGCATCCGGTCAGCTTCATCGACCACCAGCAATTGCACGCCATTCATCAAAATATTGCCGCGCTCAATATGGTCCAGCAAACGGCCCGGCGTGGCGATCAGAACATCGACGCCCTGAGTCAGTTTTCGATTTTGCTCACCAAAGGCAACGCCGCCGACCAGCAGCGCCATAGAGAGTTTGTGATATTTGCCATAGTGTTCGAAATTCTCGGCGACTTGCGCCGCCAGTTCGCGCGTTGGCTCGAGGATGAGCGAGCGCGGCATGCGCGCTTTGGCGCGGCCACGGCTTAGGATATCGATCATTGGCAAGGTGAAGGATGCTGTTTTGCCTGTGCCCGTTTGGGCAATACCCAATACGTCCTGTGCAGCCAGCACATGGGGTATGGCACCCGCTTGTATCGGGGTGGGTATTGTATAGCCGGATTCTTCTACGGCTTTCAGGGTTTTGGGGCTGAGCCCCAGTTCTTCAAAATTCATGAGCACCAAGAGTGAGATTGTTATCAGGGCGGCAAACAAATGTGCTGCCCGCTTGCGCGGAACATAGGGCCACCACCTCTTGAGTCAATGCGGGCCGGACAGGAGTTACCTGTTCCGGCTCGCATTTTCATGATGTTTTATCGGGTTTAGCGGTACGCAAACGGTTTTTCGGTTGCATTGCTCAGATCCATATAGCGATCCCGCAATTTGGTCTGCCGCGATACCAGGGCCTGTGCCTGCCCATTGATAAAGACATGGTCGGGGCTGGCCATAAGTTCTAGCGGATCACCGTCCCACACAACCACATCAGCGCGCATGCCATTGGCCAATGAACCAATTTGCCCAGATAGGCCGTAAATTTCGGCCGGGGTGCTGGAAATGGCGGCGAAGGCAACATCCCATGGCAGGCCATTGGCCACTGCTTCACCGGCCTGTTGAACCGCAAGGCGGGCGTTAAAGGCCTCGCCCAATTGCGCAATGGCGATGCTGACACCGGCTTGGTTCAGCCGGGCGGCATTCATCATCGTTGCCCCAAGGCTTTCAAAACTTCCGGGCAAGTTGGATTGTGGCTCTAAAATGACCGGCATATTGGCGGCAGCCAAGGCGTCGGCGACCATCCAGCCTTCGGCACCACCAATGATGACGATATCCAGTTTTGGCTGTGCCCGTTGGAGCCGGACTACGGCCATCAGGTCGGAGGCCCGCTCTACATGGATAAGCAATGGCATGCGCCCTTCGGCGGCAGGTTTGAGGGCGATGGCGTCGGCACTGTTCAATAGCGCGTCGTCATTTTTGCGCCCGGGGCGATAGGCCTGCGCTTCGGCCAAAGCGGCACGAAAATAAGCCCAGGCAGCGGGGCGGGATCCACCGGCAATGTTGGCACCGCGTTCGCCCATCTCAGCATACATGAAAGCGTTGTGTTTGCTGATGCTGTTAAATCCGCCGCTGGTATCGGCAATAAACCCGGAGCCAGCAAAAATGCCGGATCCGGCGCTTGGCGAAACGGCAATGCGGGTCATGCCTTCAATTTTGGTGATGGCAATGGCTTCGGCTTTGGGGTTGAAGCCGTCTGCGGCTTTTAGCGCCGCTGAAAACTCCGAATCGCCAGCGCGACTGTCATCGGTTGACGATTCGGCAGAAACTTCCACCAGACCAACACCGGATAACGGGGAGAACAGGCCGGGCGTTACCCATTTGCCTTGGGCGTCGATGCGGGTGGCGCCATCAGGAATAGCAATGCCGGCACCCACGGCGGCTATTTTGCCGTCTTGAATGATGACCGTACCATTTTCGATCTGTCCCTGCTTGGTGTTGGTGATCACCTTGCCGCCGGTAATAGCGATGGTTTGGGCCAATGCCGAACTGGCGATGAGTGAACCAATCAGTGAAAGCGCTGTCGCTAGTTTAGATATATGTCTCATTTTTCATCTCCTTCACCGGGCTGGCCTAATTCGAAATCGGCAACAGCCTGATAGGCTTTATCTTGGCGGTCATAGACGCGGGCACCGTCAACAAAGACGGTTTGCGCCCGGCTATACACGCTAAACGGATTGCCGTCCCAGACCACGACATCGGCGTTGAGGCCGGGCTTGAGAGCACCGGTTTTATCGCCAATTCCCAGTAATTTTGCCGGGTTGGAGGAAAGCCAGGTCCATGCGGCGCCTTGAGAAATGTTCAAGCCAGCTTTATTGCCGTCGGCCAGAGCCTTGGCGGCCTCGTGGTTAAGGCGTTGAATGCCTGATTGACTATCGGAGTGCACAATGGCGCAGGCCCCGGCATTGTGGACCAGCGGAATGTTCTCACGAATGGAATCGTAAGCTTCCATTTTAAAGCCGCCCCAATCTGCCCACAGGGCTGCGCACGTATTGTTTTCGCGCAAAAGGTCAGCAATTTTATAGGCTTCAATGCCATGGTGGAATGCGCCGACCTGATAGCCAAACTCCTTCGACATATCAATAACCTGCGCCATTTCATCGGCGCGATAGCAGTGCATGTTTAGGATAATTTCGCCGTTCAGAACGCCGGTCATGGTTTCCAATTGCAAATCGCGTTTTGGCGCTTTTGGCGCTTTGGATTCCTTGTCATCGTCGTCTTTGGCATCGTCGTTTTGCTTACCTTCCCATTTGGCATAATCGACGGCGTAATCATCCCAACTCTTTTTATAGGCGGTGGCTTTGATCCATGATTTGCGATAATGGGCAAAATTGCCCATGCGCGAACCGGGGCCGCCTTTTTGTCCATATACCCGCTTGGGGTTTTCGCCGCAGGCCATTTTCAGCCCATAAGGTGCATCCGGGAATTTCATGCCCTGTACCGTGCGCGAAGCGACGTTTTTAAGTACGGTGCCGCGGCCGCCAAATAAATTGGCGGACCCTGGCAGAATGAGCATAGCGGTAACACCGCCAGCGCGGGCGCGGTTAAAGCCCGGATCGTGGGGCCAAACCCCGTGCTCCGACGAAACTTCCGCGGTGTTGGGGCTGGTGACTTCATTGCCATCTGAATGGGCGCGCACGCCGGGCGAGGCATAGACCCCTAAATGCGAATGCACATCAATAATACCCGGTGTGACCCATTTGCCGCTGCCGTCAATAATGAGCGCACCGTCCGGGGCTTCAAGGTTTTCGCCAAGCGCGGCAATTTTGCCGTCCTGCAATAACACATCGGTATTGGTCATTTCGCCGCCAAGCCCGTCAAAAACATTGGCGCCGCGCACCAAAATGGTTTGACTGGGCATGGGGGTGTAGGTCGATGGAAAGGCGTCTTCGCCGTATGTTACCATCTGAGCCTGGGCTGTTTGCGTTAGGGCTGTGCTACATGCCAACGCCATAACGCCCGCGAGCGCGAGTTTTTTTATCACTTCTGCCTCCCCTGCGACCGGTTTAGGGTTAGATGAATTTTTGGTCGCGTGAGCTTACAATATCACTCCGTAAAATCGGCGCAAGCTGAACAAGTCTTACAAAAAGTTCACCTTGGGAAGTCGAACATCGCCATCACGACTCAGCCCCCGGCGCAATGCCCGATTCTGTTCCGTTTGAAATTGTATTTTGAACCCATTGTGGGCGCTCAACCGTAGAAACATGGCCGGTCGCCCCTCGACGTGCCGGAGGCGGGTTTGTAAAGTGCGGCCCATGTCGAACACCAATGCAATATTAGCCTATGGGTTTTATGACAGCCCAGTCGGCTCGCTTCTGGTGGCTGGCGACGAGGCTTGTTTGCATATGGCCAGCTTCCCAACCGAAAACTATCAGGCAAAAATCAAGCCCGGCTGGGTACGCGATGACAGCATATTTGCCAATGTGTATGAGCAATTGGATGCGTATTTCGCCGGAAAGCTGGAGCGCTTTGATCTGCCTTTGCGCCTGGCTGGTTCCTGTTTTCAAAATGCCGTATGGCGGGCTTTGTGTGATATTCCCTTTGGCGAAACCATAACCTATGGCGAACAGGCAAAGCGCATTGGCCGACCCGGCGGCGCGCAGGCGGTGGGGGCCGCCAATGGCGCCAACCCCATTCCCATCATCGTGCCATGTCATCGGGTCATTGGCGCCAATAATACGCTGACCGGCTTTGGTGGCGGTATAGAGACAAAGCGGTTTTTGTTGGAGCACGAGATTAAATACACCCCGCATAAAAGACTGATCTAAGGGCAGGGTGGGCAATCCGCGTTGGTATTGAGGGAGCGGTTCCAATCAAAGGGCGGGATGTGTCTTCATAGTATTGGTCCCGGCGCTGGTCGTTTGTTAAACGTCCAACTCCTCGACGAATTTGGCGTGTTCCTGAATGAAGGCAAAGCGCAATTCAGGTTTTTTCCCCATTAAGGTTTCCACCAATGCTTCGGTGGTTGGCAGATTGTCCAGATCGATAGTGATGCGTGCCAAAGTGCGTTTGCTCGGGTCCATGGTGGTTTCTTTGAGTTGCGCGGGCATCATTTCACCAAGGCCTTTAAAACGGCTGATGTCGACCTTGCCGGGACCGGCGAATTCGGTTGCCAATAATTGTTCGCGGTGGTCATCGTCGCGTGCATAGGCGCTTTTATTTTTTTTGCTGAGGCGGTCAAGCGGCGGCAGCGCTAAAAACAACCGGCCATTGGTGATGAGTTCGGGCATGGTCTTATAGAAAAACGTGATCAGCAGCGCCGCAATATGGTCGCCGTCGACGTCGGCATCGGTCATGATAACCACGCGCTCATAGCGCAATTTGCTAAGGTCGAAAGCGCTACCAATATGTACGCCCAAGGCCTGCGTCAGGTCGCGAATCTCCTGATTCATGGCGATTTTATCGGCGGAATTGCTGGCCACATTGAGAATCTTGCCCTTCAAGGGCAACACCGCTTGGGTTTGGCGATTGCGCGCCTGCTTGGCGGAGCCACCGGCTGAATCACCTTCGACCAGAAAAATCTCGGTATCTTTGGCACCGGAGCGTGAACAATCGGCCAATTTGCCGGGCAGGCGCAATTTACGGGTAGCGCTTTTGCGGCTGACCTCTTTTTCGCGGCGGCGGCGCATACGGTCTTCGGCGCGGCTTATAACCCATTCGAGCAATTTTGCCGCCTCTTTGGGCGCGCCGGCCAGCCAATGATCAAACGGGTCGCGCACGGCGGCTTCTACGGCTTTGGTGGCAATTGGCGAGGCCAGTTTTTCCTTGGTTTGGCCTTGAAATTCCGGCTCGGTAATAAACACCGAGACCATGGCTCCGGCGCTGGTCATCACATCATCGGCGGTGATGATGGCGGCCTTTTTACCCAAACCGGCGGTGTCAGCATAGGCTTTGAGCCCCTTGGTCAGTGCCGCGCGCAGGCCCGCTACATGGGTGCCACCCTCGGCGGTGGGCACGGTATTGCAATAGGATGAGGTAAAGCCGTCGGCCTCGCCAAAACCTTGCGGCGTCCATGTCACGGCCCACTCGACCGAGCCATGGCCGCCGGGCTTTTCCACCCGGCCATCAAACACTTCCGGCGTTATGGTGGTTTTGCTGCCGAGACGCTCTTTCAAAAAATCACTAAGCCCGCCGGGGAAATGAAATTCCGCTTCGGTGGGGATGTCGGTGCCCTCAACCAAAGAGGCGTCACAGCGCCAGCGAATGCGCACACCGCGGCGCAAATAGGCCTTGGCGCGGGCCATGCGAAACACCCTTTTGGGTGAAAAGCTCAATTTGTCGCCAAAAATTTCCGGGTCTGGCGAGAAACGCACCAAAGTGCCGCGACGGTTGGGGGTAGGGCCCAATTCGCGCAACGGGCCCTGGGCAATGCCGCGAGCAAAACTTTGGGCATAGAGGGTGCGATTGCGCGCAACCTCCACTTCCAATTGCAACGATAAGGCATTGACCACCGAGACGCCAACCCCGTGCAGGCCGCCAGAAGTCTGATAGACTTTGGACGAAAATTTACCGCCTGAGTGCAAAGTGGTCATAATCACTTCAAGCGCGGATTTGTCTTTAAATTTGGGGTGGGGGTCTATGGGAATACCGCGCCCATTATCACTAACGCTAAGCCAATTGCCCGGCTCCAAACTCACCTCAATGCGGTCGGCAAAACCGGCAACCGCCTCGTCCATGCAATTGTCCAGCACTTCGGCGAACAAATGGTGCAATGCTTGTGCGCCGGTGCCGCCAATATACATGCCGGGGCGCTTGCGAACTGGCTCCAGCCCTTCAAGAACTTCAATATCCTCGGCAGTATAAGCCGTGGGGGCGCTGTCCTTTTTGCTGTCGCCAAACAGTGCCTGGGTGTCGGTAAGGTTTGGTTTTGTGGATTTGCTACTCAATTATTTACTCATCTGCTGTTCGGTTTCGTCAGCGAGGATATGAACTTCGCTGCCCGCCGCCGTTTTAACACCGCGAAACATGACCTGGGTGGAGAAAGAGAAGGCGTGAGAGCCGTCAGGTGCTAATGCCAGCACGCCGCCAGTGCCGCCCATTTCTTCCAAATCAGCAATCACCGCATCGGCTGCATCTTGGATATTCGCATCATTCCATTGTACCCGCGCACAAATATCGCGCGCCGCCGTGCCACGGATAAAAAACTCACCCCATCCGGTGGCGGATACAGCGCAGGAGGCATCGGAAGCATAAGTGCCGGCGCCAATCACCGGGCTGTCGCCAATGCGGCCAAAACGCTTATAGGTCATGCCCCCGGTGGAGGTGCCTGCGGCAATATGGCCGTCCTTGTCCAGCGCCACCGCACCGACGGTGCCAAAATGACTGGTCGCTGGCAAAGCCGTTTTTGCTTCGGCCTTGGCGCGGGCGCGTTCTAATTGTTTCCACCGCGCATCGGTATGAAAATACGATGGCGGCACCAGGGTAAGTCCCTGTGCCTTGGCAAATTCTTCTGCGCCCTCGCGGGCCATCATCACATGTGGACTTTTATCTATGACCGCGCGCGCGGCCAAAATGGGGTTCTTAATCGTGGTCACCCCGGCTACCGCCCCGGCGTCGCGATTGCGGCCATCCATGAGTGAGCTGTCCAATTCATTGCGGCCTTCGGCGGTAAATACCGCCCCTTTACCGGCATTGAAAAGCGCATTGTCTTCCATAGTCACAATCGCCGCTTGCACCGCATCAAGTGAGGAACCGCCGCTCGCCAATATCTGATAACCAGTATCCAACGCCAAAGTGAGCGCCGCGCGATAGGCCGCATCATCTTCCTCCGGCAAGCCGCCCGGGCGCGCCGAGCCAGCACCGCCATGCACCAATATGGTCAGGGGCGCAGCGCGTGCGGGCGCGGCGGGGCTGTCGGCCTGGCGTGCATTAACCGCCATGGTTTGGCAGGCGCTAAGCAATGTAGCAAACAGCGTAAGGAAAAACCCACGTAATATCGGCATGACGGACCCCATTATTCGATTCGAAACATCATAGCAGAGCATGAAGACGCGCGATGATAAAAGACAGATCAGAAAGACAAAAGGAGAAAGGCAAAAAAAGAAGAGCTGGTGCTCGGGGTGTCACCAGCTCTTCATCCCGGAATTTAGAGCACGGGGTGGGCCCGCCCGGGGTTTTGCGCCTGACAAGTGAGAGCGCAATAAATACTCGTATAGGTTGTGGTTTGTGTCAAGTTTTATAATAATGAATATTAAATTTTTAAATGCGTTAAAATTCAATAAGTTGTGCAGATATGCCAAGTATAGCATTCTATAAAATTAGGGTTTCATTAACACTATTCGGAAGATTTAGAAGATAAAGCGAATCACCAGACGGCCGGTATGACGTACAAAGCCATCGCGAATGTCCGCGTCATAATCAAACCCGAACGAGGTAAACCGGCTGCCTGCCGCGAAGGAAAAGCCCAGCAAAACGGCCGTGTCGGGCAATTGTTCCGGCGTTAAGGTGAATTCCTCGGAAAAGCCGTTAAAGCGCGCGACCGTGTTGGCGGCGTCGCCGTTAAAATCGCTGCGAATACCGACGCGCAAGCGCGGCGACCACCAGGAGCCATTTTTACGACCAAATTTTCGGCCAATGGTGACCGAGCCGGTGCCGGAGAAGGTTTTGGAGGTTCTGGAATCCACACCCAAATCAAACCCGGCGCCACCGCCGGTTTCCGTATAGCTGCCTTCGCGTAAGGACAGATAATCCACTGAAAGGCTGGGGCGCACAAACCATTTGCCGGCAGTGATGTCATAGGACATGCGCGAGGAGCCAGCGATATGATAGCCCGACCAGTCGCCAGTGGCGGAGCGGCTAACGGTGCCGAAATTCAATTCCCGTTCGGAGTCGAAATCATCAAAGCCAATGGCGGCGTGGTTCTCAAAGTTGAACCCCCCGCGTTTACCGCCAGAATATACGCCTATCTGGATAGATTTTGAGCTAAGCGGTTTATCGAAGCCAATACGTTGGCTGATTTCATTGGAAAACCCGCTTATGGCAATGCCGACCGCATCAAACGGCCCCATAGGTTTGTCGATCCCGACCGCTATTCCCAAACCAAACCCGCGATAAGGTTGGGCGGTCGAACTTGAATTGCGGTTCATATAATAGCCGATTTCCTGCGCCCACAGCCCACCTTGAGGGCCATAGCCCCGACGCACATTGTCCAGCCGCGTAGCAATGGCCCCGGTGGTCCCGTCGGTATTAGCCAAGGTGAATTGCAAGGATGCGGCGCCGTATTCAGGCAATAGTTGATCGAAAGCGGCTGTGAATTCGTCGCGATCGGTGATTTGCACAAAGCCGGTTTCCAACCCCGAATCATCGCTGGCGGAAAGGGCGTTAAACCACGGATCAAAGGCGGCGGCCTGATTGGCGCTTAAACCCAGATCAGCGGCTGTGCGCCGTTGCAGGTCAACAAAAAGCGAGGTGCCATCCAAACCCTGACGTAAACTCACATCGTAGAGGATAGGCAATTGGTCGGTCGCCAACATGGCGTCCAGCGTGCTGGCAATGCTCAAGGTGTTGGATTGAAGAAAATTGAAACTGGCTTGATCGCCCACCAGATTGGTTAAAATCGGTGCAATGGTTGCCCCATCTTGAAAGGTTACGGCACCTGACGCATTAAACGTTGCACCGGAAATCCCGGTATCGGTCTGCATCAGAGTCATTTGCATTAGCGCATCAGCGCCGAATGTGGCGCTGGAAATATTGACCGCCGTATCGGCACCAAGCGCCACGGTGCCGTTATTAACGTCCAAAGTCAGCAGGCCGTCTGAATCAAAAACCGCGCCGCTCATTTGCGCGCCACCATCAATCCTTAAGACGTCTTCTCCATCGCCAAACAGAATGTCGCCGGTCATGGTGCCAGCATTCAGTTCGACTATATCATTGCCATCACCGAGCAAAATATCACCGGTTATGGCGGGTGTTGTATCGACAAAGGCGGTGCTTTGGTTTTGCCTTATGGTCACGCCCGAAGTGTTATTGGATACGTCAATGGCGACCGCGCGGCGTAAATCATCATCCGCTGTGCTGGCTTGGCCATCGATCAGAATTTCGGTAAATCGCGCGCTAATAAAGCCTTCATTCTCGATCAAATCAACCATGCCTGATTGATCATTGAAGGTTATTGCTCTGGCGCTCGCGCCGCTACCGGTAAAGTTTGATTCCAAAATCCCGGTATTGATGAGGGTGTGCACCTCGCCGCCAGCATCAATGATGATCGCGTTTGATTGTTCGCCGAACTGCGAGGTAACGGTGCTGCGTATACGCCCTGAGTTTGAAATGGTTTCCGCAACCGCGCCATCACCAATCCAAACGGCGCGCCCGGCGGCGTCAAATGAGTCGGTCGTAATGGTGCTGGTATTGCGCAAGCCATTTTCAATAATAGCGCGCTGCATGACGCCGCCAACTTCCGCGCCCTGAATGCGCACTGCCGTGGCGGCAAAGCCGTCATTGATGCCGTCAGCAGCAATCACACCTTCATTGACGAAGCCAAAATTACGATTGTCTTCAGCAAGTCCAACGGCACCGAGTACCAGATCGCCGCCAGTATTGCCCGCTGCGACAATGACTGCGGGGGCCGAGCCTTGCACCGAAATTTGTCCGACGCGGGTAACAATGCCCAAATCTTCATCCACGGCGGTGCCATTGTTAAAGCCGCCCGTTACATTGGCAGTGATCGACACAGCAGACCCGCCGCGCAGCAAATCATCAGCGTCCAACTTGGCGCGCGCCTCGGCATTGTCCAGTCGAGTTGTGTTGTTAAAGCCAGTTGAGCCAATACGGCCAGTATTGGTGATGGCGCCATTGACGTCGCTTGTAACGCTCAGGGCGACACTGTTTTCACCGTCTGTGGTTAAATCACCGCCAATATTGATGTCGCCATTGACGATGCTCGCAATTTGCACGCCGTAGGAATTATTCCCGGTGACGGTAATGGACCCATCCGAGGTAAGATTGCCGTTCAAACCAGACAGGATTCGAATGCCAGCAGAATCATTGCCATCGATGATGATGGTGGCGTTCGGCCGGCTGGTGATATTGCCGGTGAAGGCGGCAGGGCCTTCTACGAGAATGCCAGTTCGCCCGGTGCCACTCGCCTTTGGCCCATCTAAATCGCCGTCACCGTCGTCGTCGGTCTGGGTAAAATCCTCGGATAGCGAAATGTTACCGACATTAATCAGTTCGCCGTTGGTGCCGCCAGTGAGTAAAACCCCGGTTACATTGTTAACGTCGATCGCGCCGATAGCGCCCTCATTGGTCACCGAATTATTGCTATCGATGGTGATGACCGCACCGCTGGCTTCGACGATTACCGAGCCACCGGAGCGGATGATGATGTCGCCCGGATTTCCCGAATCAATGGTGTCGGTAAAAATAGGGTCGGTGCGCGCGTCGGTAATTTCAACCTGTGCGCTGGCCGCATGGGCAAACCCAATCAGGGGTAAAGCAGCACTGGCAAGAAGAGTTTTACGCAACATAGGCACCATTCCAAACTTCAGGTCCAAACTTCGGGGCGGGGCCAATACAGGCCACGCAGTATGCGCAGTCTTAGCCGATCCAACCCGTGCCGTCCATTGGGCTTATGTGGTTATTTTCAGGCACAGTTTCGCCACATTTGCCATCCGAATGACGCTAATAAACAGCAAATCGCCCTCGCCGGTTTTACCGACAAAGGTGCTTTTCCCGGATTTTGCTAAAACGGCTGATCGCGGTGCCCTACATGGGGGCCTAGCAGGCGTAATACATGTCGAATTCAACCGGGTGAGGGTGCATTTCCAGCCGTTGAACTTCTTCACGCTTCAATTCCACATAAGCGGCGATTTGATCGGCGCTCATGACATTGCCTTTGAGCAAGAAATCATGGTCATCTTGCAGCGCCTCCAAAGCTTCTCGTAAGCTCGAACAAACCGTAGGAATATCTTTCAGCTGCGCAGGCGGCAGATCGTATAAATCCTTATCCATGGCGTCGCCGGGATCAATTTTATTGGCAATGCCGTCCAGGCCGGCCATCAAAAGCGCCGAAAAGGTCAAATACGGATTGCCGGCGGCATCAGGAAAGCGGGTTTCCATGCGCTTACCATTGGGCGAGGCAGAGTAGGGGATGCGAATAGAGGCCGAGCGATTGCGTGCTGAATAGGCCAGTAATACTGGTGCTTCAAAGCCCGGCACCAAGCGTTTATAGGAATTGGTTGAGGCATTGGCAAAGGCATTAATGGCCCGTGCATGTTTGATAACACCACCAATATAATACAGGCAGGATTGCGAAAGATCGGCATAGCGATCGCCAGCAAATAATGGCTTGCCGCCTTTCCAGATCGATTGGTGGACGTGCATGCCAGAGCCATTGTCGCCATAATAGGGTTTGGGCATAAAGGTGGCGGTTTTACCGTAGGCGGCGGCGACGTTTTGCACCACATATTTGTAAAGTTGCAGATTGTCGGCCATTTCTACCAGGGTGGAAAACTGCATCCCCAATTCGTGCTGTGCTGGGGCCACTTCATGGTGGTGTTTTTCCGGGCGTAGGCCCAGCTTGGTCATCACGCTCAGCATTTCGGTGCGCATATCCTGCGCCGAATCGATCGGAGGCACCGGGAAATAACCGCCGCCGGGGCCGGGGCGGTGCCCCATATTACCATATTCGAATTTAGCACCCGAATTGGCGGGCAATTCGGACGAATCAAATGCATAGCCGGTTTTTTCCGGACTGGTATTCCAACGCACATCATCAAACACAAAGAATTCGGCTTCGGGGCCAAAATACGCCGTGTCGCCAGCGCCAGAGGTTTGTAGATAGTTTTCGGCCTTTTTAGCGGTGGAGCGCGGGTCGCGAGCATAAGGGGCCATGGTGCCCGGCTCCAAAATATCGCACAAAATGGTCAGGGTTTCATCTTGATAAAACGGGTCTATCTTTGCTGTGGATGGGTCCGGCATTAACACCATGTCGGAATCATTAATGGCTTTCCAGCCAGCAATGGACGAGCCATCAAACATCGCTCCATCTTCAAAAAATTCCTCATCTACCATGCTCGAATCGAAGGTTACGTGATGTAGCTTTCCGCGGGGGTCGGTAAAACGTAAATCGACATAATTAATGCCTTCGTCTTTGATTTTTTTAAGAAGTTTGTCGGCCATGGTTTCAAATCCCTGTCTGGAGTGTTGTTGAGTTTTACCCTAAAGGGCGGTGTCGTCGCGTTCGCCGGTGCGGATGCGAACCGCCTGTTCCACATTGCTGATAAAGATCTTGCCATCGCCAATGCGTCCGGTTCTGGCCGCCGCTTCAATGGCTTCGACAATGGTCTCCGCCTGCGCGTCGGCGACCACCACTTCGACCTTCAGTTTTGGTAAAAAATCAACCACATATTCGGCACCGCGATAAAGTTCCGTATGGCCCTTTTGCCGCCCAAAGCCCTTGGCCTCGGTGACGGTCAAGCCCTGCACCCCGGCATCGTGAAGCGCCTCTTTCACATCATCCAGTTTGAAAGGTTTGATGATGGCTTCAATCTTTTTCATGCTTTTCTCCTCGCCCAAACGCTCCGCAGGCATCACCACGCTTTGATTGCGTGAAAATTTGCCATAGGCTGGCACCAAGCCTGTAGGCGCGTATGTCGACTTGCAGCGGTGATTTGGCAAGCGCAGGACGATGGCAAAGGCTGGATAGGTCATTTTGCCTAAAATTTAGGCAGGTCTTGCTTAAATAACGAGCTTGAGGGGCGTATGTTCGAAATTTTGACAATTGCGCAAGCGTATGAAGCCGACAGGCTGGCCGAAAAGGCGGGTGTAGACAGCTATAGCTTGATGCTGCAGGCCGGGGCGGCAGTGGCGGTGATAGCGATGGATGTCTGCCCGACGGGCGATGTTTTGGTGTTGTGTGGCCCGGGGGCTAATGGCGGCGATGGCTATGTGGCTGCAAAAGTGCTGCGCGATGCCGGGCGCACGCCGCAAGTGTTGGTATTTGGGGACCCGACCAAACTGCAAGGCGACGCCCGCCGCGCTTTTGAGGATTGGGGCGGTAAGGTAGCGTCGGCACATTCATCCACCCTGCCAGATGCCGCCTTGATTATTGATGCTTTGTTCGGCGCGGGCCTGACGCGACCGCTGGATGGCGAGGCGGCGGCTTTGGTGGAGGCGGTGAATGCCTCGGGTGCCAAAGTGATAAGTGCCGACCTTCCGAGCGGCATCGCAGGCGATAATGGCGCCTTGCCTGACACCTATATTCATGCGGACGAGACGGTTACTTTTTTTCGCAAAAAGTGCGCCCATGTGCTGACCCCGGGGCTTTATGCCTGCGGTAAAATCAGCGTTGCCGATATTGGCATTCCGGCGCAGGTTATTGACGGTATTGCCCCCGATATTTTTGAAAATCATCCGGGATTGTGGCCGGGCATTGCCGCTGCGCCGCCGGCCAATGCCCATAAACATGCCCGCGGGCATTTGCTGGTGCGCTGCGGTGGGCCGCTAAATACCGGTGCTTCGCGGCTGGCGGCGCGGGCCGGTTTGCGCGCCGGGGCCGGGTTGGTAAGCGTGTTGGCCGAGAACGACGCGGCTTTGGTGTGCGCCCATCATGAGAGTGAAGTGATGGTAATGGCCCGCGAAAACCGCACCGGCCTTGGTACGGTTTTGCGCCATACCCGTTTTGGCGCCTTGGTTATTGGCCCGGCAGGCGGCGTCGATAAGCGCATGCGCGAGGACGTCATGGCGGCGCGCGCGGCGGGCATTCCCATGGTGTTGGACGCCGATGGTTTGAGCGCCTTTGCCCAAGCCCCTGAACTATTGTTCGCGCAATTGGACCAGCATTGCGTATTGACCCCGCACGAAGGCGAATTTGCGCGCTTGTTTCCGGACCTGAGCGATCGGACCATCAGTAAAGTTGAGCGTGCCCGCGCAGCGGCAGAACGGGCACACTGCGTGGTGCTGCTAAAGGGGCCGGATACGGTCATCGCCGCGCCCGATGGTCGCGCGGTGATTAACACCAATGCGCCGGTATATTTGGCCACCGCCGGTTCGGGCGACGTGCTGGCCGGGATTATTGGCGCGCTGTTGGCGCAAGGCGCAGACAGTATGGCCGCCGCCGCTGCCGGGGCTTGGCTGCACGGCGCCGCCGGCGCTTTTTGTGGACGCGGTCTTATTGCCGGGGATTTGATTGCCGCTTTGCCAAAGCTTTGGCGCGACCTTTAAGGCGCGTTAGCCTGGATGGCTTGAGATTTATCCGATGGAATATACCGATCCAAAAACTCCCCAAGACCGTCAAGGAAAGCCAAGCGGTTCTCATATTTGCTCAAATGATGGTCGCCATCCTTAAGCACAAGAAAGCTGGTCGGGGCGCTGCTCTTTGAAAGGGCGCGACGCATTTCAAGAAAATGATCAAAATGCACGGTCTCGTCGTCTTCGCCGTGGACCAACAGAATTGGTGTTTTTATTTCCCCGGCGCGGCGAACCGGTGAATTGGCTTTGCGGGCCGCCGCATCCGTCCATAGCTTGCCGATAAAGCGTTCAGCCGCAAAACGACCGCCTTGGTACCTACGCATATCACCTATCATATCGTCCAAGTCGGTTACGCCAGCCAAACTCGCAGCGCAGACATAAAGCTCTGGCGTGCGAATAGCGCCCATTAACGCGGCATAGCCACCGTAGGAGGCACCAACAATGCAAACTTTCTTCGGATCTGTATAACCTTTGGCAATCAGCCAGCGGACACCATCTTCAATATCATCCTGCATCAGCGTTCCCCATTCGCCTTTGCCAGATTCGCGAAAGCTTTTTCCATAACCGGTTGAGCCACGAAAATTCATTTGCAAAACCCCATATCCTCGCGAGGCAATGAATTGGGCAAGGAAATCAAACCGTTTGTAATCGCGGGCGTGCGGCCCACCATGCGGCAAAATCACAAATGGTAAATTTTTAATCTGCGAGGTTTGGGTAATGCGGGGAGGCAGGGTTACAAAGGCGGGTAGTTTAGTGCCATCTCGCGCGGCATATTGCGTCGCAATTACCATGCCCAAATCATTGCTATCCAATCCGGGGTATAGCGGTGAAATCATGCTCAGCTTGGTGCTATCTACATTGTAATATAAAATTGCGCCGGGATCGTTCGGTGCTTCGATACGAAAAATAATTTCCTTGCCATTTACGGTGCGATCAATCATGCGCACCTGATGGTTTGGCAAGCGATTTTCGACCTTGCGTTGGGGCGTTAAGTCTTTTTCGCCAAAATAATGGGTTTCCGGTTCTTCCTTGATCACAACGGCACCCGTAAGGTTGCCCGCCCGGTCGAAGCGTACACTGCTGACGTCGACGTCTTCGTCATGGAAAAGGGGGGCAGAAAAAGTTTTTGTATTCAAATTATAGCCGTAAAGTGCCTTCGTGTCGGTTTTATGGTCCGAACCAACTAATAGCGTATCAAGATCGGCACCAAATCCAAAAATATCCGTATCAATGGTTAGTCCCGGCAGATCCTTAATGTGCATCCAAGCGGGCCGTGGATTTTCTTTTGTTGCAACTGGCTTAATTTGCAGCTGATAGCTGCCGTCGCGCAAATCGATGCCTAAACCAACGCGAACGGCGCCGGTGCGATCTGTCACCCATTGTTGGATGTCGGCGTCTCCTGCTTGAATTCGGCGCATATTGCCTCTGACGACATCGACCTCATAGACTTGCGGCACATGGCCTTCGAGGGAGCGCGGGCCATCAGGGTTGAGCATCATGATGACGTGCTTGGGGTCCGAATACATATAGTTGAGCACGCGGCTATTAAATTGGCCGCGTTCACCCTCGCGGATGAGAATTTTCGGTTTTTTTGTTTTGAGAGATGTCACCATAATATGAGTGGTGCTGTAGGGCGTTCCGCCAAGTTGGCGCTCACTGCGACTTATGCCAACAAATTGTTGATCATTGTTGGCCCAATTCACCCAGTCGGCAGAGGTGTTTTCACCAAGAGCAAAAAAACTGGGATCTGTTTTTGCTTTTCCTGGCGGCCATTCGGTGATCGCCAGATAGGTGTTTTCTTTTTGATTGGTAATATATGCCAAGTGCTTGCCATCTGGAGAAATGGAAATATCGCTAATGGCGGGAATTTGTGCATATAGTTCAGCGTCTGTGGCGTTTGCCAATCGTGTAGAGAAAAAATTCCCCGTGATTAAAATTAAAATAAACACTACAAAAAAACGGATCTTCATGATTTTTCCTCAATACAACGCACATTTAACCTAAACCATGCCTCATATAAAACCCTAAATCAATTGTAATGCGGTCATGCAGATTTGGGACTGGCGCATTGGGGCGGCGCGGCCTAAATGCTGTTGCAGCTGTTTTATTGTTGCGAGTTGCCCCCACTGATCATGAATGCCACGGACAAAATAGCCAATGGCCGTCAAAAGCGTGATTTACGTGAAGGGCCGGTCATGGCGCATCTTATTCGCCTTGGTATTCCAATGACCATTGGCATTGTCGCGGTGATGTCGGCAGCGGTAGTGGATACCTATTATATCAGCCGCCTGGGCACCGTGCCGTTAGCGGCGATCAGCTTTTGCGTGCCGGTATTGTTTGCCCTGCAAAGTCTTTCCATTGGTCTTGGTATTGGTGCCAGCTCGGTGGTTTCGCGGGCGGCGGGCGAGGGCAGCCGCGACCATCTGGCTCGCTTGGTCACCGATGCGTTGATGTTGGCGGTTTTGATTGTGGCCACGGTTTCCGTCGTTGGGGCGCTGAGTGTTGAGCCATTGTTTAAGCTTCTGCGCGCTTCGCCAGAGCTGATGCCGGGGATCAAAGCCTATATGAATATCGCCTTTATTGGCGCGGCGTTTATTGTTGGCCCGATGGTTGCCGGCAATATTTTGCGCGCGCTTGGCGATGCGCGCTTGCCGGGCATGACCATGGTCGCCGGGGCGGTGATTAATCTGATTCTCGATCCGTTTTTAATCTTTGGCATTGGCCCGTTTCCCCGCATGGAATTAGCCGGTGCAGCCTTGGCTACGGTTTTGTCAAATGTGGTGGCGGTATTGGTCATGGGGTGGATTATGGTCCGCCGGGAAAAACTTATCTTGCTGCATATTCCGCCTTGGAAGGAATTAAAAGAATCCTGGGGTGAGGTGCTGCGCATCGGCTTGCCGGCCATTGGCACCAATTTAATCAGCCCGATATCCATGGCCATCATCACCGCGGTTTTTGCCAGCTTTGGCTATGCCGCGGTGGCCGGACTTGGTGTTGCCGGTCGCATCGAGTTCTTATTCGCTATTCCATTATTGGCACTGTCGGCCTCTATCGGGCCGATTACCGGTCAAAATGGCGGCGCCGGCAAGTTAGACCGGGTCCGCGAAGCGTTTAACGCCTCCTTTCGCATTGTGTTCATCTGGACCGCGTTTACCGCCATACTGCTGTTTGTTTTATCGGGTTTCATCGCCCGGATTTTTTCCAGCGACCCGGATGTGGTGGCCATTAGCCGCCTGTATTTAATGGTGTTGCCAATAACTGCGGCGGGCTATGGCGTGGTTATCACCGCGGCAGCCGGGTTTAACGCTTTGGGGCGCCCGCTGCCGGGCTTGCTGATGAGTTTTGTGCGCTCCATCATTCTCTCCTCCTTTGGCGCATGGGTTGGCGGTCATTTTTATGGCCTGCACGGCGCGATAGCGGCCATGGCTATGGCTAATGTTGTTGTGGGTCTGGCCGCGTGGTTTTGGGTGCGTCAGGCTTCAATGAAAGCGCGCAAAAATGGCCGTGCAGACAAAAAACCATTGGCAATGGCCGACTAAACGCGCGTCAGCACCACACCCAGTTCAAGCTTTTCGTTAAATTGCGGTGCTTGTATCGCCTCTTCATCCGGCCATTGCCAATGGGCGGTGCTGAATAGGGCGCGCATGGCCTCAAGGTCGCAATGAAATGGCGGGCCACCGGGCTTGTCGGTTTGCATAAACAACATGAAAGCGCGGCCGCCGGGCGTTAGCCAGCGGCGAATTTGTGCCTCATAATCCGCCCATACGGCGGGGGTGAGGGCGCACAGGCAGGTTTGGTCATACACTGCATCGGCGGGCGTTTGCGGCTGCCATAGCAACACATCCGCCGGTTCAATCTGGCCGCGCAAATCCGCGCCCGCGAATGCGTCTCGTTGAAAAATGGCCGCCGACGGGGCGAAATCCAGCGCACTGACCTGCATACCCATTTTGGCAAAGGCCAACGGTTCAGGGGAGCGACCACAGCCGGGGATGATGATGTGGCGCAGGCCATCAAACTGGCCATTGGCCTGCCATTGGGTAAAAGCGGGGCTTAAGCTGCCGCGCTCCCACCGGGTTGAGTTTTCTTCATAGCGCCTTTCCCAGTCCGGACCGGCCTCGAAGGGTGCGTTTTTGTCATCTTCATCATGCATCTATGTGAGATGGTCCGTTGCGTAATGCCAGTCAAGACGCTAGAGACGTCGCCGCAGACAAAATACGCCCCTAAAATGCGGATGTGGCGGAATTGGTAGACGCGCTGGATTTAGGTTCCAGTGTCTTACGACGTGGAGGTTCGAGTCCTCTCATCCGCACCATTTGTTCGAACAGTTCGAACATCTATCCTATTGACTTCATTCATTTATTGTCGCTGTTGTGTGTTCGAACAATAACATTCGGAGACATGACATGGGTCAAAAGAAAATCGATGAGATAATGGAGCAAGCAAAAAACGATAAACGCTCGGCGTACCCGTAAAAGAGGGGAGCCCGGAGTACCTGCGAGTAATCTATGGATGTACAGCTATTGATGTTATAATATTTGAAAGTAAGCAGGAATTACTTCTTTCTAACAGCCTTCTCAACGCTCTCAATCATAAGACCTGCAACGTCTTTTTCTGTAACATCTTCAATGCCTTCAAGACCAGGAGATGAATTGATTTCGAGAACTTTTGGACCACCTTTGGAGCGTATTATATCAACACCTGCGACTTTTAAACCCATTGCTTTTGCTGCATTGATAGCTATTTTTCTTTCTTCTGCTGTTATTTTTACAGAGCTAGCTGTACCACCAAGATGTAAATTAGCACGGAACTCACCTTCTGCTGCTTGACGTTGTATAGAGCCAACAACTTTACCATCAACAACAAAGCAGCGGATATCTTTTCCGTCCGCTTCTTTGATAAATTCTTGCACAAGAATGTTGGCTTGCAGGCTTTTGAATGCATTTATCACACTTTCTGCGGCCTTGTTGGTTTCTGCAAGCACAACCCCTTTTCCTTGAGTTCCCTCTAAAAGCTTAACCACTAACGGCGCTCCCCCGACCATTTTAATAATGTCTGCTGTATCTACAGGAGAATTTGCAAATCCCGTTGTAGGCATTGGAATGCCCTTGGTTGATAGAAGTTGTAATGAACGTAATTTATCTCTTGAACGTGACACAGATACCGAATCATTTAAGCAAAATGATCCAACTGATTGAAACTGACGTGCAACAGCACAGCCATAAAAGGTCATAGAAGGTTTAATACGAGGTATCACTGCATCCACGCCATCTAATAATTCTCCGCCACGATAGTGTACTTCAGGGTTAGATGAGCTAATATTCATGTAACATTGGCTTATGTTAATGAAACGCATCTCGTGACCACGTTCTTCTCCAGCCTCCATGATGCGTTTGTTTGAGTAAAGCTCTGGATTGCTTGCAAGAAGAACGATCTTAAGACCATCTTTTTTAGTCCCAACCTTGTTATAATGCTTCTCTATATCTTTTTCATTAATACTTCCAAGGCATAAAGATGCGTCAGGATCAATCAACACGCGCTCTTTCATCGCTTCACGACCAAGTAGCATACGATATCCCATTGAGTCACGATTAGTTAGAGTAACCTCTATTTCCCATGTTTCATCACCTAAAGATATTGGCGTTCTGATTACATGTCTTTTTTCCTTCTCCCCACTCGAACTTTTAATATTACGTTGATCTACAACTAATCCTCGACAACTTTGTATGACTTTACGGTTATCTTGGATGGGGTGAATATCAAAATGTACATATTTATTCCCATCTTCTTCAAATGGGTGAATATTAAAGGCATGTAATGAGGATGTTTTTGCGCCCGAATCAACACGTGCCTTTATGGCAGGTAGACCTAATTCTGGCAATCCACACCATTCCTCTTTTCCAATAACTATTTTCTTAGACATGTTTTATACTCATATTAAGGAAGCGCTTCTCAGTATGGCACTTGATTATAAACCCAACATTTTATTTGCACTACTTTTTTGACCTATATATGCTGCAAAAGCCATTTTGAAAAATGCCGGTACTTGAAAAATAAGGATTTTATCCTTGTGGTCAGTTCGAATAGCGTTGACCAGCTGGCACCACATTTGTTTGCCCTATCGCGGTGCTGACGCTTAGCTTTTGTGGGGGAGGGCTCGCGGCGTGAAGGGACGTCTCCAATGGGTCGGCGAACGCCAAATGTTTTGGGCACCGGGGTGCAATAATGGCTAGCTCTGGTGTACGATCACCGCCGCCGTCTGCCCGATATAATAGATGCTTTCCAGCGTCATGGGCTTAACCCTCACGGATCATGAAAAATATCCTGGCCGCGGGAAGGAGGCACCGTCAATCAGAGCTTACGTCAACCAGGACAACCCCGCCATGGCGACCACCAAATAATAAAGATTATTCAGCATATGGAATAACATTGCCATCTTAATCGATTTTGTATGCGCATATATCCATCCAAACAACACGCTGTGCAAAAAATACGCCGGCCATAGAATCGTGGGGCCATGCAAAAGCATAAACACAAGGGACGTCAGGATAATGGCGAATAACGGCGCAATCCGACGCGACAGCGCTGATTGCAAATAGCCCCTGAACACCAACTCTTCAACCACGGGGCCAATGACAAAGGCCATGGCACTAAAGGCCGCAAAGCCGACAATGGACGGGTTAGCCTGAAAATAGGCGAACATTTGCGTGCCGCCGCCAACTGGATTGTCAATGCCCAAATAGGGCAACAAGATTATTCGATATGCCCAAACCAGCAAACGGACGACCAGAAACGCAAACAGGAAGAGAAATAGGGGGTGTCGCCGTATCTCACCGGCGGCGCGAAAACCTATCTGGGCACCAAAGCCCCGACCAAAGCGGCCGAGGTCGATACTTATCCACAACAAAGCAACCAGCATGGCGCTAATGGTTGACGTAAGCGCAATAATTTCACGATCTAGATTCTTCAATGCCGGATAGGCATCGCCCAAGGCGTTGATCGACAAATGAAATCCGATGGCAAAAACAATCTGCGATCCGACAAAAATGGCAAGAAGGAGCAGGCTTCGTTTTATGCTGAGCTGTTTGCCTTTGGCGGCCAGACTCTCATCCTGTGCGGTTTCGCTAGTCACTAAACTCTCCATCATTTACAACGCAACGCAAGCGCGGTGGGGTATTTTTACAAGCCACCGAAGCCGAGCAAATAGCACACACACCTATAGAAACCAGCATCGTTTTTTTGTCTCGCGGCGCGAAGAAGCGCCTCCGACGGGGCGGCGCACGGTCGCCGGGGCGCGGTCGCACCCTTGGGTGCGGTTTGAAATTGGCTTTCGCCCCCAGGGGTTTTGTTTGTCCTACTGCTTCACTGACGCCTCTTGGCTATGTGAATATGATGGAATATGCGCATTCGAGGCGTTGCTTCGCTAACATACTCATGACATAAGGCGCTTCGCGCGCCCACAAAGACGCATTTAAACCGCAGTGATGACAAGTTTTACACCGGACAAAACCATGCAAGTTAAACAGACCAAGGCCGAGGGCCTCAGCCACTCCTATGACATTGTTGTTCCCAAAGCGGAGCTTAGCAAACGGCTTGATGCAAAAATCGCCGAGGTGCAGCCACAAGTTACGCTCAAGGGCTTCCGCCCCGGCAAAGTGCCAACCGCACACATTAAGCGCATGTTCGGCAAGTCCATGATGGGCGAAATTGTCGAAGGCACGATGAATGAGGCCAGCGAAAAGGCCCTCAATGACAATAATATCAAGCCCGCCGGTCAGCCACAGTTTCATATGGAAAATGAAGCCGAGGACGTGATTGCCGGGAAAGCCGATTTGGCCTTCCACATGCATGTGGACATTATGCCAAGCTTTACCCCGACCGACCCGGCCAAGCTAGTCATTGAACGCCCGGTTTCAAAAGTTGCGGACGACGAAATTGAAAAGTCGATGACTAATCTGGCCGAAAGCCAAAAATCGTACGAAGATAAAGGCGCTAAAGCAAAAGCGGCCGACGGCGACGCGGTTATCATCGACTTTGTTGGCAGCATTGATGGCGAGAAATTTGATGGCGGTGCCGCCGACGATGCGCAAGTGGTCATCGGCGCCGGCCAGTTTATTCCCGGTTTTGAAGAGCAGCTTGTCGGCGTAAAAATTGGCGACGAAAAAGAGCTGAATGTAACCTTCCCTGCCGAATATCAGGCCGAAGCACTGGCTGGTAAAGACGCGGTGTTTGCGACCACAGTCAAAAACATCCAAAAACCGGTGACCACGGTCATTGATGATGAATTCGCCAAGAAATTGGGCATGGATTCGCTGACCGCTTTGCGTGAAGCCGTCGTCAAGAGCTTGGAATCCGAACACAAGGCGCAATCGCGCAATCGCGCCAAGCGCCGCCTGTTGGACGCGCTGGACGCGGAGCATGATTTTGAATTGCCGGGCAATATGGTCGACGCTGAGTTTGCCGGTATTTGGCAACAGGTCGAAGGCGATGTGAAATCCGGTAATCTTGATGACGATGACGTGGGTAAATCGGAAGACCAGTTGAAAGCCGAATATCGCGGCATTGCCGAACGCCGCGTGCGTCTCGGTCTGGTATTGGCGGAAATTGGCCAGGAAGCCAATATAAATGTCGCCGCCGAAGAATTGGCCCGTGCGGTTAATGCCGAAGCCATGCGCTATCCGGGGCAGGAAAAGCAGGTTGCCGAATACTTCCAGAAAAACCCGGAAGCTCAGGCTCGTATGCGCGCGCCGATTTTTGAAGAAAAAGTGGTCGATTACATTCTTGAGCTTGCCAAAGTGAAAGATGTAGAAGTCAGCCGCGAAGAGCTTTACGCCGACGATGACGCCCCGGGCGCCGCGCCAGCGAAGAAAGCCGCCAAAAAGGCACCGGCTAAAAAGCCAGCAGCCAAAAAACCTGCCGCTAAAAAGGCTGCGCCTAAGACAGCAACAAAAAAGCCAGCGGCTAAAAAACCGGCGACTAAAAAGCCTGCGGCGAAAAAATAACGTTTCTGCGCAAGCCAGAATTCACCCCCGCCTTGAGGTGTTCTCAGGGCGGGGTTATTTTTTTCTTATCTCAGTTTTATAAATGCCGCCTTGCTGTTGCCGGCGCGGGCGGTTATCAGCGAGCTTATGAAAGCACTTCTTCTCACTGCGGCAGGCGGGGCATTGGGCGCCAGCGCCCGCCATTTGCTTAGCCGCTTTGCTTTGCACACTTTCGGCCCGGGTTTTCCGTGGGGCACGTTATTGGCCAATACGCTGGGCGGGTTGGCTATGGGCGTGCTGGCTGGCTGGTTGACCTTTGGTATTGATGGCGGGCGCGATTTGCGGCTGTTTTTGGGCGTTGGCCTATTGGGTGGTTTTACCACATTTTCTGCGTTTTCACTGGAAGCAGCCTTGATGATAGAGAGAAAAGCCTGGGGTGAAGCGGCGGGATATGTCGGCGGGTCGATCGTATTGGCAATCGGAGCGCTGTTTGTGGGGCTTTATCTGGCGCGGCGGGTGTTTGGCTGATGAGTGGCGTGCAACACATTGAAGTAAAAACGCTGGAAAGTGACCAACGTCTGGACCGCTGGTTTAAACGCCAGTTTCCGCACATTACCCACGGGGCGCTGGAGAAATATTTGCGCAAGGGCGAAGTGCGCGTCGACGGCAAGCGCGCCAAATCGGCTTTTCGCCTGCAAAAGGGCATGCAGGTGCGGGTGCCGCCATTGCCCGAACCCGGTGAGCAAAAGCCAATCATGCGGCTTAATGCCGATGATGCCCACCTCATTCGCGACATGGTGATTCATAAAGACGCGCGGGTAATTGTACTCAACAAGCCTGCGGGTTTGGCGGTGCAGGGCGGTACCAAAACCCATCGCCATATTGATGGCATGTTGGACGCTCTGGCCCGCAAAGGCGAGCGCCCGCGTCTGGTGCATAGGCTGGACCGCGACACCTCGGGCGTATTGCTGTTGGGGCGCGACGCGGCGGCGGCGGCATCCTTGGCCAAAGCCTTTCAATCGCGCCGGGCAGTGAAAACCTATTGGGCCTTGGTGCTTGGCGTGCCGCGGCCTGAAAAAGGGCTAATTGCCGGCTATATGAAAAAGGGCCTGGGCGAAATGGGCCGCGAGATTATGATCACCGCCCCCCATGGTGATCGCGATGCCAGCTATGCGCGCACCGGCTATGCGGTGCTGGAACGCGCGGCGCAGCGGGCGTCGTGGGTGGCCTTGCGCCCCGAAACCGGGCGTACCCACCAATTGCGCTTTCATATGACCGGCATGGGCCACGCCATTGTCGGCGACCACAAATATGTTTGCGACCGGCCCGAAATCGGTGGGTTTGAGGACCAATTACATCTGCATGCGCGCAGCATTGTTCTGCCGCACCCGGATGGCGGGGAATTGCGTATAGAAGCGCCCTTACCGCGCCATATGCGTGCCAGCTTCGCGGCGCTTGGCTTTGCCGAAAATGCTGCCGATGGTGATCCGTTCGAGTGAGTTTGGGTGTTAGAAAGAGCGTAACAATATTGTTGGCCCGCAACCTCTTGCAATATAACTTCTCTTTAAGCTGGATATTTGTTGGCTGGCGGAACGTCTCTCACCATCTAAATCTTTTATTTCTTTGCGGGCCTTATCTACCTCTTTTGTGAGCGAACGTATTTCAAATTCTATTCGAGCGACTTTATCTTGTGCCGTGGCTTTTAAGTTAGCTAAAGCTATGATGAACGTTATGGCGGGCACACGCCCACCTAAGTTTTTTATAGGGGATAGAAGGCGGCTAATTCTACCGCCGCTCGGTTTTCCTTTCTTGATCCAATCTTCGATCTCCGCTTGAGATGGGTCTGATGCGTTTGCTAGTTGCACCAAAGGAGCTTTTTTACGGTTCAACTGATCAATTCTTTTTTGAATGGTTTCTATCAACCTTCGTTTAGGCATTTGTTCATTAGGAATATTTTACTGTCGATTGAAATAATGAATTGCATCCTTCTGAATCTCGCGACACTTTTCGTTCATTTTGCATTCTAGGTGTGATTTGGGCATATGTTTTCTCTAAAATTAAAGAGAAATTATCGCGGAAATTTAATTGCGTTGAATAAATTTATTTAATCCCATATCAAATCACTTGTAGATGGTATAATTTACGCTGAAAATTTATCTTCATCTTATTTTGGGTAATATATATTTAAAAATATGAGTAAAAATATCCCATTTTTATTGCTGAGCATCGTTATTCTCACTTTCTTCATGTACATGGGGCGAGAGGTCGGTTTGGGCTATGGAGTTTGGGGGCAATATCAAAAAACACCTCAGCAAAAATTTACAACTACTGATCTCAGAATTGCCGCCGCTATGGCCAAGGAATGGGACGGAGAGTGTTTCAGTGAAGCTAGTAATGATGTTCGAAATGATCAACGCGATGCTCGCTACGCGGCATACTTCGTGGGCAATGTCGCGGCGTTGAAATGTAAAATAAATTCCTGGGTGGATGATGATCCGACCCTCTTCTCTTCGGCGTTTTCCGGCATTGCAATGATTGCGCTGATCGATGGTGAACTCGACCCGCAGATGTCGGCAAGCCGGGATGAATTGGCGACAAAAATTTCAACCGACGATATGCGCTACGCACAAAGCCGAGCTGCTAAAGAATACGCAAAGCTGAAAGCTCATGGCTTGCTGGATCCAAATTATGACCCCAAATGGCCGGGCGACCCGTTTGAGGCGTATAACAATTCTACCCCGTACAAAGCCCGCATGAAGGACCGGATAAAGTTGGCCAAAACCTGGACTGGCATGTGTGATCAGGATGAACGGCTGAAACGCAAAACCAAATGGCGGCGGGAGTATTCCGCCAGAGGTTTAGGCGCGGCGGCAGACACGGGTAATAGTGGCGCAATTTTATGCCTCGTTGACCGTCAACTTCGACATATGTCATCAAAAATGGATATCGTGGAAAGTCTGTTATTGGTGAGAATGTTGGACGGTAGTTTGTCGCCGGAATGGCGAAAGGTGCTGGAAAAGTTCAAGTTGCAATTTTCTGCCGATGAATTGGAGACATCCGCGTATATCGTAAGCGAGCGCTATGCTGAATTGGTGCATTACGGTTTGGCTAAACCTCGAGACTTTATACATAGTATGACCGAGTAGAAGCGGCAATTTGCCTCGCTTCCTGACCTTATTTTTTTGTTTGTTTTGATGTATGCTGACTAATTATTCTCGCCACGCACTGAAGGGCAAATAATGACTGAAACGCCAAAATCCACGCCTACTGTAAAACCGACACCAAAACAAATGCCGAAAACGTCGCCTGCCAATGGGGCGTCTTCCGCGAAAAAAGACATTGCCGGCCAAACCTTGCAACACGTGGCCGAAATGCGTCACGACCCGGATGCTATTCGTGAGGCCTTTGAAAACGGCGTCTATCCGTACGAGACCAAAATTGGGCGCAAAGCTTATGAGAAGTATAAAGCCAAACTTCAGGTCGAGCTTCTAAAAATGCAACATTGGGCCGAGGAGAGCGGCGAAAAAATCGTCATGATTTTTGAAGGACGCGATGCGGCGGGCAAAGGCGGCACCATTAAACGCCTGACCGAGCATTTGAATCCGCGTACTGCCCGGGTGGTGGCACTCTCCAAGCCGACAGAGCAAGAACGCAGCCAGTGGTTTTTCCAGCGTTATATTCAACATCTGCCGACCGGCGGCGAAATCGTACTGTTTGACCGTTCGTGGTATAATCGCGCCGGTGTGGAAAGGGTGATGAACTTTTGCGCCCCGGCGGAATATCTTGAATTCATGCGTCAGGTGCCAGAATTGGAACGCATGTTGGTGCGCTCCAGTATTCGTATTTTCAAATTCTGGTTTTCGGTGACGCAGGATGAACAGGCAAGGCGGTTTAAATCGCGCGAGCATGACCCGCTAAAACAATGGAAGCTGTCCCCGATTGACAGGGCGTCGCTGGATAAATGGAGCGATTATACCGAGGCCAAAGAGGCGATGTTTTTTTATACCGACACTGCCGACGCGCCGTGGACGATTGTTAAATCCAACGACAAAAAACGCGCTCGGCTGGAATGTATGCAACATATTTTGGCCAGCCTGCCATACCCCAATAAAAACAATGAACTGATCCGTGGCCCGGACCCCTTAATTGTTGGCGGCACCCATCATGTTATCGGTAAATCCGAACATATATTGGGCGCCAGCTTGCACCCGGATTTGCGTCGCGGGACGGAGGGATAGATGCCAAAGAGACACTATTGGGGCAGCCGGCATTAGTCTTGGGCGGCGGCGCCCCGATTGCGAAATTGTGCGAACATATAAAACCCGAACCCTGAGAGGATAACGCCCAAGGCAAACAATGCTTCCACTGGGCGGCTTATGCCAACATAGACCAGGGTAAAGCCGGTCAACGCCATAAAAACCAGCGGCGTAAGCGGATAGGCAAAAACCCGGTAAGGGCGCGGCAAGTCCGGCTGTCGCCAGCGCAACACAAACACGCCCAACACGGCGGCAAAGCTGTTAAGCGCCAGCAACATGCCCGAAAACACCAATATCGATTCAAAGCTCGACGTGATGATGAAAGCCAGGGTTAGTACCGACTGAAACCAGATCGCGGCTACCGGAATACCGTCCGCATTGGTTTTGGCCAATGGGCGAAAAACCGAGAAATCTTCTCCCAATACCTGCAATACCCGTGGCCCGGCGATAATCATGGCGCTGACCGTAGAGACCAGCAATAGCGCCAATGCCACGCCGATAAATCGCGCCCCGGTTTGGCCAAAGGCGTATTCGGCGGCGATATAACCAATTTCCAATTTGCCAACCATGGCGTCCATCGGCGCGACTTTTAAAAACATAAAGTTCAGCGCCAAATAGAGCACCATAACCAGAGCGGTGCCGGTGAATAACACCCATGGCAAAATCTTCTGGGGGTTTTCCACTTCGCCGCTGAGGTAAGTGGCCGCGTTCCAGCCGGTATAGGCATAGCTGACATAGATCAGTGATACCGCAAACGCCCCGGTAAACATCAGCGAGCCTTCGCCTTTGGCTGGCACTAGGCTGATATCCTGCGCGTCTGGCACCATAGCCAAAGCCGCAAAGCAGAACAGGCAGATGAGCACAATTTTGAGCGCGGTAAAGGCGACTTGCGTGCGCCCGCTATTGCGATGGGTGGACGCGTGGACAACGGTCATCACCAAAACCAAAGTGGCGGCCAGCGCCTTGACCACCCAAGAGGTATTGTCGACACCGGGCAGGACCGAGACGAAATAGGTGCCAAAGGTGATGGCCGCCAAAGCGGTGGGCGCGGCAAAGCCGATAAGCGCCGACATCCAGCCCGAAATAAACCCTGCTGCCGGATGATAAATCCGGCCCAAAAAATTATATTCGCCGCCAGAGCGCGGCAATGCGGCCCCCAATTCGGCATAGCTCATGGCCCCGCAAAGCGCGGTCACTCCGCCAACCACCCATAACATTAGCAGTACGAAGGGTGCGCGAATGTCCTGCAATTGATAGCCAAGGCTGGTGAATACGCCGGTGCCGATCATATTGGCGATGACCACAGCGGTGGCGGTCCAGAACTTAAACTTGTGCATACTCACCTTGCCATTATTTGTCTCGCGGCGCGAAGAAGCGCCTCCGACGGGGCGGCCTGACCGGCCGACGCGCGGTCGCGCTTTGGGGTACTAAGATTCAAAGGTTACTCCTTTATGTTGAGTACTATTTGTCTCGCGGCGCGAAGAAGCGCCTTAGGGCGGGGCGGCCTGACCGGCCGACGCGCGGTCGCGCTTTGGGATGTTACGGTTCAACGCTAATAGCCCGAACCTAATACAGCGTGTCGAGCTGGCGTTCGCCGTCAATCTCAATACCCTTGATCACCGCACGGCCATCGGGGCCGACTGACAAGATCAGTCGCATTTTATGGTCGCGCACAAGGGTTTCCAGATTTTTCGCAGACGCCTTGTCGGCAAAATAACTTTCAATATTGTATTGAACGCTGAGCCGGTAGACTGATGTATTGATTTCTCCGACTTTGCGTTGGTAGCGTGCCACGCTTGATACAATGCCTTTGATGAAAGCGTATGGCGGTTTTGGTTGGTCGTGAAAAATGGCATTCGGGTGCCAGCTTCCCTCATCATCGACTTCCAAAGCCACATATATGTTCTGCCCTTTGACAAACTCGTCATCGCCGGAAAGCCCATTCGGGTTTAGTTGATGCGCATCGGTGCGAATACGCACATAATGCCCGCGAAACAGCGATCGCGGATCCACCGGTTCCATGTCTAAAACCATTTCGTCGCCATTGCTGCGCCGAAATTCATGGTCGATGGCCATGTACAGTAAAAACCCGGTCATAATGGCAAAGGCAATCAGCAGGCGTTTTGACGCACTCATGACGCACCGCCTTTGGCGAGAACCTTGCCAAAGCGCATGGCAATTAGCGCCATAATGAGCATTAATAGCCCGCCAATCAGGAAGAAAATTGATGTGCTGAGCAGGTCCTTGAAGGTTTCAAAATATGCGTAAAGCGCCTCTGCGATGAAAGCGATACCGCCCAGCCAGAGCAAGTATTTTTGTCCGCTACGCGCGCCTTTGAGTAATGTCAGCACCGCCCCGGCAAAAAACATCGCCCCGTAGAGAATTTGGGCGGTAAATTCACCCAAATGGATGCTAAGGGGTGAAATTCCAAGGAGGAAAAACCCGCCGATAATGGGGATTGCCGCTTCTAATAAGCTCAAGGTCTTCGCCTGATAAGCGATCATTACTGCCGTACTAATCAGCAGCAGTAAAACCCCGGCCAAAAGGCTCCAGAGCGTGCCGGGTGCCACCGCTTCACGTGCGAAATCCGCAAAGGTGTATTGCAATACAAAAGCGCTGCCCAACAGGGCAAGACCAGCCCATAATTGCGCCGCCGGTGCGCCAAATATGCTTTTCGCGCGGCCCAAGCCAGCCCACAACAATAGGGCCAGTGCCATGGTCGCAAATAATGAAATGGCCTCAATCTCGCTTAAATATTGGTGGCGCTCTGCCTGCGCCAACAAATGTGTGGCCCAAACCAAAGCGGTAAGAACAATGACATGGGCGCTATCCACGGCGCGCAAATGCCGCGCCGCCGCCCAAAGCACCATCAATAACGGCAATAACGCCCAGATAAGCGGATTAAAACCGGGCAGGGAACCACTATAGGACACCAGCATCCACAAGGCCGCCAAACCCGCCGCCAACAACAAAACCGGGCGCGAGGGCATGACCACCGCCACCGCCAAAGCGCCCAATGCCCAGATAAAAATTCCATTGGGATAATGCGCGGCAATGTTGAAAATTTGCGCGACCAGCATAATGCCAACGCCAAATAAAGCGGCGGCAATGAGGGCGAAAGCATGGGCGAAAGCGTGGGCGCGCCGCTTTAGCGCGTAAAGCGCGACGCCAAGCGCCCCCCACATCAGCCCTAATACCAAGCCAAAGCGCACAATTTTGGCAATGCCGCCCCAATTGGCACCAATAAAGCTCAAGGCCGCCAGCGCCATAAACACCGCGCCCAACATGGCCAATACGCCAACCGCCGAAATTTTGCCCTTTTGCGTCCCGGCACTTTGCAAAATGGCGTCGCGGCTGGCCGCCGGCACCAAACCGCCCTCAATCCAAATGTCGAGGTCTTGCTTCAAAGCACGTAAATATAACGGTGGTCGCATGGGCCGAGTGTAAAGCGCTGATCTGTCGGGGCAAGCATAATGTGGATATTTGAGGTAATGGACAGTTCCGTTTTTCTGACGTAACGCGGATTGTGCCGGTCTTGAATGTGGGCTTGCGGCGCAGTTTGTGATATTGGGAGGTGTTGAAGGTTATGCGGGAGGTGAGGGTGCGTTATCTGGGGTTTATACGGGCGATTAGCGCAATAGCTTTAGGTATATTAGTTTCGACATGCGGCGGATCAGATGCGCCGAACGTTCCGCCGCCACCACCTCCACCACCACCCCCTGCTGTGAACAATCCGCCAGTGCTGACCTCCGCATCTACGGCCAGCGTAACTGAAAACATGGTGCAGACTGGCTATATCGCTACGGCGTCGGACGCAGATGGGGACGCTTTAAGCTTTTCCTTAAGCGGCGCTGATGCCGCGCTGCTGGCCGTCGATCCGGCAAGCGGGGCGCTGAGTTTTGTTGCTGGCCCGGATTTCGAAGCACCTCAGGATGGGGACGCCAATAATATTTATGAAATTATTGTGCAGGTGTCCGACGGTACGGTGACCGCGACGCTTAATGTTAGTGTTACTGTCCGCGATTCCGCGCTTGAATTATCGGCAAGTCGGCTAATTCAGGGGCTGGTCGAGCCGATGTATGCCATTGGCAAAAATGATGGCACCAACCGCATATTGGTGGTGGGAAAACGCGGGATCGTCCAGATTATCAACCCGGCGACAAAGACTGCCGCAACAACCCCGTTTTTAGATATTAGTTTTACGGTTTCCACCGACAGGGAAGACGGCCTGTACTCCCTAGCTTTCGATCCGGATTTTGCGACAAACGGCCATTTCTATGTCTTCGTTACCAATGCAGCGCGGCAAGATGAGGTGCGTCGCTACACCGTGGCAGCGAGCACTCCCGATGTTGCCGATACATTTACGGAAGAGATCATTTTACAATTTGATCGGGCCGGCAATATCCATCATGGCGGCTGGATTGGCTTTGGACCGGACGCTAATCTCTATATTACGACCGGCGATAGTGGCGTTGGCGATACCGGCGTATCGCAAAACACCGCCTCCTATTTTGGCAAGGTTTTGCGCATTGACGTCAGCAGCGACGACTTTCCGGGGGATGCAACAAAGAATTATCGCATACCGGCGGGTAACCCATTGGTTGGTTCTGCGGGATTAGACGAAATTTGGGCCATTGGTTTTCGTAACCCGTTCCGCGCATCGATTGACCAAAATACAGGTAATCTTTTCATTGGCGATGTTCAGGAAAGTAGTCGCGAAGAGATAGATATGCTTCCATCGGGCGTTAGCGGGCTGAATTTGGGGTGGCCAGTTGTGGAGGCGGATTTGCCTTTTCAGGGGCAACCAAGCCCCAGCTTTGCGCCACCGGTTTTGATCTATAATCATGGCCCGTTGAGTATACCGTTTACTGATATTCAGGGGAATTCGGTTCTTGGCGGCGTGGTTTATAACGGTAGCGTTGCGGCCTTGCGTGGCAATTATGTTTTTGCCGACACTATCTCAAACCATATCTGGTCTGTTCCGGCGGCAGATCTTATATTTGGCACGACCAAGGACGGCACGTCTTTCAACAAAATCAATGAGGACATATTTGTCGAGGCTGGCGATATTAGCACCGTTGTTGCCATTGGTGAGGACGATAATGGCGATTTATTGTTTGTCGATTTTCTCGACGGCGAAGTGTTTTTGGTAAAATAGGCGGGGGTGGCGCTTGGCGTATTGGCGCGCTTAGGCACGGCTATGCGCCAATGCGCTAGTCAATAAAATCTAGACCGAAATCCAGTGCCGGGGCGCGCATGGTTATGGCGCTGGTGGAGATAATATCCACCCCGGTATTAGCGATGGCGGTGATGCTGCTCAAATCCACGCCGCCAGAAGCTTCGGCCAAAGCCCGCCCGTTAATGAGGCTGACCGCTTGGCTCAACATCTGCGCGTCCATATTGTCCAGCAACACTGCATCGGGGCGATAATCCATCGCCTCGCGCAATTGCGCCAGCGTGTCGACTTCAATTTCAATTTTGACCATATGCCCCGCGTGTTGGCGGGCGTCTTTAAGCGCCTGCGCAATGCTGCCCGCCGCGTGGATATGGTTGTCCTTGATCAATATGGCATCGCCAAGGTGAAAGCGGTGATTAAAGCCGCCGCCGATGCGCACCGCATATTTTTGCAAGACCCGCAGGCCGGGCAGTGTTTTGCGGGTGCAGGCCAAGCGGGCTTTGGTGCCTTCAAGGCAGGCGACGTATTCGCGCGTGGACGTGGCGATACCGCTTAAATGGCTAAGGAAGTTAAGCGCGGTGCGCTCACTGGCCAATATCGCCCGCGCCGGACCTTTAAGATTGGCGACCACATCGCCGCTTTGGCCATCGTCGCCATCGCTCAGGCATGGCAAAAAATGTAATTCAGGGTCCAATTGCGCGAATGTTAGCCGGGCGCAATCCACACCGGCAATGCGCCCGGGGCCGCGCAGCACAATGTTGGCTTTGGCGACTTTATCGGCGGCAATGGTGGCATTGCTGGTTATGTCGCCGGCTTGGCCAAGGTCTTCGTGCAAAGCGTTTTGCACGAATGGCAGCAGCACGGCATCGGGCAGCGGTGGATGAGTGCTCATGATGAAAGGGCGATCATGCGCTCGACACTGCGGCGCGCCGGGGCGGCAATAACCGGATCGATAAGCACTTCATGGCGATTATATTGCAGCGCCTGCAAAATATTCTGCAAGGTGATTTTTTTCATATGCGGGCACAGATTGCACGGCCGCACAAACTCCACATTGGGGTTTTCCACCGCCACATTATCGCTCATCGAGCATTCGGTGACCATCATTACCTTTTCTGGTTGATGGTCCTGCACCCATTGTATCATGCCCGCAGTCGAGCCGGAAAAATCGGCCTCGGCCAGTACTTCTGGCGGGCATTCGGGGTGAGCGATAACCTTCAACCCCTGATGCCCGGCGCGGTAATCGCGAATTTCCTGTCCGGTAAAGCGTTCATGCACTTCGCAGCGCCCGGAAAATGCCAATACTTCCACGTCGGTTTGCGCATTGACGTTTTGCGCCAAAAACTCATCGGGTACCAACAGCACCCGTTCGGCACCCAGAGATTCCACCACTTGCACGGCATTAGAGGACGTGCAGCAAATATCGCACTCGGCTTTCACCGCGGCGCTGGTATTAACATAGGTGACCACCGGCACGCCCGGATATTTGACCCGCAAATCGCGCACATCCTGCGCGGTTATGGATTCGGCCAAAGAGCACCCGGCCCTGGTATCGGGCAATAAAACCGTGGTGTTGGGATTAAGCAATTTGGCGGTTTCCGCCATGAAATGCACGCCGCATTGCACGATCACATCGGCGTCGACTTTGGCGGCTTCGCGCGCCAGTTTCAGTGAGTCGCCAACAATATCGGCGACCCCATGGAAAATTTCCGGAGTTTGGTAATTATGCGCCAAAATCACCGCATTGCGTTCGACTTTAAGGAGATTAATCGCATGAATAAGCGGCGCAAATACCGGCCACTCCATTGGCGGAATAACGCTTTTGACCTTGTCATAAAGCGGCGCCATTTCTTCGGCGATTTGCGGGGTGTAGGGCAAATTGGTCGGCAGGGTTTTCACCTGATCTAGGGGCATTCTATTCTCCAGCGGGGCTTAGCCGCATATGCGCAATGGTCCCAGACTGGATATAGGACCAGCACAAATAGAGTGCAAGAATTAAGCGAAATTTATATGAGAATTATGTGAGAATTATTCTGCGGCCACTGCCGGTTCTGCTGCCGGGATATCATGAATAAAGCGCGAAACCGACCGGGCCTCGCGGGCCAGTTCGACCAAATCTGCGGAGGCATTGGCGGCGTCTGCATCAACCGCATTGGCCAGACGCTCGGCAATGGTCAGCAGGCGCAAGCCATTGCTCATAATGCGGGCCTGCAACTCCACCGCTTGCGGGTCGCGATCATATTCCGCCCCCGGCGTGCGCCAACCGCCCCAATCCTTGGCGTCGGTCACCACGACCGGAAAAGTGCCCGGAAACGGGTGGTGGGCGCATTCCTCAGAAGTTTGCCATTTATTGCGGGTGCGCATAATCCGCCAGTTTTGTTTTTTGACCGGGCTGGCGCTTTTATCGCGCTCTTCGCCGGTGAGTTCGTCGGCGGCAAAATCGCGCCCAAGGCCCACTTCGTAAAAAATTCGAAGCGGTTCTTCCATATTCTTGACCCATTGGGGCTTGATTTGCTCTATTACTGCCCAGGTACCGACGGGTTTAACGTAAACGCGCTGGTTTTTGTGAAAGACTGCTTTGACCATGACCGTGTCCTGCGTGGATAATTTGGCAGACCATACCGCAAAGCTGCTTAGCACTGCGTTAAAGGCAATGCTGTTTTTGCCGATATTGGGGCTGTTGCTGATGTTAAGTGCCTGTGGGGCGCGCGAGCCGCATCAGGGTTCGGTATTGCTCGAAGCACAAAAACGCGGCGTCTTGCGCGTGGTAACGCTTAATTCGCCAACCACCTATTATGAGGGCCGTGATGGCGAAGCCGGGTTTGAATACGCCCTCGCCGCTGCCTATGCCGCCCATCTGGGCCTTGAGCTGGAAATGCTGACCGCGCCAACCATTGAGGGCGTATTGCAAGCAGTGGCTGATGACCGGGCCGATATTGCCGCTGCCGGTCTTACCATTACAAAGACCCGCAAGACGCGATTTTATTTTGGCCCGCCCTATTGGCAGGCGCAAACGCGGCTGGTGTGCCCACGCCGGGGGTCCAAGCCGCTGGTGATGGCGCAATTGGCCGAGACTGATTTACGCATTGCCCATGGTTCATCCTATCTGGAAGTGTTGCGGCAAGTGCAGGCGGAAGTGCCGGGTTTGCAATTTGAAGTGACCAAAGGGGCCTCGGTAGAGGCGTTATTGGCCCAAATCGCAAAGCGCGGAGGCTTTTGTACATTGGCTGACTCCCATGTGTTTGCGATTAATCAACGCTATTTACCGCAATTGGTCAGCCCGATGACGATTGGGGCGTCACAGCCGATTGCCTGGGTGCTTGGTGGCAATAAAACCTGGCGTAATGCCAGCTTGCAGCGCGATTTGGACGCCTGGTTTGCTTTGCCGGCAACCGAGACATTGGTGGAAAAGCTGGATGAGCGTTATTTTTGGGTGCCGGACGCCGAATTTGATTATGTTGATATTGCCCGTATGCGCCGTGCCGTGCGCAGTCTTTTGCCGCGTTATCAGGGTTTGTTTGAAAAAGCCGGTGCACGTTATAAATTGCCGTGGGAGCTATTAGCTGCCTTGTCGTGGCGCGAAAGCCATTGGCAGCCGGAGGCGCGCAGCAAAACCGGCGTGCGTGGGATGATGATGCTCACCCGCATCACCGCTCTTGAAGCCGGGGTCAGCAATCGGCTGGACCCGGCGCAATCGATCAATGGCGGGGCGCGTTATCTGGCGCGGCTCTTGCGCCGATTGCCGCCGGACATAGAGGAGGGGGAGCGTATCTGGTTTGCGCTTCTTGCGTATAATATGGGGTATGGTCATATGATGGATGCGCGGGAATTGGCGGCAAAACGCGGCCTTAACCCCGATCATTGGCGAGAAGTACGCGAGGTGTTGGCTGATATGGAAGACTCAAAAGTCTATAGCGAATTAAAACACGGCTATGCCCATGGTCGCCAAGGCCGGGAATATGTCATCATGGTCCGCGATTTTTATGATATTTTGCGCCAACACACCCAAATACAGCCGCAACCATAGCGCAAATCGCCTTTATCGGTTGTGATTGCGCGACGTGGCGGTTAAACCCGCGCAACAGGCCAAGTAACCAGACATTGAACAATATTTGAAAGCCCGCACCATGGCGCAAAAACCAGCATATTTACAGCAGCTTGAAGCGCAAAGCATTATGATTTTGCGCGAAGTCGCAGCCCAGTTTGAAAAGCCGGTATTGATGTATTCCATCGGCAAGGACTCAGCGGTGTTGTTACATTTGGCGATGAAGGCGTTTGCGCCGTCAAAATTGCCGTTCCCGCTATTGCATGTGGATACCACATGGAAATTTCGCGAGATGATTAAATTTCGCGAAGCCATGGTTAAAAAATACGATCTTGATTTGCTGGTCCATACCAATACTGCTGGCGTGGAAGCGGGCATCACGCCGTTTTCCCATGGCAGTGCGCGCTATACCGACGTGATGAAAACGGCGGCGTTGAAAGAAGCGTTAAGTGAGCATGGTTTCGATGTGGCCATTGGCGGCGCGCGCAGAGACGAAGAGGCGTCGCGGGCCAAAGAGCGTATCTTCTCGTTTCGCACCAAAAATCATCGCTGGGATGCCAAAAATCAGCGCCCGGAACTTTGGAATTTGCTAAATGGCCGGATTAATCGCGGCGAAAGCGTGCGGGCGTTTCCGATGTCCAATTGGACGGAATTGGACGTGTGGAGCTATATTGAGGCGGAGAATATCCCGTTGGTGCCACTGTATTTTGCCGCGCCGCGCCCGGTGGTAAAGCGCGATGGCATGTTGATTTTGGTCGACGATGAGCGCTTGCCGGTGGAGCCGGGCGAAGTGGAAGAACGCATGGTGCGTTTTCGCACTTTGGGTTGTTATCCATTAAGCGGCGCGGTTGAATCGGAAGCAACCAATCTTGAGCAAGTCATCCATGAAGTGAATACATCGCGCCTGTCGGAGCGCGCCAATCGGGCCATTGATCATGATGAAGTCGGCTCGATGGAAAAGAAAAAACAAGAAGGTTATTTCTAATGGGCAGCGGCAACACAAAGGCACAGGCGCAAAAAGGTCTGTTGCGGTTTTTGACCTGCGGCAGTGTCGACGATGGCAAAAGCACGCTGATCGGCCATTTATTATACGATTGCGACGAGGTCACGGAAGACGGTCTGGCGGCGCTAAAAAGCCAAAGCAAGACCGGCGGCCGGGCGGGCAAGGCGTTGGATTATTCCTTGCTGGTTGACGGGCTAATGGCCGAGCGCGACCAGGGCATCACCATTGACGTGGCCTATCGATATTTCTCCACACCCAAGCGCAAATTCATCGTTGCCGACACGCCGGGACACGAGCAGTATACCCGCAATATGGCCACCGGAGCGTCGAATTCGGACGTGGCGATCCTGCTGGTCGACGCGCGCAAGGGCTTAAGCTTACAAACCAAGCGCCATAGCACCATCGTATCCTTAATGGGCATTCGCCATCTGGTATTGGCGGTCAATAAGATGGATTTGATGGGCTATGCGCAAGAGACTTTTGACGCCATTGAGGCGGATTACCGGCAATTTGCACAAAATCTTGATGCCCTGAACACTGGAAATTGCGATATTACCGCGATCCCGCTTTCGGCACTGGCCGGGGATAATATTTCGGCCAATAGCAGTGACACACCCTGGTATGACGGGCCAACCTTGCTCGATTATCTTGAAACGGTTGACGTTAGTCACGATCGCAAAGGCGAGGCGTTTCGCCTGCCAGTGCAAATGGTCAACCGCCCGGATTTGAATTTTCGCGGCTTTAGCGGCGGTATTAGCGCCGGTGCAGTGTCCATTGGCGATAAGGTTCGCATCGGGCCATCGGGCGAAGTGTCGAGCATTGCCTCCATCCTGACGCCGGACGGCAAAGCCATGAGCGCGGGCGTTGGCGAGGCCGTGACCGTAACGTTGAATGATGAGGTGGACATTAGTCGCGGCAATGTCATCAGCGCCGCCGATGATCCGGCACTGATTAGCGATCAATTCGCCGCCCATATTATCTGGATGCACCAAAAAGCCTTGCTGCCCGGCCGGCAATTGCAATTGCGCCTCGGCGCGCAAACGGTAAATGCGTCGATTACCGCGTTAAAACACGTGATCAATTACGAAGATAATAGCCACAGTGCGGGCACCTCTCTCGGTTTTAACGAGACCGGCTATTGCAATATTGCCCTCGACCAGACGGTGGTTTTCGACACCTTTGAGAACAATCGCGATATGGGCGGGTTCATTCTGGTCGATAAATTGACCAATGAAACCGTTGGTGCGGGCATGATCGCCTTTGGTTTGCGCCGCGCTGACAATGTGCATTGGCAGGCCATGCATGTGGACAAAGAAGTTCGTGCCGCACAGAAAAGCCAAAAACCATGCATTTTGTGGTTCACCGGGCTTTCCGGTTCGGGCAAATCCACAATCGCCAATATGCTGGAGAAAAAGCTACATAATCGCGGCAATCACACCTATTTGCTCGATGGCGATAATGTGCGCCACGGCCTTAATCGCGATTTGGGTTTTACCGACGCTGACCGGGTGGAAAATATTCGCCGGGTTTCTGAAGTTTCCAAACTCATGCTGGATGCCGGTCTGATTGTCATGGTGTCATTTATTTCGCCATTTCGCTCTGAGCGGCGCATGGCTCGGCAAATGGTCGAGGCGGGCGAATTTATTGAAGTGTTTGTCGATGCGCCGCTGGAAATTTGCGAGGCGCGCGACGTAAAGGGCCTCTATAAAAAGGCCCGTGCCGGCGAGATCAAAAACTTCACCGGCATTGATAGCCCCTATGAGCCGCCACAAAATGCCGACATTCATTTGCATGCCGGTAATTTATCGCCCGAAGAATTGGCCGATCAGGTTTATGCGGCGCTTGAGGAGAAGGGTATTGTCTGAGCCAATTGCGCCAAAGGCGATATTGTCTGAGGCACAAAAGACGGTGCTGCGCGACGCCGTATTGGCGGCCGGCAGGGTGATTTTGGCGGTGCGCGAAGGCGGCGGCGATCACACGATTAAAGGTGATGGCTCGCCGGTAACGCTGGCGGATACCCGCGCTGAGGCGGTATTGCTCGAAGCTTTGCGCCGCGTTGTACCCGACATTATTGTGGTCGCCGAAGAAGCCGCCGAGGCGGGCGACGTTCCAGCGGCGCAAGAGCAGTTTTTCCTTGTCGACCCGTTGGACGGCACCAAGGAATTTATTCGCGGCGGTACGGATTTTACCGTCAATATCGGCCTTATTCACCGTAAGCGCCCGGTTTTTGGGATGATTTATGCCCCGGCACGCGGCCGCTATTATGAGGGCGAAATTGGCCATGGCGCATGGGCCGTGGATATAGATTGCGCCGTTCACGAAAAATTTGACGATACAGGCCGGGCCACCATTGCTGTGCGGCAGGCCGATAAGGCAAGCCTGGTGGCGGTGGCATCCAAATCCCACCGTGCCGCGCAGACCGATGCATGGCTAATGGCGCAAGATGTACAAGATACTGTGTCGGCGGGAAGCTCGCTAAAATTTTGCTTGTTGGCCGAGGCGCAGGCCGATGTCTATCCGCGCCATGGCCCGACCATGGAATGGGATACCGGGGCCGGGCACGCTATATTGGCTGCCGCCGGTGGCCGGGTTGAAAATCTGGATGGTTCAGCGTTTTTGTATGGCAAATACGATCAGGAACGACCCTATCTCAACCCCGGCTTTATCGCTTATGGTGGCGAGATGAAGAAGGCGTAGTGATGATGACAATACTGAGCAGGCTCTCTCTTTTGGTTCTCATTGGTTCTGGCGTTATTTTGCCGGAAATCATTGGGGCAATGCAGGAAGGGTATTCTTCGAGCGCAAATTATTTGAGCGAGCTTGGTGCCGTCGGCGCACCTCACGCCACGCTAATCAGATATGGCAGTTTTTTGCCCATCGGCTTGGCGGTGATTGTTCTGGTCTTTGGATTGTTTCAAAAGTTTTCAGGCCTCCCAACCGCCAAACTTGGGGCCTTGCTGCTTTTGGGCATAGCGATCGGTTATCTTGGCGCGTTTTTCTTTTCCTGTGATGCTGGGTGTCCGACTGAGGGCAGCGCTCGCCAGAGCCTGCACAATCTTGGTGGGTTGATTGAATATGTGGGCGCTATGACCGGCCTTTTCGCGATTTACTTTGGCGTGCGTAAGCAAGCTTCCTTTGCCTTTTCTGCGGCAACCATACTGACATTGCTTATGGTCGCGCTCGGCTTTTTCATGATGTTGTCCCCCGATATGCAAGGCTGGAAAGGTGCTTGGCAGAGGTTGGCCGAATATTCTCTCGCGGGCTGGTTTGTCTTTGCAACGCTTTGGCAACCGGCGTCCGCAAAAATGCAATCGTCCACATCTGATGCATGATCTGACGTTAACAATTAAATTGCCATCATGGACCTAACCCTACTTTTTTCGATGTTTGGCTTTGCTGCCATTAGCGCCATTACGCCGGGGCCGAATAATATATTGCTGATGTCATCTGGCGCGCTTTATGGCTGGCGGCGCACCATGCCGCATCTAATTGGCGTACAAATCGGCTTTCAGTTGATGATGCTGATGGCGGTTTTCGGCCTTGGCATTCTGGTGTTGTTTTTGCCATGGTTGGTGCCGATCAGCAAAATCCTCGGTGCCGGTTGGCTGTCATGGATGGGGGTGCAATTTTTGCGCGCCGCCTGGGATCATAGCCGGGTCACGTCAAAGCCTAAAAAGGCGAAGGTCGGACGGCCATTTAAACTTTATGAGGCCGTACTTTTCCAATGGGTCAATCCAAAGGCCTATATCATGTGCCTGTCCGCATCCGGGGCCTATATCGGTCTTTCTTCCAGTACCGCGATGCGCGCTTTGGTGATCGGTGCGGTATTTACTTCCGTAGGTTTGTTCGCGTCCATGGTGTGGATGTTGGCGGGTGATGGGTTGAATAAATATTTGACCGATGGACGCCGTGCCACGGTATTCAATCTGGTTATGGGGCTTTTATTATTCCTCACCGCCGCGATTATTGTCGGCTATTCGCCAAAACTGCCGACTTAGATTGTTTAGGGCCTGACCCTAAAGACCCAAGCGTTCGCCGCCATAGATTTTGTCGTGCAAGGGCCGCCACCAATTCTCATTATCGAGATACCAGCGAATGGTTTTGGCCATGCCGCTTTCAAAATCGTCTTGTGCAGCCCAACCCAATTCGGTTTCCAACTTGCTGGCGTCAATGGCATAACGCTGGTCATGGCCGGGCCGGTCGGTAACATAGGTGATTAATTCCCGGCGTGGCCGAGCGACCGGGCGCAAATCGTCCAACACATCGCAAATACAATGCACGACCTGCAAATTGGTGCGCTCATTGCGGCCCCCGACATTATATTTTTCGCCCAATCGCCCTTTGGTCAACACCAGATAAAGCGCCCGCGCATGATCCTCGACATACAGCCAATCGCGAATATTGGAGCCATCGCCATAGACCGGCAATGGTTTGCCGTGCAGCGCATTGATCAGTACTAATGGAATGAGCTTTTCCGGGAATTGGCACGGCCCATAATTGTTGGAACAATTGGAGATCAGCGCCGGGAAGCCATAGGTGCGGTGCCATGCCTGCACCAAATGGTCCGATGCCGCTTTGCTGGCGGAATAGGGCGAGGAGGGATCGTAAGCGGTGTTCTCGCAAAACAAGCCGTCTTGACCAAGCGAGCCATAGACTTCATCGGTGGAGACTTGCAAAAACCGAAAGGCGGATTTTTTGGCGTCCGGCAGGTTGTGCCAATATGCTTTTGCCACTTCGAGCAAGGTAAAACTGCCGACGATATTGGTCTGGATAAAGTCGCCGGCCCCGGTGATCGAGCGGTCCACATGGCTTTCGGCGGCCAAATGCATGACCGCATCCGGTGCCGTCTCGGCAAACACTTTTTGCATGGCGGCCTGGTCACAAATATCAGCTTTTACAAACTGATAATGTGGGTGTTCGTTTATGCTTTCCAGCGAGTGCAAATTGGCGGCATAGGTCAGAGCATCAACATTGACCACGTGCGCGCCAATTTTTGAGATCAGATAGCGGCATAATGCCGAGCCAATAAACCCTGCGCCGCCGGTCACCAGTATTTTCATTTTGCCCCTGCCAATATTGACCATTTTCGAAACCCTGCCGCAAAGGCAGAGTGTTGGCTGACAATAAGCGACCGAGTGTTTCAATCAACACCAATTGCATTGCCCCGGCGTGGAAATTCAGGCAGAGGGGCAGTCCATGGCGGAAAAATGGTACGATAAAGCAGCATGATCGAAAAAGCCGACATTGAGGGGCTATTGGTGATAACGCCAGCCCGGCACGAAGATGATCGTGGTTTCTTTAGCGAAACCTATAATGCGGCTAATCTTCGCGCCGCCGGATTTGATAAACCCTTGGTGCAGGACAATCAGTCTTATTCAAAGCACAAAGGCGTGGTGCGCGGCCTGCATTTTCAAACGCCACCCTCCGCGCAAGACAAATTGGTGCGGGTTTTGCGCGGCTCTATCGTGGATGTGGCGGTGGATTTGCGCGTTAAATCACCGACCTATGGGCAGCATTTTTCGCTGGTGCTTTCGGCCAGTAATTGGAAGCAATTATTCATTCCTGTCGGCTTTGCCCATGGCTTTTGCACCTTGGAAGACCATACGGAAATCGCTTATAAGGTCAGCGAAAATTATGCGCCCGCTCATGATCAAGGCCTGCGTTGGGACGATCCGGATTTGGCCATTGATTGGCGGCTGACCGGCGCTCCAATTTTGTCGCCTAAAGACGCAGAATTGCCGCTATTTGCCGAGTTCTCCTCGCCTTTTTGATCAAAACTGCGCGTTTATGACGCTTCATTGGCAATGGAGATCAAATATTTTCCATAGTCGGAATTTTCCATGCCCTTGGCGCAGGCAGCCAATTGCGCGGCATCAATAAAATCCATATGAAACGCGGTTTCTTCGGGGGAGCCGATTTGCGCGCCCTGACGATTGGCCAGGGTTTTGATGAATTCCCCGGCGCTGGACAATGAGTTTGGCGTGCCGGTGTCCAGCCAGGCGAAGCCGCGCCCCATTTTTTCCACCCGCAAATTGCCCGCTTCAAGATATTTTTTATTGAGATCGGTGATTTCCAGCTCGCCGCGCGCGGAGGGCTGCAAATTGGCCGCATATTCCGGCGCTTTGCCGTCATAAAAGTACAGACCGGTCACCGCCCAATTGGACCGCGGATTGGCTGGCTTTTCCTCCAAAGACTGAACCTTGTCGGCGGCGTCGAAACTGACCACCCCATAACGGCTGGCATCGCGCACCCGATAGGCAAAAACGCTGGCCCCGTCGGCATGGCGTTGAGCATGGCCCATAAGCGCACTCAGGCCATGGCCATGAAAAATATTATCGCCCAAAATCAAGGCCGAAGGTTGATTGTCAACAAAGTCTGCCCCCAGCGTGTAGGCTTGCGCCAGTCCACCAGGATCGGGCTGTTCGAGATAAGAAATGTTAATGCCGATATCGCTGCCATCGCCCAATAAGGTTTGGAAGTTTTGCAAATCCTGCGGCGTTGAAATCAGCAAAATATCTTTAATGCCCGCCAACATCAGGGTGGTCAGCGGATAATAGATCATTGGCTTGTCATAGACTGGCAATAACTGCTTCGACACCACTTTGGTCATTGGGTGCAGGCGCGTTCCCGCGCCGCCAGCCAGTATGATCCCTTTCATCTCGCCACATCCTTTCCAACGCCTGCACGATCCTTGCTCATGTTTATAGAGGTCGAAAGAGCGGCGCAATACGAGGGGCTGGGTTGGCCAATCTCTTGTCTGTTTGCATAATCGTAAGGGTTTGGGGTTGATATGAGTTTATGCGTCCGGGGACAGAAGCTAAATGAATCAACAAAATGCCGGAATAGGCGCGACCTTTGAGGAAGATATGGATGTTGACGCATCTTTTGAAACCAATGCCCGCAACTTTGTTGATTGGTGCGCCAAAGAGGTTGTGCCTCTATGGGCAGCGAGCGGCGTTGACCGTAAAAACGGCGGCTTTTTCGAACAATTGCATTTTGATGGCACGCCGGATGTGCGGGCCATGCGCCGCTTGCGGGTAAGTTCGCGGCAGATTTATGCATTTTCCCATGCCGGGGTTCTGGGCTGGGCGGATACCAAGGATTTGGTCAGTTGGGGCGTGGAGTATTTGCTGCACACCAAAAACAAGGGCGATAATGAGCCAGGATTTGCTTACCTTCTGGACGCCGATGGTCACGTGTGTGACCCGCGGCGCGATCTTTATGACCACAGCTTCCACTTGTTGGCGTTAGCATGGGCCAGCCGAGCAACCAATGACTCGCAAATCCTGCAATTGGCAGTGGATTTATTGGCCTTTATTGACGAAGCCATGGGCGCCAAACAAGGTGGCTGGCATGAAGGGCTGACGCCCAGCCAGCCACGACGGCAAAACCCGCATATGCACATGCTGGAAGCAATGTTGGCGCTCTATGAAGCCAGCAATGATGCGCATTACCTGACCCGTGCAGATGACATTATAGCGCTTTTGCAAGAGTATTTCATCTTGCCAGAAAGCGGTGTTTTGGTCGAAAATTTTGATCTGAATTTAACCCCCATTGCGCCGTATCGCGTCGAGCCGGGGCATGTGGCCGAATGGTGCTGGTTACTGCACCGGCGTGCCAAATTGGGCAAAGCCCCGGTATCGCCCATGGCACAAAACCTTGGCCAGTTGGCTGATGGTTTTGGCGCGAAGGGTGAGGGGTTTTTGCTGAGCGCTTTTGATGAAAAGGGCAATGCCATTGTGCCGTCGCGGCGCTTATGGGGGCAGACAGAATGGCTCAAGGCCATTACCGCGCAGCGCGAAACGCGCACGGCGGATCGGCACCGGCAGGCCGCGGGGCTGTTGCAGCGTATGAGCAAAACCCATTTCGCGGTGAGCACGCCGGGGCTGTGGGTCGATGAATTTGATAAAGACGGGCAGGCCTTGTCCAGTCATGTCCCGGCCAGCATTGTTTACCACCTTGTCAGCGCCGCCGCAGAGGTGGAGTGTGCGTTAGCTGCAAAGGCGAACGAGGCAGCATGAGCATTAGCGTCAATATCGTACCGGTGATTATGTCGGGCGGCGCGGGAACCCGGCTTTGGCCGCTTTCCACCCGCGAAAAACCCAAGCAGTTGCACGCGCTTAACAGCCAATTGACGTTATTGCAGGAAACTCTATTGCGATGCCCGCAAACCAAAGGCTTTGCCGCACCGATCGTCGTGTGCGCTGAACGCCATGGGAAACAGATAAAGGCACAATGCGAAGCGGTGAATACCGCGCCCGCCTCGATTATTACCGAGCCGTGCCCGCGCAATACCGCCCCCTGCGCAGTGAGTGCGGCGCTGGCCGTGCAGCGGCATTATGGCGATGATGCGCAAATTTTGCTGTTGGCGGCGGATCATTATATGGCCGACCGCCAAGCCTTTGTTGACGCGGTTCGCGCCGGAGCCGCCGCAGCGGCGCAAGGCCATATCGTCACCTTTGGTGCCAAGCCAAATCATCCAGCCACCGGCTATGGTTATATCCGCCGCGGCGCGGCCATAGACGGGGTGGCCTTTAACGTCGATAGTTTTGTTGAAAAGCCGGATCTGGCGACTGCAAAAACTTATCTTGCCGACCAGAATTATGTGTGGAATGCGGGCATTTTCCTGTTTCGCGCCGATGTGATGCTCGCCGAAATGGCGACGCATAGGCCCGACATTATGCGCCATGCCGCCGCCGCATGGCATGAAGCGCGCGAGGACGGCATATTTCAACATTTGGCCGAAGAAAGCTTTGCCAAATGCCCCGGTGAATCGCTGGACTATGCGGTGATGGAAAACACGAAATGCGCCGCCATTGTGCCGCTTGGGGCGGGGTGGAGCGATATCGGCTCATGGCCAGCATTGCACGAGCTTATGACCAAAGACGCGCACGGCAATGCCATTCATGGCCGGGTGATCATGAACAAAGCCCGCGATTGTTTATTGCATGCGGACGGACCGATGATTGCTGCTTACGGCGTGGAAAACCTGGCCATCATCACCACAAAAAAAGCGGTGCTGGTCATGCCATTGGCCGAAGCGCAAAACCTCAAAGCATTGATTGAAAACCTTGAAGAAGACGAGCGCTGAACCGCAGGGTTTGAAATCATCATTAATCCGGCCCATAACCGCTCTATGCCCCAAAAGCCCGCCCATAGTTTTAGTATTGCACCGATGATGGATTGGACGGATCGGCATTGCCGGTTTTTCCATCGTCTAATCACAAGTCACGCTTTGTTGTATACTGAAATGGTTACCGCCAAGGCTTTAATCCATGGCGATGCAAACCGGCTTATGCGCTTTGATGTGGCCGAACACCCGGTGGCAATCCAGCTCGGCGGTGCCGACCCGGCAGAGTTAGCGCGTGCCGCGAAAATGGCGGAAGATGCCGGGTATAAAGAGGTTAATCTCAATGTTGGCTGCCCATCTGACCGGGTGCAATCGGGCGCGTTTGGCGCGGCGTTGATGGCACGGCCAACATTGGTGGCCGAATGCGTGGCGGCGATGAAGGAGGCGGTGCATGTGCCGGTGACGGTGAAATGTCGCCTTGGCATTGACGATCAGGAACCGTGCGAGACCTTGCCGCAGTTTATCGAAACCGTGGCGGCAGCGCCTTGCAAAACCTTTATTGTGCATGCGCGCAAAGCTTGGCTGCAGGGCCTCAGCCCCAAGGATAACCGCACTATTCCGCCGCTGGATTATGATTTGGTGCGGACGATAAAGGCGAGCTATCCGCATCTTGATATTGTGCTCAATGGCGGCTTGCGCGATGTGCCTCACGCCTTGGAAGAGGCGGCGAGTTTGGATGGCGCGATGCTGGGTCGGGCCGCTTATCAGACGCCGTGGGTGTTGGCCGATGTCGATGCGCAGGTATTTGGGCATGTCGAAAATGCACCGCAAAAACCGGCCATTATTGAGGGTTTGATTGCCTATGCCGCGCGCGAGACGCAGGCGGGTACGCCGCTGCACGCCATTACCCGCCATGTGATTGGGCTTTTTGCCGGCGAGGCAGGGGCGCGCACCTGGCGGCGCACCTTGTCTGAAGAGGGGCCAAAACCGGGTGCCGGGCCGGAGGTGATACTCAAGGCGGCGCAAGCCGTATTGGGGGCGCAATGGGCGGCGTGATGGAAACCTTATTGGCGCAATGGCCTTTAATTGTGACGCTAATTGGCGCGGGAATTTTTGCCGGGCTGATTGCCGGCCTGTTTGGCATTGGCGGCGGCGTGGTGATTGTCCCGGCGCTGTATGCTGCCTTTGGGGCGCTGGGCGTTGATGATGCGGTGCGCATGAAGGTGGCGGTGGCCACTTCGCTGGCAACCATCATCGCCACCTCTATTCGCTCAAGCTTAGCCCACTATAAACGCGGAGCCGTGGATGTGGCGCTACTCAGAAGCTGGGTGCCGTGGATTATGGCCGGGGCAATGGTCGGGGCGCTGGCCGCCAGCGCGGCGCCGGGCAGGGCGCTTACCGCCGGGTTTGGTGTGTTCTTATTGTTGATTGCCGTACAAATGGGCCTCGGCCAACCAAATTGGCGTTTGCGGGACACCCTGCCGGGTGCACCGTTTGGGCCGATGATTGCGGCACTGATTGGCATGTTTTCGGCCATGGCCGGCATTGGCGGCGGCGTCATTGGGGTGATCACCATGACCCTGTGTGGCAAGCCGATTCACCGGGCTGTGGGCACAGCGGCAGGGTTTGGCGCGGCCATTGGTCTACCGGCCAGTTTGGGCTTTATTTTTGCCGGGTGGGGGCAGCAGGGCCTGCCGTTTTTATCGCTTGGTTATGTCAATCTTGTCGGCTTTGTGTTTATCGCCAGCCTGACAGTGTTGATGGCCCCTGTGGGCGTTGCGTTGGCCCACGCGCTGCCGGTCAAACAATTGCGGCGCTTAATGGCGGTATTGCTGTTTGTGGCGGGCATATTGATGTTGCGCGATGTGCTTAGCGGCGCAGGATAAGCTGGTTTTGGCTGGCTTCAAAGCGCGACAAACGGCCAAGATAGCTCATGCCTAAAAGCGATGTGTTTAGACCATCACGAAGCACCAAAGCATTGACGTCGCGCACCAAAAGACCACCAATGCTTAATTTCTCAAGGGTGATGGGCGCGGCCATAACCTGTCCGGCGGCGGTGCTGACCGGCACCACAAAGCGCAAGTCCTTAGGCTTAAACCCGGCGCGGCGCGCATCATTAAGCGTCAGGGCCACGGTGCTGGCCCCGGTGTCGACCATGAAACGCACATGGGTGTTTTCCACCTTGCCATCAGCCCAAAAATGCCCGTCAGCGGATTTGCGCAACGCCACGGCATTCGTGCTGCCCGATGAAGTTTCCAACTGGCTTATGGGCTGTGCGCGCGATGGCACCAGTTCTGCCATGACCTGATTGCCGACCAAAGCGAAATCATCGCGAAAGGCGTAAAGCGTGACCGCGAATAAAAATATGCCAATCCAGATCAAGCCATGGCGCAAGGCAATGCCAAAGCGCGCGGTAGAGCCAGTAAACATCCCGGCGCTGATCACCGCCAACAGGATAATCAGATAGACAAATTGGCCGCGATCATCGGTGCTGGGCAAGGCACCGGGCGCCACCAGCCCGACAATGAGCATAAGCGCGGCGACGATGAGAGCAAAAATAGCAAAAAATCCAAGGGCGTCGCGCAATATCTGTCTCCATTTCGACAAGCACACAGCATAGGCGGTGGCTGATGCCGTGGGAAGAGCGCCCTCAAGCAGCGAAGCGGTAGGGCATAAAGGAATCCCCCGCCCTCAAGCAGCGAAGCGGTAGGGCATAAAGGAATCCCCCGCCCTCAAGCAGCGAAGCGGTAGGGCATAAAGGAATCCCCACCCTCAAGCAGCGAAGCGGTAGGGCATATATTTAAAGCTAATAATTTTGAATGTGAACAGTCGTCATTCTATTTTTGTGGATGCGTTTCAAACCATTCACGGGCACGTTTTAGCGCCTTGAAAGTATCGACAGGTGTCATGTGCTTGGCAGCATGGTCAAGGTGCTTCAACGCCCGTTCATCGCCCGCGGTTACCGCTAAATTAAACCAAAAATGCGCCTCCACGTAGTCCCGCGGCACGCCCTTACCGGTTTTGTACATACCGCCCAGATTGAATTGGGCTGTCGCATTGCCCTGTTCAGCGGCCTTGCGATACCAGCTAACGGCCTGGGCAAAGTCCTGCGGCACGCCCTTGCCGTTACCGTACAAAATCCCCAGATTGGATTGGGCAAGGACATTTCCCTGTTCGGCGGCCTTGCGATACCAGCTAACGGCCTGGGCAAAGTCCTGCGGCACGCCCTTACCGTTACCATACATAGTCCCCAAAATGAGCTGGGCAGCGGCATTCCCCTGTTCAGCAGCTTCTCTGAACCACTTAGATGCAGCAGGAAAATCCTGAGCGCTAAATGCCACAACGCCTCTTTGTAACGCTTCCGTCGTAGCTACGCTTTTATTATCTATGATATGTTGGTCTGGAGTGGTGCTATTTTGCGAAAAAAACCGAAATACTCTCTTAGCCAGCAATGCTAACGATTTACCCGCAATTCGCAACATAATGTAGCCCGGTACTGGTTTCCCGATAGGGTGTTGTAACTCAAATGCCACGGCTAGGCAAAGAGAGGCCCATATTGCCCATGATGGTGTTCATAAATCTTTAAACAGGCGCTCCAAACGCATTGATTTGGTCGCGCAGTGGTGGGATTGCCAAAAACAACAATCCATAAACAACGCCAAATGCATTGGAAAACTTGGTGAGCCCGTCCGGGTTCGAACCGGAGACCTACTGATTAAAAGTCAGTTGCTCTACCAGCTGAGCTACGGGCCCTGACCAAGGCGCGGAAACTATCAGGGCGAACGCCATGGTCAACACCTGATCTGTATTTGTGCTGCCGAGTTTTCAGATAAAAGCAGATAGCAAGGTGCACAACAAAAAAATAACGGCGCAAAGGATCTGTATGTGCGACCAATTCTATAACATTGATTGGCAAGACGGTGTTTATGTCTTGATCGGCCGGAAAACTTTTTCAGCGGCGATGAGCAATGCCGTCCAGTACGAGCAAATATTTAACGCAAAACTGGTCGGTGAACCGACAGGCGGTAATCCAGTTGGCTTTCAAGAATTGGGAACATTCCACCTTCCAAACGCGGACCGGGCTGTGTTTTATTCCAAGCGTCATTATCGATTTCAAGAGGCGGAGATGCGATCCTTGCTAAAGGTTATGCTGCCACTAGAAATGCAGAAGGCATTACGAACCTAATTAAGTGGACGATAAAAGACCAGGGCAACCCATTATATGTTCGTGTTGAAGCTGTGCGCACTCAAATTCAGTTTGGCAATTATGCCGCAGCGCGGGCGAATTTGGCGATCATTGGCAACCCCGACCTTGTGGGTTCGCTAACGGCCGAACTGGCGATGCATCAGGCACAAAATAGCGACCTTGAGGGCGGGCTTGCCATGGCCCGGTCCGTCGCACCGCCTCATCACCGCTCTTTTGCAATTTCCGCCGTAGCCAAGGAGATGGCGAAAGCGGAGTAAAGGGCCGCTGGTAAAAAGTCTCCAGAGCACTTCATGCACGGTTTTGGCCATGCCCGAACACATAACCGGTTATTTGTGGCTTTCGCTTTCAATATGGGTGTTTTGCGCAAAATATAGATAGCGCCGGTTTGCTTGACTTTCACCGGCAAAAGCGGCTTTTAGGTTTTTGAAGGTTTTACTTTCACTCAGCTTTATGACCATTTTGCACATATGCGTATCCATGGTGGGCAGGCCACCGCGTGTTGGTTTTTAGGGCGCGGTATTGGCGAGGCCAGCAAAACCAAAAACTATTCTATAGCGTGCGAACGGCCATAATTTGCGGTGGTCTTCGCCAGAATTTCAACCGGCATTGCTTTATTTGATGGCAATTTGAGAAGGGCATGGGTGCAGTGCGTAGCGACCATAAAAAAAAGCCATTAGGTTCGCGTAATGCGTTGATTTTTATCTTCATTACCGTGCTTATTGATATGGCCAGTTTTGGCGTAATCATGCCGGTATTGCCCGACCTTATTCGCGAATTGACTGGCGAAGACCTGGCCGGGGCCAGCTATTATGGCGGCTGGTTGATGTTGGCATTTGCGGTGATGCAGTTTTTGTTTTCGCCGATCATTGGCAATTTAAGCGATAGATTTGGCCGGCGTCCGGTCTTGCTGCTGTCTTTGGGGGGGCTGGCGGCCAATCTGGTGCTCATGGCTTTGGCGCCGACGCTGTTATGGTTGTTCATCGGGCGTATTGTTTCGGGCATATTCGGGGCTACCATGTCGACTGCCAGCGCCTTTATTGCCGATGTGTCACCGCCGGAAAAACGCGCCGCCAATTTTGGCTTGATCGGTGCGGCGTTTGGCGTCGGTTTTATCGTCGGCCCGGTGATTGGCGGGGTATTGGCCCATTATGGCGTGCGCGCGCCATTCTATGCCGCGGCGGGTTTGGCATTTTTGAATTTACTCTATGGCGTGTTTGTTTTGCCGGAGAGTCTGACACCGGCAAAACGGCGAGTTTTTGAATGGCGACGGGCAAATCCGCTGGGGGCGTTTCGCCATTTGAGCGAACGCCCGGTGGTGCTTAGTTTTGCCATGGTGATGTTGTTTTTTGGCATTGCCAATCCGGTCTATCCTTCGGTTTGGGCGTTCTACACCCAGGAGAGATACGGTTGGGATGCTTTTGATGTCGGCGTCTCGCTCGGCTTGGTCGGCTTGGTCTTCGGGCTTAGTCAGGCGTTCTTCATCCGCTGGGCGATACCGCGTTTTGGCGAGGTGCGTTCGGCGATTGCCGGGCTGGCCGTGCTAACGCTGGCCTATATCGCTTATGCGTTCAACTCGATTGGCTGGTTGGTTTATGTGGTGATTGTGCTGTCGTTTCCGGCGGGTCTGATCGGGCCTAGCCTGCAGGGGATTATGTCCAACCGCACTTCGGAAACCGCCCAAGGCGAATTGCAAGGCGCCTTGGCCAGCATCACGGCGGTCGGGGCGGTCATCGGCCCGGTGCTGTTCACCAGCCTGTTTGGCGTTTTTAGCGGTGACAATGCACCGATCTATTTCCCCGGTGCGCCGTTTTTGGGGGCGGCCGTGCTGTGCGTCATGGGGATGGTCTGGCTGCGCCTTGCGGTAAAGAAGATGAAGGCAAACCCACGGGCGGCGGAGTGACACCAAGTCTTGCGAGGGCGGATAAAGCCGCGTATTCGAACGGCCCCAAACAGAAAGGCCCAATGGCGTGAGTAAATTTACCTTCGACATTAAAGCCGTGGACGGCGCGGCGCGCACTGGCACGTTGCATACCCCGCGCGGCGATATTCGCACGCCGGCCTTTATGCCGGTGGGCACGGCGGCGACGGTGAAGGCCATGACCATGGACATGGTGCGCAGCGCAGGCAGCGATATTATTTTGGGCAACACCTACCATTTGATGCTGCGTCCCGGCGCGGAACGCATGCAGCGGCTGGGCGGGCTACATAAATTCAGCACGTGGGACGGGCCTATTCTCACGGATTCTGGCGGCTTTCAGGTGTTTTCACTGGCGGCGTTGGCGAAAAAATCTGAAGACGGCGTGGCCTTTCAGAGCCATATAGATGGTTCGCGCCATATGCTGACGCCGGAACGGTCCGTGGAAATTCAGGCCGATTTGCTGGGCGCAGATATTTCCATGCAGTTTGACGAATGCACGCCGTTTCCCGCCACCCATGAAGAGGCCAAAACTTCGATGGAGCTGTCTTTGCGCTGGGGTGCGCGCTCAAAAGCCGCGTTTGGCAAAAGAGAGGATCAGGCGCTTTTTGGCATTGTGCAAGGCTCGGTGTTTGAGGATTTACGCGAACAGTCGGCAAAGGCGCTGATTGATATCGGTTTTGATGGCTATGCGGTGGGCGGTTTGGCCGTCGGCGAGGGCTTTGAAGCCATGGTGCACACGCTGGATTTCACCGTGCCATTATTGCCGCCGGCCCGCCCGCGTTATCTAATGGGGGTTGGGCGGCCAATTGATATTATCGCGGCGGTGGCACGCGGCATTGATATGTTTGATTGCGTTATGCCCACCCGTTCTGGCCGCCATGGCCAGGCGTGGTCTGATGCCGGGCCGGTCAACCTCAAAAAGGCCTGCTTTGCCGAAGATATGGAACCCTTGGATGCCGCCAGCGACTGCCCGGCCAGCCGTGATTATTCGCGGGCATATTTGCATCATTTGGTGCGGTCCAACGAATATCTCGGCGCGATTTTGCTGTCCTGGCATAACATTGCCTATTATCAAGGGCTTATGGCCCGTATTCGCGCGGCGATTGCCGCCGGGACGTTGGATGATTTACACCGCGAAATAGCGAAATAGTGATTTACTCGTCACCCTGACGAAGGCCGGGGTCCAGGTAGGTCTCTATGGGTGAACACCGCAAACGAAGACTGGATACCGGCCAGTTTACCCTTACGAAAGTGAGGGCCGGTATGACGGTGAGAATTTGTTGAATATTGCAAATATATCTATGGATTAAGTGGTAAAGCTCGAAGCGCGAATGGTTTGGTGTTTAATTCCCGCCGGGCGGCACATAGCTGTCTTTTAAGCGTCGATTGGGCGTGTTCGGGTCAACTTTTGGCTGTTTCAAATCCTTACCCCAATCGGGCGCATAGGTGACCAGCGGGGCGGCCGGGGCGTTGCAGCCCTTGGCCAGACCATAGCCCTTCAAAAACGCCCGCCGCCGACGGCCATTGTCGAAGCGTTCTTCATAATGTTTTTTGGCCCGGCGGGCGCCGGTGGCCGTGCGCACAATCGGCCGCAAAGGGATAATGGCGCTGGTAATGCTGCCGATCACATCGAGCACGGTTTCACTTTTTTCATCACCATTGTCCAAAATTTCCCCGGCGGCGATGATGTCATAATCCTGATCTTGCAGCGCTTCGTCCAAATCCGCAACTTGATAGGCAATATCGGTGCAATTCAGGCCCGGCGTGATGGTGTAGGCATAGCCAAGTTTTTCCAAAAAGTCGGGCGGAATGGGCTTGCGAAGATTGAGGTCGCGCAGCGGCGATGCGGCGGCATCGGGCAAGCCATCTTTAGTTCTTTGCAGCGTGCCATCGGGCTTATCGCCCTCAATTTCCTGCGCTTCTGGTTTGGGCTTTGGCTTCGCCTCCGGGCGAACTACGGTCGGGCCTTGTTTAATGACCACGGGCGCGCCTTGGGCCATCGCCATGCTGGTGCAAGTGCAAAACAGGGCTACAGGCAAGGAAAAGCGCAAGCCCGATAGGAAAGCGGCACGGGGCATGGGAAATCCTCCTGTTTGACGGCCGTTGGCGGAACAATTAATGGCACCGTGCGCCCAGTTTATGTCTGATTTGCGGCCTCACACAAATAACATTCGCATGGCTGACAACAATACTGGTATTGCGGCGCGCGCGGCGACAATGCTATGGCCATGTGAAAGAGGATTTTGGCCATGAAGCATATTCTTGAAGAGTTGGAGAACCGCCGCGCGGCTGCGATGGCTGGTGGTGGTGCGGCGCGCACCGACAAACAACATGCCAAGGGCAAGCTGACCGCCCGCGAGCGCTTAAGCATTCTTCTCGATGATGATAGTTTTGAAGAATATGACATGTTCGTTGAACACCGCTGCCATGATTTTGGCATGAGTGAAAAGACTGTGCCGGGCGACGGGGTGGTGACCGGCCAAGGCACCATAAATGGCCGTCTTGTTTATGTTTTCGCCAAGGACTTTACCGTTATGGGCGGGTCGCTCTCCTTGGCTCATGCGGAGAAAATCTGCAAGGTGCAGGACATGGCGCTAAAAAATGGCGCACCGATTATCGGCCTGTTTGATGCGGGCGGCGCGCGTATTCAAGAAGGGGTGGACGCCCTTGGTGGTTATGCCGAAGTGTTCCAGCGCAATGTGTTGGCGTCCGGCGTTATTCCGCAAATCTCGGTGATTATGGGACCATGCGCGGGCGGCGATGTGTATTCCCCAGCCATGACCGATTTTATTTTTATGGTGCGCGACACCTCCTATCTTTATGTCACCGGGCCGGATGTGGTGAAAACCGTAACCAATGAAGTGGTGACCCACGAGGAATTGGGCGGTGCCAAAATGCATGCCAAAGTTTCCGGTGTGGCCGAGGGTGCGTTTGATAATGATTTTGAGGCGCTGAGCCAAATTCGCCGCCTGATTAATTTCCTGCCCGCCAGCAATCGTGAAGAGGCGCCGGATTGGCCAAGTTTTGACGAGGCCGAACGCCAGGTGCCCGTATTGGACACGCTTATTCCGGCCAATCCCAACATGCCCTATGACATGAAGGAATTGGTGCGGGCGGTGGCCGATGAGGGCGATATATTCGAGATTATGCCCGAATACGGGGCCAATATTATCACCGCTTTTGGCCGGCTTGAGGGCAAAACCGTGGGCTTTGTGGCTAATCAGCCAATGGTGCTGGCCGGGGTTTTGGACATTGACGCTAGCAAAAAAGCCGCTCGTTTTGTACGCTTTTGCGATGCGTTTGAAATTCCGCTGGTGACTTTTGTTGATGTGCCGGGATTTTTGCCAGGCACCCGCCAGGAGGCCGGTGGCCTGATTAAACACGGAGCGAAATTATTGTTCGCTTATGCCGAAGCTACGGTGCCAAAAATCACCGTGATCACCCGCAAAGCCTATGGCGGGGCTTATGATGTTATGGCCTCCAAACACTTACGCGGTGATGTGAATTATGCGTGGCCAAGCGCTGAAATTGCGGTGATGGGGGCCAAGGGTGCGGTGGAAATTATTTTTCGCGCCGAAGCCGGTGACCCGGACAAAATTGCCAAGCGCACGAAGGAATATGAAGACAATTTCGCCAATCCCTTTATCGCCGCCAAACGCGGTTATATTGACGATGTGATTATGCCGCACTCGACCCGCAAACGCGTGGTGCGGGCATTGCGCACTCTGCGCAATAAAGAACTCTCCAATCCGTGGAAGAAGCACGATAACATTCCGCTATAATGGGTGGGCGATTGCCGGGTATTGGTGCGCAGCGATGTCGCCGTCAATCCTCACGCGTGGTGGAAAAACCATCCCGGCAGCGAAGCGGGGAATGACGGTCTGATCATCAGACCCTAACATCTCTGCGGATTGCGCCTTTACCCATCTAACCACGAGACCCCGGCGGCACGGAAGGTATGCGTATCACTGTTTGCCGCACCGCATGATAAGCAGGCAAGCGCATCCTCGTAGTCTTCTTACCCGTCCTCAAATGAAGCGAGGTGTTTTTACCAGTATCAAAACTTCACGACTTTAGAGCAACACGGCAGGTGTTGAATAAGTTTGGGAAATGCCGTGGGCAAAAGCTGTCTCCTCGCCTTGGGGAGAGAATAGGAGGTGAAGGGGGTATGACCGATCAAAACTTGGAAGCCTCTCTGCCGTGTTTTATACGAACGCACCCCAGGCGAACATGATGAGCGCCACAACACCAACGCCAAAAGCCAGTGTGCGGATGTAGGGGACGCCAAAAATATAGAGTGCGGCATGGGCAAGTCTGGCGAAAAAATACATCTGGGCGGCCAATATGGTCGTGCTGTTGGAAACGTCGATTTGCGCGGCGATCAATACCAATGGCGCGAATAACAACAGGCCGAAGGCGTGATTGCCGGCATTGCGCCCGGCACGGCCAGCAAAACCGGGAAACGGCGTTGGTATATCGTCTCTATTGCCCAGCGCCGCGTTAACGCCAATGACGCGTATTCCAGCCATGGCGGCGATAAGATTGCTGGCAAATAGGATGGCGACAACGCCAAGTAGCATTGATAATTCTGTGGTCATGATCTCTTCCTCAGGGCTGTAGTATCCACCTGAATTTAAAGCCTTGTTTGGCAATGACCAGCTTTGGCGCGGCATAATCGCCATGCGTTCTTGAATGCCGCGACATAAATTGCTAACGCCTCGGTAACTTCCGTGTGCTGCAATGGGGCGGAATCAGGAGAATGCTTATGGAACGTACGCGCGCCGATTATCTAATTGAGACCTATGGCGCACAATCGCCAATGGACATAAGCGAAGCCTTGGCCCTGGCCCGGTCAACATTTGTGAGCTGGCCGGCGGAATGCAGCGAAGCCGAGCAATTGATAAATGCATGCGCGACTTTTGGCGAGGCCGATTTGGCCTGGCGGGAAATTGTGGTGTGCGAGGTCAGTCGGTATTTGCTGGAGACAGACAATCCCGGTGCATTACAGGTCGGGGCGGAAGATTGGTTGATTGCGACGCTAACCACGGTTTCGGGCACCATTAACACCACCATATTGGCCTTGGTGCAGGACATCATGCACAGCGCCACCAATGGCTCTGAACGCCTTGGCCGGTTTGGGCTGCAAGCCGCTTTGGGGTGTTTAAGAGCGGCAGCGCCCGCAGAAGCCCTGCGCGAAGCCAATACCGCCAGCTAACCGGTTTTTTTGCGGTGCGCTTTAGGCACTAAAAATATGGCGCACGGCGCATTGCGGACAATGTCTCGCGATGGTGCGCCATCAAAGAATGCGCTCCAATTGCCCTTTTGATGGGTGCCCACCACCAACAAATCGGCTTGCTTGTCTCTGGCGAAGTTGGTGATTTCTTCGGCAGGTTCGCCGCCCAGCACCACCGCCTTTGCGCCTGGCGCGCTTCTAAACACCAGAGTTTCTAGTTCTGTTACCCGCACGGCCCGGGCGGCCTTGTCGGCATCAATATTGGCCGCCGACGGGGTCATGGCGGTGGCGCTTAACGGGTTGGCAATGCCAGCGCCCAGCGCAAAGGGCAGATCTGGCCAGACATCGACAACCCAAAGGTTGGCCTTGTCGCGGTTGGCAAGGGCCGCCGCGGTTTCTAACACGCCATGGGCGAGGTCATCGTCCAGATTAATCGCGGCGACAATGGTGTGAAACTGCATCGCTCTTCTCCCTATTGGCCGAAATAATAAGACCTATATATACGATATGGGGTGGATTGGCGCCAAAAGAACGGGACATAGCGCCGCAGGGGTTTAAGGGCCTGCATCCTCGGGTGCTGCATAATAGGGTTTCCACAAGGTGATGGTAATGGGCACCAGAATATTAAGAAAAAATGCCGTCGCCATCAACGTGTAGAAGGCCTCGGTGTTCAAAATTGCATTTTGCACATAGGCAATATTCATTACCACAAAGGCCAATTCGGCACGGCCCAACATGCCAAAACCGACCAGCAAGCTGCCAGCCCAATTCATACCGCCAGTATAGCGGGCGGCAATGGCGGCAGAGATAATTTGTGCGAAAAAGATGCTGGTTAGCATTAGGGCAATGTGGGGCAATACCGAGGCCAGAATTTGCCAATCAAATACCAGTTTGGTGCCAAGTTCGACAAAGAAAACCGGGCCAATCCAGGTAAAGGCAACATTGTCGACAATGCGTTTGGTGTCCTCATAAGAACCTTTTTCGTCCTTACGGCTAAAATACTCCTCTTTGAGGATGAGGCCCGCCATATAGGCCCCTATGGCCGGGTGGAAGCCGAATTCGTGCGCCAACAGCCCAACCAACAGGGCTAGCAGCAAAACGGTCAGCGTCGAATGGCGTCCAAAGGTCAGCAAATGGCGTATGCCGAAGCTGCGCACCAGCGGTATGCGTTGCAACCAGCCTTTGGTTTTGTGCGGAAACAGCCAGGCACCGAGGATAGAGACCACCACAAAAAACGCGATGGCTTTACCGGCAATCAGCGCAATGTGGACGAAGGATATCGGGCCTTCGCCACTGGCCACTGGCACGATCACCGCCACCAGCGCCAAGGAGGCGATATCATCAAGCACCGCCGAAGTCATAATGCGTTTTGCCGCTGGCGATTTATGTAATCCGACCCCTTTTAACGAAGCCATGGTTAATGAAACCGCTGTGGCTGTCATGGTCAGGCCGCACATCAAAGCGATGCCGGTGTCATGCCATAAATAGTGGGCCACGCTGTACGCGGCAAAAAACGGCGCGAGGGCGCCAAAAAAAGCAATACCCCAGCTTTGTTTCAAACTGCCGATGAAATGATCGGTTTTTTCTTCAAAGCCCAGGGCAAACATGATGAAAATAATGCCAAGCATGCCCAGCGTAGTGATGAAATGGTCGCTTTCCACCGGCATCAGGCCGGTATTGACCATGATGGCCCCTAACGCCAAAAACCAAAGCACCGGGACAAGTTTGGTTTTGCGTGCCAGGATATTGGCGATGAATACCGCCGCCCACACTAATGCCAGAAGGTAGAGTGATTCCATGTCGCACACCTCGTCGCCGCTATTGCTGACAATCGAACGATTCGCAGCCTACTGACACTGTTAGCCGCGATATAGTATGGTTTTATTGGCAGTTTGGGTGAAGTCAGGGTGCGGGAGCAATGGCCTCGTCGGTTATCGCGTCCAGCACGGCACGCATTTTAACCAGCGCCGGATGGTCGAGCGCTATGCCATAACGTGCGCCCAACAAAGCCGGGTGTGTAAAAGCCATATGGGTGGCCCCATCTTCTTGCCAAACAACCAGTTTGACAGGCAAGTCAAGACCAATGCGCGGATTGGCCAGCAAAAGCGGGGTGCCCAAAGCGGGATTGCCAAAAATCAACACTTCTTCGGGCGGCAGGCTTTGGCCGCTTTTTTGTGCCCCGGCAGCGTGATTAATCCGGGCAAATACTTTGGCACCCTTGGCTAAAACCGCCGCCTCGGCCCGGTCCATGGTTTGGCTAACGCTATAGGGGCTGGTTTTGGTGATGAGGAACGCGCCCTTTGCCGGGGCCGTTGGTGGCAGGCAGGCGGCCAGCAACAGGCAAAATCCGAATAAGGGGCCAAGCAGGAAAACGGCAAGAGAGCGGGTGCGCATGACGGGTATCCAAAATTAATAGGTCCTGACCTAACAGTAACAGTTCCTGACCATAGGAGGATAAATTTTTACTCGGCTTCGGGGCGCAGGGCCAGTGCGGATTGGTCGAACAAAGCCCGGCGTAATGGCCAGACCCAATTTTCGCGCTTTCGTGAATAGATGCCAAACTCAGTGGCGAAATCAAACGCGCACCAGCCCATGCCATTGGCTTCGGCTGCCCGGCGTACGGCGCGGGTCCAGGCGGCGCGGTCGGTCATGTCCGTGGCCTTGGTGGCCCCAAACTCACCAAGCCAGAGCGGGTGGCCGCTGGCGCGGGCCATAGTGGCGGCACGTTTGAATTCATCGTCCATATATTGCCGGTCCTTGCGACTGCCCCATGGCTTGCCGACCTTTGGTGCACCCTCAAACCAGGTCGCGCCCTGATGGGTGAATTTAAACGGGTCATAATAATGAAATGTCAGCATAAGGCGCGGGTCTTTGGGGGCGTTAAAGCGCGCTAAACCGTCAAGGCTATTCCAATTGTCGCCGCCCATAATGAGCCAGCGTTGTGGATTGCTTTGCCTGACTTTTGCATACAGCGCGTCGGCGACAATTTGCCATTGGGCACCTTGTAAGTTCTCCTGCGGTTCGTTGAGAAGCTCAAAAATTATGGAATTGGGGGCGTTGGCATAGTGGCGGGCGATCTGGTCCCAAATTGCAATGGCGCGTGGGGCCTCGCTTGCAGGGTTTGCAAACAAATCCTCATAATCATGAAAATCGAGAATTACCGCGAGACCATAGCGGCTGGCCTGGTCAACCACCTCGTCAATGCGGGCAAAAAATGTGGGGTCAATGGTGAACGGTGCAGTGGCCTGGGCGTGCTGATGCCAGGCGATGAGCACGCGAACGCTGTCAAAGCCGGCCAACGCGATGCGTTGCAAATCCGCTTCGCGAATAACATAGCCCCACTCGCCCTCCTTGGGCGCATTCAGGGCATTGGCCAGATTTACGCATTTTTTCGCCGCAAACGGCTGGTTTTGCCCGTAAACAGGCACACGGCTGCCAAGGTAAAAAAACAGGGCAAAGGTCAATAACATAGGCAAAGTGCGTCTCATGGCGGCACCATAACTTGCCTGTCTTGATATTTTACCAACAAAGCCATTACGGTTGCCGCCCCGCCTGTGTGCGGTTAAGACTGAGATAAATTATTCATGTGTCGGCGGGGCTGATGTTTACAAAAATTCTTATTGCCAATCGCGGCGAGATTGCGGTGCGGATTATTCGCGCCTGCCAAAAATTAAAAATAGCCAGTGTCGCCGTGTATTCGGACGCCGATGCCAATTCGCTGGCGGTGGAAATGGCCGACGAAGCGGTGTGCATTGGCCCGGCACCCGTGGCGCAAAGTTATTTGGACATAGACAAAATCATAGCCGCCGCCAAACAGACCGGCGCGCAGGCCGTGCACCCCGGTTTCGGGTTTTTGTCGGAAAATGCCGCTTTTGCGCAACGTCTGGACAAGGAAGGGATTGCCTTCATTGGCCCTAACACCAAAGCCATCGAAATTATGGGCGACAAGATCGCTTCCAAAAAGTTTGCCGCCAAAGCCAAGGTCAACACTGTACCCGGTCATATGGGGCTTATTGAGAACCCGGAAGAGGCGGTTCGCATCGCCACGGAAGTTGGTTTTCCGGTGATGATTAAAGCCTCGGCGGGCGGCGGCGGCAAAGGCATGCGCATTGCGCATAATGTCGAGGAAGCGCGCGAAGGCTTTACCTCGGCACGCAATGAAGCGCGCACGGCGTTTGGCGATGAGCGGATTTTTATCGAACGTTTTATTACCGATCCGCGCCATATCGAAATTCAAGTGCTTGGCGATAAGCATGGCAATACCATCCACCTCAATGAACGCGAATGTTCCATTCAACGCCGCAATCAAAAAGTCATTGAAGAAGCCCCGTCGCCGTTTTTGGATGCCGCTACCCGCGATGCCATGGGCGCGCAGGCCATCGCTTTGGCGGCGGCGGTTGATTATGATAGCGCCGGAACGGTGGAGTTTATTGTCGATAAGGAGCGCAATTTCTTCTTTTTGGAAATGAACACGCGTTTGCAGGTTGAACATCCGGTCAGCGAAATGATCACTGGCATTGATCTGGTCGAGCAGATGATCCGTATCGCCTTTGGTGAAAAACTATCGCTGAAACAAGACGATATCGGTATTGACGGTTGGGCGGTGGAGACACGCATTTACGCCGAAGATCCCTATCGCAATTTTCTACCCTCGATTGGCCGCCTAAGCCGGTTTTCGCCGCCGCGGCAATCCGATCAGGTGCGCCTCGATTCTGGCGTGCGGGCGGGCGACGAAGTTTCGCTGTTTTATGATCCGATGCTGGCTAAACTGGTCACCCATGGCAAAGACCGGCAAAGCGCGGTTAGGGCGATGCAGATGGCGCTGGACGGGTTTGATATCTCCGGTGTGCAATCCAACATTCCATTTTTGAGCGCAGTTATTGGGCAAAAACGATTTCAGAGCGGTAATATAACCACCGCCTATATCGATGAAGAGTTTCCTGATGGCTTTAACGGTACCCCGCCGGACAAGGGCGCCCAGCTTGTGCTTTGTGCCGCCGCCGCCTTCATGGCCGCGGTTTTACGGTCGCGCGCCTCGCAAATCAGCGGCCGAATGACACCGCCAGCCCCGGCGCCGCTGGATTGGGTGGTGCTGTTGGACCGTGTCGCCCATCCCGTGCAAATTCGACTGCATGATGGCGGTGCGGAAATCAGACATGGGCAAAAATGGTATGATCTGCACAGTGACTGGAACCCGACAAAGCATGTTTTTGACGGCTGTTTGGATGGTCAGCCATTTGCCCTGACCCTGGACGATCGCACCGAAGGCTATGTATTGCGCTATCGCGGAGCGCAGGTGCAGGCCTTGGTGTGCACGCCGCATTCGGCCGCCTTGCACGCTATCATGCCGGAAAAAGTCAGCAGTGCCACCGACCAGCATATTTTAAGCCCTATGCCCGGCCGTGTAGTTTTGGTGGAAGTGGCGCAAGGGCAGGAGGTCAAGGCTGGCGAGCCGGTATTGGTGGTTGAAGCCATGAAGATGGAAAATATTATTCGTGCTGAACGCGATGGTGTTATTGGCGAAATACATGTGGCGGCGGACGATAATGTTGCTGCCGATGAAGTGTTGGTGAGTTTCGAATAAGGCTTATTTGCTGTTTTTATTCAACCGGCGAGCCAGAAAAACAAACCATATTGTGCCTGCATAGGTGCTGATGACGATAAATGACATTAGTGGCTGCATAATAGATAAGGCAAATCTGCCTTCTTTAAAGGAAGCCCCATGCCAATGCAGGCTTGATCCTTCACGGGTCGAAAGCTCGTTTATCAGCATGCCGAGGCGCACAATATCGCCATATTCATTGGTGATTTCCATGATGTAACCAACAGAAATCATCGAAAACAAAATCATAATCAGCGCCAACATTCGTTTTGGCAATTTATGGGCGATAAAATAACTCGACCCAATCACGGCAAACACAATGGTCACATAACTCATCATCGACGCGTTTGCCACCGAAAGGACTTCAAAAAATAATGTGGCAATTTGCTGTTCGGTCATATGACACCTTGTTGTTTTTCAACTCGGGCAGAATAAGGGAGAAAATTAAAAGCACAATATCCTACAAGCCATTAGGCCTCTGTGTTCTGTGCGCAATACGGGTGCCGGCGCGCCGCTGCCCGTATTGCGTAAAACCATCTCACCTTTCACATTGGCGACGCCGACATGATGTCAGCGGACCAAGTGCCGAATTTTTCAAAAAACACCCTACAACATTTTAACATGAATTTTTAAGAATTCTTGTGGAGGGCCACCTGTCTTGGTATTTCTATTCACAGGGACGGCAATTAAGAGATTCTCAAAAAGGGGAAATTATGAAAAAATATATCGCAGAAATGATCGGCACCGCGACACTGGTCTTGTTTGGTTGCGGGGCTGCCGTGTTGGGCGGCGCGCAGATCGGGCAGGCGGGCATTGCCGCTGCTTTCGGTTTGGCGATTGTCGCTATGGCTTATGGCATTGGACCGATATCAGGCTGCCACGTTAACCCGGCGGTGTCCTTGGGGGCATTTGTGTCCGGGCGCATGGGGGCGGCGGAAATGCTCAAATACTGGGCGGCGCAATTTATCGGCGCTGCCATTGGCGCGGCGATTGTCTATGCCATTGCAACGGGGCGGGCAGGCTATGACGTGGCCGCCAATGGTCTTGGTCAAAATGGTTGGGGCCCCGGCTATTTGGGTGAATACACCTTGCAGGCCGCCTTCATATTTGAAGTGGTCGCCACCTTTATCTTTGTCGTGGTAATTCTTGGCGCGACCCATGAGAAAGCGCCGGCGGCCATGGCCGGTTTGGCAATTGGTCTGACCTTGTGGGCGATCCATCTGGTCGGCATTCAGGTCACCGGGGTTTCGGTCAATCCGGCGCGCAGTTTCGGTCCGGCGCTATTCACTGGCTTTGGCCAATTATGGCTGTTCTTTGTGGCGCCCGCCATCGGTGCAGCCTTGGCTGGCATCATGTTTAAAATCGGCGTGTTGGCAGACTAGTTTCCGCACCAAATATGGGCCAAGTCTGGAAACTCCGACGATAAAAAGCCCGCATCGATTAGTCATCGGTGCGGGCTTTTTTATAAAACTGAAACCTGTTGCTTAAGGTTTTTTTGCGCCCAAAGCGGCACCGGCCTGTACTACGCCGGCAGGCGCTGGTTTAGCAGCGGCTGGATTGGCGGCGTTTGGCGCCGGGTTTTTGCGCGACCCAAGCGGGTCATTGTCATGATGGCATTGGCCTTCAAAAAAGGCACCATTTTCCATCGCCAATGTGGAGTGGGTGATGTCGCCTTCCACGTGTGCGGTGGAGGTCAGTTGGATTTGCCGCCCCCGCAGCTTGCCGATGACTTTACCGCGAACAGTAATTTGCTCGGCGTGGATTTCACCTTTGACCACAGCTTTTTCGCCAATGGTCAAAGATTGAGCGCGAATATCGCCCTCGACACTACCATCAAGCTGAACTTCTCCCTGAGTCTTGATCGAGCCAGAGACCACAAGGTCGGCACTGAGGATGGAAGGGGTGTTGTTGCGCGTCATATTTTTACTCGTGCTAATTGGTTTTGGAGCTGTTTCAGCCCCCCTGCGGTTGGAATCATTACCCTTGTTGAACATAGAGGCCAGCTTTCAAAAAGTTTTGAGGATCATATGGTTTACCTTTGAACCATACTTCATAGTGCAAGTGAACGCCCGTACTGCGTCCGCTCGAGCCCATAGCGCCAACTTGTTGCCCAAATTCGACGGTTTGCCCGCGCTTTACCTTGATATTGGCCATATGGCCATAGCGCGTCTTAAAGCCAAATCCGTGGTCAATTTCAACCAAGCGGCCATAACCCGCCCGCCAACCGGCATAGGTGACTTTGCCGGCTGCTGTTGCGGTAATCGGGGCCAGGCGATAGGCACCAAAATCTTGCCCGGAATGATGTGCTGCACGATGGGTGATGGGGTCAACCCGCGTGCCAAAGCCACTCGTGTACCGGTTGGGCGAGGCCACGGGCTCGCCAAATGGCACTTCAAGAACGACGTTTTGCAATTGATCGGCTTTGGCCAACCTGCCGGTCAAACGGGTAACCCGGCGCACAAAATCTTCGTCCATGTCCAAGGCTTCGCCAAACAATTGCGTCTCGTCGAGGGCGATCAGTGGCCCGCCGATTTTGCTATTATCCTGCGCCAAAATATCTTCGACGCCCAGCCCGGTCATGGCCAATACGCCGTGCAGGCTTTCAATACGGTTTTCTGCCTGCATCTCGGCGGTGGTGAGAAACTGATTGCCTTTTTCACGCAAACGATCCATGCGGGCAAAGGGGTCAGCATTTTGTGACGTCAAAACCATATTCGGCACCACATCGCCACGCGATTGGCGCGGTGTGTAGTCTTCGGCTACGGCGCTCATGACCAATTGGCTGGTCCCGATTTCACCGGGCAGATAGGTGTCCAGAATTGAGCCGTCCGATTGTTCCAATAATTTTTGCAGCGTGTTGAGGCGTTGTTCGATGTTGTCTGCGGTGGTGGCGAAAGCGACCGTACGGCTTTCCAGCAGCGCCTGGGTCGAGGCTTCCTTGGCGCGTGCTTCGGCGACAAGGCGCTGAAAATGCATACGACTGGCAAAAGCTTGTTGGGATTGGGAAGAAAGTAAATGGCCGCTTAAAAACACACTGGCCGTAGCGTAGCCAACCCACAGAAATACCGCACCGGCAACCACAGATGCGATGATCTGTGTGCGGCTGCTTAAAGAGAGGTAGCGTACTTCCCCATGGCTGCGGTGATAAATCTGCCGCTCTGGGAAAATATGCTCAAGAACCTCCCGTGCCCTTTCCAGGACTCGTGCGATCATCCGATCCCCCTAATGTTGGCGTTAATACCCTATTCGTCTGGGATAAAAGCGGATTACCGCCGTAAATTCAACAGGAAAAACATTAACATCTCTCTATTTGCACAATTTCCTAGGGTTTTTGTGTAAATTAGCGGCTCAGGAGGCGCTTAAGCGTTGAAATTTTGGTAATAATCGCCGCCAAGACCCGCGCGTTCGCGGGCTTCGTGATTATATGGCCCTCTTAGTCCGGCAGGCAATCTTTCCCGTATTAGCGCCTGAAAGCGCTCTTGCGGCGAGCCGAAGCCCTGCGCCGCGCAGACTTTGCCAAACCAATGCACACCTTTGGCGACATGGCCTATTTCGTCTTCAAAAATGACTTTCAAAACGCCAGCGCTTTGTTTGTCGCCCACGCTGATTAGCTTTTCGATCATTGGCGGCGTGACATCAAGGCCCCGCGCTTCGAGCAACATTGGCGCAACGGCCAGGCGCGCGGCCAGATCGTCCGCCGTGTTTTGCGCCGCTTCCCACAACCCGTGATGCACGCCGTGCGCCCCATAATGGCTATCCAATTGCTGTAAGCGCGCATTAAGCATGGTGAAGTGCCGGGCCTCGTCATCGGCCACACTTATCCAGTCATCGACGAAATCGCTCCGGTCGTTGGCAGCAATGGCCGGATCAAAAGCAAAGCGCGCCAACATATCCAAGGCCAAATCTATGGCATTAAGCTCAATGTGGGCGATGGCGTGCAACAGTGCGATACGGCCTTGCGGCGTACCAATGCGCCGTTTGGGGACCGCCCCGGGCATGACGATTTGCAAATCTGCCGGCCGGCCAGGTTCGTGCGGGGGTGTTGGCGGGGTAGGAGTGTTCAACAGCGCCAATTGGCCGCCGCGCCATTGCTCGGCAAGGTTTTGGGTTTGCGCGGCTTTTTGCACCGGATCGGTGGTGCGCATAAGCGCCACGGCGCGATGGAGGAGATCAGGCATTGTCAGGTGAATCAGATGGGTCAGATGAACCAAGCGGGCCAGATTGTGTCACCGCTAAAACCTCCTCAACATGGCCCTTAACCCGTACTTTGCGCCACATTTTGGCGATTTTGCCATCGGCATTTATCAAATATGTGGCGCGTTCAATACCCATATATTTGCGGCCATACATGTTCTTCTCAACCCAAACTCCATAGGCTTTGATGGTATCTAAGGCTTCATCTGCAGCCAAAACCACTTTCAAATCATATTTTGCCTTGAATTTGTCGTGTTTTTGGGCGCTATCTTTAGAAATACCGATTACCACGGCGCCTGTTTTTGCGAACGCTTCACTCTGTTCGGAAAAGCCAATGGCTTCGGTGGTGCATCCGGGCGTGTCATCCTTGGGATAGAAATAGAGAATAACGGTTTTGCCTCGAAATTCCTTCAACGATACCGTTCCACCGCCATCGCGCGGCAGGGTGAAATCGGGGGCAATGCTGCCCGCTTCGAGTGCTGTGCTCATCATAACTCCTTTTAAAGGCTCGCGCTGCTATACTCGCTGCCTTACCCACCGCAAGATATTGCCCATCAATGCCAATTGGACAACCGTTTAGTGACCGCCTCTTCTTCTCAACCTCAGCAAAGACCCGAACTAAGCCCTGAATTAAGCCGTGGTGGGGGCCATAGCAAAAAGGTGTGGCGTTCTTTTCTTGTGCACGCCCTTGAGGTTGCTGCATTACTATTAGCCTTGGCCATTGCGGTCTGTGGTGGGCTGGCATGGCGGTTATCGCAAGGTCCGATATCTTTAGGATTTTTACGAGCCGACGCCGAGGCCGCTTTAGTTGAAGTGTTTGCGGGTGAGCAAGCCCATATTGGCATCTTGCAGGCCAGTTGGTCGCCTGATGAGCGCACGATCGTTTTCGCGGCGCGAGATGTTCAGGTGTTGGATGGGGCGGGGCGTGTGCTGGTGCAGGCCCCAAGGTTTGATGTTGGGGTTTCCGGCCTTGGTCTGGTGCAGGGCAAAACCATATTGCGCAGCGTCATTGCCGTTGGCGGCGAATTTTCCCTTAGGCGCAGAATGGATGGCGCTGTTGGTGCCGGTATTGGGTTGCCCGATCAGGTTAAGTTCGGCAATGTCAATAACGCTTTGGCGGCGAACAAAGACGGCCAACCCTCCATTCCTGAACTTCTGGGGCGGTTGCAGGTCTTTGCGGTGCGCGATGCCATTTTGCATTTTGTCGATGAACGGTCAGGTATTGACTGGGTCGCGCCCAATGCCAATGCCCGGTTTTCCCGCGACGGTGATCAAATCATCGCATTTGCCGAGGGGCAGATTGAAAGCGCCGCTGGCATTACCGGTATCTCAATCGACGCCAATTCGCGCGCCGATTTCACCCGCATGAGTGCCCAACTCTCGCTTGTCAATGTTGTGCCCGCCGCTTTGGTGCCTCCCGGGAAGGGAGCGTTGCAAATGTTGAGTGCCGTGGATGCACCGCTGGATGCCACCATCGTTTTTGCCACTGGCGAAGATGGGTTATTGCGCGCGGCGGACGGCGAAATCATCATCTCGGCCGGGGTTTATCGCAATGGTGAGCAGGAGGTTTTGATTGAAGGTGCGCAACTCATTCTGGCCTTCGACCCGATTGCCGCTATGGTCAATATCCAGTCAGCATCGCTGCAGACGGCGGCGGTTTCCACCAAATTGCAGGGCAATCTAACCGGGCTTGACCCTGCCAATCTCGCAGTCGGGCAGACCGTAGGGTTTGATTTGACGTTTGAAGACATGGTCATTAACCCGCCGGGGGTTTTTGCGCAGCCGGTCGCGGTAAACCGAGTGCGTCTGGATGGTGAGTTTTTACCGGCCACCGGCCATGCCAGTTTTAGAAATTTCAGCTTAAGTGTTTTTGAGTTGGCTTTTCATGGTGATGGCGCGTTCACCTTCCCCAATGAAGGTATGGACGAGGATGACCCCTTATTAGTTTTGAATGCGCGTAGCGAAGGGCAGATTAGCCCCCGGCAAGTGGTGGCGTTATGGCCGGTTGATTTTGCCAAGGGCGGGCGCGACTGGATTGATCGCAATGTTTTAGGCGCGTTACTGCATGATTTTACCTTAGATATGCAATTGCCGCAGGGCGTTCGGCATGCCCCACATTTGGAAAATGATATGCTATCCTTGTCGTTTTCCTTTGACGAGGCGGCGTCGCATTTTGTCCACGCCATGACGCCGCTGCGGACAGCGGAGGGCACAGCGGTTTTGCAAGGTAACCGCTTTGACTTGGTGCTGGAAAGTGGGCGCATAATCAATACCGAATTGACCGATGGGTTTGTTGAAATTCCTCGCCTCAGTCCCAAGGGTGTGACGGGGAATTTTGGCGCGCACACCCAAGGTCCGCTTACCGATGTTGTGCACCTTCTGGATGAAAAACCGCTTGAATTTATTAGTCGATATGGCCTTTCTCCCGACGCGATAACCGGGTTGGGAGAGATGGATTTTGTCGTGCACCGGCCCATGCGGGTTGATGTGCCGGTGCGGAAAATTACGTTCAGCGCCAAGGGCAATTATGACGCTATTAAGGTCGCCGGCCTAGTTGCCGGGCAGGACTTTTCCGAAGGTGTGGCCGCTTTTTTGGTCGATGAAGAAGGGATGAATGTTGAAGGGGAAGGCCGGTTGGGGTTGGCCCAAGGTGCATTTACCTGGAAAGAAAAATTCTTCCCCGAAAACGAACCGCGCACGCAATTGGCGATTGATGTTACTACTGATTCAAGCCTGTTTGATGAATTGGGCATACCCACACGATTATTCCTTGATGGCCCGGTTAAGCTGCATGTGGAAACCTCGGGCGCTGGGCTTAGCCTGCATGCGGCTTCCCTGGAGGCTGATCTGACCGAGGCGCGCCTTATGTCTTTTGGTGGCGATTGGGAAAAACCGGCGGGCCAAAAGGGACAGGCAAAGTTCAATATTAAGGAGCGCGACGCTGGCGGCTATGAAATTAGCGATATTAAAGCAACTACAGAGGGCTTTATCCTGGAAGGTGATTTAAGCATTGCCGCCGAAGGCGGGTTACGGCGCGCCCACATCAGCCGCGCGCAAATGAGTGAGATTTTCGATTTTTCCGCCGATTTGCAACGCGATGAGGACGGTGCATTTGTCATTACCGGGCACGCAGCACAATTGGATGCCCGCGGCTTTGTGCGTGGATTGTCCAGTGGCACGAATGCTAATCTGGCCATTCCGGTTAGTGCGGAAATCGTTTTTGATCGTGCGTTGGTTTCTGACGAAATGATTTTGAAAAACGGCAGCATGGATTTCAAACGCTCAGCTGAGGAGTTTGAGATTTTGACTTTCGCTGCCGAAACACCAAATGGCACCACCAGTTTTGTTATCGCCCCCGACGAAGAAGGCCGGCGCCAATTGCAGGGGCGTGCCGACGATGCCGGGCTGTTCATTGAAGCGCTATTCGGTGCCGCCAATGTAAGCGGCGGGGTATTGGAAATGCAGGGGGCGCTGGGCGATGACAATGGGAAAAATACCAAGATTGAGATCACCATGAATGATTTCAAGCTCGGCAATGTGCCGGCTTTTGCGCGGGTTTTATCGTTAGGTTCGCTTACCGGCATTGCCAACACTATGGGCGGCGAAGGCTTGGCATTTAAAACGCTTTATGCGCCGCTTGAGTTTGAAAATGGTAAAATGAAAATTGGCGAGGCGCGGGCTACTGGCCCGGCGCTTGGGGTGACGGTTTCGGGTACGGTCGACCAGGTTGAGAAAAGCATGAAACTTAGCGGTGCCTTGGCCCCGGCCTATGCGTTGAACTCTGCTTTGGGCAATATTCCGCTATTGGGCAAGGTGTTGGTTTCGCGCAAAGGCGAGGGTGTTTTTGGACTATCGTTCAGGGTGCAGGGCCCCTTTGATACGCTGCAAGTGTTTGTGAACCCGCTATCGGCCCTGACCCCTGGTTTTCTGCGGCGGATGTTTGAGGGCGATAGCCGGGCGAGTTTTGGTGAACAAAATAGACCCGAGACCCTGAATGCTGGTCCAGAGATCGCAGCAGAAAATGACGCGAAAACTGATGGTGCGCCAGACTCGGCACCTGTGGACGGGCAGATAGATAAGCCGGGCGCGCTCTCGACAACGCCAGAAACCTCAGAAGAAGCTCCAATGGAAACTCCAGAAGATTTTCAGGAATTACCCACAACTAAAACTGCCATAGAGGCTGATATTGAGGACGGCGATAAAACCTTAGATGTGGTGCCAGCACCGCTAAAAGAGGTGGTGGCAGATGCTCAGATTAAGTCAGCGCCAGAATCTGAACTCCAAGCTGAACCCCAAGCTGAAGCAGAAGCGGAAATCCAAACGCCTGCGGACCCTGAGCCAACCTCCCTTGAGCCAACCTCCCTTGAGCTAGAGACGGAAGCCGAACCTGAAGGTGAAATACCACCAATTCCCAACCAATAGTGGCCTTATTTTGCCGGTAATACCAAAGCGTGTTTTTTCTTACCTATTGATAGTTTCAAATGTTGGCGGCCCTCAAAGTCGGCCCCGCTAATCTGCGCCTGCAAATCGGTTATCGCTTCATCATTCAGCTTTAAAGCCCCGGCTTTGACATGGCGCTTGGCTTCGCCGCGCGAGGCGACCAGATCAGCGCGTTCAAACAATGCGGTTATAGCAATGCCATCTTCCATTTCTTCTTTGCTCATGTGCACTTGCGCTAAGGCACTGCCGCTAAGTCCTTGCTCGAAAATCGCGCGGGCGGTTTTCTCGGCTTCTTTGGTGGCGTCTGTACCGTGCAAAAGTGTGGTGCAGGCATTGGCGAGGATGATTTTCGCCTCATTGATGGCAGCACCTTCCAAGGTCTCCAGCTTGGCGATTTCGCCCATGGGCATGTCGGTGAACAGGCGCAAAAACCGGCCAATATCGGCGTCCTCACAATTGCGCCAAAACTGCCAGTATTCATAAGGACTGCGTTGCGCGGCATTGAGCCACACTGCGCCGTCGGCGGTCTTGCCCATTTTTGTGCCCGACGCGGTGGTGATAAGCGGCGCGGTAAAGCCAAAGGCTTTCTCGTCCTCTCTTTCCTCGCTTTGGGTCTCGACCTTAACTTTGTGGATAAGCTCCCGGCCATTGACGATGTTGCCCCATTGGTCCGACCCACCCAATTGCAAGCGGCAATCAAAGCGGCGGTTCAATTCCAAAAAGTCATAGGCTTGCAGCAACATGTAATTGAATTCGAGGAAAGTCATTTCCTGTTCGCGTTCGAGGCGGCGTTTGACGCTTTCCAATGCAATCATGCGGTTGATGGAAAAGAAGCGCCCGAAATCACGCAAAAATTCAATATAACCCAAGCCGTCCAGCCAATCGGTATTATCGACCATAATGGCGTCATTGGGGCCGTCACCAAAGGTGAGAAAGCGGGCAAAAACCCCTTTAAGGCTGTCCTTGTTTTCATTGATGCGCTCGGCGCTGAGCACCGGGCGCGATTTATCCTTGTCCGACGGATCGCCAATTTTAGTAGTGCCGCCACCAAGCAGCACGATCGGCCGTCCGCCAGCCTGTTGCAGGCGGCGCAGCAACATGATTTGCACCAGCGAGCCAACATGCAGACTGGGCGCGGTGCAGTCAAAGCCGATATAGCCGGTAAGCTTGCCGGTACTGGCTGCTTTATCCAGCCCGGCAAGGTCCGTGGCCTGATAGTGATACCCGCGCTCTATAAGGGTGCGCACGAAGTTTGATTTATACTGGTCCATGAGATCTCTACCGGATAAATTGAAGCTGCCTCATAGCAGAGTCTTGGATCGGGCGAAAAGACTTTTAATGCTTATTTTGTCCTCAACCAATTTAAAAAAACTTGCCCGACAAAAATTCGTTTACGCGCCGGTTAGCTTGTAATGTTTATCGATATGCAATAAACATGAAGGCGAGATGGAAGGCTTGGGGAGTTGATAATGATCGCACAAGAAGGGATTAATACGATTGTCCAACTGACAATTGTTTTCTTATTTGCTGGCTTGGCCTATCTTATTGCCGGGCGCAAGCGCGGGAAGTTTCTAAAATTTGTTGGGCTTTATTTACCGACCGCAAAATCCATGAAATGGGCATTGATGGCGACACTGGTGTTGGTGCCATTGACCTTGGCGCTGTTTTATTTCACGCCTCTTGGCGAAACCGCTACCGCCGATAATACGATTGCCGGGAAATTTCGCGCCAGCGGGTTTAGCGCCGAGATTATGGTCGTTATTGTGCTTGTTGCCTTTATTAAAACCGGTTTTGCCGAAGAGCTTTTTTTTCGAGGTTTAATTGCAAAACGCCTGATAAACTGGTTGGGCTACATGGTCGGCAATATTGTCCAAGCCGTGTTGTTTGGGGCGATTCATATGGCCATCTTTATTGTGCCGGGCGGCCCTGAATTTTCATTGCCAATTGCCGGGGCCTTTTTTGCTATTACCGCTGGTGGTGCTTTCTTTATGGCATTTCTGAATGAGCGGGTCGGTAACGGCTCTATCGGGCCAAGCTGGCTCTTGCACGCAATCACCAACGCATCAGCCTATCCGGTTTTGGCGTTTCTTTAGTCTTCATCAATTTGTTGGCAAAATAGGTAGCCATATGCCTGCCTGAGCAGCGTAATGTATCAATTGGAGAACCCATGCGCGCCATCGGATTAATGAGTGGAACTTCGCTGGATGGCATGGATGCCGCCCTCATTGAGACTGATGGCGAGTGCGTGACATGCTTTGGCCCGGCGCTAACCTTGCCATTTGATGCGCCGACTAAGGCGGCCTTGCAAACTGCAGTTGCGGACGCGCTGCAATGGCGATTTATCGGGCCGACACCCGCCAGTTTTGTTCCTGCGGCCAAAAAGCTGGCGATCAGCGCCAAGCAGGCCGTGTTAGCAATTGTTCAACAGGCACAATTGGATTTGGGCGATATTGATGTGGTCGGGTTTCATGGCCAAACAGTGGTGCATTTACCGCCCGCTGGCGAAAGCCTGGGCCAAACCTGCCAAATTGGCGATGCAAAATGGCTGGCGGACTCTTTGAAAACGCAAATTGTGCATGACTTTCGCAGCAAAGACATGCACGCGGGTGGCCATGGCGCGCCGCTGGCCCCGGGCTATCATGTGGCTCTGGCGGCGGCCCAGCCAAAACCATTCATGGTGTTGAATTTGGGCGGGGTCGGCAACCTCACCTGGATTGGTGAAAAGGGTGAAATTCTGGCCTTTGATACCGGGCCAGCCAATGGCCCTATTGATGCGTGGATAAATGCCAATGGCGTTGGTGCCTATGACCAGAATGGCGCGCTGGCCGCGAAAGGCCACATAGACGAAAAGCGCCTCGCAACCTTGCTGGCGGCACCATATTTTGCCCTGCAGCCGCCAAAGTCGGCAGATCGGTGGGATTTTGATAATGCGCTCATAGAAGGGCTTGGTGTCGAAGATGGCGCAGCGACCTTAACCGCATGGTGCGCCCGGTCGGTCCAAAAAGCGCTAAACTTTTTACCCAACCCGCCATTGCGCATTGCCGTGTGTGGTGGTGGCCGTAAAAACCCAATTCTTATGGCCCTGCTACGCGCCTACACAAAGCTGGATGTTGTGCCGGTGGAAGACTTAGGCTGGCGCGGCGATGCGCTTGAAGCCGAGGCCTTTGCTTTTCTGGCTGTACGCCGTCTACGGCAATTGCCGACCAGTTGGCCGCAGACCACCGGAATAAATCGTCCGGCGTGCGGCGGCGAGGTAATACAGCCAGAAAGCCCGGTCTAGCGCCTACTCTTTTTGGTCTGCATATATTCGTCCATGGATGGGTCGACCGCGCCGTTTTGGCGGTAATCGAGATAGGCTTCGACTTCGGCTTCCAATTCCTCGGCATGGTTGTCAAACAAATGACCAGCGCCCGGCACAATTTTGTGGGTTAGCAAAGTGCCTTTCTGGATGCGGATTTTTGACGAAACCCGCTCAATTTCATCTGGCGGGCAAATGCGGTCCGCCGATCCATAGATCAGCAGGCCAGATGCCGGGCAGGGGGCCAAAAAGCCAAAATCATACATGTTCATTGGTGGCGATACCGAAATAAAGCCGCGCACTTCTGGTCGCCGCATTAAAAGCTGCATGCCAATCCATGATCCAAAAGAATGCCCCGCGACCCAACACATGGATGCATTGGGGTTTAGGGCTTGCACCCAATCAAGGACCGTGGCCGCATCCTGCAACTCGCCTTGCCCGTGATCGTATTCACCGACGCTGCGCCCAACACCGCGCACATTGAAGCGCAAAGTCGCATAACCACGGTTTTTAAAAATATCATAAAGACCGGTGATGACGCGGGTATTCATCGACCCACCGCCTTGCGGATGTGCATGGAGAATCAGCGCCAGAGGTGCATCTTCTGTTTCTGCTGGGGAATAATGTCCTTCCAGACGGCCTTCTGGTCCGGGGATGATTACTTCAGGCATAGTGGTTCGATCCTGTGGGGTTGCGGTCCGTCAACATAGTCAGCAAGTTGGTTTTAGCAATTATATCGGTCGTAAAATCCAATTTTTACAGTTTTTTCCCAGCTTTCTAATCTTGACTAGTTTAGTTGGTTATTGCATAGCTTTTTCACGAACAATCCATACCATATGGAGTGGATGCCAGTAAGATTTGGCCTTTTAGCATGGCGTTGACGCAACTGGCGAGACTGGAAGTGAGATTTAACCATGAAGCTCAGTGCAAAAGGCCGTTATGCAGTAATGGCGTTAGCAGATTTAGCCTCCATTGATCGGCAGGGACCGGTGACATTGTCGGAAATTGCCGAGCGGCAGGACATATCAATTTCCTATCTGGAGCAATTGTTTGCCAAATTACGCAAACGTGGCGTGGTGGAGGGGATGCGTGGCCCCGGCGGCGGCTATCGTTTGGCCCGCGCTGCATCGGAAACCAGCATTGCCGATATCATACTGGCGGTTGACGAACCCATTGATACACTGGCATGCGATCGCAGCAAATCGGATCTGGGGTGTACAGGTCGCACGGGGCGGTGCCTCGCGCACGATCTTTGGGACGAATTGGGGCGGCATATTTTTCTATTTTTAAGCTCGGTAACGCTCGACGATGTGCTGAACCGGAAGATTTTGGGTAATGCAGGCGGTGCGCGCCTGTTGGAGAAGGTTGAGGCCTGATGCGTGTATATCTTGACTATAACGCCACGGCACCGCTGCGCGATGAAGCGCGCATGGCGATAATGGCGGCGTTGGACGAGACCGGTAATCCGTCGTCCGTACACGCGGCAGGGCGGCAGGCTAAAGCCAAAATGGACCAATCGCGGCGCACCATTGCGCAAGCGTTAAGCGCCGCCTCCGGCGACATCGTGTTTACCTCTGGCGGTACCGAGGCCAATAATCTTGGCGTGCTTGGCTTGGCTGCGGCCAATGGGTGCACGCACATTTTGGTCGGGGCCGTGGAGCATACATGCGTGCATGCGGCGGCCAAAGCCTCCGGCTTATTGGTGGAAGACATAGCCGTGAACAAGGGTGGCGCGCTGGATCTGGCGGCTTTAGCCCAGGCCATTGAAGCTCTGCCATCCGGTGCCAAGCCGTTATTGTGCTTGATGCTGGCGAATAACGAAACTGGCGTTATTCAACCCGTTCAGGCGGCCACACAAATGCTGCACGAGGCCGGGGGTCTGGTGCATATTGATGCGGTGCAGGCCTTTGGCAAAATGCCGGTGCGTTTGAGCGAAATCGGTGCCGACTCGCTGGCGGTTTCCGCACACAAAATCGGTGGCCCGCTTGGTGTTGGGGCCTTGGCGCTGGCTTGCGGCACCAAAATAGCGCCCAATGCCCATGGTGGTGGTCAGGAATTTGGTCGCCGTGGTGGTACGGAGAATGTGCCTGGTGTTGCCGGCTTCGCGGCGGCCGTCGAAGCGGCAATAGCAGAGCTTGAAAAAAGCGCAGATATTGCGGCACTGCGCGATCATATGCAGTCCCAATTGGCGGGTTTGGCAGCGGATATCAAAATATTTGGTGCGGACGTGCCGCGGCTTGCTAATACCTTGTGTTTCGCCGTGCCGGATTTTGCCGCCGAAACGCAACTTATGGCCATGGATTTAGCCGGATTTGCCATTTCGTCGGGCGCGGCGTGTTCGTCGGGCAAGGTAAAGGCCAGCGCCGTTATGCTGGCCATGCAGGTGCCGGTTGCATTGGCGTCCTGCGCGATCCGGGTGTCTTTGGGCGCGCTAACCACCCGAAAAGAGCTGGATGCCTTTGTGGGCGCCTGGGGCGAAGCGCTTATTCGTGCCCGCGCAAACGAGGCTGCATAATGGAAAACGTCAAAGAAAGCATAGATCAATCCACCGTCGACGCGGCGCGGGGTCTTGAGGCAGATAAATATAAATACGGCTTTACCACCGATGTGGAGCAGGAATTTGCGCCAAAGGGCTTAAACGAAGACATTGTGCGCTTTATTTCGGCCAAAAAGGACGAGCCACAATGGTTGCTCGATTGGCGTTTGGCGGCTTACCGGCGTTGGTTGCAGATGGACGAGCCGGACTGGGCAATGGTCAATTATCCCAAAATTGATTATCAGGACGCCTATTATTACGCCGCACCAAAAAAAGAAGGTTCCGGCCCTAAAAGTCTCGACGAAATCGACCCTGATATTCTGGCCACTTATGAGAAACTTGGCATCCCGCTGCGCGAGCAAGAAGTGCTGGCCGGTGTTGAGGGTGCGCCAAAAGTTGCGGTCGATGCGGTGTTTGATTCGGTTTCCGTGGCCACTACATTTCGGGCGGAATTGGCGAAATCGGGCGTGATATTCTGCTCATTCTCCGAGGCCGTACACGATCACCCGGATCTGGTGCGGCAATATCTGGGCAGTGTGGTGCCGCCAAGCGACAATTATTTCGCCACGCTCAACACCGCGGTTTTTTCCGATGGTACCTTTGTCTACATTCCCAAGGGCGTGCGCTGTCCGATGGAATTGTCCACCTATTTTCGTATGAATGCCCAAGGCACCGGCCAGTTTGAACGCACGCTGATCATTGCCGAAGAGGGTAGCTATGTTTCCTATCTGGAAGGGTGCACCGCGCCCATGCGCGATGAAAACCAGCTACATGCGGCGGTTGTTGAGCTGGTCGCGCTCGATGATGCCGAGATTAAATATTCCACCGTGCAAAATTGGTGGCCCGGCGACAAAGAAGGCAAAGGCGGGGTGTATAACTTTGTCACCAAACGCGGCGATTGCCGGGGCGCACGCTCGCACATTTCCTGGACACAGGTTGAAACCGGTTCAGCGGTGACGTGGAAATACCCATCGTGCATTTTGCGCGGCGACGATTCTCAGGGCGAATTTTACTCCGTGGCCATTACCAATGGTTTCCAGCAGGCCGATACCGGATCGAAAATGATCCATTTGGGCAAAAATACCCGCTCGCGTATTATCTCCAAAGGCATTTCGGCCGGGAAATCCAACAATACCTATCGCGGTCTGGTCAGCGTCCATCAAAAAGCGACGGGCGCGCGCAATTTCACTCAGTGTGACAGCCTTTTGGTTGGTCATGAATGCGGCGCACATACCGTGCCCTATATTGAAGCCAAAGCGCCTGATGCGCAGTTGGAACACGAAGCCACGACCACGCGGCTTTCGGATGACCAACTGTTTTATTGCCGCCAGCGCGGCCTTGATGCGGAAGAAGCAACCGCGATGTTGGTCAATGGCTTTGCCCGCGATGTATTGCAAAAACTACCCATGGAATTCGCCGTCGAAGCGCAGGCCTTGGTCAAGATCAGTCTGGAAGGGAGTGTTGGGTGATGAGTAATCTAGACGCTTCCCAGCTTTCGCCGGGACAGGCTGGGACCAATACCCCCAAATTCGTCATACCGGCGAAGGCCGGTATCCAGAATAGAGTCGCCACTGGATTCCAGTCTTGCCAGAATGACGCAGAAGAAAGAGATCAGCCATGACCGAAAAAATAAAACCAATCGTCAATATTGATGATGTCGAGCTGATGGATTTTGGTAATGGCGGGAAATTCGCGGCCAAACTTGGCCGTATCGGGCCGCTTTTGGGCGCAAAAAACCTTGGCTGTATGTTGACGATTGTACCGCCCGGAAAACGCGCCTTTCCGCATCACGCGCACCTGACCGATGATGAAATGTTTTTTATCATTGAGGGGCAGGCGGATTACCGGTTTGGCGAGGACACCTATCCGGTCAAAGCTGGCGATATGCTTGGCGCGCCGCCGGGCGGTGCCGAGGTCGCGCACCAGCTTATCAATACCGGTGATGCGGACTTGAAATATCTGGCGTTTTCGAGCAATGGCCCCACATCAATTGTGGTGTACCCGGATTCGAAAAAATTTGTGGCCACTGCCGGCATACCGGAGGGCGGCGCGCCCTGGGATGCAAAATTCAGACATTTAGGCTGGCAGGAAAAAGGCACAGCAGAGTATTTTGATGGTGAAGAATAATGATTGAAATCAATAATTTAACCGTAGGCGTTGAAGGCGTCGCTGGCGATATCCTCAACGGATTGTCGTTAAGCGTACCTGCCGGTGAAGTGCATGCGATTATGGGGCCGAACGGCACCGGAAAGTCTACCTTGGCTAATGTGCTGACCGGGCGCGATGGCTATGAGGTCAAAGGCGGTAGTGCCACTTTCGAGGGTGAAAACCTGCTGACAATGGAACCGGAGGAACGCGCCGCTTTGGGTGTGTTTTTGTCGTTTCAATATCCGGTAGAAATACCCGGCGTTCCGGCCATGACCTTTCTTCGCGCCAGCCTCAATGCGCAACGCAAAAGGCGCGGCGAGGATGATTTGTCGGCACCAGATTTTCTAAAACTGGCGCGCGAAAAAGCGGCGCTTTTGAAAGTCAAAGCCGACATGTTGAAACGCCCGCTTAATGTCGGTTTTTCCGGCGGCGAGAAAAAACGTATGGAGATTTTGCAAATGGCGGTGTTGGAGCCGCGGTTTGCGATTTTGGATGAAACGGATTCCGGCCTCGATATTGATGCGCTTAAGATTGTGTCCGAGGGTGTTAATGCGCTGCGCGCTGCCGATCGTTCAATTTTGGTAATTACCCATTATCAGCGCTTGCTGGACTATATTAAGCCCGATGTCGTGCATGTGATGTCCGGTGGCCGTATTGTCCATTCTGGCGGACCGGAATTGGCCCATAAACTCGAAGCCGAAGGCTATGACGCCTATACATCGGATGCGGCATGAGCGAAGTGCAAATCCACCCTGCCGAGAAGGCTTTTCACACGCGCTATGCCGCTTTGCCGATAGATCCGGAGCGGGCGCAAGCGTTTGCGCGCTTTGTCGACGCCGGACTGCCACACCGGCGTATGGAAGCATGGCGCTGGAGCGATTTGCGTCAGGCCTTAACGCCAAAAACGACGCCGAATGGTGCGACAGCACAAGTCAGTGAGAACACCGCCAATCTGCCCGCGCTAGCCAATGCCATTGTGTTTAAGGTTGTGGCCGGGCAGTTGCGAGGAACGCCAGATTTGCCTGATGGGGTGACGTTGGCGGCGGATGACTGGGCGGCGCACGAAAGCGTTTCACCATTGCAAAACCTGGCACAGGCCTTGGCGCCGACGGCCATTACGGTACACATTGACGGTTCGCAAGACGCGCCGCTTTTGTTTGCCATTGAAGGCAGTGGTAATACTCGTATCCATATTGTTTGCGCGCCGGGCAGCGAAGTCAGCCTGATTGAAAACCACGAATTAACGAGCGGGTTCGCCAACACCATTTTGACCGTCGAGCTTGGCAAAAATGCGCGGGTTTTGCGCATGGTGCACCAATGCGGCGATGCCGATGCGGTTCAGGCGATTAACGCCCATATCTCTTTGGCGGAAAATACCCATTACCAGCAATATTCTTTGAGTTTCGGCGCCAAATTGGCACGGATGGAAACCCATGTCATCCATGACGGTATTGGCGCAAAAGCGGTGTTGAACGGGACCTATATGCTGGACGGGGACCGCCATGCGGATCAGACATACACCGTCGAGCATCTGGCAGAGCAGGGTGTTACCGACCAATTGGTGCGCGGTGTGGTCAAAGACAAAGCGCGCGGCGTATTTCAGGGCAAATTTTATGTGGCGCGCAATGGCCAGCAAACCGACGCAAAAATGGCGCATAACGCTATTTTGCTCAATGCCGGCGCCAGTGTGAATGCCAAGCCCGAGCTTGAAATTTATGCCGATGATGTTGCTTGCGCCCATGGCAATACCTGCGGCGAACTTGACGATGATGCGCTATTTTATATGCGTCAACGTGGTCTTGATGAAGCGGCGGCGAAAACCTTGCTGACCAGTGCGTTTTTGGGGGCGGCGTTTGATGATTTGGGCGATGAAAACCTGCGTGACCTGTGCGTCAACGCCATGAATAACTGGCTGGAGCTGGCCTTATGAGTGCCTCGTTTTTGCAAGCACCGGCCAGCTTCGACCCTTATGCTGTTCGGGCCGAGTTTCCGGTGCTTGACCGCAAGGTGAATGGTTTTCCCCTGACCTATCTCGACAGTGCGGCCTCGGCACAAAAGCCAGATTGCGTGATTGAAGGTATGGCCGAGCAAATGCGCACTGCCTACGCCAATGTGCACCGCGGATTGCACACCATGGCCAATGAAACCACCGAAAGTTTTGAGGCGGCGCGCCAGACCATTGCGCGGTTTTTAAATGCGCCAAGTGCCGAACAGATTATTTTCACTTCCGGCACCACCGAGGCGATAAATCTGGTGGCATCGTCCATCGGGGCTACGCTGAAAGCGGGCGATGAAATTATCCTGTCCGAGATGGAGCACCATTCTAACATTGTGCCATGGCATTTTTTGCGCGAACGCAAGGGTGTGGTGCTAAAATGGGTGGGTATTTTGGACGATGGCCAGCTCGATATGGCTGCCTATGAAGCCGCTTTCGGGCCGAAAACAAAATTTGTCACGCTGAGCCATATGTCGAACGTGACTGGCACCATTACCGACGCCAAAAAACTGGTCGATATTGCCCACGCGAACGACGTGCCGATTTTACTCGATGGCTCGCAATCTGCCGTGCATTTGCCGGTCGATGTGCAGGCCATTGGCGCAGACTTTTATGCCATTACCGGGCACAAACTTTATGGCCCGACGGGCATTGGCGCGCTCTATGGCAAAGCCGTAGCATTGAAGGCATTGCAGCCCTATCAGGGCGGCGGCGAGATGATCGAAACGGTGGCCAAGGATGCCATAACCTATGGCGCCCCCCCGCACCGGTTCGAGGCAGGCACTCCGCCGATTTTACAGGCCATCGGCCTTGGCATAGCGCTTGAGTGGATGATGGGGCTGGATCGCCTTGCCGTGGCCGAGCATGAGGCTTTACTGGCGGCCCGCGTGACTGCGGCGTTAAAGCGCCACAATGATGTGCGCATATTGGGCGAAGCGCCGGGCAAAGGCGCGATTATTACCTTTGATGTGCGCGGCATGCATGCCCATGATTTGGCGCAACTGATGGATCGCTATGGTGTTGCTATTCGGGCTGGGCATCATTGCGCGGAACCGCTAATGCAGCGCTTTGATTCATCATCCGCGTGTCGGGCAAGCTTCGCGGCCTATAACACCGAAGAAGACGTTGATCGCTTTATCGAGGCCTTTGAAAAGGCTCGAGAGTTTTTAGCGTAAGGATTTATGTGGCGTTTGGCGCCATTCGAGGAGAGAAAAGTGGACAAAAAAGTCCGAGATACCATAGACGTTTCAGCGCCCGTGGCGGCGTCGGAGATGGCGACAGCGGCTGAAGCCGCACCCGCTAATGCCGATTCTGCGCTACCGCAAGAGGAGCTTGATCGGCTAACCGAGGAGCTCATTGCCGCGTTTAAAAGCGTCTTCGATCCGGAAATTCCGGTGGATATTTACGAACTGGGTCTGATTTACCGGGTTGATGTGGATGATGACCGTGATGTTGATATTGATATGACGCTCACCGCGCCCGGCTGTCCGGTGGCTGGCGAAATGCCAATATGGGTGGAAAATGCTGCCCGTTCGGTGCCCGGTGTGCGCGATGTGAAAGTGAATTTGACTTTTGAGCCACCATGGGACCCTTCGCGCATGTCCGACGTGGCCCGGCTTGAACTAAATATGTTTTAAAACGCTTTCTCCAGCGCTTCGCGTTCGACTTTGCTCATAAACAGGCCAAGCTTGGTGCGCCGCCACAAAACATCGTCGGCACTCATCGCCCATTCCTTTGCTTTGAGATAATTTAACTCCGCCGTATAAAGCCCTGCGCCAAAATGCTGCCCCAGATCGCCAAGGTTTTTGGCATCGCCCAAAACATCGGTAACTTTGCTACCATACGCGCGGCACAGTCGTTGGCACATGGCAGGGGGCAAAAACGGATATTGCTTTTGCGTGGCCCGCTCAAACGCTTGCAAATCACCTTGTGGAAAATCGCCGCCGGGCAGCGCAGTGGTGCCGGTCCAATGGGGGGCATCATTGCCCAATCTTGGGCCAAGCATGTCCATGGTTTTTTCCGCCAACGCCCGAAACGTGGTGATTTTGCCGCCAAGAACCGTCAGCACCGGTGCGCCATCTTCGGTGTCGCTAAGCACCAATTGATATTCGCGCGTAAGTTCTGAGGCGCTGGTTTCCGGGTCACCAAAAAGTGCCCGAACGCCAGCATAAGAGTAATGGATATCGCCAGCTTCTATGGCGGTATCGAAAAACCGGTTGAGGGCTTCCAATAAATATTCGCGTTCGCCATCGTCGAGTTTTGCCGCATAGGCATCGCCTTCAAACGGGGTGTCGGTGGTGCCAAACAGGGTGAATTCGCCATGATAGGGTAGGGCAAATAGCACCCGCCGGTCGGTGTTTTGGAATAAAAACCCGCGTTCACCGTCGAACAGCTTTGGCACAATAATATGGCTACCCTTTACCAGGGTCATGCCGGCTACGGTCTTGGCGCCGGTGCAATCATCCATATCGGCCACCCACGGCCCGGCGGCATTGACCAATGCCCGGGCGCGCCAGACTTGCTGTTGCCCATTTTCGGTTTTGGCGTGCACCAACCAATGATAGCCCTCGCGGGTGCACGATTGTACTTTGGTGCGCGGCGCAATACTGGCGCCGCGATCACGGGCATCCATGGCATTGGCGACAACAATGCGGGCATCGTCGCTCCAGCCATCTGAATAGCCAAATGCCTTTCCTTTGGGGGTGCGCAATGTCCTGGCTTCGACGCAATCTTCCAGTTTTATACCACCGGAGCGCGGTAATGAGGATTTGCCGCCAATATGGTCGTACAACCACAGGCCAAGGCGGATCATCCATGCCGGACGCATATCGGGAATATGCGGTAATATCAGCCGCAATGGCCGTACCAGATGCGGCGCGATATGCAAAAGCCGCTCGCGTTCGGCAAGGGCTTCACACACCAATTTGAATTCATAATATTCAAGATAGCGCAGGCCGCCATGGATCATCTTGGTGCTTGACGATGAGGTCGCGCCCGCCAGATCGCCTTGTTCGCACAATACCACGCTCAAGCCGCGTCCCGCCGCGTCACGGGCAATGCCCGTGCCGTTTATGCCGCCGCCAATGATCAAAATATCTTTAATGTCTTCCATGGCTGATCTTTGACGGATTTTTCTGTCGCTGTCAGCCCATGTTCTGTTAGGGTTGAAAAAATTGGGAGTTGAATTGGTGAGCGAAAAGACTGCGATATTGGCAATTGATCAGGGGACCACGTCCAGCCGCGCCATTGTGTTTAGCCTGACCGGTGAAATTGTCGCGCTGGCACAAAGGGAAATCACACAAATTTATCCAAAGCCCGGTTGGGTCGAGCATGATCCCGAAGAAATATGGGACAGTGTTTGCGCGGTGATTAGCGAAGCTTTGGGGGCCGCGCGCGAGGATGGCTGGAATGTGGTCGCTGCTGGGATTACCAATCAGCGTGAAACGTCTATCGTCTGGGAACGCTCATCGGGCTTAGCGATCCACAATGCGATTGTCTGGCAGGATCGGCGTACCGCCAATGTGTGCGCGGCACTGGCGGCGGATGGCCATGAGGAAATGATTAGTGCGCGTACCGGATTGGTGTTGGACCCGTATTTCTCGGCCAGTAAAGTCTCGTGGATTTTGGACGAAGTGCCCGGTGCGCGCGGCCAAGCCGAAGCCGGGGAGTTGGCGTTTGGTACGGTAGAGAGCTTTTTGCTGTTTCGCTTAAGCGGCGGTGCGGTGCATTATAGCGACGCGACCAATGCCTCGCGGACTAGCCTGTTTGATATTCATCGTGGGAGTTGGGACGAGGAATTATTGGCACTTTTTCGGGTGCCGGCGGCGGTGTTGCCTTCGGTTTGTCCCAATGCGGGCAAGTTCGCGCTGATCGCGCCGGATCTGCCGGGGGCGGGTCTGCCAATTACCGGCATGGCTGGCGACCAGCAAGCGGCGGCGATTGGCCAGGCGTGCTTCGCGCCCGGGCAAATGAAATGCACTTTTGGTACCGGGGCGTTTTTATTGGCCAATACCGGCAATAAAGCGGTGCGTTCGCAGCACCGGCTGCTGACCACCATCGCCTGGCAGTTGGAAGGCGTACGCTCCTTCGCGCTGGAAGGCTCCATACTCTCCGCTGGCTCGACCATACAATGGTTGCGCGATGGCTTGGGGCTGGTCAGCGACGCGGCTGAGAGCGAGGCCATGGCCAAGGGCCTGGAAGATAATGGCGGCGTTTATATGGTGCCAGCCTTTGCCGGTCTTGGCGCCCCGTGGTGGGATGCTGAGGCACGGGGCGCCATTGTCGGTCTCACCCGTGGGTGTGGCGCGGCGCACATTACCCGCGCCGGGCTGGAGGCGGTTGCCTATCAGTGCCACGATTTGATGCGGGCTATGGCCGCCGATGGGGTGGCACCAAAACTGTTTAAAGTTGATGGCGGGATGAGTGGCAATGCCTGGCTTATGCAATTTTTGGCCGACATTGTGGCTGTGCCGGTGGCGCGCCCACAAATTACCGAAACCACGGCATTCGGCGTTGCGGTGTTGGCGGGTATTGGGGCCGGACATTATAGCAGCCTGGCCGATGTGGCGGAGCTTTGGCGCGAGGACGCCAAATTTTCCCCGGCGATGGCCGAGGGCCTGCGCGAAGATTTGTTGGAGGGCTGGCGCGAAGCGCTGGAACGGGTGCGGAGCAACACAAATTAAGTGATCGCTATCCACATTTTTCTGTCCAAGCGGCCCTTTAGCGTTATATTTATTCCAAAATCGACCAAAGCTGGGTCAAAACAGGAGTGCGCTTGTGCCTGACGACAATCAATTCGACTTCATCATTGCCGGTGCTGGTTCTGCCGGGGCGACACTGGCAAGCCGGTTAACCGAAAACCCGGATGTGTCGGTTTGCCTTTTGGAGGCGGGCCCAAAAGACAATAAGGCCAGCATTCATACACCGGCGATGATTGTTGACGCGGTCAATGATGACACGCTGAATTGGCATTATGAAACCGCGCCGCAAACCGCACTTAATAATCGCGAATTATATTGGCCACGGGGCAAAACCCTTGGCGGTTCATCCTCCATCAACGCCATGATCTATATGCGCGGCGGTCTTGAGGACTATGAAGCGTGGCAACAAGCGGGCGCGGCTGGATGGGCATGGGAAGATGTGCTGCCATTTTTTCGAAAGTCGGAGGGCCAGCAGCGCATTCAGGACCAGTTTCATGGCCAAAGCGGGCCGCTTACGGTTTCCGACCTGCGCCATCTTAATCCGCTGAGTAAGGCTTTCGTCGAAGCCGGTATGGCGTGTGGCCTGCCTAAAAATGATGATTTTAATGGCGATAACCGCCTTGGCGTCGGGCCATATCAGGTCACCCAGCGAGATGGTCGGCGCTGTTCTGCGGCGGTGGCTTATCTTGGCAAAGAGGTGCAGGCGCGGCCCAATCTGACGATCATGGTCGAGACCTTAGCCACCAAAATCATTATGGATGGCACGCGGGCTGTCGGGGTTGAAGTTCGCCGCAAAGGCGAGAACCGGGATTTGCTGGCCAAGCGCGAAGTTATTTTGGCGGGCGGGGCGATAAATTCGCCGCAAATGCTAATGCTATCAGGCATTGGTCCCGCCGAACATTTGACAGAATTAGGGATAAATGTGCAGATCGATCTGCCCGGTGTTGGTGAAAATTTGCAGGACCATCTGGATACATCGATTTCCTTTACCGGCAAGACTAGCCGCTCCTACGCTTACAGCGTGCAGTCTATTCCGAAGCAGATAAGTGAAGCGGTGCGCTATCTGTTTACCCGCCAGGGCATGCTGACAACCAATGCGGCAGAGACTGGCGGATTTGCCAGCACCAAAGGCGAAGCGGAGCCGGATATCCAGTTTCACTTCGTACCGGCCATTGTCGCCCCGCGCGGCGAACCGAAGAGCCGACAGCATGGCATAACGCTGCATTCTTATGTGTTATATCCGGATTCGCGCGGCACTATTCGCCTCGCCAGCACCGATCCAGAAGATCATCCGACCATTGATCCGCAATACCTAACGCGCGGCCATGATATGCAGACCCAGATTGCCGGTGCCAAAATGTCTTTGGATATTTTGCGGGCGGCCGCTTTCGATGACGAACGTAAAGCGCCGCACGTTCCGCAAGATATTCCACAAACCGAGGCGCAATGGGAGGCTTTTGTACGAGAAAAGGCAGAAACCCTGTTTCACCCCATTGGAACTTGTAAAATGGGCGCTATGGGCGCTAAGGGCGATGATTTGGCGGTGGTCGATAATCAATGCCGGGTTTTTGGCGCAAAAGGATTGCGGGTCGTTGATGCGTCGGTCATGCCGCGCATTGTCGGCGGTAATACCAATGCGCCGACAATCATGATTGCAGAAAAAGTGGCAGATCTGATCAAGGCTAGCGTAAAAGGTTAATTGGTTAATATTCGCCATAGTGGTGAAATGAGTTTTACGTTGGCTTTCCCCATGCAATACCTAATTATGATTGGGGATATACTGCGTTGACTTCGTTAAGAAAAATTGCTCCGGTGTGGGCTTTGACCTTAGCGGCGTGTCTGTTTTTGGCGGGCTGCGCGCATCCGCCTTGGCGCACCAAAGGCGACCCGTTTGAGCCGGTGAATCGTGCTGTTTTCGCGTTTAACAAAGCGGCGGATAAAGTGGTGATGGAACCGATCGCCAAGACCTACACCACCATCACGCCCAAGCCCGCCCGCAAGGGTATTCGCAACTTTATCGATAATTTAAAAAGCCCGATTGTGCTGGCAAATGATTTATTGCAAGGCAAATGGAAGCGTGCAGCGGAAACTACGGCGCGGTTGGTAATCAACTCAACGGTCGGGATTGGCGGGGTGCTTGATGTGGCTAAAGCGGTCGGCATTGAGAAGCACCACGAAGATTTTGGGCAGACAATGGCCGAACATGGGGTGCCGTCTGGACCGTATTTGGTGCTGCCAATACTGGGGCCAAGCAATATGCGAGATCTGGCCGGGCTTGTGGTTGAAGAATCCCTGTCGCCAACGCGGATCGCCAGCTTTAAGGGGCGAAAGAGCTTTGATCGAGCGCGCCTTGCCCTCGATATGGTTGATACGCGGGCGGGTTTGCAAGGTGCAGTGCAGACCTTGCGCGAAGAGTCGTTGGACGAATATGCCAGTGTAAGAAGTTATTATCAGCAGGCGCGCAAAGATGCGATTGCTGATGGTGTGGTGGACATGGATGATCTGCCAGACTTCGATCTGATTGAGTGATAGCTGGGATGTAGTAGTTGGCGCGCCGTCGTATTCAGATAACGTTCAGGTAGCATGGAGATAGATAGGGCATGACTTTGGAATCGATTAGAATATTGCAAGGTCACAAGCAGGGCGGCGTCGGGTCGCCCCTACGTTTCGCAATGGTGTTCCTATTGATGAATTTGGCTCTATATGGCTGTGCCAGCCGGGCAAACCGGGTTGCCGGAGATCCCCTTGAGCCGATGAATCGTGCTATTTTTGGCTTCAATACGGCGGTGGATAAAGCGGTGCTGACGCCGGTATCCAAAACCTATCGCGCCATTACTCCAAAACCGGCGCGCAATGGGCTTCGGAATTTTCTTCATAATCTCAGCAGCCCGGTAATTTTGGTCAATGATTTGCTGCAAGGGGAGTGGAAGCGCGCCGGTGATACCACTGCCAGATTTGTGCTGAACACTACGGTTGGAATTGGCGGATTGTTTGATGTTGCTAAAAGCAGCGGCATTGAGAGACATAAAGAAGATTTTGGGCAGACCATGGCCAAGGCCGGCATAAAACCCGGTCCTTATCTGGTCTTGCCACTTCTCGGCCCCAGTAATTTTCGAGACGCCATTGGCCGTCTGCCGGATCAGTATTTTTCGCCTTTGCATTACACCGAGTTCGAGGGGAAAAACACCTTCAACGACTCGCGGCGTATTGCCGATGTGGTGGATAAGCGTTCGCGTTCACTAAATAGTGTTGAAAAGTTGAGGCGCAATGCGGTGGATGAATATGCCAATGTGCGCAACCTTTACCGGCAAACCCGCGAAGACGATATTAAGAATGGCGATTTTGAAGTTGAAGCCCTGCCGGAGTTCGACATTAGTAGCGCCGATCAATGATAGATTAGGAATTTGAATATGCAGTTTCGACTTTTAGTTGTTGTTTTCTCTTTGGTGCTTTTGGCGCTGAAACCGATATCGGCTTCAGCCACCGAAAATGCAGAGGCTTTTGTCCATGATAACATTGCGCAGGCACTTGATGTGTTGGCTGACCCGGCCCTGAGCGACAGCCAAAAAGCGGCGCAATTTGAAGAGAGAATTCTCACAATCGTTGATATTCCGGTAGTAGCGCGTTTTGCATTGGGGCAATTTGCCAACACCATCAATCCGCAAGAATTGATCGACTTCACCGACGCTTTTCGCGCTTATGCCACCAGCGTTTACCAAAGCGAGTTAAACCAATTTGGTAATGAAGTGCTCGAAGTGCACTCTTCTTTGGATCGAAAACCGGGTGATTGTGTGGTCATCACCACCATGTCCGGCGGTCATCTTAACAAGCCACAAGAAATTAAATGGCGGGTTTTGACCATTAAGGGCGAGCCGCGCGTGGTTGATATTGAAGTCTCGGGGGTTTGGCTCACGCAAAACCAGCGCTCCGATATAACTTCAATCATTGCGCGCAATGATGGGAATGTCGAAGTGGCCCGCCAAGCGTTGATCTCCCGCACACAATAGCGTGGTGGGGACGCAGCAACGTCATCACTTACAGCTTATAGCCTGCGGGCAGGGGTGGGGCTTCGCGCAGCAATACGATTGAAATGCGCCGATTGCCGGGCATAAACGGATCGTCGGGAAAAAGGGGCTCGGAGCCAGCTTTGCCAGCGACCTGATACAGGCGTTCTTCCTTGACGAAGCTTTCTTGCAAAATCCGGCGCGAAGAATTGGCGCGATCAAAAGATAAATCCCAGTTGGAATAGCCACCCGCCGTCGAGGGCGAAGAATCCGTATGGCCATAAATGCTGATGCGGTTGGGCAATTTATTGATAATCTGCGCGACCGAACGCAATAGCACCATGGTGCGCGGGCGCGGCGTTGCCGAACCTGGCTCAAACATGGAGCGGCCTTCCTGGTCGACAATCTGAATACGCAGACCTTCTGGCGTTTGGTCGATAATCAGGTTTTTGGAAAGCTCGGCCAATTCCGGCAGGTCTTGCATGGCTTGGCGCAGGGATTCCGCCGCGGATTTAAAGGCCATTTCCTCGCGGCGGGACATGGCTTGTTGCAGGGCGTCTTCCGACACTTCAGTGCTTGGCGAGCCACCTTGATTTTCGTCTTTTAACTTGGCCTTGTCCGGGGTTTTTGGCGCTTTGGGCGATAATTCGCGAACCAATTCGGTGGTGCCGCTATTGCGCGCGCCATCTTCGCCAAGGGCGGTGCCAGCCAAAATGCCGCCGGCTCCAGAGCGTGATTCGCTAATGCTGGCAGGGGCAAAATAATCAGCCACGCCGCGCTTTTGTTCGGGGGTGGTGGTGTTGATCAGCCACATCAGCAAAAAGAAGGCCATCATTGCCGTGACAAAGTCGGCATAGGCCACCTTCCATGCGCCGCCATGATGGCCGGCAGCTTGGACCTTGATAACCTTCTTTATTATTGGACGTTCATCGTCTGACATTTCTAAACCCATCAAAATTTGAGGTTAAGAAACACCAATACGGTTAATTTCAAGTGTAAAAGCGTCCTATTGCGGGGCCAGTGTTAGCACCTGTGTGCCGGGCGGTGGGCTGTCCGGTGTCCAATCATCGCGAATTTGTACATATTCGCCATCGGCCCAGCGCTGCGCCATATCGCGATAATGCGGCGATAAAACATGGCCGGACTGCCCGGGAGCCGACATAAACAAGGACGAATTCATGTCAGAAAGGTCGTAAATTGCCCGCATACTCACTCCCCACGGTGCATCGAGATTGCCCGATCGATAAGAGACATGGGCGACATTCGGGGTGGAGCCGTCACCGCCAACCGGCACGCGCACGGAGAAGAAGTTTTTAAGTATTGGCACGGTGCCGAATAGAGGATGCGCAAAAACCGCATCATGTGCGTCGCCCCAGCGCCACTTTTCCGGGGAGCCGCCATATTCCTTGCCGAGACTAATGGCCGCCTTGTCAAATGCCTGACCGGCCAGCATCTGGCAGGTTTCCAACGCCGTTGTTGTGCGGTCATCGCACCAGATGGCAAATTCACCGCGTATCACGCCGTCCATAAAGGCGCGTCGGGGGGTCCAGAAACGTTCGAAATCTTCCCCTAAATCATCTTCATAAACTAAGCGCGAAAAAGCCCGCAGCCATCCCGTGTAAATCAAACCCTCTGGCCGTCCGGGCGCCAGATTGCCGTCCCATCTGGCGGCGATATCGCGCAGTTTCTGGCCAGCATCTGTCTGCGGTTGGGCCGCCGCAAACAAAGGCAGGGCCTTGCGTGCCAAATCGGAAACCGTGTCCATCTGCATGGCTTTGAAGCTTTGCACATCATGCTTGGGGTTGGCTTCAATGTTTTCGACAATGCGGCGCGCCCGGTGAAAGCCATACCATTGGTCGGTAATATGGTAGGGATAGCTGTCCGGGACCATTTTGTTATTCGCCGTTGCCACATAATGCTGGCCGGGGTTATAGGTGCGCGGCAATCCTTCAAACGGGATTTCTCCGACCCAGTTTCCTTGCGTATCTCGCACGGGAACGCGGGCTGGTAAAACCATGCCGATATTGCCATTTATATCTGCATAAACAATATTTTGCTGCGGCATCTTAAAGCGCGACAAGGCCTGGTTAAAATCGTTAAAATTGGTTGCATTGATCGTTGCGAAACCAATGGACGCGGTGGTGTCGTCATCATCATCCAAAGTGCTTAACAGCACGACTTTTTCGCCCTCGCGGGTCATGTTTTCAATGTCAAACCATCGGGGGTTCAGCACCACATCATCACCGGCAAATTCAAGTTCCAGCGTCACATCATCCTTGCCGCGCACTTTGATGGTTTCGGTGCGTTGTCGCAGATTGTCGCCTTGGATGACTTTAAGGTCAGAAGTATCTGGCCCGGTATTGGTAAAGCCCCAGGCAATGGTTTTATTGCGCCCCAGAGTAACAAATGGCGTGCCGGGCAGGGTGACGCCCAAGACCATGGTGTCCGGGGCATTGAGCCGGGCATAATACCAAACGCCGGGGGCGCTAAGGGCCAAATGTGGGTCGTTTGCCAGTAATGGTTTACCACTGGCGCTTAAACTACCGTCCACCACCCAATTGTTGGAACCCTTGGCTTTTTCGCCCATGGGCGCGCCCAATGCCTGATCGGTGCCATTGGCGGGCAGGTGGGCTGGCAAAACCGAATTCATGTCTTCGGCGCGCATGGCGACCGGGCCATCCTCGGGGTAAGGCGGCAGGAATTGAGCCAGCCGGTCTGGCCCCAATATATCTTTCAAGCGCTTATTATCCGGTTCTTCAAGGCCATTGCTCGACAAATTGAATGCCATAACCTTTGACACCGTAAGTGTATCCGCCGGGACCCATGGTTCGGGCCGGGTGCGCAAAAACAAATATTCAGCCGGGGGAACATAGTTTTTGGCAGTAATAATGGCGTTGACCCCCTGGGCGTAGGCGTTTAGGGCCGCGTGCTCGGCGGGGTTAAAATCGTCCCAGGAACCTTCGGCGGCGCGGCGCAGGCCCAGCGTGCGCATTTGTGCATCGGTTTTTAGCGCGGCTTCCCCAACAAGCTCAGAGAGGCGGCCACTGCCATAGCGCCGATTCATATCCATCTGGAACATGCGGTCCTGTGCGTGGGCGACGCCAAGAGCATAAAACATATCATGGTGGTCTGACGCAAAAATATGCACGATCCCATCGGCATCACGGGCAATTTTTACCTCAGTCCCCAAGTTTGCTAAGGTTAATTCGCCTTCGGTCTGGGGGAGGGCGCTGTGCAGACGCCAGTACAAAGCGGCGCCTGAAATGCCAGCCAGCAGCACTAAACCAATGACGGCAAAGCCGCCCCAGCGTAAAATAGTTTTCATCTTCAACTCCTACCCCTAGATTGTCCGCACGCTAAAGCACAATGGGAAAGGTGGAAACCGGTTTTCGACCAAATTGTGCGGCAAAATAAAGACTTGCACATTTTGGCATCATGGGTCGGCACGACAAGCAAAGGGAAATAGGCAATGGCAATTTGCGGTTTTATTGGTTTGGGGGTTATGGGCGGTCCCATGGCCGGGCATTTGGCCAATGCCGGGCACGAGGTTCGCGTATGGAACCGAACGGCGAAAAAGGCAGATGACTGGGCCAAGCAATATGGTGGGCAGGGATTGTCCAGTATTGAGGGTATGGCCGAGGGCTGCGAGATCGTATTTGCTTGCGTGGGCGATGATCCTGATGTGCGCCATGTGGCGGCGTTGGCGTTTGAAGCCATGGCTCCCGGAACGGTTTTTGTCGACCATTCGACGGTGTCGGCAGCCTTGGCGCGCGCGCTGAAAATTGAAGCTGATATACGCAATCTTGGCTTTATCGACGCCCCGGTCTCTGGTGGACAGGCCGGGGCGGAGGCCGGGCAATTGACCATTATGTGCGGCGGCGATGCGGCAGACTTTGCCAAGGTCGAGCCGGTCATGAAACCCTATGCCAAGGCGATTACCTTGATGGGGGAAGTTGGTGCCGGGCAATTGACCAAAATGGTTAACCAGATTTGCATTGCCGGCGTGGTGCAGGGGCTGGCTGAGGGTCTGCACTTTGCCAAAAGCGCAGGCCTGGATGGCGAACGGGTGATTGAGGCGATATCACAAGGGGCGGCGCAAAGTTGGCAAATGGAAAATCGCTATAAAACCATGCTGCAAAACGAGTTTGATTTTGGCTTTGCCGTAGACTGGATGCGCAAGGACTTGCGTATCACGCTGGAAGAAGCCCGCCATAATGGCGCGCGCTTGCCATTGGCGGCATTGGTCGATCAATTCTATGCCGACGTGCAAGCCATGGGCGGCAATCGTTGGGACACGTCGAGCTTGATTGCACGGCTTGAGAAGGATGGGGATTAAGCCTCTATTGGCCTAAAAAACGTCCCCAGTTTTTTAAATTCGTCGTCCCGACTGCTGGTCTTGCGCCATACCATGGCGATATGGCGGGCGCTGGCGCTTTTACGCAAGGGGATAATCGCCAGATCGTTAAGGCGACCCAGGCCCGCATCAATTGCTATTTGTGGCAATAGGGTTAGCCCCAGACCGCCGGCAACCATTTGCGCAACGGTCAGTAGGCTTGCGCCCTCATAGCCGCGCTGCGCCTCGCCGCTGGCAAAGGCGCAAGCACCAAGTGCGTGTTCGCGCAGGCAATGGCCATCGGTCAGCAATAATAGCGGTTCTTCGGCAAAATCAGCCGGACAGACCTGTTTGCTGCTGCTCAATCTGTGGGTTTTAGCGCAGGCCAACGAAAAGCGATCGGTGAAAAGTACCGTGCTGGTGAATTCGTCGGTGGGCCAAGGCTGTGCCATCAGCACCACGTCGACGCTGCCATCGCGCAAATCTTGTAAAAGCCGCGTCGTCTGATCCTCGATGAGAATGAGGTCCAACGTCGGGTATTGCGCGCGCAAATCTGGCAAAGCGCGGGGCAGAAGGTAAGGCGCGATGGTGGGGATAACCCCGAGGCGCAAAGGGCCACTTAAAGGCTGGCGCTTTTGTGCTGCCAGCGCCTTAATGTCTTCGATATCGCGCAACAGGGCGCGGGCGCGTTCTGCAATCGTCTCGCCTAATGGCGTTAGCATGACTTTGCGTTTGGTGCGCTCGGCCAATACCGCGCCCAGGCCGTCCTCCAACTCCTTTATCCCGGCTGATAACGTCGACTGGGTGACGAAGCATAGATCCGCGGCCTTACCAAAGTGCAGTGTCTGCGCCAAAGCGGCGAAATATCGTAACTGGCGAAGGGAGATGGTCATAAATCGAAAAATCCACTTAATAGGAGCGTAAGATACAATTTTACAGATTTGTATTCGAGTTATATCTTGCTGGCAACATTGTTAAAAAGGAGATGCACCGATGAGTGTACAGATCAATAACGGTATGAGTGAAGCTGAGCGTGTGGCGATCACCGACGGCCTTTGTGGCTTGTTGGCAGACAGCTACACCCTCTACCTCAAAACCCATAATTTTCACTGGAATGTCAAAGGGCCGATGTTTAACAGCCTGCATGCGATGTTTGAAGTGCACTATACCGAACTTGCCTTGGCGGTTGATGAAATTGCCGAACGGATTCGCGCTTTGGGGATGCCGGCACCGGGGTCCTATGCGGCATTTGCAAAGCTGACCGGGTTGAAAGAGGCCGCCGGCGGTGAAAAAGCCTTGGAAATGGTGGCAAAACTGGCCGCCGACCATGAAGCGGTAAGCGCGCGGGCGCGGTCAATTTTTCCACAGGTTGAACAGGCCAATGACCAACCCAGCGCCGATCTTCTGACCCGGCGGATGGAAGTGCACGAAAAAACCGCGTGGATGCTGCGGGTACTGCTTGAAGAGTGAGCAAAAATGGTCGAAAAATCTAACCTTCGGAGAAAGAGGGCGACCATGATAAATAATCAACTTCCTGACGTAACTTTTAAAACCCGTGTGCGTAATGATGCGCTTGAGGGCGACAATCCGTTTGAGTGGAAAGATGTGACCACCAAGGATCTGTTTGCCGGCCAGAATGTTGTCTTGTTTGCTTTGCCCGGCGCTTTCACGCCGACCTGTTCCTCCACCCATTTGCCGGGCTATGAGGCTGCCTTTGAAGAGATGAAGGCGTTAGGCGTGGATGCGGTTATTTGCCTGTCCGTCAACGACACGTTTTCTATGAACCAATGGGGCAAGCAATTGGGCGCACAAAACGTCTTCATGCTCCCGGATGGCAGCGGCGAATTTACCCGTAAAATGGGCATGTTGGTAGATAAGTCGAATTTGGGATTTGGCTATCGCAGCTGGCGCTATTCGCTATTTGCGCAAAATGGCGAAGTTAAAAAGCTGTTTGCCGAGGAAGGCTTTTCGGACAATTGCGGTAGTGATCCGTTCGAAGTTTCGGACGCACAAACCATGGTGAATTGGCTGAGAGGGCAAAAGGGCTAATCACGTCTTATGTCTTTGCGGTTTTTTGCCGCATTGCCGCATTGCCGCGAAGGTATGGGCGCGTTAGCGTTTAGCAGACGAATCCCTTAATGGAGGCCCCTATGGCTCGTAAAAAAATTGCTCTTATCGGCGCCGGTATGATCGGCGGCACTCTGGCCCATATCTGCGCCCGCGAAGAATTGGGCGATGTTGTTTTGTTCGATATTGCGCAAGGCGTGCCACAAGGCAAGGCGCTGGACCTTTGCGAAGCCAGCCCGGTGTTTTCCCGCGATAGCCATGTTACTGGCGCTCAGGATTATGCAGATATTGCCGGTGCGGATGTTTGCATCGTTACCGCTGGTGTGGCGCGCAAGCCGGGCATGAGCCGCGACGGTCTTCTTGCCATTAATCTCAAAGTGATGAAATCGGTCGGCGAAGGCATTGCCAAACATGCCCCGGACGCTTTCGTGATCTGCA
>JAJFFO010000016.1 GCA_021776615.1 Robiginitomaculum sp. | reverse complement strand
ATTGCTAATGGATTCAAAGAGGAAGCATTAAAAATTGAAAAAGAGATCAAGGAACTGGTTGAAAACATTATGCGCACCAGAAATTTACGGGTCATAGAGGCCTATGAAACCCGCATTGATCAGCTTGATCGAGACAGGCTTATGGCAGAAGAAAATGCGCTGGCACAACCCCAGTCAGAATACCCCTTCGAGAAATTGTTTGAACTCGCCATGATTTTCCTCTCAAACCCTTATAAAATATGGGATGTTGGGCAGTTTGATTTACGAAGAACGGTGCTGAAATTGGCGTTTTCAGAACATTTGGTGTATTGCCTTGAAAGTGGATTTAGAACTCCAAAAACCACCTTACCCTTCAATGCTTTAGGGGTGATTTCCGGTCAAAAACATATGATGGTGCCGCAGGGGAGAATTGAACTCCCGACCTCGTCATTACCAATGACGCGCTCTACCACTGAGCTACTGCGGCCAATGTCGTCGTCAAGCGGGTTAAGCGATTGGACAAACGACTAATGGGCTGCGCATATAACCCAGCGATGCTGCTGTGAAAAGAGTACAGCGTCATTCGAGGTGTAAAAGGGTGTGATTTTATGACTAAAAAGTCCTTGGGACGTAAAAATTCGGGAAATGAGAGCCGCGAAGAGCGATTGGCGGAATCCTTACGTGCTAATTTACGTCGCCGCAAAGCGGCAAAGGCCCCGCCGCCAGCCGCCAAAGCCTAAAGTGAAGGCAAAGCTTAAGATAAGGACATAGAATCTTCACGTTTTTGGCTTGTCGCTGCCGCCTTGCGCCTCTAAAGCCTGTCTATGGATAGAATATTGATCAAAGGCGGCAATACCCTATCGGGCAGTGTGCGCATTAATGGTGCGAAAAACTCGGCCTTAAAGCTAATGGCGGCGGCGTTGCTGACTGATGAGCCGCTTATTCTCACCAACATGCCAGATTTGGCCGATTCGCGCTTTATGGCGCATTTATTGAACCATTTGGGCGTTGAAACCGAGCGCCGCGACGACCGGGCAATGGTACTGCATGGCAAAACCCTGGCTACGCCGTTTGCTCCCTATGATCTGGTACGCAAAATGCGGGCGACCTTTAACGTGCTTGGCCCGCTCATCGCCCGCCATGGCCATGCCCGCGTATCATTGCCCGGTGGCTGTGCTATTGGTGCCCGCCCAGTAGACCTGCATCTCAAGGCCCTACAGGCCATGGGTGCGCAAATAGAGCTGGAAGAGGGCTATGCGGTAGCCAAAGCGCCAAAAGGTCTCCACGGCGCGCTTATCAATTTCCCCTTCATTTCTGTAGGTGCTACCGAACATGCCATGCTGGCCGCAGTTTTGGCTGATGGCGACACGGTGTTGGAAAATGCCGCGCGGGAGCCGGAAATTACTGATTTGGCTGATTGCCTCAATGCCATGGGTGCCAGTGTTTCGGGCGCGGGCGGTGCGACCATTACTATTCGCGGCGTTGGGTCCTTGCATGGCCACACGCACCGGGTAGTGCCGGATCGCATTGAAGCCGGTACTTATGCATTGGCGGTCGCGGCGGCGGGCGGTGATGTGCGGATTGAAAACTGTGCGCCGGAACATTTGGGCGCATTGTGGGATCGTATGCGGGCCATCGGCGTTACCGTCGAGCCACAAGATGCGCAATGTGTGCGCATCGTACAAAATAATGGCCGGTGCGCGGCCGTTGATATGGAAACTCAGGCCTATCCCGGTTTTCCAACAGATTTACAGGCGCAGTTTATGGCGGTGATGTGCTGCGCGGATGGCGCGTCGATTATTCGCGAGACCATCTTTGAAAACCGCTTTATGCATGCGCCGGAATTGGTACGTCTGGGCGCGGATATCATGGTTCATGGGCGCGAGGCGGTGGTGCGCGGCGTGCCGGTTTTGCATGGCGCACCAGTAATGGCGACGGATTTACGCGCCAGTGTCAGTCTGGTGATTGCTGGACTAATTGCGCAGGGTAATACCGAAGTTAGTCGGATTTACCATCTGGATCGCGGCTTTGAGGGGCTGGAGCAAAAACTTAGCGCTCTGGGTGCCGATATAAAAAGAGTTTCGGGCTGATAGAAAAAGGACGCTTAAGGCATGTCTTTAAGCGTCCTTGTCTACGTGCAAATTAGTTGACGAGTTAGTCGTCCAGCGAATCGAGATAAGCGACCACATTCAGCCGATCGGCCTCATCAGACAGGCCAGGAAAAATCATTTTGGTTTTAGGTACCAATGTGCGCGGCGCAATGAGATATTCAGCCAAAGTTGCGGCGTCCCAAACGGCACCGCCAGCGCCAAACCCGGTCATGGCCGGGCTGTAGTTAAAGCCAGCAAGGGTGCCAGGCGTACGACCAACAACACCATACAGGCTTGGGCCAACCTTTTTTTGTCCTTCAACAGCGGAATGACAGACTTTGCATTTTTTGAATACGGCTGCGCCAGCAGTAACGTCGCTAGCCAATGCTACATTGGCCCCGGCGGTAAGCGCCACAGCGCCGCCAATAATCATTTTTATGGTTCTGCTCATTGTAATTTCCTTAGTTAGGGGAATCTTCGTAAATCGTGTTTTCGTCATCTTTGCCGAGATAATCTCATTTGGCATCATGCCTTGGCGTTATTGAACTGAAGATGAACATAGAAGCAAATCGAAAATCTTCACATTATCGTTATTTCGGATAAATTGATCGCGTATTAAGGGGCATTGGCACAAACAAAAACGCCCACCAAAAGGTGGGCGTGATTGCGTGTTACGATAGAGAATACGCCTAGTTTTTAGCAGCGTACTCTTTTTGCAATACTTCAACATAAGCCGAGAGTGCTGCCAATTCCTCAGAATCCCAGGGAAGAGGTTTGGCTTCCATTGGCTGTTGCATGCAAATTTGCACCATGGTCTCGGCGGTAATTTTGCCAAGACCATAAACGCCTTCGCCCATGGCGACCTGGTGTTTGTAGGGGTTTTTGAAAGTGTCTTCATAACCGGCCAAATCGGTGTGGCAGCTATTGCAGCTCAGGCCATTGGTCGACAATGAGGCGTCGTCATAAAGCTCTTTACCGCGTGCGGCCAAATTCGAACGATCACCTTTGAACTTTTTATCAAACATGCCGCGTTTGACGTCTTTGGGGTTGCCTTCGGCTTCGCCCTCTCCTTCGCCTTCTGCCTCACCTTTGGCCTCACCTTCGCCCTTGGCTTCACCTTCGCCTTTAGCGTGATGTGCTTCGGCTTCGCCCTTGGCTTCACCTTCAGCTTTAGCCTGATGCGCTTCGGCTTCACCCTCAGCTTTGGCCTGATGTGCTTTAGCTTCACCCTTAGCTTCACCCTCGGCAGCGGCTTGCTGATACGAAGCCGGTGCGTTTTCAGCGTGCACAACTTGGTTGATGCCTACACCAGCAACAAGAAGCGGAGTCGAATAGAGCAGTCCTTTGGCAAGTTTGCCCATAAGTTTCTGACGTTTGTCTTGAGCGGCCTTCATGGCGTTCTCCTTGGTGCGTCGACCGATGCTGGCCGACTAAATGAAAACTGATTACTGGGCGCATTGGCCCATCCCGGGTCTAACCCTAGACAGCTGGCCATGATGGATCAAGCAATAGCACGCTCGGGAGTATTCACATTTATGTGATGGTTATTCGATTGTGGAGCGCAATCAGGGGGCACCGGCAAAATTTCAATGCTGCACTGATGTAGCGCGCTTGACAGATGACCACGGAGTAAGGCCTTTTTCGCTTCCGCACGGGTTAAAGAAGTTTTGAAATGCGCGAATTGGGACGGGAAGCTAGTATGACATCCACTGAAGAGACGCGGCGCTTATATTGGCTTGCAGGCAATCGGGAACCGGCGCAGGACGTTTTTTTTACGGCCGCGCTAGACAAAGCATTATGGCAGCCCGGCACCAAGGAAAATTGGGATACGTGCTGGTATACTGGCATGCCGAATGCCGATGTCTTCGAATGCCTTGATGAGTCCAAGACCATTAATCACATTCCCGGCAATAACGGGGTTACCATCAAAAATTACCTTTATGAAACTCTTAGCGCCGCCCGGGCACGCCTTAGCAGTCCCTCCGACCGGGCGCGCATGGATTTTTTTCCGCGGGTGTATTCCATGCCGAACGATTATCATGCCTTGCAGCAATGCGCGGCGCAAAATCCGGGTAAGAAATGGATATTGAAGCCTAAAAATTCATCGCGTGGGCGCGGCATTGAAGTGGTGCAAGATATTGCTGATATCCCGCTCGACAATAAATGGATGGTGCAGGAGTATATCGATAATCCCCACGTCATGAATGAACGTAAATATGTTTTGCGGCTTTATGTATTGGTTACCTCGGTTGAGCCATTGCGGGTATATTTGTACCGCGAAGGTTTCGCCAAACTTGCCTCCGAGCCGTATAATATCGAAGACCCAGACAACCCGTTTTCGCACCTCACCAATCCGGATGTTAACGCCACCAATACCGATGCCGACGCGCCAGTGGTGTTTGTCAGCTTTGCCGAATACCGCAAATGGTTGTGCGAAGAGGGCCATGATGATGAAGCCCTGTTCGCGAAAATCAACGATCTGGTGACCTTGACGGTTATTTCGGTGCGCGAGCATATGCGCAAGCGGGTCAATGCGGTCGGCGCTTCAACGCGCGGCTGTTATGAATTGCTGGGCATTGATTGTCTGGTGGATGCCCAGCTTAAGCCATGGATATTAGAGTGCAATCTTAGCCCTTCTTTGGAGGTTTGCGCCGGGCCGGAAGATGATGGCGGGACCGAAGAACGCATTAAAAGTGGCATGGTTGCTGACATGGTGTCGCTGGTCGGTATCAATGCGCCATTGCCTGACCGCAAGGGCTTAAGCAGGGCGCAATGTATTCATCTTGACGCGGCGGGTGAAATGTCCCGCGCTGGCGATTTTCAACGTCTGTTTCCAGCAAAAGACACGGCGGAGGACTATCTTCGCGCTTTTCCAGTGCCGCGTTATGCCGATGTGGTCAGCGCGACAGATATTATGGGGAAATCACCAGGTCCGGCGAAGCTGACAGCGAGCCAAACCACGGAGATTGTTTCCGACGAGGAATTGGCGTTGTATTTTGAGAAAAACCGTACGCTGTACACGCCAAACCAGATTGCCGGATGGATATGGCTGAAAACCACAGACGGTGTGCAGCCGCAAGAGATTGCCGATGCACTCTTGGATTCCCATGAGGCTGCACATGGCAAAGCCAGCGATGAAGAAAAATGGCTGATTCGTGAAAATGTGTGGGATGTATTGTCCAATTGGGCGCAATTGGGCTTGTTGCAGCGCGAGGACAGCACCAGCGGAGCTGCCGACACCAACAACACACCCAGTGAAAACGCCGCGGCTTCGTGGCAGGCAAAAACCACGGTTAAAATTGGCGAACGGGTGATCACTTTGGATTATGGGTGTGCGGCGGTGGCCATGCGCCTGGCTCCATTATTTGCCCCGTTGGAAACAGACGAAACCAGCGAATTGACCATCGCCATACAACAAGGGCAGGTGGGCTATGCGCTGGCCATCGGGCCGGTTTTGGTGGCGACCGGGCTTGGCCTTGATAATGTCGGGCAAATGGTAAGCCGCGCCTTGTTTGAGAAATCCCCGGCCAATGCGAACCAGCTATCGATTGCGGGCTCGCTTATTCCGATTGGCGATGGTGAGGCGATATTTTGTGCGGCACCGCGTGAAAATTCGTGGGAAGACGCGCTGGCATTGCAACTCAGCGCCAAGACAAAAATGGGTGTTTCCGGCGGTATGCGCGTCGACCCCGACAAGCCCAATATGGCCATGCCCATTGGTTTGGCTTTGCGCCTGAATAAGGATGATGCGAAGCGGGTGGAGAAGACAACTGGTTTGGCGGTCTCACCGCATCTGCAAAACTGGTCCAATGGAGAAAAGGGCCATTTGGTCGCTGCCAACCTTGGTGACGGGGCAGCGCATTACCGGCTTCGTACGATTATTTTGCCCGTGCGCGAAAATGGCGAGGCGGCCTTAGATAAACCCAAGCTCGAAACGGTAAGCGTGCACAAGGCGCTGGAGGCGCTTTTGATTTCCGCCAAAACCGGCGCGGTAAGCGGTCTTAGCGGCGCGCAGGTGTTGGCGCTTAGCGAATGGCTGGGAGGCAGTGAGGTGCAAAGCTTGCACTATGCCGACCCCGAGGACGCGGCGAATATATTGGCAAAGGCGTTTACCTAAATCTCAAAAGCCTCCGAGAGCACCGCCAAACGCCATTCGCCCTGCAATTGGTATAGCCAATAGACATGGCCGTAGGCTTTGCTGGGCAGGCGGTTATCGACGCAACCGGCATTTTCGGCCTCGGACTTTGTCGTAAACTCCATCAGCCATGTACACACGGTGTTGGAGTGTTCGCCAACAATGCTCCAACGGGCATCGGTATTTCTGGCAATGCTAATGGCCTGTGCGCGGGTGCGGGAGATCACTGCACCATCAACACAACCCTGCGCCATGCCATCACCGGCCTGATGCACCTCAACCTTGCGGCCACCGGCGGCGGCGGTGAATTTGGTGCGACAGGCAGCACTTGAAAGCGCCATATCTACCGCTGGCTCACCAATAATCTCGCGCAGGCGGGCGACCATTTGTTCGCCCAATGGGCTAAGCGGGCAGGGCAGGGCGTTGCAATCTTCGGATATTTTGCGGGCATGGCGGACCACCAGAATGTGCCGCTCTGCGTTTTGCAAATCCGCGTGGATGTTCGGTGCGGCCAAGGCCAGTAAAGCCGGTCGATCAAAGGCCGTATCGTAGTCGGCATTGCTGCAACCGATGAGCACAAAAGCCATACAGGCAAAAAGCATTTTCATTATTGTAACCCCGTCTCTTGTTGCACAAAAACATCGCTGCCCGCATGCACATGGTCAAAATCATTTTCGCTATTACTACGCACCAAATGCCAAAGGGTGATAATCTCGGTATTGTCGCCGCTCCTGCGACAATAGCCGGTCCACGAGGTGATGCTGCCGGTGGCACCCCAGCGCACGATGAAGGCCACGCTTTGCACCATATGTGGCCGCGCCTCGGTGGCTGCCGCCGTATTCACCCAACCGGCCAAGGGAAATTGCCCACCGTCCTTAATCGCCGCTTCTGACAAAAACTTGCCGTGGAAATGGCCGGTTTTGCTATCGGCATTTTCCAGATGAATGCGCGAGCCACGCTCATTAACCCAATCGCCTGCCAATTGATCGCAACTTGCCAGCGCCGCATTTGGTAACATGATGGCCAATAACACCAGTAAAACTCTAAACATCTTCATCTCTCCCCAAAAAGCCAGCGCGATATTTAATATGCCTCCTTCTAGCGCCTGCGAGAAGCGCTGGCCACCAGCGGGTCGGCTTTGCTGGTTTGCCAAAACCGGCTTTACCCGGCAAAGTGCTCGTGCCTCTCATTAAAACTTTGCGGAGATAGAAAGCGTGCGCATTCTGGTCACTGGCACCGCCGGTTTTATCGGCTTTCATACGGCGTGCGCTTTGTTGGCGGACGGGCACGATATTTTGGGCGTTGATGTGGTCAATGCTTATTACGATCCGGCGCTTAAAGAGGCCCGGCTGAAAGTTTTAAACGCAGAGCCGAAATTTAGCGAAGCGCGGCTTGATATTGCCAACGCGCAAGCTTTGCGGGCGGCATTTGATAAGTTTCGCCCGCTACGGGTGATTCATTTGGCGGCGCAGGCCGGGGTGCGTTATTCGCTGGAAAATCCGCAAGCCTATTTGGACAGTAATCTGCAAGGCTTTTTGAACGTGCTGGAATGCTGCCGTCATAGCCAAGTTGAGCATTTGGTCTACGCCTCTTCAAGCTCGGTTTATGGCGCTAATCGGGTTTTGCCATTTCGCGAAACCGATGGCGTACATCATCCGGTGAGTTTCTATGCGGCAACAAAGCAAGCGGGCGAAGCCATGGCCCATGCATACGCCCATACCTATGGCCTGCCGTGCACCGGTTTGCGGTTTTTCACCGTCTACGGGCCATGGGGTCGGCCGGACATGGCCTATTTTAAATTCACCAAAGCCATTTTGAACGGTGACCCGATCGACGTTTATAATCAAGGCGATATGCGCCGCGATTTTACCTACATTGACGACGTGGTCGAGGGCATTATTCGCGTTTGCGATACAATTGCGCAAATTGATAGCCCGCAGGAAAATAGCCGCTGTATGAACCCCGGTAAAAGCGCCGTCGCGCCCATGGCGCTTTATAATATTGGCGGCGGCACCCAAATGGAATTAATGGCACTCATCCGTGGCCTGGAGGAGAAGTTGGGCGTTCCGGCCAAATTGAACCTCATGCCCATGCAAACCGGCGACGTCCATGAAACCCTTTCCGACAGCAGCGCCCTGTGGAATGCCGTGGGCTATAAACCCACAACAAAGCTGGACGAAGGCACCGCGAAATTTGTGGATTGGTACCGCGAGTTTTATGGGGTGTGAGGCCCTCCATCCATCGCATCGTTAATTTTTGCAATAACGCAAATGGACAATTGGATAAGGGCGACCATCGCTGTCTTGTTCGGCGCGGCTGATTTGCATAAAGTTCTTTCGCAAATAAAACGCTACTGCCTTGAGGTTTTGCGCATTCACATTGAGAAACAGGGTTTCAAACTTTGCTGCTGCATTGCTGAGCAAGACACTGCCATGCTCCTGCCAAAATAGTTGGGATGGACAAATAGCGAATCGATAGCACGAGGTGGCAACGGACGTATGATCGGGACAAATCGAAAATCATTACCGCGGAAGCACAATTGCTAGCGGAGTTCAGTAAGATGATTTCGGGAAGACTAGGCCGTGAGGAAATGGAAATGTATTTCGGAACCTAAGTGCCTTCACCCCCAGTTAAGTCCAAAGTACATTTTGCCGGTGCCATGCGAGTGCATCATCTGAAACGCTTAATCTCTCAAGCTCAGCTTCACGAATTGGGGTTCCATTCAAGCCACGAAGAAATTCATTACCATTAAGCACCCCGACAGCATCAGGAACAACAATCCGCCGATTTTCTCCAACACCAATAAGACCTTTGTCAAAGGCCCAATGTAGTTCCTTGGACAAAGGTAGCCCATTTGCGGGATGGTCTGATCCATTTGCATGGACTGGAACAACATGCGCCGCATCAAGACCTACAGTTCTTGGTGAAAGAGGTGAAACGAATTTTCGCCCTGTAAATGCACACCGAAAATCGTACTGACCCAAAACCTTGTTTCGAAAGGCTCTATCTCGCGCCTTCCGCAGCGTAACTACTTCTGCCTCTTGGCGTTCAGCACCAAAGACGTTTGGAGGGTTATTTGCCTCTTCTTCAATATCATTCTCAGCCGTTTGGATTTCGGTTATCGAGACTGGGGGGTGGCTTGGGTCCACTGGACCCCATCGGGCCGTTCCAATTCTCGCGTTAAGAAATTCATATTCGGCAGTTGTTTTCCGCAAGAGATGAATTTGAATATAGTCATCATCCAAAAGATCTTTGGTGAACAGGACAATATCATCCTCAGTAGCTTTATTGCGCAATGGACCGAGGTTATCTGTTAATCTTCGCTCTGCCGAGCGCGTTCCTCCCCAAGTTTGATGCTGATAGCGTGTTTCTATGACCGCTACTCTCACTCCATCAACAAATAGGTCTGCTGTTAGCCGGGTATCGACAGTCGGTCCCCCCTTCGCAATTACTGCTGGCAAAGGGGGGAAGAATTCAGCAATGGCTATTGGGATGAGGATTCCAGCTTGGTTACCTGCCGCCGCCCCAGTGTCGTTGTGCGCCAACTTTTTATAGACAGAAGTATCTAGCATTTTTCAGTGACCTCGTTGTCAACCTAAAAACTGAACACTGTTCAAAGCGCAACCTTAAAATACTTAAAACCATCTGCTCACACAGCAATCAACTCGCTTGAATCAAGTGACAAAGCAATGTGAGGTGCCATAATGTCTGCTACGGCTTTGAAGACAGGAACGGCGACACTATTGCCGAACTGGCGATAGGCTTGGGTATCAGAAACCGGAATCTGGAACGTGTTGTCATAGCCCATTAATCTTGCACATTCGCGGGGCGTTAGGCGGCGTGGATTAATGCCTTGCCCTTGGTCAATGAGAATTTCAGATCCATCTTTGTGATAACGTGCGGAAAGCGTACGAGAAACGTCATTGGCACCGACAACGCTGCATCCAAAGCCATTCCCTGCCTTGGCGTGCTTTTCTTTGTAGTTTTGCAAATACTGCCAAAGGTGGTCTGATAGCGTGTATTTGGGGTTCACTTTGGCATCGGGGCCGAATGTGAAATGGCTTTCAGGTTCTTCTGAACCGTCTTCAGGGTGAAGAATTGATCCAAGCTTGACTTGCCCTTTGGGAGGCAGCCTTAGCTTAGAGAACTCAAACCCCGTGTCTTTTAGAAAACCAACGATAACGATGCGTTGCCGATGTTGAGGCAAGAAATGTCGAGCATCAATGACTTCGACCTTTATTGTGTACCCAAGTTTTTCAAGCGCGGTTATGATTACACCAAAGGTTTTTCCTTTGTCATGACTGCGTAAGTTCTTCACGTTTTCCAACAAGAATGCGGAAGGTCGATGGAGCTTTAGTACCCTTACCACATCAAAGAATAGCGTCCCTTGGGTTTCGTCTAGAAAGCCGTGCTCTCTGCCCAGTGAATTTTTCTTCGAAACTCCAGCTAGACTGAATGGTTGGCAAGGAAATCCGGCACACAACACATCATGTTCAGGAATTAATCCGGCATCTATTTGCTGAATGTCTCCGGCTATGGGGCGATTGTCTCTATAGTTCGCCTCGTAGGTCATTTTGGCAAATTTGTCCCACTCGGAAGTGAACATGCAATGACCGCCAATACTTTGCATGGCTTGCCTTAATCCGCCTATGCCAGCGAACAGATCGATGAACGTGAACCCTTGGGCCATTGTCGATTCCCTTTTCTCACACCGTATAGCGGGTGTTGAGCGCGGTCCAGGTTAAACAGCAAAAAAGAAGAGCAAACGCTTCCTTGTACAATCGGGTCAACAGTTTTCTTGGAGCCTATGCCATTTGCTAAGAGAGCGTTTATCTTCTCAATAGTGGCCTTTCTTACAGCCAAAGAATCAACCAAAGCCAAAGCGTTAATTAGCACTTCAAAGGTGGATAAAAGGGTGGGCAGAATATTTATATTTATGATAAGTTGTTGATAAACATAAATGTTTGTTATTTTAAATGGTGCCCGGGGGCGGATTTGAACCACCGACACGAGGATTTTCAGTCCACTGCTCTACCCCTGAGCTACCCGGGCGCCGGTGCCACCGGAACATCTAATCCGGCAGGGGAGCGGGGTTTATAGGAAAGCCCTGCGCCGCTGTCTATGCCTTTTGGCGGTGGGCTGCACATGATGTTCAGGAAAGGTCGATTTGCGGGTCGTCATCATCGCGTGATGGCTGGCCCTCTGACTCATCAATGGCCGGGCCGGGAATGGCGTAATTGCCTTTGAGCCAGCGCCCAAGATCAATGTCGGAACAGCGTTTAGAGCAAAATGGCGCGGGGCCATCGCCAACCGGTTTTTTACAAATGGGGCAGGGGGGAATCATGCGGCTATGACCTCAAATTGCTTGGCATTCGAACCGGATAGTGTTTCGAGTTTCAGACGGCCACCAAGGCGAGACATTAGCGGCTCTGCCCAAAACCCCTTATTGCTTTCCAGCCAAGCGATGATGTCGGGACCGGCCAATAAGGTCAGGGCTTTGGCGGGATTGACGCGGTGTTCATTCTCCACGGCGCGCAGGGCATTAAGGGCGATGCTTTGGGCGGTTAACTGACCCGCTCCATTCAGCATGGTTTCGCGTATTGGTCGGTTGGCGCGTTGCACGGTCAGCACCGCAACGCCGAACCGGTTTAGCGGCTCAAGCTCCATGCGGCCATGGTATGCGCTCACCGCTTGGGTCAATGCGGTGTCCAGTTTTTTTCGTTCCTTGGCACCTTTCATGGGGGCGAAATCTATGGCGATAATACCGGCAAGACCGCGTAGTCCAAGTTGGCGAAAAATAATCGGGATGGCTTGAATATTGACATCCAAGGCCCGGCTTTTGTCGGCGGCGGTATCCACATCAATGGCCACCAGCGCGCGGGTTGGTTCAATCATCAACTCGCCGCCGCCGGGGAGAATAACGTGCGGGTTTAGCGCCTCATCAAAAATCTCGTCCAAAGTCTCGCGGTCCTCGCGATTGACCTCGCGCACCGCGGCATCGTTGGTGTTAATGCGGGTCAGGAAATCCGGTGCCGGGCTGATTAAAGACGGGCAGGGGGAATTGGTGCCGCCCGTGGCCTGATCTTCAAGCGCCAAAAGCGGACCCTTTTCGCCAAAAGCTTCGCGGCGCACGCGCACCGTAATCGCGGCACCTTCAAAGACATTGGCATTGGTGCGCGCTTTGCCCAAAGGCATGAAGCCGGGCTCGCCAACGCCAAGGTCGACAAAGGCGGCATTGAGGCTGGGTTCAACGGCGCGCACACGGGCGCAATATCTGGCCCCGGTGCAAGCGCGGCTTTGGCGCTCTGTGGCACGTTCAACAAACAGCGCAATGGGTTGGTCATTGGCATCAAACAGGCCCGCCCGTATTTCGCCGGGCGCACGGTCAACAAGCAGGGTTTTGGTCATGGTTTGGGAAATGCCGGATAGCCAGCGCCTTGTAAAAGCGCGGCGGTTTCATAAAGCGGCAGGCCAACTACGGTCGTGTAGGAACCGCTCAGCGAGCGCACAAACACCCCGGCCAGACCTTGAATGCCATAGCCGCCAGCTTTGCCCTGCCATTCATTGCTGGCGATATAGCCTTCAATTTCGCCGGGCGTCAGGCTTTTGAATTTTAGCCGTGCTTCGACCAGTTTTTGGGTCAGTGTGCCATCGGGTTGGTGCAGCGCAACGCCGGTATAAACCCGGTGAGCCCGGCCCGACAGCAGGCCCAGCATGACGCGGGCATCATCAGCATCTTTTGGCTTGCCCAAAATGCGTCGCCCACAGCCAACGACTGTATCAGCCGCCAGAAAAAGGGCATTTTTGGTTTTGCTTTTCTTGGCCGCGGCTATGGCTTTTTGTTCAGCCAGCCGTTTTGCCAACAGGCGCGGGGTTTCGGTGGGCAAGGGGGTTTCGTCAATATCGGCGGCTTCAACGGCGTGCGGGGTAATACCTATGGTATCAAGCAATTCGCGCCGCCTTGGGCTTTGGCTGGCCAAAATCAAAACTGGATGAGAGCAGCCCACAGTCTTATTTATAGCGATAAGTGATGCGCCCTTTGCTCAAGTCATAAGGCGTCATTTCCACCAACACTTTATCACCGGCGAGAACGCGAATGCGGTTTTTGCGCATTTTGCCCGCAGTGTGTGCAATAATTTCGTGATCGTTTTCGAGCTTAACGCGAAAGGTCGCGTTGGGGAGAAGTTCGGTAACTTCTCCAGGGAACTCCAATAATTCTTCTTTTGCCATGCAACTCCTCAATTCATGTTATGTCAATTTGGCGAGCGCCTGTATAAGCGCTTAACCCCGCCGCGTCACTAGCGCGAGTGTTAGATAATCTTGGCTTTGCGCAGGCGGGCAATGTCAATTTCGCTCAAATTCAGCAATTCGCGTAAAACCGCCTCCGTGTCCGCCCCCAATTGTGGTGGTGCCCGGCGTACGTCGACCGGGGTTTCCCCAAGGCGCAAAGGCGAAGCCGGTACGCGAATGGGCTGGGCAATATCGGCGCGGTGCATGGTTTCGATCATGTCGCGCTCTATGATTTGCGGCTCATTCATGGCTTCGCTCATGGTATTCACTGGGCCACACGGCACATTGGCGGCGGCCAATGCTTCAATCCAGCAAAGCAAAGGGCGTTGGCCAATGCAAGGCGCGATCAGGCTTTCCAGCGCCTGCCGGTTTTCCACACGTGCCGCGCCAGTGGCAAACCGTGCATCTTCATGCAATCCATCCAGACCAATGGCCGCGCACAGGCGCTCAAATTGCCCATTCGTGCCCACGGCAATAACCACTGGCGCATCGGATGTTTCAAATACCTGATACGGCGCGAGGCTTGGGTGTTTGGTGCCCATGCGTTTTGCCTCCTCACCGGTCGCCAGCGTGTTGGCCGCCTGATTACTCATTATCGCCATTTGGCAATCCAGCAATGCCAGATCGATATGCTGGCCCTGACCCGTCTGTTTGGCATGGTGCAGGGCGGCCAATACGCCGGTGGACGCATAAAGCCCGGTCACCAGATCGGAAATGGCAATGCCCACCTTGGTTGGCGGTCCGTCGCTTTCACCGGTAACCGACATTAAACCGCTCATCGCCTGGATCAGATAATCATAGCCAGCGCGATCGGCCATCGGTCCGGTATGGCCAAAACCAGTGATCGAACAATAAACCAGCTTTGGATTGATGGCGTGCACCGTCTCATAATCCAGCCCGAAGCGGGCCAGATGCCCGGTGCGAAAATTCTCCACCAGAATATCGCACTGGGGAAGCAGGCTATGTAAAAGCCGTTGGCCATCCGCGGTCGAGAAATCCACACAAATTGAAGATTTATTGCGATTGACCATCATAAAATAGGCCGCATCGCTACGCGTACCGTCCTTGGTCTGGTAAAATGGCGGGCCCCAATGGCGGGTTTCATCGCCCCGGTCGGGCTGTTCCACCTTAATCACTTCAGCGCCAAGGTCGGCCAGAATTTGTGTTGCCGAAGGACCCGCCAATACACGACTAAGGTCCAGCACGCGCACGCCGTTAAGAGCAGTTTTAGGTTTTTCTGCCACTTTTTCGCGCCTCTTCACATCGGTTAGAAGCTTGGTTTACGCTTTTCCGTAAAGGCAGCAAAGCCCTCTTTGAAATCACCTTCGCAGAAACTTTGCGTGAAAATCGCTTGCGCTTGCGCAGCAAGCGCCAAATCGTCGACACAAAGGCTGTCAATCATGCGTTTCATTGCTCTCTGTGTGTGGGCCGAGCGTTGGGCCATTTGTGCGGCGCGTTCATGGGTGAATTCGGCAAGGTCGTGGTCGGCGCTAATGTGGGTAATCAGCCCCATGGCCAATGCTTCTTTGGCCTCAACCAGACGCGCGGAAAACAGTAAATCTTTGGCGTATGCCGGGCCGATGATGGAGACCAGACGGCGGGTATCGCTAAGCGGATAGGTGATACCAAGTTTGGCGGGGGTAATGCCAAAGCGGGCCGAGGCGGCGGCAAAGCGCACATCGCATGCCAAAGCCAGCGCTATGCCAGCGCCAATGCATGGCCCGTCAATACGCGCGATAACCGGCTTTGGGAATTTGGCCAACGCGCTGATGGCAGCGCCCATTTGCCCCATAAACCGCGCGGCCTTGTCCGCATCTCCGGCGATCTGTCCTAATTGCGCAATATCGGCCCCGGCGCTAAACACGCCGCCATTCCCGCCATGGACAATCAAAACCCGCAAGGCTTTATCGTTGGCGGCTTGCCCCAATAGCCTTGGTATTGTGCGCCACATTTGGTTGGTAATGGCGTTGCGGGCGACCGGGCGATTTATCACGAGCGCGCCAATCGCGCCTTCGCGGCGAAGGCTAAGGGTGGGCGAATTTGCCGGTGTGCTCACTTATCCAGCCAAGAACCCATAACGGGTTGAAAATGACTGATATAAACGGCGGCGAATAACCCGCCCTTTGCATAAGGGTCAGCGTCCAGCATCGCCTGAAGGGCATTTTTGTCCGTGGTCTGTATCACCAAAGATGAGCCAATTACCGGGCCGTCTTTTTCATGGCGCAATGGACCAGCCAACAACATCGCCTGCGCGTGGGCCTGCAGCCATTCCAAATGGGCCGGGCGCAGGGCCGCACGTTTATCGCTACTGTCCGGGTGATCCAAGGCGGTTATCGCAAAAACTTGCAACGCGTTCATGAGAAGGCCTGCAGACCGGTTTGCGCCCGGCCTAGAATAAGGGCGTGAACGTCGTGGGTGCCCTCATAGGTGTTCACGGTTTCCAAATTCACCATATGGCGAATGACATGGTATTCGTCGGCAATGCCATTGCCGCCATGAATGTCGCGCGCTTGCCGGGCAATATCCAACGCTTTGCCACAATTATTACGCTTCATCAGCGAGATGGCCTCGGGAATAAAGGCCCCTTGATCAATCAACCGGCCAAGGCGCAAAGATCCGGCCAATCCAAGGGCAATCTCGGTCTGCATGTCGGCGAGTTTCTTTTGCACCAATTGGGTGCCCGCCAGCGGCTTGCCAAAAATTACGCGGTCCATGGCGTAATCGCGCGCCGCAAACCAGCACGCCTCGGCGGCGCCCATCGCGCCCCATGAAATGCCATAGCGGGCTTTATTCAGGCAGGAGAATGGCCCGCGCAGGCCTTTAATTTCAGGAAATAGATTTTCTTCAGGCACGAAAACGTCGGCCATGGCAATTTCGCCAGTAATGCTGGCGCGCAGCGACATTTTGCCGAGGATTTTTGGTGTGCTCAGCCCGTCCATGCCGCGCTCTAAAACAAAGCCACGAATAATACCGTCAAGCTTGGCCCAAACCACGAATACGTCGGCAATGGGGGAGTTGGAAATCCACATTTTGCTGCCATTGAGCACATAGCCGCCATCAACTTTTTTGGCGTTGGCGCGCATGGCACCGGGATCGGAGCCACCATCGGATTCGGTCAGGCCAAAGCAACCGACATATTCGCCGCTGGCAAGCCCGGGTAGCCATTTGCGGCGCATGACTTCGCTGCCAAATTCATAGATTGGGTACATCACCAATGAGGATTGCACACTCATTGCCGAGCGATACCCAGAATCCACCCGTTCAACCTCGCGGGCGATCAGGCCATAAATAACGTGTGACGTTTCGGCGCAGCCGTATTCCTCTGGCAAGGTGGAGCCCAAAAAGCCCATCTCACCCATTTCGTTCATTATTTCGCGGTCAAACCGTTCTTCGCGATTGGCGGTCAAAATCCGCGGCATTAATTTGTCTTGCGCATAGGCCCGCGCCGCGTCGCGCACCATGCGCTCTTCTTCATTGAGGTCCAGATCTAGCATAAGCGGGTCTTGCCAGTCGAACGAGATGGGGTTGCTCATGGTGGTGGCCTTGTTCTGCGCGATCGTTTTCGCGTGATTGGATTTGCAATGGGCAACACATATGAGATTTTGCCCATCGATACCAGCGTTCCGGGGTGCAATTGGCTGATATGGGTGGTTGTTTAATTGCTATCTGGTCAAAACCGCGTTTTTGGCTATCTTATGCGCCTTGGGTGAAGATTAAGGGTGAGCCATGAAAACCTTCTTTTTTTGGGTGTTTAGCTTGGCGACATTGCTGTTTTGGGGATTTGGCATTGTCGATATGGGGCTAACGCTCAGCGGTAATGAAGCCTATTTAAAAGACTTCCCGCCGCAAATGGTGACGTGGATCCAAAATTTTCCGCTATGGAGAAAGGTGATATGGGGTCTTAGTGTCGCCTTGGGCGTGTTTGGCTCGCTAATGCTTGTTTTGCGGCGGCCAATGGCACCATGGTTGTTGTGGGCGGCATGGGCGCTGATGATGACGGGCTTTGTTGGTCATGACCTGATGATGGCGCAAGGGGTGGAATATTATGGCGCTGTCGGGCTTATTTCGTCAGGTGTCTTGATTTTTCTTGCCTTTTTGTTTGCCTGGCACGCCAGCGCAGCTGCAAAGAGCGGTCGCTTTAGGCGCTGAACCTGCCAATCCTTTGGTTTGAAGGTTGACGGCGCTCCCGTGAGATTGCACCTGTAAGGCGAATTTTATGGGAGGATGGGTTTCTCATGGCAGAACTCTACGATCTGGTCATTATTGGTGGCGGTCCGGGTGGCTATAATTGTGCAATTCGTGCCGGGCAATTAGGCCTGAAAGTCGCGTGCGTGGAAAAGGGCGAAACCCTTGGCGGTACCTGCCTCAATGTTGGCTGTATTCCTTCAAAAGCCTTATTGCATGCCTCTGAAGTTTATGAGGGTGCGACCCATTCTTACGGGGCGCTGGGCATAAAAACCACTGGCGTGGAGCTGGATCTTGCGCAAATGATGGCGGGCAAGGCCAAAACCGTTGAAGATTTGACCAAGGGCATCGCCTTTTTGTTCAAGAAAAACAAGGTTGATCATCTTATCGGCCAAGGGCGAATTGCCGGGCAAGGCAAGGTAGAAGTGCTCTTAAGCGGCGATAAAAAATCGGTTCTGGACACCAAAAATATCGTTATCGCCACTGGCTCTGAAGTTACGCCCTTGCCGGGTGTTGAAATTGATGAAGAGCGCATTGTTTCATCCACTGGTGCCTTATCGTTAAAAGCCGTGCCTAAATCCATGGTGGTCATTGGTGCCGGCGTGATTGGGCTGGAGCTTGGCTCGGTCTGGCGTCGTCTTGGGGCGAAAGTCAGCGTTGTAGAATTTTTGCCGCGGATTATGCCCGGTAGCGATGCGGAAATCGCCAAGCAGGCGCAACGTATTTTCAAAAAACAGGGTTTTGAATTTCACCTAAGCACCAAAGTGACCGGCATTGAAAAACTCAAAAGTAAATTGAAACTCTCCATGGAACCGGCCAAAGGGGGCGACGTGCAAACTCTGGACGCCGATGTGGTATTGGTGTGCATCGGTCGTCGCCCCTTTACCCAAGGTCTTGGACTGGAAGAAATGGGTGTAAAAGCGGATCCGCGCGGCTTTATTGAGACCGAACACTGGAAAACCAGCGCGCCGGGTATATGGGCGATTGGCGATTGCACCCATGGGCCGATGTTGGCACATAAAGCCGAGGATGAAGGCGTTGCCTGCGCCGAAGCCATTGCCGGCAAAGCTGCTCATGTGAATTATGGGGTTATACCGGGCGTGGTTTATACGTCCCCGGAAATTGCCTGGGTTGGCCGCTCGGAAGAGGAATTACGCGAAGCCGGCATTGAATATCGCAAAGGCAGCTTTCCGTTCACCGCCAATTCGCGGGCGCGGGCCAATCACCAGACGCAAGGCTTTGTCAAAGTGCTGGCGGACGCCAAAACCGACGAGATTTTGGGCGTTCACATGCTGGGGCCCAATGTGAGTGAGATGATCGGTGAGGCGGCTTTGGCTATGGAGTTTCGTGCCGCATCTGAAGACATTGCGCGCACCTGTCATGCCCACCCTACCTTGTCAGAGGCCTTGCGTCAGGCGGCCATGGGGGTTGAGGGCTGGACCATGCAAATGTGAAAACTTGCGCTGCTTAACCTTAAGCGCGTTAATGAACGAATACCCTATTCCCGACCACCTCCCGGCCTTATCAAGTGTCCAGCGATGTTCACGAACGCCCGCGCAATTGTGATGAAGCGTGTTTCGTAGAATGCGACAATTACCTCTACCCTTATGAAACTGACGGGCACATTGAAGATGTGCCGGTGTCAGTTGCCGCAGGGAATTGGATTTAATGATTTTATACGCGTTTCGGTCAATTAATTTGGCAAGCGAGGCCGTTGCCACGGTTTTGCGGCCACTTCTCTTGCTAGGCGTTCGCTTGTGGCTGGCGCAAATTTTCCTGCTGGCATCGGCGGTGCAACTCGCCGCACCCGGCCAGCCGGCGCCGTCTAATCTCTACGCGTGCTTTGAAGGCTGGCTGAATGCCGGCTCGCCCGCGAAAATGGCGGTGATTTGGGTGGCGGTATTGTTTTCGCTATTGCTTGCTGGTGGCTTGGCAACGCGGTTTTCCGCTTTGGTATTAAGCTTGTTATCCATGGCCGCATTCTTTTTTGAGGCGGGACAGGAACAAAACCTGCTTTGGAGCATGATGCTGGGTTTTGTGGTGTTTTTTGGCGCAGGGTCGTTATCGCTGGACGCCGCATTTCGGCGTACTGAAGTGTTTGGTCCCTTAACCCTGCCGGGGTTTGGCCGGCTTAATGGTTTCAATCAGTTCATACTCCTCGCATTGCGCTTATGGTTGGCGGCTGTGCTTATACTTGGCGCATCCGAAGCCATGGTCGCCATTGGGGCTACCAATGTGGTTATGCTATTGCAGCCAGTATATGATTTGATAGCAAGCACTGATTTTTGGTCAAACTTTTTTGCCCCAAAATCCATGGTGTTTGGTTATTATAGTAATACCGTGCACTTGGTATTGGCGGTTATTGCCGTGGTTTTTCTACTGCCGGGTTTTCTGACGCGCCCTGCCGCCGGACTTGCGGCCTTGATCGTGCTTGTTACCGCGTTGAATACGGGCCGTGTAGAAACGCTCTATATTGCGGCATTGCTGGGCTATTTGGCGGCGGTTAATCCGGGTGTGGGTGCGCTTGATTGCCTTTTCAAGCTCAATGAATGGGCAGCCGACAGCCTGAAGGATCAGGATGATGTGCCGCATATTGTGGTCATTGGCGCCGGGTTTGGTGGGCTGTCTGCCGTTTTCAAATTGATGCGTCATAAATGCCGTATCACCCTCATCGATCGGCGTAATCATCATTTGTTTCAGCCATTATTATACCAGGTGGCAACGGCGGCCCTGTCTCCGGGTGAAATTGCTTTGCCTATTCGTGGGCTGTTTCGCGGGCAGGATAATGTGCGGGTATTGCTGGGCGAGGTGCTCAGTGTTGACCGGGCCAATCATAATGTAACACTTGGCGACCGCCGCCTTAGCTATGATCATTTAATTGTTGCCAGCGGCGCCCGGTCCAGCTTTTTTGGGAATAACCAATGGGAAGCCTACGCACCCGGCCTAAAGCAGATCGAGGATGCGACCTATATGCGCTCCAAACTTCTGGCCGCTTTCGAACATGCCGAAGATGCGCAAGATGATGCAGCACGCGAAGCATGGCTGAATTTTGTGATTATAGGCGCCGGTCCTACGGGCGTAGAAATGGCTGGTGCGTTGGCAGAATTGGCACACCATGGTTTGACTGGTGAATTTAGTAATTTTGATCCAGCAGACGCGCGGATTATTGTGCTGGATCGCGGTGCACGGGTTTTGGCGACATTCCCAGAAGCGTGCTCGAAAAAGTCAGCGAAAATGCTTCAGGCGTTGGGCGTTGAATTGCGCCAAGGCGTAAATATTGCCGATATTGACGAAAACGGCATCACCTTGGAAGACGGCAGCAAAATTATCGCCCGCACGGTGTTGTGGACAGCCGGTGTGCAGGCCTCGCCAGCGGCAAGATGGCTAGGCGTCGAAGCCGGACCCGGTGGCCGTGTACCGGTAAACTCTCGCCTCTCGCTTGATGGCGATGACAAGGTTTTCGTTATTGGCGATACTGCTGCCATACCGATTGAGGGTAAAAACCCGTTTCGCGGCTTTGTGCCGGGCTTGGCACCGGCGGCCAAACAAGCCGGTGTGTACGCGGCCAAGGTGATTATTGCGCAAATGCATGGCCGCCGCACACGAAGGCCATTTCGGTATGTGCACCAAGGCTCGTTGGCGACCATTGGGCGCTCCTCGGCGGTGGCCGATTTTGGCTGGATACGCTTGTCCGGTGCCCCCGCATGGTGGCTTTGGGGGGTGGTGCATGTTGGTTTTCTTACCGGTATTCGCAACCGCATTGCCGTGTCTCTGCAATGGTTTTGGGCGTATATCACCTACCACCGTTCAACTCGGCTGATCACCGGTCCCGGCGCACAGCTCAAGCGCCGCTCAGAAGCCCCTGCATATGGTCAAGATATTTAATCCACGCGTCGCGGCCATCTTGCGTGAGCTTCACGCTGGTATGGGGTTTGCGGCCGTTAAAACTCTTTTCCACCTTCACATAGCCCGCGTCTTCCAATTTACGCAAATGGGTGGAGAGATTGCCGTCCGATGCTTCCAGTTTGGATTTTAGCTCGGCAAAGCTGGCGCCGGATATCGATGCCAGATAGGCCATCATACCAAGCCGCATTCTGCCGTGAATAACCGGATCAAGCGAATTGGTGTTAAAGGGCGGCTCCATTGTCCCGCTCCTTAAACGATTTGCGCTGGTTCGCTGCGCATTTGCACTATGCCCGGAATGATGGTGGTCAGCACCACAAACACAGCCGCCACCAGCGCGGCAATTGGCTGTCCCATAAATGCGCCGGTGCCAATGGCCCCGATGAAGCAAAGCCCGGCAATGCCAAGCAGCGCCCGATTGCCCGACAGGCCGCCAGTGGTGATGTAACACACGCCGTATATGCAAAACGCCATGGGCATAATCGTGTCAAAGACAGCCGAGCTGACATTGCCCACGTTAAACCCGGCGATAACCGCAATGAAATAGACAAAAATCGCCGTGCCGCCAGCACCCCAGACATAATGCTCTGCCCGATTGCCGACCGAGCCAGTGCCGGGCTTGTCACGAAGGCTGCGTACCAGAAAAGCTGAACCCAGCCCGCCGACAAGAGCCATGCCGATCCAGGAAAATGCCAAACTCGATTGATGAACGGGCAGGCGTGCCGTCAAAACCAACCACTGAAAGATAAGCGCTGCTGAAACCAACACGCCCCACATTACTGCAAACCGCCCGCCCAATAACGGCGCTTGGTGGCCCTGTTCGGCCAGCGCACGCAAATAACCAATATCATCAAGGGCGCCGGTTGAGGCTTGCGAATCTGTCATTTTTATCTCCATACAAAGAACTTTGAAAAACAAAGTATGGTGAATTTGAAAAATTGTCAAATGCGGAAGAACATTGGGGCGTTGGGAAAGTTTGCTCCCCGTTGAGGAATGACAGAGGGGCTCGAGAAAGCAGACGGGTCGTTGAGAGATGGTATGAGTGCGTTAGCCTGCACGATAAATACCACTAGGCCTTGCCGCTTGCGAGCCGCATTTATGAGCACATTTTGCAACAATATTTTGTCAAATTCGGCACCCCATAAAAGCCAATCACTAAAATCGCGGGGATAAGGTGGGCTTATATGAAGCCTGCTCAACGACGCGCCGCCCTTTTCTCGTCACCCCGGCGAAGGCCGGGGTCCATTTTTACTTAGCCGGGGACGGAATGACGAGGTACGCAAAACATGGCTTTGCCGCCTTATTGTCCCTCAAGGCTTGAGGTTTTAAGCATATACACATTATCAAAGAGCCGCACTTCGACCAGTTCAGACCGCCGCACACCGCTATTGTCACACACCTGAACATGGCGGGGATAAGCGCAAAACCCAGCCGGTACAAAAAGGGTCAATAAGCTTAAATTTTGCGCCCT
>JAJFFO010000015.1 GCA_021776615.1 Robiginitomaculum sp. | reverse complement strand
TGCGTCAGCATGTGGATCTCTATCAAGTTGGTCAGATTGAACGCCTGTGCGAGAGTATGAGTGAACGCCTGGAGATAAGTACTCGTCAGGCCCAGCGTCTGATGGCCGAACTTACCGAGCATCTGGAGCAGTACCGCCTGCGGCAGTTGGTGTCGCGGGATCCTGCTCGTAGAAAGAATGTACGCCTATCGCCGGAGCGCCGACGTAAAGCCCTGGCGTTCCTGGAGTCGCCGGAACTGATGGAAAAGACGTTGGAAGGCATCGCCGGCACGGGCATCGTGGGTGAGGAAGGTAATCGTAATATCGCCTTCTTCGGTTACCTGAGCCGTATGCTTGCGTGTCCTTTGCAGCTCCTGTTCGTGGGAGCCAGCGGTATGGGTAAGACGTATGTTCAGACGCGGGTGAGCAGCCTGGTGCCTGCCGAGCACCGTGTGAATGCCACGAGTCTGAGTGAGAATGCTCTGTATTACCTTGATGACATAGAACATAAGTTGATGCTCCTCGAAGATGTGGAAGGCGCTCAGAGTGTACTGTACCCTTTGCGTGAGATCCAGAGTAAGGGTGAGTTAACCAAGGCAGTGGCGGTGAAGAATCAGAAGGGTCATATCCATACGATATACCGTACGGTTCGCGGCCCTGTGTGCATCAGCGCTTGCACGACGAAGGAAGAGATCTATGAGGATAATGCGAATCGCAGTATTCTGTTGTACATCGATGGCAGCGCATCCCAGGACAGAAAGGTGATGGAGTATCAGCGTCAGAGCAGTGCCGGAGCGGTAGATCTGGAACGTCAGTGTGCTATCGGTGAGTTACTGCAGGATGCTCAGCGTGTGTTAGAGCCAGTACGTGTGGTCAATCCCTATGCGGAGTATGTGGAACTACCGGAAGTGGTGTTCCGCAAACGTAGGTTCAATGATATGGTATTACACTTTATTGAGACCATTACCTTATGGCATCAGAAGCAGCGTAAGGTGCGTGTGGATAGAACCACAGGCGAGTTGAGTATCGCTACAAGCGCCTCGGATGTGCGATGGGCGTTTAGATTATTAGAGAGTGTGGTGGTCAGTAAGAGTGATGAGATCAGCGGTACATTGCGAGAATTTTATGAGGTGATGAAAACATATCTCCGCGCTCATCGTCAGGAAAGTGTTACGCACCGCGAGTTACGTGATTACCTGCGTAGTTCCCCCGCTACGGTGAAGCGTCATCTGAAGCGTCTGGTAGAGTATAATTATGTACGTATAGTAGGTGGGAACAAGTACCGAGGTTATGAATATCAGATCAGCGATAAGGACGATTATGTGCGCCTTCGCGATGTAGTGAGTCAGCACGTGAGTGGAATACTTGCAAAAATCGCCGAAAAAGAAAAGAGTGGCTCATAGTGTGAGCCACTGATGAGCCACTAAATGAGCCACTGAAAAGGGCGATAATCGAGGAAATCTTGACAAAAAGGGCGAAAAAAGCGTCAGTGGCTCAGTGGCTCACCAAAAGGGTAGCGAGAGCAAAAAAAGAGGTGTGAACATAGAGGGTACACCAAGCAAAAAATCAACCGACCACTCCCATTTAAATCGTATCAGAATGCAGCAACTATCGAGCGTAGACTACCGCATGTTATTAGAGCGCTTTAGCCACTGGCTAGAGCTTCAGGGTTATGCGGTAGTGACGGTGTACCAGCTGCCCCGTTATGTGGCCGAGATGATGATGTTTATGGAACATAGGGGTATCACGAGAGTCAGCGGCATTAGTAGCATTGTCCTGACGAACTATCTGGAACATTTATCGAAGCGTCCGAACCATCGCCGTGGCGGTGGCCTGAGCAGTAGTTATGTGTGTAAGCACATTCAGTCCCTGAAGAAGTTCAGCGAGTATATCCGCAGGAGTGGTATAGGTCATCTGGAGGTGCGGTATGCTCCGGTGGCGGTAGCGTCACCTCGTCCGGTGGTGTTGAGCGAGCTTGAAGTACGGAGTTTATACCAGGCTTGTGAAGTAGGTACGGCTCTGGGACAGCGTGATAGAGCAATGCTCAGCATCTACTATGGCTGTGGTCTTCGTCGCAGTGAGGGCGCCGCCCTGGATGTGTCTGACATCCTGATGAATGAACAGATGGTGTATGTACGCAAAGGCAAGAACTACCGTGAACGTACTGTACCAATGAGCGGTTGGGTGATCGAACACCTGCAGGAATATCTGGATCATTGGCGTGGTTATCACCAGGATGGCGGTTTATTTATCAGCCGTGTGGGTCAGCGTTCCAGCGGTGGTAGTTTATACCAGCGATTACGGTTGTTGTGCAGTGAGGCAGGCATCGAGAAGGCGGTGGGATTACACAGCTTGCGCCACTCGTTGGCGACCCATCTATTGCACCGTGGTATGTCACTGGATAAGATCCGTCAGATGTTAGGTCATCGTAGCAGTGAGAGTACGCAGCTCTACACTCATCTGGAGATGGAAGGGTGAAGGAGTACCGGGAATATCTGCGTGGTTGCTACCGCGAGCGTACAGTATCGGGTTACCTTCATAATGTGGAATGCTATGTGTTGTGGTGTGAGGAAGAAGGTGTATCAGTGGCAGAGTCAAGTCACAGCGATGTGATGGCGTATGCCGGTCACTTGCGGTCTTTGGGTTACAGTGTGGTGACGATCAACCGCCATCTTCATAGCGTACGAAAGTATTACCAGTGGATGGTAGAGTGTGGCCTCTGCGATGAGAACCCCGCCCTTGATGTTAGGGTTCGTGGCGGAGTGCGCCGAGTCCTTCACGATGTGGTGGAGTACCATCTATTAGAGCAGATGTACCGAGAGTATCCTAGCACCAGTCAGGTTCATTTACGTAATAAGTGTATAGTCGGAATGCTCGTGTACCAGGCGCTTACCGGCGGAGAGTTGTGTGGGTTGGATGCCAGAGATGTCTGGCTAGAGAGTGGCAGTGTACGTATTGCAGGGCGTCGCCGTAGTAATAGCCGAGTGATGGCCTTGCGTCCGGAGCAGATGGTGTACCTGCAACGGTATGTATCAAGAGTACGTCCGGTTCTTATCTCTGAGCGCGGAGCGGAAAGTGATCGATTTTATGTCGGTGTAGGTCAAGGTAGTAGTGTCCGGAGGTCATTAGAGAAGTTGGCCTGTCATTTACGCCGCCGTTATGATTGGTTCCGGAGCATTAGCCAGGTACGTACGAGTGTTCTGGTTCAGTGGGTACGCGAAAAGAACCTACGCGAGGTACAGTATCTAGCGGGTCACCGTTATGTGTCGAGCACTGAGCGTTATCAGCGTGATGGGGTAGAGGAGTTAAAGAAACAGCTAGCGAAATACAGCGGTAGTGATCCCTCGGAAGATTAGTAACTGTCATTGTGTTGTGTCTGTCACCCGCGAGGAAGCTACGAAGTAGACGACGTGGCAATCTGAGTTGTGTCTGTCATTGCGAGCGAAGCGCGGCAATCTGAGTTCTGCCTTGACTACGGCAAGACCGCCGCACGGTAGCAAGAGGCAGCCCCATCAGAACAACCAGGTGCGGCGGAAGAGGCAGCAGGAGCGCCAGAGAAAAAGGTGTTGTGTTAGTACAGAGGAGCCAGCGACTACTGGGCGCGGGCGGTGGAGCAAGGAGCAGCGGCGAAGCGCAGCAGGGCCAAGCAATAGCCCAGCTAGCCAGAGCCGATGCCGAGCGTCCGAAGCCGTGGGCAATCAGACAGAGGAGCCTCGCGGGATATAAGGGGACGGACGCAGCATCAGCGGAGGACGGGGGAAGGAACGGCCCCTGACCAGGGTCGCGGCAGCCCAGAGAACAGCGCCAGAAGGTAGGGTAGACCACCGGATGCCGCACGCTATAGGGATATGACCCCGGTCAGGGAGTCACGCCCGACCTGTCAGAGATGAAGCCTATGGAGTCTGGGTCTTCTTCGGGTAAGGTCGCAAAAGAAGTATTTACTTCTAAACTAAAAAGCAGTAGATTAAGTCTGTTATGATCAAAGAGTTGTTTACTCTCTATGGAGGTATGATTGATGATTACGACCGTGAGAAAAAAAGTTCGCGTTGGTAGCGGAGGACATATCGACTTAAGTGATGTAGAGCTTACTGTCGATCTGGTTGAAGGTCTTGAAGCAGTAGTAGAAATCACTGTTGATGCTCCTGTCAGTGCCGGTGATACTGCCGAGGACTATAGCTTATATGCCTCTTTGGGTAAGGCCTCTGGTCATTATCAGAGTGTTGAAGAGGTTGATACCTTTATCCGAAAGGAACGCGATCAATGGGATCAGTAACTGCTCTTGAGGGTAAAAGAGTGTATATCGATGCGAATATAGTAATCTATGGAATGGAAGGCTTTGCTCGTTATCGTGAGATTTTAAGTCTTTTTTTTAAGAATATTAGTACTGGTTCTCAATCGGCCCTAACCAGTGAACTAACTATAGCCGAAGTCCTGGTAAAACCCTTGCTTGATGGTGATCAACCAGCTCGTCAGAGGTACGAGCGAACATTGGTTAGCCGCGGAAGCTTCACAGTGGCTCCGGTAGATCGTCGTACCCTAGTGGAGGCCGCCCTTCTTCGTTCGAGACACCGTATCAAACTGCCGGATGCTATCCATCTGTCGACAGCCATAGTCACAGGATGTGAAGTGTTCCTGACCAATGACCTTCGTCTTGCTTCTGTCGGTAGAGTTCAGGTTGAAGCTCTTCCAAACCTGGAACTATAGTCTGTTAGAGATTACCGTTATTGCAACATATTATTGTTGTTAAAGAGCCAGTCATACATTTTTCTTTTTTCGATGGCCGACGCTATAGCATGGCAAAGAAAAAAAACGTAGATTGGTCGTTAGTTCTTTGACAATAGATGTTTATGTCCTGAGTGATATTCTACGAGTATGAATTGCAGGAGCATAGGGTTATACGTTTACGGCCTTGATAGAGT
>JAJFFO010000014.1 GCA_021776615.1 Robiginitomaculum sp. | reverse complement strand
AGAACACCTTCCCTTTCTGCTTCCTGACCTTCTTTGCCAAATCTTCCGACGATCTTCATATTTTCGCTGTTGCCGGTTTCTTGAAGCAGTGGCGGCGCATATGCCTGTGCATCCCCGTAGGTATCAAAGGGTAACGAAGCCGTAACCCTTATCCTTAGTTCATATGCCGGGCGTGTTTCTGTTCCTGTGTTTTCAATAGCGAGGACATCAACGTCATCAATATTTAGGAGTTGATATTCATAGAAGTACGTTTTTTGCAAAGCTTCTATTATGGCCGAGGACTGGATAGCGTCCGGTCCGCTCTGGCCACAGGCGGTTAATCCTAAAAGAACAAGCCCGATGACGAGCTTGAAGGTGTTGTTGACTTTCTTCATTTTTTGGTCCTTTTGACTGGGCGCAAATTGCGTTATTCAGGTCGCGGCAAAAGGGCTCCTTTTTGCTCTATTTCCATAAAATGTGATTTGACAATACGGTGCTCTCGACTTACGCAAAATCTAACACAAAGCTGTGCATACGGACGCATTCAATCACGACTCCGTATGAAATTTGGGCTTAGTGCAAAACCGAGCCCTTTTGCACATCTCATTAGAAAATCTGGCGTTTTTACTTTGGTCAGTTGCCTTTACTGATCGTACCCTTTGCCTATGAGAAAGATTGGCTATGCACGGGTTTCTACCGAGGATCAAAACCTGTCCTTGCAATTGGATGCATTAAAGGCCGCTGGTTGCGATAAGGTTTATCGAGACCACGGTGTAAGTGGTAATCAGGACGAGCGGCCCGGCCTCAGGCGTGCTTTAAAACAGGCCAAAGCCGGTGACACAATCGTGGTATGGCGGCTTGACCGGCTCGGACGTTCGTTAGGGTTTCTCATTAAACTGATCGAGCAGTTAGGCACAAAGAATGTGGAGTTTTGTTCGCTGTCTGACGGGATTGATACGGCCACATCTTCCGGCAAGCTGGTCTTCCATATTATGGGGGCGCTCGCGGAGTTTGAACGCGACCTTATCCGTGAACGCACCGTAGCAGGCATGGCCGCTGCAAAAGCACGCGGTGTCCTGATAGGGCGGCCCCGCAAGCTGATGGCAGCACAGGTGAGTGAGGCCGAGCAGCTTTATCGAAAAGGTGCGACGCTTACAGAACTGGCCAAACAATACGGCGTTGACCGTTCGACACTCTCACGGGCGCTGTCCCGGCATCGGTATTCGGGTTAGGAGGCACAGGTGGCCGGACGGGGTAGTACCGGCTATTACTTCGCTTATTCTGCGCGCAAGATGTGTGTGGTAGTACCACACCTCTTGGAAAGGGAGACGCTCCGCTCTCCCGTTTCATCCCTCTGGGCTTGCCTACGAATGTATTCTTTAGCTTAATTTCCGCCAGCTATATGGGAGCGCTACAATCTTCACTATAGGCAAGGGTGGTGCGTATCAGGCATTACACACCAATGTCGTTGCGCCGCCATACCACGCACAGCGCTTGGCCGCTGTACCACCATTCAAGGGCGCGTCCCTGCTGCCCCTGAAACCCTAAGGCAACTTCATTGAGACAACACCATTGAGGCCAAAGGGCATGTTATAGCCCCTTGGAACGAGGTTTCTCCACCTACAATAAATCATGTAGATGAAAGGGGCTAAAAAACACCCAATAAATGCTCTTCGTGCCGATAGTTTTCTAAATAGGTTTTGCAAAAACTTGAATACGGTTGTTCCGGCTTTAGGTATTTTTTTAAGTCCCGAATTGTTTGCCGATAAGCTTCTTTGTGAGCCGCATCACCAGCAGCTAGTTTTTTGTAATTTTTTGCAGCGTCAGTGCGTAATTCCTTGAGCCTGTCTCTTAGGCCAATTCGGGCGTTTTTGAAATCGTGATAATTCAAATTATATAATTCAATGGATTTTGAGGCTCTTTGATTAAACCTAGAACTACTATCTGAACTATGACGAGGTAGAGCCTCGCCATTTTCAGCAAATGTTAGGAGGGCGACATCAACTTCATCACATGGGTCGAGTAATTCCGGCAACTCCCCATCCAAGTCACAATTAGGCGTCGTTGCTCGATTTTCAGGGACACATAGTGGAAAATGGCTTCCTTTCCCGCCTGTTATCCCTGTCTCTTTATCTTTGCGCCTACGGTTAGCGACAATGCAGCTAAGTCGATAATTCCGAGCCTCAAATGAAAGCCACCAATATCCTTCATTATTATCGTCTTCTTCCGAGACCTTTTTTTTAGGGCGATAATGATCAACGTCCGTGTCTGTACCTTCTTGTTTGGCCTCTGTGTACCAACATTTCCCGTCCGATAACTTCTCAAGTAATGGCTTAATTTCTCCCCACACGTGAGCGTTATTATCGATTAACTCTTTGCGTTTTGTCGGGTCAGCTTCATTGATCAAGTCCTTCGTTAACTGTTCAGCCTTGGCCTTCCAATCATCGGGTATCTGCAACTCATCTGGACTAATATCAATAAACCTCAAATGTATTCCCCATCATTCATTTTTTAATTCGTTCAAAATTTCATCGGCAATCTGGCGGCGTTGTTTCCTGATTTGTGGCGTTGGACTGTCATTATTAATAATGGTTTGGTTCTTCTTAGATTTTGCCTTCAAAAATTCAGAATATTCAGTATCCCAGTGTTCGGTAGAGATACCTAGAGACTCAATCTTTTCATTAATTTCTTCTAAGCGAGCAACTTGAATTGTGCTCATATTATCAAGCTCTAATAGAGCTCTGCGCTCTCTGATTAGGCCTTCGGTCGGTTTATCTAAAGTGCTATTCAATCCAAACATATCGCTTGTTAAAATGCCGGAAAACCCCATGCCCCGAGGGCTTTCAAAAGGCTCCTGAGCGTGCACCTGATGTTGGTCATCTCTCCACATTACTTGAACTTGCGCTTTTTCAAGCTCGGCAATCGCAAGCGGATGGTGCGAAACCATAAGCAAATGACTGGTATCCTCGTCAGGCACAAATTCACGGAGAAATTCTAAATATTTTACAGTCCAAGCAGGGTTTAGATGCGTATCTGGCTCATCCAAAAGGAATAGCGAATCTTTGCCACCCGTGAATTTGAGTAACCCTAATACTGTCAATAATTGTTGTTCGCCTTCACTTAGTTCTCTGAATGAGAGGGGCTCCTTGCTTGATGTGACTTTAACTCGAACACTAACTTCCGATATGATGTTTGAAAGTAGCGTGCTTTCTAGCATTTTAAAAAAAACATCTTGTCGTAACCCTTTGGCAAATTCGCGAAGCGTTTTCACGTCAGGTAAAAACAGGTGAACAAATTCATTTTTAATGTCACTACCGGTTAAAGTCATATCCTCTTTGCGAGTTATTTTTACGGGCGCAAGGCAGTGTGGATATAAGGTGTCAAGAAAATCGCGGACAACACCACGGGCACCCCAAAATAGTTCACTTTTATTTTTTGACTGCACCCATTCTGGGCGGCGCATAACAAAGTGAACTGAGTCCAATCCCACGATACCCAAATGATCTCTTAAGAATTTCTTCTCTGTTTCATTCTGTTCACTTAAAAAAAAGGCCAAGAGCACAAATTGGCTATGAAATGGTTTTGCATAAAAAAGAGGTCGAATATCTCCCTTGAGATTTACCTCGTTCTTTAGCAGCTTGTTATAAAAATTTGCGCGGTGTCTTCTAAAGTAATTTTCAAGCCTATCACTTGGGCCGGAATAGTATGCAAAAACATGGTTTGGAAGATGCTCAGAATTACCGTTTTTATCTCTTTTGACTTTGGAAATAGCTACTTTTTTTTCAGACCCATCTTCCGAATTAGCTACTGTAATGTGATACTGTTGGGATAATGTTTTCCCTTCAGTGTCGGCTAATATAGTAACCCATTTTTTTTCATTATTACTTCCGAGACGATACTTTAATTTATATTTGAAACGGGGTGGCCTGCCTAGGTCGAGGTTTCGGAAGATAGATACCAATGCCTCCAATACGTTCGATTTTCCTGAACCATTACCTCCCACAATGACAGTCATCAAATTATCATGATCAAAATTAACCGTGACATCATTCAAGTTTTTGAATTGAGATTGTATATGGAGGTAATCAATTTTCATTCAAAGGTTATCCTGCAAGCTCAAATACATCTTCATCACCAACGCGATTATGAGTAATCTTTTTTGCCTGAAGGGCATCACGGATATCTAAAAAAAAAGGCTCCACTTGGTTGGTGGTGGCGTCGTGTGGATATCCGGCCTTTGTGAGCAAGTCCTGCGCAGTAAGAGGGGACTTTTCATTTTTTAGCGCTTGAATCACAGGTATAATCATTTTTTTAGCCTCACTAATTTTCCGAATTTTTACTACCTTTTTGTTTAGTCTCGAATTTTTTGCCATTTCAGCGCGTTCAATTTTGATGCGCCCTAAAAGAGCACTTGCAGGCTCATCACTTGGGTCTTGAGGCACAAGTTGGCCACGAAAGGCCTTTGCTACAATAGATTGTATCAAATCATCCCTTAAGGCCATGCATATTTCTAGTGTCTTTTCAAAAGCATTCAGTTTTTCGAAATGAGATCGTATCTGTTTGACAATTTCATCCTGTTCTGGGACAGGGGGCACTAAGACAGGAAAGGCTCTAATGTCAGACAAATTGATGCCCTGCTGGGCAACACCTTTAGTTTTTTTGCGGAGGAATGATTGGCCATCAGGCGAAGCAAGAAGGAATGCTATATAGTATGGATTAATTTTAGGTAGAACCGGGATTAACGCTATTTCCCTACTTATATTACAATTTATTAAGTTCTCTCCAACCACCGCAGCATTTCCAACAGTACCTCGAATTGAAAGAAGTACCTCACCACCTTTTAATATGGTGCGTTGATATTTTAGCGAAACAGCGGGTGATATTCTCTTCAAGTTTCTTTTTACTATTTTGAAGCCCTTGATATCTCCGGCACGTACGGTAGGGACACCGTTTTTCGTAGGCTGTCCAGTTTGGACAACACCATAAGGAATACCTCGTTCCGGTTCCACTAGTGATTCAAGGGAGCGTACTTGCCACCCCTGAGGTTTATCTGTGTCGTGCGAAATCACAGAAGAACTAATGCCGGATGAAGTATCTAGATTTTGTTCTCGCCAAACCTTGGTGAGGTCTCCACTGAAAGCGGCGTGGAGAATGGACTGGCGATATTGGTCTAAAAATGCTGGAATAGCATCGAGTGCTGATTTGATTTTATCGCTTCGTGCCTTTAAGGCATCGATTTTATCTGCAATCCGTTTTTGTTCGTTTAAGGGAGCGATGGGAAACACTAATTCTCCGGTCGCCTTACCAGATAGTTCCAAGAAAGTAGTTCCACTGGCTTTACTCTCAGCATATTCCTTTGCACTCAGCAAATAATACCGCAGATATCGCGGGTCAATGTTTCCATATGGTATAAAGTTCTTGAAGCCCTGATTTGTAGTAATTTCATTTTCTGCAATAACACAGTAGCCGATGGGCGCTCGCGATGAATAAAGGACACTACCTATAGGGAGAATTTTTGTAGAACTGTTAGCGTAACCCACATTAGATAGATTTCGTTTACCCCTAGAAACAGTTGAAAGCTGATATTTTGACAGATCAGCTGGTGTTAACCAAGGTATACCTTCTTCGTCATAATTTCTTGTGTCTTGCGAATTTTTCGGAGTGCCGCCACCTATAATTTGAGCAATATTCTTGGCCTTTTCCCACTTCCATGTATTTGGAATTTGCCACCTTTCTTCACTCATCGCATTATCTCTGATGAGGGGTCTAATATGGATTGAAGAGCTTCAATTTCATTTAGGGCCGTATGCAAACTTTCTTTGATTTGGGCGGTGATAGCGTCTGGCTCTTGTCCATTTTGGTCTGCCGAGTTTTTATCATCAAACCAGCTGATATTTATGTTGTCGTCACGCTTTTCAATTTCACTACGGGTAAATTTACGAAAACGACCCTTTATCCCTTCATCTTTGCGTTTCGCTTTTCCCAAAGGGTCGGTGCCGAAAGCAATCACAAAGTCATCAAAATGTTTTTCAGTAAGGGGGGTGCGTTTGCCAAAATTGGGCATATTGGTTCTTAAATCATACACCCAAGTATTTTTTGTGTTGTCTTTGTCTTTTGAGCCACGAGTAATAAACAGCACATTTGTTTTCACGCCGTGGGCATAAAAAATGCCTGTCGGTAGCCGTAAAATTGTGTGCAAATCACATTTGTCCATTAGGTCTTGCCGGATTTTTTGGCCAATACCTTCTTCGAACAAGACGTTGTCTGGGAGCACAACAGCAGCACGTCCACCAGTACTTAGACCGTTATAGATATGCTGGAGAAAATCGAGTTGCTTATTAGAGCTTGAAAATTTGATGTCTTTCCGTTTTTCTCTGACACTTCCAGATATAGATCCAAAAGGCGGATTGGCGATAATCAGGTCTGCCGGGCTAAGTTCGTTTGCATCTTCAGTAAGAGCATCACCAAGTATTATATTGGCATCCATTCCATGAAGAAACGTATTCATCAGGCATAAACGGTAGGTTCCTTTTTCAATTTCCAAACCTTCGTAGCGTGGTGGTAATTTACGATATTCCTCTTTTATATCGTTATCCCGTAGATATTTATCGGTTGAAATCAAAAAGCCACCAGTTCCAGATGCTGGGTCTTGGATAGTTTCACCTAGCTTTGGCTTCATTACTTTTATGATTGCATCAACCAGTGCCCTCGGTGTGAAGTACTGGCCAGCTCCCGAACTTTCAGCATTTTTTTGTAGTAAGCCTTCATAAATATCGCCAAAGGAATCCTTTGAAATTGAATGCCATTGCAGTTTGTTGATGCCATCAACGACAACTTTCAAATTTTCATCATGGTTAAAAACAGTGGTCGGAAATTTGTATATATTTTTGACACGGTCATTTTCAGATTCTTCACCCAGATGGGTCAAGAGTATATGGTAAAAACCCAATAAACCAGATTCTGGATGAGAAACGAGGTTATCCCAACGGTATCCTTCAGGAAGAAGGTTTTCTTGGCCAGTTTCTTTGGCAATTTTCAGAAATAATAAGTAAGTCAATTCTGAGATATACTCATTATAACTGATGCCATCGCCTCTTAAGACGCGACAAAAGCCCCATATCTTCTGAACTGTATTTATAGTGTCCATGCAAAGTCTTTAGGTTGTTGTTGAAAATTCCCTTTATCGGTTATAATGAAGATTATAAAAATTGTCCATATCTGCCAATGAAAATTTTGAGTAAGTACATGAAGTTATTAAAGAATAATGTGAAAAGGAAAGCCCGAGTTATTGCGGCTTAGAATGCTCACCTTAAAGCTGGCCCGGCCCAACCGAATTTGCACTGAATGCGGCGGTTAAACTCGGCGCGAATGTGCGTCAATAAATCAAGTGCTGTTACGCATTCCGGGCTATTAGGCTCTAAATCCATAAGCAGTTCACGAATATGGGTGAACAGAATTTCAAGTTCATCATCACTTAATCGGCAAAGCTCGTGCGGGTAAAAATCGGGTATCATTTTGGCCTCCTTGGCTGAAGGCCGGAACCATTATCGACCTTGATGGCCGGGGTTGGAGGCAGGTGCTGGTCAGGCGTCATCGCATACGACCGCAACTTTCGTGGAGGAGCCGCTTATCTGCGGCTTGATTGCTGACCTCAATGTTTTGACATGTCCCTGACTGATAACTGGACCATCTCAAGGCGGATGCGTTTCGGGTTGTTGGAGCCCAGAAAATTCTCGATTATGTCACGTTTGGTTTAGAGTTTGCTTTGAAAATGCCGACATTAGTCCGTTTTGAGCGGACATATTTGCAATTATATAAAGAATCTTATGGTGCTTCCTTTAGAATCGTGGCATAATGTCCGTTATGAATGGACAAAAAGAAGAGAAGTTAAAGAAACTGTTGGGTTCAGTGCCGCCGGGCTTTCTCGTGGACTCAAAATGGATGAACCGTCATCGTATCGCACGGTCCTCCGTCCATGATTATGTGAGGCGTGGCTGGCTGAAACGTCTAGCACATGGGCTGTTTGTCCGTCCAACCGACAACCAAAAGCCAGATTTACCGTTGGACTGGCAGGTCGTGGCCGCATCAATGGATAAGATCATGGAGATCAAGTTCCATGTCGGCGGCATGACGGCCTTGCATCTGCATGGCCTTGGTCATTATCTCCCCATGGGCGGGAAAGAGCGTGTTCAGCTTTTCGGAGAGAATCTACCCGGGTGGCTGAGTAAGATCAGCACTAATGCCCAAATTGAAACATGCTCGCCCAAGCTGCTTGGCGATGCCCGGTTGGGCGTTGGAAGCCTCAATCCAAAAAAGTCAGCCTTCTCTAGCAGTTTTTCAATGGCTTTCAGAGGACTGTCCTTTCCGACTTCGACCCCTGAGCGCGCAATCCTTGAAGCATTTGATGAACTGCCGGACGGTGCAGGTTTTGATCAGTTGGATTTGGTGTTTCAGGGACTTGTTAATCTCAGTCCGCGCAAGCTCATGCCACTCCTAGTGGCTTGCCGGAAGGTGAAGGTGTTACGGCTTTTCTTTGTTTTTGCGGATCGGCATCAGCATGCCTGGCTCAAGCATATGGACAAAAGTCTGCTCGATTTCGGCAAGGGCGACCGTCAACTCGTCAAGGGCGGTAAAATCCACCCTGAGTACCGGATCACCATACCGGCATCTTTCCTTAGTGCTGGTGAGGAGAACAGTGGTGCGTGAGACCTATGCTGCACAAGTACAGTTGCTTGTCCGTTTGATCCCGCTGGTCTCGGAAGAGGCAGACTTTGCCCTTAAAGGCGGCACGGCGATCAATCTCTTTTATCGGGCCTTGCCACGCTACTCGGTCGATATTGATCTCATCTATCTGCCAATCAAAGACAGGAATGAGAGCTTGCGCGGGATTGCCAAAAGTCTGTCCCGCCTGTGTGCTCGGATCAATGCTAAAATGCCGGATGTACAGGCTAAGCTTGTTGATGGTGGCGGCAGGGAAGAAACGCGCATTCTCGTCAGCACTGCTGGCGCAACGGTTAAGGTCGAGGTGTCACCGGTGCTGCGCGGGACACTGTTTCCACCCGTTTCCATGATGGTGCATGAGGCGGTTGAGAATGAATTTGGCTTTGCAGAAATGCCCGTTGTTGCATTCGAGGAACTGTTCGGAGGCAAAATAGTCGCTGCCCTCGACCGCGCCCACCCACGCGACTTGTTCGACATTCACCATCTGCTGCGAAATGAAGGTTTAACGGACAACCTGTTCCGTACCTTCCTTATCTATCTGATTTCCTCAGGACGTCCGATGCACGAATTGCTGGACCCGGGGCCGATCAATATCGCCGAGACATTTGCACGAGAGTTTGAAGGTATGAGTGCGGAGCCTGTTGCGCTTGATGAGCTTTATGCGGCTCACGAGACCTTGATCTCATCTTTGCGTGAGAAGTTAACCGGCAAAGCTGCTGGCTTCCTCGAAGGGGCACACAAAGCAGAGCCTGATTTCAGCCTGATTGATCTGCCCCAAGCGGCTGAATTGCCTGCTGTTCGCTGGAAACTGCTCAATCTTGAAAAATTCAAGACAAATGATCCCGATAAACATGCTGTGCAACTCAAAGCTTTGCGTGCCTTGTTTATGGCGTGAAATTGCTTTTGTAACCCATTGCATTCCGTCTTTTCCTTAAATTCGTGCGTGGCTAAGAGCCAGACCTGATCTGCTGCCCTTTGACCACACCCCGCCGACCCATCAGGTCAATACGCTGCCCGCTCCCTTCGCTATCGCTCCCGTGTTGCTCATGACCTTGGTCGAAAGCTGTGGTGCTGCACTGGCATCAGGCCCGGCACTCAAGCCAGAGCCAATAAACTGAAAGGAACTTACTTATGACGAACCAACAAACTCAAAACCCGGCCACAGGCGCAAAACCTTCACACCGTGTCTATCTGGTGCAGGAAGCTCAAAGTGAAGATGCAAAAGCCAGTTGGACAGAAATCGGTGCAATCTGGCCGCATAAGGACGGTCAGGGCGGCAACCTCAATCTCACTGTTACACCGATGGAGCTTATGCAGGGCAAAGGCCGTATTGTTTACCGCACCATCAAAGACAAAGCCGCGTAAATGAGTGCATCAAAAAAGCCGGGACATATATAGCTCCGGCTTTTCTGTGGTTTGAATTTCTAAAGCCCTAAAACGCCTGCTGCCGAACACCCGCAGAAGGCGCATATTTTGGGAGAGGTTCGGAAAGATGCTTGCCAATAAACTCGTTGGTAAAGACGATATATTGCCCGACATAGCCCTTATCGACCATGAAGGGGGTACGGATGCCCCAGCGGCCATATTTGATGCCGATGCCGCCAAACACGACAGGTGATTTTCCCTGCACGCTGTATTCGAGGTCTGAATCATAGCGTAGCCCCTCGAAGTGAGCGGGATCATAATGTTTGCCGTTTACGGTAACAGCGCCGTCCACCACCCCGATCCGAACTCTTGCTCTGTAGATGAAATAGGCAATACCAAAAGTGACTAACGCATAGAATACGCTCAGCATTATCGCGCCAAAAATTTCATTTCCGTCTGCATAGCGTCCGAATTCCCAACTTCCGAAGATCAAAGCCAAAGCTGTTGGTATGGCAAAAAACGCATATATGGTCATGATTGCCATACGCCGCCTAGTGGTCGCTGGAAACTCGACATGGTGCTTATCATTAAATGTTTCGACACGCAGTCCTTTGGGTAATTCCGGTACAGGTACAAACTTATCCTCGGTCTCATTAGTCGTATCACTCATGATTTTATCATCCCCTCATATGGTGCCGCCCAGTACGGCAGACGTTTCATGAAAATTGGATCGCTTCCCGGAAAAATGACCAGTTGATTGCCGCTTTCCCTTGAAAAGAAATAAGCAATTTCATCCGGTGTGAGCAGGGGCGAAGCCTGAATGGATTGAGACTCGGCGCTTAATCCTTGCGCTGCGCTCTCCATGGTTTGCGGTCCCTGCGATATTGATAATATGGAAGAATTGCCTAATCGGTCAGACACCCATTTCAGGGTGGTCATGTCATTTAGGCCGAAAAACTGAAGCACGCTGGCATTACCGATAAAAGTTTCCCAACGCGCGCGGTACAGGTGTTTGAGCTGTGCCATATCCTGCCATATCGACCAGATACGCACACCAAAACCGGCGAACAGTCCGGCGGCGGTTTCTAGCATGGCCATATGGCCTAGCGCATGCATTTCATCGAGGATCATTAAGGCTGGAATTTCAGGCACGTCTTTGTCCGCTTCCACTGCCGCCAACAGGCGATTGATGAATAGGCGAAAGAAACGGAAATGCCGGTGCAGCCGTCCGGCAGGCAGGCAAAGATAAATGGATTGCTTGGCGAACTTCCATTGGCGCAAGTCAGGTGCGCGGTCGGTATCTTTCAACGCCGCCGCCATTGGCGGTGAAGATAAAAAAGCAATGTTCTGGCGAATGGTGGACAGGACAGAGCCGCGTTCCCGCTCTCCCATGCCAACTAACGCATTTGCGGCTTCTGCCGGAATGCCGTGCGCGATATGCTCGGACACTGACATTTCGGCGAGGAGTAATTGCAGTGTATCTTCTGTTTCACCCTCTATGGGTAGGAACATCAACCGCCGCACTTCTATAAGATCGCGCGTCTCAATATCTGGTGCCGCAGCAACCCACGCGATAACCCCGCGCAGGATCAGACGCGCCGATGAATTCCAGTGATCATTTTCCTTGCCGGGTTCCGCAACCACTAAGGCGTCCGCAATGGAATCGCATTCATCAATAAAGTCCGCGCTTTCAGGATCAAGATTAGCCAGCGGATTAAAACTGGCGCGCAAATCCTCAGACACTTCGGCAACCCCAAAGGGATCAATAACGAAAACATCTTGCCCCAATCCGCCCTTTGGAATGCCGCGCCCGCTTGCGCGGCGCTCCGCTGTAATGCTCGCATTCTCACCTTTGGGATCAAGCACCAGAACAGAGCCGGGATAGACAAGCAGATTTGGCACAATCGCGCTTGTACCTTTGCCAGTGCGTGATCCGGCAATGGTCATCAGGTGGCGGTTATCCGCAATGCCAACAATCTGATCGTTCAGACTGCCGAGCGCTACCTTGCCCGGTGTATATTGCCAGTTTTCATTTTGAGTGAGCGTTTGGGGAGCGCGCCACAAAGCGCGCGGTGCATCACCGGCCCCTGCCGGTGTGCCGGGCAACCCTCTTGGCAGTTGATGGAAATCCATAAATCATCCCCGCACCATGACAATCATTACTATATGAAAGATCAATTATTCCGGGTAAAGGGGATTTATAGGTAGACGTCAACCGATTCCGCATCCACGTCAGTTGCATCATAAATGCGCACATAAGGGATTGCGCCGCCCTGCATGGCAAATTCGCTGGCCAGAAGTTGTTGTGTCATGGCTACATCACGTTTGCGTGTGGGGGTAAGCAACGGGGGCTTTTCAAACATATGAAGAGAAATACTATCACTTTTCCCTGACAGGATTTCTTTGAACACGCTGACGGCGACCCGGTTTATCGGTTCCTTTAACATGGTCGCTTCATAATGAATGATAATATAGAAATAGCTGTGCCGGTGGGGGTTGCTGGTCAATAAATTGGCAATAGGCCAGTAAAGCTCTTTACGAATCTTGAGCGCCTGTACATTCTCGACTGAGCGCATGTTCCTTGGCTTGAGATATACCGTTTTCAAAGTGTTTTGTGAGAATGAAAGCATGGATTAAGCGTTATATATAAACCTCTGGAACATCAAAATCCGCGTCAGTGGCATCGTAAAATCTGACAAACGGCTTTTCGCCGCCTTGCATGGCGAACTCACAGGCGAGCAATTGCTGTGCAAGGGCAATCTCGCGTTTGCGTGTAGGAGTGATTAAGGGACGATTATTCACGTAATCTGCCCGCTCAATGCCGTTGGGATCATAAAGTATTTCGGAAAAAATGCTTTTAGCTACCCGCGCCATGGATTGTTTTGCGAATGTGGCTTCAAAGTGAATAATACCATAGAAATATGTTTGCCCGCGATGATCAGGGTTCGCCGCTAGCATATTTGCTACGGGCCAATAATAGTGTTTGGGTATTTTAATATACTGCACAAAGTTATTTCCAAGATGGTCTAATGGCTTCAAATATACTCTGCGCAGTGTGTCTTGTGTGAAAAGGCCCATCAACTAAGTGTACATAAAATATGAAGTATTTTCAATAATTATGTCTTTTATGATAGGGAGTATTAAAAATATTGATCCGGGATATCCAACTTAACCTTTTCAGCATCATAAAGCCTGACGAAAGGCTTTTCGCCTCCCTGCATGGCAAACTCACTGGAAAGCATTTGCTGGGACATTGCAATTTCGCGTTTGCGTTTTGGTGTTAACAACGGCCAGTCATTCATAGATTCCACACGCAAAACACTGTCGGGATATTTGAGAAGTTCAGAAAACATACTTTTCGCTACGCGCGACATGGATTCTTTTGCGAAAATCGCTTCCATACGAATGATGCGGTAAAGATAGGTTTGATTGTCCAGATCGTCATTGGCTGTCAAAAGATTGGCCGCCTGCCAGTACAGGCTTTTAGATATTTTAATACACTGTACGGAGTTATTACCTCTGTCGTCGATAGGCTTCAGATACACACGCCTTAGTGCGTCTTTTGAGAAAAAATGCATTTTCTAAGTATATATAAAATATGGAGTATTTTCAATAATTATCGCTCTTTGTCGCCGCGTTCCTTGTCTTTTTGGAACTTGGCCGCGATTTCTTTTTGGCGTGCTTCAACTTCTTTTTTGACATCACCCTGATGCTTATCATGAATGTTTTGACGTTTTGCATTGGCAGCAATTTCATCTCCGCCCCTGCGTGTCATAGGGTTCTTGGGGACGAGTTGTTGTTTGGGAATATTTCGTTTTTGCTCTTGTTCCGCAATCTCTGTAACCGCCCCGAATTTGGCCTCGGCCTTTACCGCATCAGTTCGCGTTTTAAGCTCCTGTTTATCAGGATGTGATGCTGTATTCTGTGCATCCTTGGCTTTGCCCTTATTTTCAGGGTGCCAATCATCATGTTTCGGCATAAGCCGCTCTCCCACCTTCCGTATGGGATGACGGTATGCGGGGAGTGTCGGGGTTGGCTAATCACGATTTGATGAGTGATTTAGGATCGCTGCAGACCGACCACAACCATGCAAATGAAATATCAAATGTTAGATTTGCATGGTTGAGTTTACTTATTTTGAAGTTTGATCATCACTGGTGACTAAAACGCAGATATGATAAACTGTAAAAATTGGTATCTGACCTGATAGACAGTGTCAGGTGTTCTCAAAGTGGACATTCGAGGGCCATAAGGTGAAACGTCTCCGTTCGACCCTAAACGGACATTAAGTGAAATGTAGATTCAGGAAAAAATATGTCGCTGATCCACAGAAAACGTCTTGTTATGTCTAAAATACCAGTAGCCCATTCATATCGTTACAAAGATTTGTTTCAGATTTCTCCACCACCAGAAGGAGCACCTTTGCCACGGGCTATGATCGGTCATTATCCGTTTGTATTGGAGTTTGTTTTTGACTCGCCTGATGAAGAAAGAAGCGATCCCAACGGCCGAGTTTTACCGAAATATATTGGAAAAAATGAAGTAGCCAGCCAAACTACCAAAGAAATCATGCTTATCTTAACCGCTTTGACGACTAATACATTCTTCCAGTACTCGTCCCGCCAATCGTGGTTTCTTCCTACCGGCACTCGTGACCAAGAAATTCCTATGACTGATAAAGCTAGTGTTTGGGGCCAAGAAATGTACTCCCTACATGGCTATGGCGTTCCAGATGACGCATTAGACGGGGATGAGTTTTTCCAGGCAACCAAAGAGACCATCCCTTTAATTGATCCAAATACATACTTCAATCGGTTTGGCCGAGGGGTTGAAGACACGCTTGATTTGCCAGATAGCATTACTGATAGCCTTGATAAATATTATCAGATGAATGAAGAGGCAAAAAAGGCGTTTTTGTCGTCTTGCTCGCTATTTACCCAAGGCCAACAGCTTTGGGGTGATCACCAATCTTTATCCTTTGCTTCAGTTGTGTCTGCTCTTGAAACCTTAATTCACTTCGATCACAAAGAGGATGAAGTAGAGACATGCGCGACCTGTGGTCAAAATCGCCACCGTGTTTTAGCCAAATTCAAAGAGTTTTTGCAAACCTATGGCTCACGGGATCCTAAATTTAAAAAATTTGCTGAAAAGGTTTATAAATATCGTTCAAAAATACTTCATCAAGGAGAATTATTTTTAGGTGAAATAGAACCTATACGCTTTGCAAGCTTTGATGGAATGGAAGATAGAGATTTGCATAGAATGTTAAATTCTACCTGTAGAATATGTATGAATAATTGGATTGTGGCTACTAGGTAACGATTTAGTTGTTAACGCAGGAACGTCCGTTATTGGCCGATCT
>JAJFFO010000013.1 GCA_021776615.1 Robiginitomaculum sp. | reverse complement strand
GCTTTTAACCGAATGCCCTCGATCCGTGATCTGGGCCACAGCCTCACGTTTAAATTCCTCGGTGTATCTCAGTCCAGACATGTAAGTCTCCTTGCTACATTTTTACCAAACAAGGTGTCTACAAATCTAGGGGCACATCAGATATTGTTGCAGTTTTTTGCTCCTCTCCAAATGCTGACACCGCTCAATCCTTAAAAAAGCTTTGGTTTAGCCAGTTTAGAAAATTAAGACTAAAAATTAATCGAGCAAAATCCACAATAATTGAAAGCCCTGTGAATGCTCCATTCAGTTTCGAATATTTGGGATATAGTTACAATTTTTGTAATCAGGATAAAATAGTTTTGGGAATGACAAGCTCTAAGCTAGATAAATATAAAGGTAGAATAGATAGCTCTCTTGCAGCTTATTTAAAAAAAGAGAAATACGCAGAACAGAAAGCCCGCAAGCTACTAATAAAAAGGGTTAAGTTTCTTACAAGCAATACTCGTCTGGTGAATAACAAGAAGAATGTTCGGTCAGGTATTTACTTCTCCAACTCTTTGATAACGCAATCTAGTTTGTCAGATTTGGATGCTCTTGATGCATACTTGCAAAGCAAAATTTCCGTCATCTCAAACCCAAGACTTCAAAACAAGCTATCATCGCTGTCTTATAAAACAGGCTTTCGAGAAAAGGTATTTGTTAAATTTTCTGCGAATGAATTAACTGAAATTGTGGAGGTGTGGAAATATGCCTCGCCGTAAGAAAAATATCAGGCATCACAGAGAAAGGGTTTTACTTTCTGATGTGCTGCCATATGAAGTTCCTTTGTCCTTCACTAATCGACATTATTACAATTTCATAATTGAAAATATGGTTGCTTGTGAGGCTGCGCAAATTGTTTGGAAAGAAAAAAATGATGCCCTTAATGAGTTTATTCATATCTTATTTTCTTTACCTCGTGATCCTGCAAGATTGACCACTGAAAACCGTCAAGTTTCGGGAAAGCAAATATCCTTTAAAATTTACAAAATGACAGGGGGTAACCCTGCTACCAAGCCAGAAAGATTTTTGACACCATTCGGCTATAAAATAAATCATAAAAAAAATGAATTTCGAGAACTAACAGTTCCACATCCTCGAAATCAGATGAATGTTGTTGAGTTCTATGACAGGTGTAAAGAAACAATAGTATACTATACTTCTATTAGCGATTTTTCCATTAGACGCCCTGCAAAAATTGCTTCTCATAGATTCATAAAAGATAGACTTCATTACGAACGATTGGCGGATGGTGAAACCATTATTGAAGAGCACGGAAAAGAATACGAGAACCTCAAATCGTTCTTTGTCTATAAAGATGTTAGCAATATCTATAAATTTTATGAATCTTACCAATATCATCGGTGTGAAAAGAAATACAACAAGCTCATGAAACTCGATATTTCTAAGTGCTTTGATAGTATTTACACACATTCAATTACTTGGGCTGTATTGGGCAAGGAGGCGATCAAAGAAAACCTGAACGAGTCAAAAGCAAGTTTTGCAGGACAATTTGATGCTTTAATGCAGCGAATGCATTATGGCGAGACAAATGGAATTATTATTGGGCCCGAATTCTCAAGGATTTTCGCTGAAGTAATACTTCAAAAAGTAGATGCTGATTTAAAAACAAAACTTTTTGAGCAATTTGGGTTGTCTCACAAAGTCCACTATGAAATTTTCCGATATGTTGATGACTATTTTGTATTTTGTAATAATGACATAGATAGCCAGACAATTGTTGAAGAGCTTCAACACCTATTAAAAGAATACAAGCTTTACCTCAATTCGAGCAAAGCAATGTCATACGAAAAGCCGATAATTACTGAGATTACGATTGCCAAGAATGAGATAACCAATCTTCTTAGTGATAAAATTAAACTCAAGCTTGAAGAGATCACTGACGATAATGGTGAAAAAGTTTGGAAAGGCTCAATTCAAACGAATTCAACAAATTTGATAACTGCCTTTAAATCAATCATCAAAACTTCACAGGTGGAATACAAGGACTTATTAAATTACTCTTTATCAATTATTGAGCGGCGTATTGAAAAGGTCCTTAAAGATTATAGTTTTGTTGAAAATAGAGAAACTCTGCGACCACAATTGATCAAAGCATTAAGTGGTATCTTAGAATTTGTTTTCTTTGTCTATTCCGTGTCTCCAAAAGTCAATACCACTATTCGTTTATGTCGTATTTTGAGAGTGATATGCAGTTTTCTTAAAGCTTGCTCAAGGGAGGACCGGCTTTCCATTCACAAACAGATTTATGATGAGATAAACTTTATTCTCAAGAAAAATAAACAGAAGCCTAGCACACAAGTGGAAACACTTTATTTGCTGATTAGCCTTTCTGAACTGGGGAAAGAGTTTTGGTTGGACGAAGCCGTTTTAAAAGAATACTTGGGAATTGATACTAATTGCCTCAACGGAAAAAAGCACAACTATTTTTCTATCACTGTTGCTCTGTTTTATATCAAAAACAAAGTTAGATATAATGTTTTACGGGCTAACCTTGAAAAAATGGCTCTCGATAAAATTACAGGAAGAAAAGATACAAGTCATAAAGATGCAGAAATGATCATGCTTGCTCTTGATTTGATATCTTGCCCCTACATATCAGAGAGCACAAAACGCAAAGCTATGAGTTTATTTGATGTGCAAGACGCTTCTATGCAATCTAATATTTTAAATTACGTCTCGGATAATGGAAACCTCCAATTGTGGTTTACTAATTGGTCACACTTTGATTTTGGAAAAGAACTGGACGCAAAGCAAAGTCAGGAAGTATACTAAGAATATGCGCTTCGTCTAACTTAATGGCTGTTTGCAGCTCACACACATGCGCACTGACAACTTGGAGCAAATCAAGTGTGTCACTATGAAGCGGTTTAGGCGAGCCGCTTTATTTTTAATTTTCTCTGCCCCCGATATTAATTGCTGAATTGGTTCAGTCAGTTATAATAAATTTATGATATTAACAAAAACTAACTTCATACATTTCCTGCAATGTCCCAAATCGTTCTGGGTATATAAGAATGATAATGAAAATTATTCAGCAAGTAATTTTTCGGCTTTTATGCAGAAGTTAGTTCGAGAAGGATATGAAGTCGAAAAGTATGTGAAGGCGTTATTTGAAGCGCGCCGTAATACGTCTATCAGCTATCAAAAAATATTTAAATCTGACGATGGGGTGTTTGCTAGAGCAGATGGTTTTGACATTCTTGAAAATGGTGAGATTTGCCTCTATGAGATCAAATCATCGACCAGTGTTAAAACTGGTGGTGATCATAACCATATCAAAGATGCTTGCTTCCAAACAATCGCCGCAGAACGCTCAGGGCAAAGGGTTGATCGGGTTTATATTATCCATCTTAATGGTGAATATATTAGAAAAGGGAAAGTAGATGTTGAGTCCCTCTTGTGCATAATAGATGTCACGGCAGATGTCTTGCGGATATACCAGGAAACCACTACTGAAATTGACAAAGCGCTAGAACTACTAAGTAAGAGCGACATTAATAGAAACGAATGCGATTGTTTATATAAAACAAAAGCACAGCATTGCGACACATTCGAATATTTTAACCCAAATATCCCAAAATACTCAATTTATAGCCTGCCGCGATTAAGCAGTAAGAAACTTTGCCACTTAGTTGATGAAGGTGTTTGTGATTTGCTTGATGTTCCAGAAAGTTATGAATTGTCTGATATACAAACATGTGTATTGAGATCTGCCCATGCATGCGAGCCACAAATTAACCATTCCGCTATTAAGGCGACACTTGATGGATATAATTTCCCATTATATTTTTTTGATTATGAAACCTTTAGCTCGGCAATTCCTATTGTCGATGGAATTGGTCCACACAAACAATTTCCTGTGCAGTACTCATTACATGTGTTGGAAGAAAATGGAAACCTGATACATAGAGAATATTTAGAGAGAGAAGTTAGGTTGCCAGACCATTTGGTCACTAGGATGCAACATGATATTGGCCCGAATGGAAGCATAGTATCATGGCATGCATCATTTGAAAAATCTCAGAACAATGAAATGGCGTTAATGTTTCCTGATCGCGCTAAGTTTTTAGGTGGTATGAATGATCGTATGGTTGATCTGGAGGATATTTTTAAACTTAATTATGTCGATTCCCGTTTTGAAGGTTCAACATCAATAAAAAAAGTGCTCCCCGTCATTTGTCCGCAATTGAGTTATAAAGAGCTTGATATTCAGGATGGTACTTCTGCGATGGAGGCTTGGAAAAGAATGATCAATTTAAAAAATGATGAGTCATTAGAAACGGCTAAATCTCTTTTGAAATATTGCGAATTAGATACTTTTGCTATGGTTGAAATTTATAGGTTTCTAAAATTACTGTCTCTTGATTAAAATGTTTTTGGGATATTCAAGGCTATTCATTCATTTCCCCCTCGTTTTGAGTCAGCGCCCTTTTAATGGCTGCGGTTGAGTTCACAACAGACCTTCCGCTCCTAGATGCGCTTCGCTTTCCGTGAAGGCAGTTGTGTCCTCTCCCTAACAGCCAGTGCTCGTCTTCTTGTTCAAAACAAGGAGAAAAACAATGACAAATACATATCACGCAACACCATACGACATTTCAGCATCAGGCTTTTATTTCAACACTTACGAGGAATATCTCGCTAAATCCGCTACCCATCTCAATGATTATGGCGATCCAGTTGAGGAATACGAAATCCAGTTCATTGACGGTGATAATTACCGTTTATTCGGCACGCTTGGTATCAATCAGGCCAATCTCAAAGAATGGTTTGACCACTTTGAAGAGCTTGACGACGAAGACGTCATCAAAGTCATCTATCTGAGCGAAGGTTTAGGCTATGCCATGGAAGGCATTCTTGATCGTCTGGACGATGTGATCCTGTTTGAAGGCTCAATTCTCGAATACGCTGAAAGCTATCTCGAAGACACTGGCCTTTTGGATCAAATCCCTGAAAACCTACGTTATTACTTCGATACTGAAAGCTTCGCCCGTGACATGGTTCTTAATGGCGATATTGCTAGCCTTGAGGTCGATAATACACATTACGTTGTTCAGGCCTGTTGAGGCCTGAACTTTTCGTATGATCGATTATTGTGCCATGATGGCCGCCGGTTAGAAGCCCGGCGGTTTTGGTTTTTGGCAGCGTTTGAAATTGATAACGCGGATGATGTTTTCCAATGTGGCGAGGGTAATCCTGCGCTCTTTGGTGTCGGGTTCGGTGATTATCAGTTCTTGCGATAATCGCTGATGCATCGTGAGCAATTCGAGCTCGGTATATTGCATCAATGTTCCAGTTGTAATGATTGTTAGCATATTGCCTCCTTATCTTTGACCCAGCCTGTCTAGGTCTTTCGTGGAGGAAGCTCAGCCACGAGATGGCGCTAAGGCACCACGTCTATGGTCGTAACGAAGTGAAGAAGGGTTAGGGCTTGCCCGTCCTTGCCGCCAGCAATGCCAGATTGTGGAAAAGTTTCGATAAAGTCCGCTTGTACAGGCTTGGAAGATTTAGGAGGTTTTATGTCTGCATATTATTGGAAGATTGATCTATGCCAGGTCTCGCTTTGATTTGATTGCCTACGTTCTTATGCAAAATTTCTGACCATCCGCGCCCGCTTATCAATACCCGGCCCGCGCCAGATTACGCAAACGCTCCATCCCGTGTTGGGAATGACAACCGGCCTTATTCGGACGGTCTTTAGGAAATGCATGAAGAAGCCATCAAACAAAGGAGAACAATCATGGCACAAACTAAAGACCAAAATACTACAAACGCAACTAAGGCTCCGACCTATATCGCCTGGAACGTCACGGGGAGTGACGATAAAACTTTCTGGCAAAAAATAGGGGCGTGCTGGCCACATCAGGACGGCAAGGGCTTTTCGCTTCAACTTGAAGTCTTGCCCATAAATGGCCGTGTGGTTTTGCGCCAGCCTCAAGAGGAGAGCGCAGAAAGTCTTAAAAAAGCTTAAAAGAAGATTTTGGAGGCGCATATTGCGCCTCCATGCTTAAATAAACGGTCTAACATATATGGTAAATAAAGGCTGTTGGTGTCAGCTCTTAAATGAATTTAAGCAGTCTCTCCAAGCCGTCCCAGCTTGATGTTGGTTTTGTTGTAAGGTTGGGCATTTCAACACCAACCTCTTCAACCAAAAAATCCATGCGGGCAAAATTACATGGTGCGCAGGTGATAATCACGTTATTTATATTATTGTTACCACCTCTAGCATGAGGAATAACGTGGTCATATTGCAACCACATAGCTTGAAAAGCCGCGTGTTGCTCTAAATTCTTACGTCCCCATTGAAGGGCATTAGGATAGAGATCATGAAATATCTGTCGTACTTCCTTTCGAATCACTGGAATCTTGCAAAACCTGCAATGAAAGCCATCGCGAATATGAAGAGCTTGTTTTTCTTTTGTGCCAGGCATGCGCACAGCTATACGATCAGCTTTTGGCAATTTAGGAGGGGTGTTGTGAACTTCCCTAAATGTGACGTATGGGCTGCCTTTACCCCAAAGACTTTCTGTCCATTCTCTTATTTCTGGTAAATCGGCGGCTTTAATAAGTTCCTCAGCAAGGCTTGATTTGCCTTGTATATGAAGCGTCACAGCAGCATCTAGTAACCTTGCTGCTTCAAATATCTCAGATATTGGTTCTCTTAAACAAGAATTCATAAAATAATCTTCTTTCATATATCCCCCTAGGATTTGGCAGAAAATAGGTTGGTGTCTCAAATACCTTAGCTTAAGTGCAGTATTAGAAAAAGACCGTTCTTCAACTCACAAGAAATTGATCTTAGGTTGCATTGCCTCTTATTTGCACCAGCCCTAGCGTCGCGCTGTAAAGTATAATTATGGCTTGAGGGGAATTTGAATGCAGTGGGAAGAATTGGTTACTGATGGGCATGTGAACGCCGCAAAAATGCGAGCGGCACGACCATTTATTTTAGGCTTTGGCTTACTCATCTTTTTGTTTGGCGGCGCATTGTTTGGTGAATATGGCTTGTTTGACCCTGCCTCGGTTTCGCTTGCCAAGAATGAGCAACAGATCAACACACGCCGCGAGGCAATTGATCAGGTTTTTACTTCGATAAAACTTCCCAAACTTGATGACACAGCTAAAGCCAAACTTGCCCCTGCCTATGAGTTACCCGTAATTGCCAAGGAAATTTTGAGCGCGTTGAACGACACTGGTAAATTGCCAGAAATCTTACCGATAGTGAACGTTTCAAAGGCAGAATTTTGGCAGTTTTCCAGTGATATTGGTAAAATTCAACTTTTGGATGCAGGCAAATTCAAACTGGTTTCCACTCGCGTTACCGATGAGCAAAGACAGCGCCGTTATAATTTGCGTGTGCCAGCCGATGAGCGAATTTGGGTCGGGGTTTTCAGAAAGGGCAAAGATGGAAACTGGCGAGCCTATAGCCTGTCTGGGCGCATTGATGGTAAGGCGTTACTGGATGTTGCGGGTACAGATCGCCTTAATCCTGTCCGCTATCCTGTTACTTTTGAAAAACTGATCCCCAAGGCATTGCTCAAACCCTCAAAAAAACAAAAGGAGGGTTGAGCCATGCCAATTGAATTTTCCGATCTCTTAATCTGGTTTGCGATTCTGGCCATTACTTTTGGCCTGTTTATTTCACAAAAGTTTCGCAGTTTTATGGTCAGCATTTTGATGTTGCCGGTGGCCTTCACATTGAGTGTTTGGTCATTGCAGGCAGCAATTTTTTGGTGGCCAGCAAAGAAGTTGTTGAAACTGGTTCCGCGTTCCAAACAGGCAAGTGGCTTATTTGGTTTTTTGATTGAATTCTTTGGCCGCTTTGTTCGCCATCCTATCGATGTCTTATTGGTCGCTGGCAAGCGTAAGGAAGCCTCTTTGCAGATTTGGCCTAAAGACAAATACCCGCAACTCTATTGCAAAGTGCCTGGCGACATAAACCGTCCGCTTTGGGAAGATGGTCGTTTGCCAAACGGAGTGAGCATTACCTGGCTGGCAGATCGCCATGTTACAAAAGAGATGATTGCCAGCGCCGCCCAAATGGGCGTGTTGCTGTTTATGGTTTTGGCTGTATCGACTTTTATTTTTCTTTCTCTTCAAGTGTTAGACGCATTAGCTACGCCATTTGGAAGCTTATTCAATGCCGATTTGCCGGTGTTGGAGCAATGGCCGGGTGAAGATCCTATTTTACAAACCCGGTGGGCATTATTTGGTCAGTTTCTGATTGGCTTTGCCAAGGTCTTTGGCCTGACCGTGTTTAACTCCGCAAAATATCTGGCTGCATCTGCCGTTACCGCCATTGGCGCAAGCCTGCTGGTCTCGATGATGGTTTTGGAGACTATGCGCCGCATCAAGGCCGCACCCTATGCTCGTATCTCCAAAGATGCCGATGTTCGCTGGCCTTACCGCGTCGAAACTCGTGCTTTGATCAATGCTGGTTACGAGCGGCAAATTGATCTGGCCACAAATTATCTCAAAGATGCGAAATTATTCAAACTTGGTAAGGCTACCGGAACGCTCCGGCTACGTGGTGATCTATGCGCGCCAAGCAAAGAGCAGGATATTATGCTCGATCAGGATTCTTTGTTTCAGCATGTCATGGTGATGGGCGGCACCGGTGAGGGTAAAACTACCGCCATCCTGAAACCGCTCATGCGCCAATTTATGGCAGATCGAAATACCGGCATGTTCGTCATTGATGCCAAAGGCGTTCTTTGGGAGGATGCCCGCGATATTGCCAAGGACGCAAACCGCTTAGGCGATGTGGTGGTTATCGGTACGGGCAAGGATCAATTGGGTTTTGATGTAACAGCACTTTTGACCCCAACTCAGATCGCCGCCGTGATGCGCTCAGTGATGCGCCAAATGGGCGGCGGTGAGAGCGATAGTTTTTGGCCAGATATGGCGGCTAATTTATTGCGCCAAGTTTTGGAGGTAGGGCAAGCCTATTCAACCACGGAAAGTTTTAATTCCTGGTACACGCCGGATCATGTCGCTCCGCATCCATATTCGCTCTATTGGGCTTATGAGGCGGTGGTGAATGAAAGCCTTTTGAGCAATGCAATTAAGGAATTGGTAAAAGAGCAGATCAGCTTGGAAGAAAAACTCGAAGCCGGTATCAAGGCCAAAAAAGACGTATCAGATTTAGAAGAAAAACTCGAAGCCTTGAACGAGCCTTCATTGGTCAGTGCAATTTCGTATTTGCAAGGCTCATGGGCGAATATGGCCAGTGAGACCAAGACAGGCATTACCGCCAATGTTGTGCAATTGCTCGGCGGGTTTTCTGGTACTAAAAATCTGCGCAATCGTTTTGCCTCTGGCAAGGATTACGGCGTCGCAGACTTGCGGGAGGCTTTGAACGGTAAAATCGTCCTTATCGCGCTTTCGAGCATTGAAGACGGATTGCCGGCACGATTGGTCAGCATCTTGATTAAAACCTCGCTTTACCGCGAAGCCATATTACGCGAAGCGCGGATGAAGGCGGTGGGTAAAGAAAAACCACAGGACAAGCCATGCATTGTGATGATGGATGAGGTGCAAGAAATTGTAACCGTCGATCCGACTTCTGGCCTCAGTGATGCAACATTTTGGAACGTGGCGCGTTCAACTGGCTTGGCCGGGGTATTTGCAACACAGACCGTGGCCGCCTTGGAGCAAGCCATGGGCAAGCGCGCATCGAGCAATTTCTTGCAACAAGCACGGACAAAAATATTCTTGCGCACAGAAGATCAGGCCACGGTTGAATATGCTTGCTGGTGCGCCGGTAAGTTCGAGCGCAATCGAGTTTATGAAGAAGGCCAGAATGAAAGCCTAGAGCAACGAAAACTGATAGAAGGCTGGAGCGTGTTTGATCCGATTGTCGAAGATCACGATGCGGAAGCCGCGAACCTTTGGCGCTTGTTATTAAGCTCGGCATTGTCCTTGGTGTTGCCATCAAGGCGGCAATCAGCACGGACAACCAGAAACCCGACCTATGCGCTTGATGATCGTTTTATTCCGAAATCTGGATCAGGTAAGGATGGAGGCGTTGCACGGTTAGGTGCACAGCAAGCCTCCGCTTGGCGTGCCGAAGATTTAGAGCGCGATTACCGAACCAAGGGCAATGAGATTGTTCCAGCCCTGACCCCAGCCGATATCATCGCCATGGGACGTTGGCACGCCTATGCCCATGTGCAGCGCGCCGGAGCAGTCAGACAGGATGTTATGGTTTTGCAGCACGATTTTGAGTAAACGGAGGGTTTTTTGATGAGAATACCGGTAAAAATGACGATCTTAGCCCTAATTTTGGCTTGGGGCGGAATTTTGCAGGCAAAAGAGCCTGAAAATGGGCCAATAACGGCGCAAGGGAGCTTTCTAAAGGGTTTTTGTGCCTCGGAGGCGAGCAAGCCACCAGAATTATGCAAAGCAATCGCAGAAGGGCTTAAAATCGCAAAAATTGACGCGCATTATCGGGTAAATGGGAATGCACGGCTGCGCGAAGCCCCGAACGCTACAGATGCCAGGATTGTTGGCTCGATTGCCAGAGGGCAGGAGTTTGCCCCCTATGGCCGAATAATGGATGAGGCAGGGGAGCCGTGGCTGGTTTTGATCACCCGTGATGACGTAGCGTTTCTAAAACAGGAATTGGCGGAAAAGATATTGCCCGCCAATTGAGGAATAAAGTCGCCAGCAAAGCTGGCGACAATTTTTAGAATTATTACGATTAGCGACTTTTGCCTTGAGTCTTATGCTTTTCTGCCTCGCGGTGGGCATGGTGCAAATCCAGTTTTTTTTGAGTGTGTGCCCGCGCCTCTTTATCCACCTTATGAATATCTTCTTTCTTAAAGCCAATGCCATCTGGCTTGGGTTTGGGGGCGGGAGCAGGTCGATTTTTTAGTCGCATCTCATAATCGGTTTTTGCCTTGACCTGATCAACGGCATTTCGGCTCATACTTGGGTGTTTATCAGTTATGGAGATGTCGCGAGCATCCATTGGGCAGCTAGGATGATCTTTGGCGGGCAAATTACCGTTAAAAGCTTGCCGGATGGATCGGTTTGACCAATGTTCTTGGGTCAAGAGTTTTCTCCAATTTTGAACATCGAGACTGCTTTAAGCGCAGCGAGAAAGTGGTGCGTAGTGGAAATACTTTATCTTTTTATGGTATTATGTAAAGGTTGAAGGGCCATTTAGCGGAAACTGCAAGATGTGGGTTGTATTACAACCCGTCTTGCCAGGGGGATCGCTCAAGCGCCGCATCCCCCGTGGACCCCCAAGGCGAGCCAAAGTCAATCTTCGGGCAAACTGCCCGGTATGACTTTGGTATGAATGGTGTCTCGTTACACCCTTCAAACTACCCCAACGGCCAGTAAGCGCAACTGGCTGTGCGGTCTAATAAGAAAGGCAAGGTGCCACATGAAATCTGATATCAACCCCAATAAAGAGGGGCTTGCGCATGGTGCGTTTAACGCCTCTGGAGGCGGTAAAGCAGGCACCAAATCGATCAGCTTTCGCCTGAGCAAGATCGAGTACCTGGAGATACAATCTCGCGCCGCCCATGGCGGCATGAACCTTTCCCAATTCATGCGCCATATGTGCCTTGATCAACCAGCACCGCGCAAAGCCCGAAGCTCGCGTTCCGACTTAAAAGTCTTAAAAATGCTATTGGGGCGGTTACAGCTTTTTGGCGATGAATTGCGTATATTGGCGCATGAAGCTCGCCAAGGCGGGTGGCCGGAGACAGAAGAGATCATCACTGTGTTGCGCGGGCATTATCAAATGCGAGATGCCTTAATGGATGCGCTTGGCGTAGAAGGCCTAAACCCTAAGAAAAAAGCCTTCAAGAAACCGCGAGGCAAAAAGGGCTTATATCGGCCAAGGTCGTTGTGAGATGATCTTAAAAGGCAATACCCGCTCGAATGCCAGCGGCTTGGCAAAGCATTTAGAAAACACCCGCGATAATGACCATGTAACCGTTCATGAATTACGCGGCTTTGCCAGTGAAGATTTTAGCGATAGCCTTTTAGAAGTTGAAGCCATGGCCAAAGGGACAAAGTGCCAAAAGGAATTTTATTCTCTCTCGTTTAATCCGCCTAGAGACGTATCGGCTGACCGGGAGGTTTTCCTTGATGCCATAGCTCAATCAGAAAAGAGACTTGGATTTGAAAACTTACCTTGCGCCATCATCTTTCATGAAAAATATGGTCGTCAACATGCCCATGTGGTGTGGAGCCGGATTGACCCTGAAACCGGTGTTGCTCGCGACATCAAGCATGATCGCTTAAAATTGCAATCGCTCTCCATTGATCTATATCGTCAGCATGGCTGGGAGTTACCCGCTGGCTTGAAAGACAAAGCGCAAGCCAAAAAGGAAAACTTTAATCTAGCCGAGGCCAGACGTGCCGATGAAGGACAAAGTGATACCATCAGCACCAGAGAGCGCATTGTCGAAGCGTGGCAGAAAACAGAAAACCGGCGTGAATTTGAGAAAGCATTAGCCGAAAATAATTTGATTATGGCGCATGGCAGAACCGGCTTTGTCGTGGTTGATCTGCAAGGCGATATAAATGCCGTGCCGCGTTCCGTAGGAGAACGCAAGCGTGTGGTGGAATCAAGGCTTGGCTCACCAGCTTCCCTACCCTCAGCCGAAGCAGCCAAAGCCCATATGAAGGAATTACGCGCTCGCCTGAAAGATCAGGTAGTTGAGGCACAACGTGTGAAACAAGATCGAGCCTTGGCAGCCCTTTCTTCTGAAAAGCAACACATGGTGGATAGGCAAAGGAAAGTGCGTGAAGAATTACTCAAAGCGCAGGAAAAGCGCCAATCCATTGAAACCCGTGCCAGAGCAGATCGCTTGCGCGGTGGCCTTGTCGGTATTTGGGATCGCTTGACCGGAAGGTATCAGCGCACCAAGCAGGAAAATCTAGCTGATAAGGAGGCATGTAATGCTCGTGATGCCGAGGAGATGCAAAAGCTGGTTAGCGCGCATATAGCCGAGCGACAGGAATTGCAGGTGAGAATTGAGAGGGCAGAGAAAATCAGTGCCGGAGAACAAAAAGACGGTCAGGTGGTGAGGATCGATCCGGTTGATTTGAAAGTCAGGCAGGCGGATGATTCCAAGGCGCAGGCTGTAAAGAAAGCTCAGCAAGAGAAACAGGAACGTGAACGCAAAGTAGAGCCACTACCACCGCCGGAACTTGATCCAAACAAACCTAAAAATAGACCGCGTTGAGTGTGATATTTGCTTTATATCGAACCTGCCATATAAATGGCCATAGAAGTCGATATTAGTAATTTGGTTATTGTCCAAGTGCCTCTTTGAGTATTGCAATAAGTTCAATACGACGGTCAGGGGTTAGCTTTTCTAAATTCAGCATACGCCATTTTACAGCAGGCAGGTTCTTGGCATGTGGAATTTTTAATTGCGACCAATCAGGTTTGCCTTCCATGAAGCCAAGCAGAAATAGCTTATGACGCTCAGGCATGTTCGTACAAAGCTGGGAAATCAGTTCTTCTCTGGCCTCATAGAGCGTTTCTAGCGGGATAGGTGAGTCTGTCATGCCCATGAAACCATGTTCATACTCATGTGACATATCTAGGCGCGACGGTGCCAACACCTCATGAAAGCCTCGACCATGGCTGAGCAAATAGACCATAAAGGCTTCTCTCAGGCCGTCAGTAATTCCTTCATTCTCAAGCAGCCAATACACATCAAAAAGGTCACGCGGATGTTGGCGATCAAGAGCAGCCAAAGCCTTGCCCGCATAAATGTCCGCAAATGATAGAATTTTGATTTCGGCGAAACCAAATGTGTCTTCTACATTTGATGAGACACTACAAAGCTCAGGCTCATAGACGCAGCCCCGCAATACTGGAGTCACTTCGATTTTCACTTGTGTTCGGCCAAGCTTGATAACGGCTTTGGTGGCTGTATTTTCGGGCTGGAGCATTCTTATTTCGGTTTTGGCGTTTGCGATGGTGGTTTCTGCACGCTTGCCAATACGCTTAATCGCAGCATCAATTCCTTGCAGTGATTTTTCACGAGGTTCGAGTGGCAAATAGGTCAGATCAATATCAACGGACAGGCGTGGCAGGTCCCGTATAAAAAGATTGATCGCAGTTCCTCCTTTTAGAGCAAAACATTCCTCTTCGGCGACTAGCGGGATTAGGCGAATAAGCAGGGCAACTTGCTGTCTGTATTGTTCAGAAATTGCCATGCATCGACTCCGGTACGGTGATCAGATATTGGGGATCAAGCTTACCCCCAGTTACAAGTGATCGCTTGCCACTCCCAAGGTTGATGGCAGTTTCATCAAGATGCTTTAGCCAAGCGTGATTATGTCGATGAGCAAACCAGAAAAACAGCCGTTTCACTTTTATGTTCTTACATTCAACTAGCAAGGATTGCATTGTTTTGGGCCTAAGATTGGTCAAACCCTCAAAAAGCATATCAACCTGATGAAAACTTTCTCGCTCGGGTAATTCATCAAGGAGTTCAAGAACGGCACGTTCAGGCGAAGTGATCATTATCGGTTGGTGTTCATGCCCCCATATATGACGGGTGGTGGCTTTGCCTGGGGCATTAGATTTTTCAGGAAAAAGACGAGTACATTTATGTGAGGCAAAGCAAACATCCTCTATTTCGATTTTGCTCAGCCATGCTGGAGGGCGGGTGGTTGCATATAGGTGGATTGCTTGCTTCCCGCTTAATTCCAGATAATGGGTGTATCCTTGTAGATCGAGAGAGGACCGGCTACCAACCAGCACGTTATATGACATGATTGATTGGAGCGAGTAGACGACAGATTGCCATGTGATATGGCCTACAGGCCGGGAAAAAGCATTTCGTGCGAGTTTCTTTAACCAACCGTGATCTAAATAGTATTGTCGCAGTGAACGAGGATAACCATGTGCCTCAAGCCACGCGCCTTCGGCTACCGTGCCTTCGGGAAGTAGGTGCTGTAAGCGGTTTAGTTTTTCTCGATTATGCTCAGTCATACTATACAAAATAGCAAAATATTAAACCAATATCAAGTTCAAATACTCTTAGTTATGTTCAGTTGGGCTGGACAAAATAACAATATTATAAACCAATGATCGTTGAGTTTATGGTAAAATATGATGAAGAATCAAATTACTAATATCTAAGTCGCTCAGTGCCTGCGTTTAAAATATCCAGATATTCACGGTAAACAAAAACTTTATGGCGATCTTTTCCCGTTATCTCTTTGATGATTTTATGTTCTTGAAGGGTGGTTAAAGCGCGTAAAACCGTGGGCAGGGAGACACCGCATGCTTTCTTGATGTTGGTGGTGTTAGAGATCGGGTGTTTTTGAAAATAGTTATGAATTGTCAAAACGGCAGCGGTGGGCTTGCCTTTATTCTCAATTCTAGCTCGATCCTTACTAAATAGCTTAATAATAGCCTGTGCTGTCTCTGTGGCTTGGTTCGCTGTATCAATGATACCTGTCAGGAAAAATTTAATCCAGCTCTCCCAATCTCCAGTTTCTCGAACAGATTGAAGGTGGTCGTAATAGGCCTGTCGGTTAGATTTGAAATACAGGCTTAAATATAGCAATGGCTCTTTAAGAAGGCCTTCTACGCAAAGGATAAATGTAATCAGTAAGCGACCAAGGCGACCATTGCCGTCCAAAAATGGGTGAATGGTTTCGAACTGAACATGCGCTAACGCAACTTTGATTAAAACTGGTAGCTTTACGGTTTCATCATGAAGAAATTTTTCAAATTCCCCTAATATTTCATTGAGCCGCTCTGGTGGCGGTGGCACAAAACTGGCATTACCTGGCCTGGAGCCGCCAAGCCAGTTTTGGGAAGTCCTAAACTCGCCGGGCATTTTATTGCTGCCGCGAGCACCAGCCATAAGTTTGGCATGTATTTCTCTTATTAGGCGCAGGGATAACGGAAATTCTTTTAGGCGCTCAAGGCCATGATCCATGGCAGCAACATAGTTAGATACTTCTGTCACATCATCCATGGGGACACCAGGGGCTTGGTCTGTTTCAAATAAGAGGAGGTCTGATAGTGAAGATTGTGTGCCTTCTATCTGAGAAGACAAAACAGCCTCTTTACGGACATACATATACAAGAATAAAGATGAGTCAGGTAAGACCACACTCATACCATCTAGGCGACCAAGGGCTATGTTGGCCTGATCCAAAAGAGGGTATAATTCTTCTATATTTAAAGCTGGTTTGGGCGGCAAATTTTGCGGCACGTAGGCATTATAATTTTCTCCGCCTACGGAGCATTTGATATATTTTCCTATGCGTTGTTCCTTATTCATTTTTGCCCTAACTAACGTTTTTATAAATTATGTTACTTGAATCAAGATAACTAACATTTTTGAAACATGCAAGAAATAACTAACGAAAATACTAAATTATGTTAGTTGGTGTGCGTTAGCTAACGTCTTAGAGTCGACCCGAACGGGACTATTTTAGATATTTAGGCTATAAATTGTCGATATCATCCCGTTAGGGTTTATTTTGTCAAACTAAATTTATTTTGCCTTATGCGCATGCCGCAACGGCTTGTTGAGTAATGTTGCCCAAGAGGCCGTTCGGCCAAGAATGATCGGCAAGCGATTCCGTCGCGCAGTTCTACGCTCCTGTTAAAGCAGGTGAATTTCGAGGGCGGCTAGGCTTAGGGAACTTTCCCTTAAGCGCACTTCAATAAAAATGGCCGGTCTCCCGAGGCTCAGGGCAAAGCCCTTGCGCCCGCCGTCAATTTTTCTTTCCGTTTGCACACCCTGTTTTCGCCAAAGGGCAGGGTTGCATATGCAACCCATCTCCAATGGAAGGAAGAAGAAAATGAATAAGGAAGCTCATAGATTCAAATGGCAGGGTATTGAGATTGAAGCGAGTTATGACCCACAAGGATACGCTCCATTCGCCCATCTTGAAATCAAAAGTATCAATCCTGAACGTGCGCCGTTGCCCATGACCGAAACGGGCTATAAATCGCATTTCCATACGCAAGGGACAATTGAAGCCCACAAGGGTGGAGTCATAGGTCAAGTTACGGCTTGGCTGGATGAGGAAGCACAGAAATCTGAATGGAAAGCCCATATAGAGGCTAGTCGTCAGGGGTCTTTATTTGGTTAGGAATGACATTTTAGCTCTGCCATTGCCATGAAACATTAAAACTATCAAAAATGTAACAGATATGATAGTATCCATTAAGGGCAATTATTTGTAATAAGGGATACTATGATAGACTTTACGATGTTTTCTGGTGAAAAGGTTACGACCAAATTGGCTAAGCGGCTAAAACGACGCCGTTTGGCGCAAAACCTTACTTTAGATGGGCTTTCGAAACGAAGCGGGGTGCCTTTGGGTACATTGAAAAAGTTCGAACGGACAGGAAAAATTGCCTTGGTTTCATTTGTCAGATTGGCTCTGGCATTAAGGGATGAGGAGGCGTTAGAGAATTTGTTACAAGAGGAAAAGTTTGAAACGCTTGATGATGTTCTAGGGAGCACCAAAAAGCCCAAACGGGGGCGAATTTCGTGATAATAGACCCTGGAACACCTCTTACAGTTTCTTTGCAATGGGATATTGATGATATTCAACCAGTGGGCAGGCTGGCGTATAGAGATCGTATTGCCTATTTGGAATATGATCCCGCGTTCTTGCAAACAGGATTAGAGCTTTCGCCTGTTCGTCACCGCAGTTCAACCCAGCTAGAAAGCCCGCACCGTTCCGAAACTTTTGAAGGGCTACATGGCTTTTTAAATGATAGCCTTCCTGATGGCTGGGGACGTTTGCTTGTTGATCGCCGCGCCCGGCAGCTTGGGTTAGAGCCATCAAGCCTAACGCCTCTAGATCGTCTTGCTTGTGTTGGAAGCAAGGGAATTGGAGCGTTGACATATGAACCATCCAATGAGGTTTGGGGGCCTACATCTAAAACGCTTGATTTAGATAAACTGGCTACTGATGCGAGCCTCGTGCTCAAGGGTGATGTTAGTGAATTAATTTCCATTTTAGGTAAGGTCGGTGGATCACCTGGGGGAGCTCGTCCAAAGGCGTTGATTGCAATAAATGACCAAGGACATGCCATTCACGGTACCGATAATGTGCCAGATGGATATGTGCATTATTTAGTGAAATTTGCAGGACACGGCGATCCTGAAGATATTGCTGAAATTGAAATGGCTTATGCGTTAATGGCCAAAGAGGCTGGCGTGATAATGCCGGAGACTAAATTATTGGAAGGAAGCAAAGGTCGCCCTTATTTTGCGACTCGTCGATTTGACCGTGAAGGAACGCGTCGTTTTCATGTGCATTCAGCTAGTGGTTTGCTCTATACAGATATTCGAATTCCAGCACTTGATTATAAAGATTTACTGTTACTGACCCGCTCGGTAACGAGGGATCAACGCGAAAGCAAGGCTATGTTTGCGCTAGCTGTTTTTAACGTCCTTGCCCATAACCGTGATGACCATGCTCGCCAGTTTAGCTACATCATGGAGCGTGACGGTACTTGGCGCATGGCACCAGCATATGATTTGACTTGGTCAGAGGGGCCGGGTGGAGAGCATTCAACTTCGGTTTTAGGGCATGGGAAAAACGTTACTAGCGAGCATTTATTTGAATTGGGCAGAATTGCCGATATTAAACCACAGGACGTTAAAGAGGTGGTCGCGCGTGTTGAGGTTGCGGTTGCTAATTGGAATGTGTTTGCAAGTGAATGTGGTGTTAGTAAAAACACATCCTCGCTAATTGAAGAGGCGATAACCAATGCCCGTCTGTGATGGAATTGCTGTCCAAGAATATTAAGCAGCCAATATCACCGTCTGAGTTTTTTTAATTTAGTTGCTAAGTCAAGCAAACTGATAGCATCAGTTTCTTCTGTAACAGGGTATTGCTCTGATCCTGCATGAACCACAAAACTGCGGTTTGGTTTTATATCTTCAAGAGCATTGTGAAAACCCTTTGTTAATCTAGGTCCTAATCCGCTTTTAATCTCAATTGCCCATATTTCACCGCCAGAGAATTCCAGTATCAGATCAATTTCTGCGCCAGCCGAGGTGCGGTAAAAGCTGGCCTTGGTTCTGACTGGCGCAACAGAAAGTAAGTTCTCTATTACAAACCCTTCCCAGCTTGATCCAAACACGGGGTGTCCTGAAAGTTGGTTGTAATCAGCAAGGCCTAATAATGCATGGGTGATGCCGCTATCTCGCACATAAACGCGCGGTGCCTTTACGAGGCGTTTTTTTGTATTAGTGTGCAACGGCGGTAAACGCCGAACTAGCAAAAGGTCAGCCAGGAGGTCAATGTAATTGCTTACAGTCGGTGCTGAAATAGATAAGCTGGCGGCCAAGCGCGAAGCATTCAAAAATTGCCCCTGATTATGGGCTAACATGATCCATAAACGTTCAAGCGTCTCCGCTGGTATACGTGGGCCGAATTGCGGTACATCTCTTTCTAAATATGTACGGATAAAGTTGCGTCGATAAGCATAACTATCTTCATCATTCGCAGCTAAATAACTATCAGGAAATCCACCACGCACCCATAATTGTGCAGAATTTTCTTTGCCTTCGGGTATTGTTTCCAAGACATTCAAAGGCTCCATATCAATATATTCAATTCTTCCGGCCAAGGTTTCTCCTGATTGCCGCAAAAGATCAATTGAGGCTGATCCAAGTATTAAAAAACGTCCAGTTCTAAGCCCTTTACGGCGACCTTTATCTATCAGGCCACGCAACTCCTGAAATATCTCTGGCATACGGTGAATTTCATCAAGAATGACCAACTTATTCTCATTCTTTGTAAGGAATAATGTTGGGTTTCTAAGCTTCTCTCTATCTTCAACTGCCTCAAGGTCAAGGTAAACAGCCTCTCTGCTTTCTGCTATATCAAGGGCTAAGGTTGTTTTGCCAACCTGGCGCGGGCCAATAAGAGCCACCGCTGATTGACGGGTAAGGGCTTGTATTACTTTTTGATGTATTTCTCTCTTAATCATCCTTGCATATTAAAAGGTTCGCTTTCAATTTGCAAGGATAAAACAATGAAAAGTTGGCGCTAGGTGAAGGGCAAAAGAGATGAGGTGTGGATTGGGTTAAAAAAGAAAAACTGACTAAGGAGGCATTAATTGACGGGCTTATATGAAAGCAGGCTGTTGAGGTGGTGGTTTTGATAGCGACTGGCTCTAATGCTCCTCTGTGAGCATCTGGAGCGGTTTTATGTTTTTGGAGCACCTTATGTGGAAAAACACCAATTTTTGATCGATTTTATGTATGCGGTTTATGGTGAAAAGTTACACAAAACTTACACAATATCTTACACAGTGAAAAATCATAAAAATAAATAATCTTTAAGTTCAATTAGTTAGCATATCAATTTTTAACAGTTAAATCATTCAAAATCCCGTTTTCTTACGAAAGTGTCGGTTCGATTCCGACCACCGGCACCATCTTTATTTGCCCTACCGCGGTGCTGACGCCCGCTATATGAGGGCGTTATCTTTTCTATCTCGCGGCGCGAAGAGGCGCCTTAGGGTGGGGCGGTGAACGCCAAATGTTTTGGGCGCCGGGGTGCGGTTCGACGAAGATTCCTGTATCTGCGCCATCTTTATTTTGCCCTACCGCGGTGCTGACGCTTAGCTTTTGAGGGCGTTATTTTTTTATACTTCGCGGTCCGGCGGGCGGCCCTTACGGGTTTTGGCGGGGAATGGGGGTTCGGCTTTTTGCTGCCAAGGCGGCGAAGCCGGGGTGTGAGCGTAATTCATCTACCCGTGGGTCAATGGCGAGAAAGCTTAAAAACGCTTCGCCATTTTGCTCAAAAGCATTTTGAAATATGGCGATGGCCTCGTCAGCACGGCCAAGCTTGGTCAGAATGATGGCTTTGTTGGACAGTGGATCGGAAATAGAAGCTGTATTTTGCACCGCCCAGTTTAACGCCCAATTCCAATAGGCCAAAGCCCGATCCTTGGACTTTTCTATGGTGCGGATATTGTGCATTTCTTGGATGCTGGCACCTCGCAATGCCATGAGCTCAAGGCCAAATTCTGCAACTTCCGCATAATCGTGCTGGCTATGGTTTACGTGGATAACGCATTCAAGCGCGAAGGCGGATTTAGACGATAATTCTACGCTGGTTCGACAAAGCCGTTCTGCATCGCTCCAATTATGCGCTTTATAATGAACCCAGCCATAATCGGCATTCGACGAAGCCGATAATGGATTAATCGCATGGGCCTTTGCGATAGCCGTTAAGGCGGCCGGCATTTTTCCTTCTATGGCATTGGCATAGGCCTCGGTCACATAAGCTTGTGCGTCCCCCGGTGACAATTCTTGCGCCCGCGATAACAGCGCTCTGGCGCCGTCGGTGTCGCGAAAATAATAAAGGGTGATACCTGCCTTGAGCACGTAGGCCTCTGCAAGATTTGGATCAATCTCCAGCGCGCGTTCGACCAAAGCCAGACCGCGCTCTATCGCATCTGAACCTTGCCTACGTCCATGGACGGTAAGTCGCGCGATGCCAACAAAAGCGGGCGCGAATTTTGGATCGGTCTCTATGGTTTTCTCCAGCAACAGCTTGGCCAAGGCATGGTCGGATTGGGTAAGCGCGTGTTTCGCACGCAAAAAGTCCTCATAAGCGGGCGATTGCAGGTAGGAAATTTGCTTTTGCTCTTTCGGCGCGGGCTCTGGCTTTGCAAAACCTTGCCATAGAAAAACGCCAAGCACCGCCGTCAACAAAAGCGTTGCTGCAAACCCGATGTGAAGCGGGCGCATTTTGGAAATGCTGGTCGCAGTGGAAGTTGGGGACGGGTTATTGTCGGCAGTTTTCACCATTGCCAAAAACCGATAGCCGCGCCGAGGAATGGTTTCTATAAAGCCCGGTGTCCCGGTCTTGTCGCCTAATGCGCGTCTAATACTGCGAATGGCGGTGTTGAGGCCAGCATCGTAATCAATGTGCAAATCAGGCCATATTTGCTGGCAAATCTGCTGTCGCGTTATCAGTTCACCCGGGTTTTGCAGCATTAACTTCAAAATACGCGCTGCTTGTTCCGGCAAATCACACTTTTGGCCGTTTTTAAAAAGCTCATTAGTGCGAAAATCCAGTTGAAAATCGCCAAAACTGGCAATTTTCGCTGGAGCTTCACTCGCCGCTTTACTTTTCAAAACCATATGTTTTCAGAACCAATTCAGATTAATTTCAGAAGTTATCGATTGAATGCCGTGCGGGCAACATAAACCAAGGTGGCTTAATCCATGTCATTTGCGGAGATCTTTATGAAACGCTCGTTTTTTCCACGCCTGAATTGGCGGCAAGCCTTGTATTGCCTGACGGCCATGTTAATGACCACGCTCGTGCACGCCCAATCGAGTGCACGGCCAGAATGGAGTCAGTTTTATACCGACACCATGCCGCTATTGGGGCCAAGCATTGATGGCACGGGGCGTATAGGCGGCATTGCCGCTGACTCTTTTCGCTATGTCTATGTTGCCAATCAGGACAATTCAGTTTGGCGCATTGACCCCCATGGCGATGTGGAACTTTTTGCTGATGGGTTTTACGGCTCCTCCGGGCTGTTGGTGCTGTCCAATGGTGATGTCTTGGTCGGAGAATGCAATGCGGACCGTATTACCCGGCTCGACCGGTCCGGCAATAAATACAGTTTTGCAACTGAAGGACTCGATTGTCCGGTGGGCATGGCCAAAAATGCCAAGGGCGAGGTTTTTGCCATCAATTTTATGGCTGGAAATGTGGTCAAGATTGACCAAAGCGGCAAGGTTAGTGTGTTTGCCAAGCATGAATTGCTGGATGGTGGCAATGGTTTGACCATTGACCGGCAAGGCAATCTCTACGCGGTCAGCTTGAAAAATACGGCCGTCGCCAAAATATCTCCGGAAGGAAAAGTCACAAAACTTGCCGATCTTCCGGGCAATTATAACGCCCATATCGCCTATTCGAGCGGTATGTTGTTCGTTACAAAACTGTGGGAGCATGTTGTGCTCGGCGTTAAGCCCGATGGCAGCTATGAAGTTGTGTCCGGTGATGGTGTTCGTGATTCCAAGGACGGCACCGGTGTGCAGGCCAGCCTGTCTTACCCCAACGGAATTTGGGCCACGGGCGATATGCTTTACGTGAACACGCTGGATGGCGGTATGCGCTTGGGCGAGCGTGGCACCATCCGCGTACGCCGTATCTATATGCCCAATCCGCGCCGCGCTCTGTTGCGGGCAGCCAGTTTGGGCGGCAATGCTGAATTGAGAAAAGCCTATGATATGCTCAAAAGCAATTTTAGCTCTCGCGAAAGCGCTTTTATCGCGACCGTGAACCGTGCGGCGAAAGCCTTTTTCTCCCAGCATGACCATTTATCGGCAATGGCGCTGCATTCATGGCTTATTGCCGATCATGGAAGCAATGTTACCGCTTTGGTCAATGCCGCTAACGCGCAAGCAGATTATGGCGCGCGGAGCAAAGCCATTGCGCTTTATGATCGGGCTTTGGCTTTGAAACCCAATCATAAGGAGGCCGTGCGACGTTTGGCCGGTGTTAGAGCTTTGCGGCATGATTAGGCGAGTCATTAATTCTTCCCACCCCGTGGGTGGTGGATGCGCCATTATGAAACACAATTGCCAATTCGCTTGTGGCGCGAAATTTGCTGAGTAAGGGCTGAACGCTGCCTCTCCCGGTTTAGTGTTTGCAAGCGAAAATTTCCAAGGCCCTCCGTATTTGCGGGGGGCTTTTTTTCACATGAATGCGATGATTTGTGCGCTAAGTTTCATTGACCCATAGGTGCCAGCGCGTAAGCTTGCCCCGCTTATGAGGAGTGAGACACTATGGGGCTTTTTGCCGCGATACGACGCGAATACCATTTTTTGAAGACGATGCGTACAACGCTAAAGCGGCTCGAGCATATTGACCCCAATTCCCCGTTTTTATTGACCGACGAAATGGAGGCGGCAGTTGATCGCTTCCATGACCGTATCGCTATTATTGCCGACGACCAGACATGGACCTATCAAGAGTTTGAAAACTACGCCAATCAGGTGGCCCATTGGGCCTTGGCGCAAGGCCTGAAACCCGGCGATACGGTTACCTTGTTTAGCCATAATCGGCTGGAATATGTGGCGATTTGGTATGGCCTGTCCAAAGTCGGGGTGATTGCGGCATTATTGAACACCTCTTTGGTCGGTCACAGCCTGGTGCATTGCATCAGTGTTGCCCAATCCAAGGCACTGATTTCGGAAACTGGCCTGATAGCAGAAGTGCGCGCGGTGGCGGCGGAATTTGCCGTGCCCTTGCCCTTGTGGTGCCTCGATGCCTCCCATAAGGATGCGCAGGATTTTGGCGCAGCACTGCAGGCACTGCCCATTGATCGCCCGAATGGCGATTTGCGTGCCGATTTGCGCGGCAAGGATCCGGTGCTGAAAATGTTTACCAGCGGCACCACCGGGCTGCCCAAAGCGGCACCGGTTTCCCACTCGCGTGCGCAGCGTTATATGAGTTCTTTTAGCGCTTCGGTCGGCGCTGGCCCTAAGGACCGGATGATGATGGTGTTGCCGCTATATCATGCGACAGGCGGTCTGTGTGGTGTCGGCCCGGCTTTATTGCTTGGCGGTGCATTGATCGTCGAGCGGCAGTTTTCGGCATCGCGATTTTGGGACGTGGCGGTGCGCCATAAAGCGACCTTGTTTATGTATGTCGGCGAATTGTGCCGGTTTTTGCTAAGCACCCCGCAAACCCCGTGCGAGAAACAACACCGCATTCGCGCCATGATTGGCAATGGCCTGAGCAAGGATGTCTGGCTGCGCTTTCGTGATCGTTTTAACATTCGTAAAATTACCGAATTTTATGGGGCGACAGAAGGCAATGTCGGCATGTTTAATGCCGATGGGCAGGTGGCCGCCATTGGCCGCGTACCCAGCTATGCACAAGAGAAATTCAATATCGCTTTGGTGCAGATTGATCTCGATAGCCAGATACCCCTGCGTGGTGCCGACGGTTTTTGCCTGCGCGCGGAAGACGGCACTGCCGGCGAGGCCATTGGCTTGATCGATACCCAAGACGCGCGATATCGCTTTGATGGTTATGGCACAAAGGCAGAAACTGAGAAAAAAATACTGCGCGATGTGTTCAAAAAAGGCGATGCCTATTTTCGCACCGGCGATCTGATGCGCACTGATCGCCATGGCTATTATTATTTTGTCGATCGGGTCGGCGACACCTTTCGGTGGATGGCGGAAAATGTTTCTACCGGCGAAGTGGCGGCAGCCTTCTCCTCATATGCTGATGTCACCCAAGCCAATGTCTATGGGGTGGCGGTGCCGGGCCATGATGGCCGTGCGGGCATGGCGGCCTTTGTGCCCACCGGCGATATTGACCATTGCAAATTATACCATCATTTGGCCGAACAATTGCCGGTCTTTGCTATTCCGCTGTTTTTGCGTGAGCAAAGGGCGGCGGAAACCACTGGCACTTTCAAGTTTCGCAAAGTGGATTTGGTCGAGCAGGGGTATGATCCGGATAAGGTAAGCGAGTCGCTTTTTGTTCTGGACCGGGCAGCGCAGACCTATATCCCCATGACAAAAATGGTCCATAGGCAAATCTTGGCCGGTAAAGCGCGTATATGACCGGGCGGAACATAAGGTAACTTATTGATTTACATATAAAATCTGTGTGGCGTGGCAATTGCAATGCTGGCGATAAGAATTTGCAATGCCGCACAAGGAAATGCCCGATGGCCATCACCCCGGAAGATTTATGTACCATGGCATTCACCATGGTTGACCGCCATGGCGAACGGGCGGCGCATCTGGCCGGCGAAGCGGTGAATGAGATGCGGGCGTTGGGCGATGAGCGGCGCACCCATGCGTGGCAGGTTTTGCAATCGGTTATTGAAGACGCACTCGATGGTCGTATCTGTCGCCATCAAAGCTTTTCCCTTCACTGAGCGGCGATTGATCAGGTTATTGACTAGCTGGCGGGCGACGCCCTAACTGGCAGGCATGGACAAATATTTTCGCGAACTTTTCGACAAAGCGGTAAACAGTTTTTCCACCGATAGCCCGGCGCATGCGGTGGCTTTTGCGCGCTCCGCCATTGCTGGCGGCAAGGACAGTTGGCAAAAACCAGCGCCGCCAATTGCGCAAGCGCGTGCGGTTAGCATTCCGTCGCCCTGCGGGCCAATTGCGGCGCGCTTGTACACGCCTCTGGGGGCGGGGGTGGCACCGGGTCCGGGGCTGATTTATTTTCATGGCGGCGGGTTTATCGTTGGCGATGTGGCCAGCTATGAAAGTTCCTGCCGACGGTTGGCGGCGCATTCAAGATTGCGGGTATTGTCGGTGGATTATCGCCTGGCACCGGAACACGTTTTCCCGGCGGCCCATGACGATGCGCAAACCGCATTGGACTGGGCGGTGGAGCATGCCGCCGACTTGGGAATGGATAAAAATGTTTTGGCCGTGGGCGGCGATTCTGCGGGTGGTATGCTTGCCGCCTGGCTTACCCATTATGCGCGCGAGCACGGTATCTCTCTTTGTGCGCAATTTCTTATTTTTCCGCTTTTGCAATTGGTCGAGACCAAATCCAAACAGCGTAAATCGCCCGATGGGCATGTGTTGGGTAATCAGGCGCTAAACGCTATTCGCAAATTGTATGTTGCCGATGCCGATGCGGCAGATCCGCGGCTTTCGCCGCTGTTTAACGAGAATTTTAAAAGCCTGCCGCCAGCCTTGGTGGTTACGGCGGGGCTTGATCCGTTAAAGGCAGAGGGCGGCGCCTATGCTGACAAACTGGCTGGTGCCGGCGTACCGGTGCAATCCCTGCACTATAAAGCCATGCCGCACGGCTTTATTTCGCTCACTGGCCTGATGCCCGGCGCGCTTGGCGCAGCGGAGGAATGTTTCGAGCGCTTCGGGCAAATGATGGCCGAGATTAACGGCGTTTAAATATCAAATGTGGATTTATTTGAATTGTTATCCGCCGCCTTCTTTGCGGGTTTTGGGACGCGCTTGCATTTAACAATTTCAACCTCGCGGCGCCGTCGATCCGGCCCCGCATAAGCGGTGTCATCTATGAAGTCTCGCGGTTTTTTCAGGGCCGCCAGTACGCGAAGACGCAGACTTTCAACCGACAAGGGTAGCGAAACCATTTCGGTGACGCCCGCATCACGAAGATTTTCGATGGTGGTTTTTGCTTTGAAGGTGCCGATCATCACAATCGGAACATTTCTTGGCGCGCCGGTTTTGCCCGCGCGAATATCAAACACAAACTCCGCCGCACTTTGCGGATAGAGGTCGTCGCCAAGGATGATGAGCCCCGGCGTGGTGAAATATATTCGATCCAGAGCTTCTTCGGTATTGGTCGCCGAAGTGATTTGATAAAAAGCCATGTCTTCAAGAGCAAAGCGATAAAGAGAGTCATTTTGCGCATTGCGCTCAATGAGCAATACCCGGATGTCCGGAAATTGTACTTTTGATTGCATTGTCCACCCCGTACGTTTTTCACGTTTTTTGTTATGGGGGAACTTAACAAGAAATATTGAAAATCTCGTAAATGGAATTCTTAGATGTTTATGCGAATGAGAAAGCCATCATTAGCGGCAATCTATGCACTTTCCATAGTGTTCTATTACGCTACGTTTAACCGCAAAGCCGTCTGGCTTATTGTCTTGTCCGGGGCGCGCACCTTGCACTTCGGTGACGTTGGCGCAGTCTTCGCAGACATAGAGCATTGCCGCATGGCCATGCCCGGCTTGCGGGCAGGCAATAAACGCATTGAGCGCCTCCACTCGGTGCACCAGACCGGCTTCCATGAGAAAATCCAGAGCGCGGTAGACGGTCGGCGGTTTGGCATTGGCGTTGGATTGGTCGATCCTGGAGAGCAGATCATATGCTTTCACTGGCGCTTTAGAGCCGGCGACAAGTTCCAGAACACGGCGACGCAAAGGGGTAAGGCGCACCCCATTTTGTGCGCACAACCGTTCGGCGTCATCGAGAATATCGGGCATGGTCAAATCCTTGATTGTTAGGGGCAGACCCTAGAGACTTCCGCTATCCACATCTTCAATAAAGCCTATCAGGCCTTCAAAGAAAATTTCTTCATCATCCCATTGGGACAGGTGCGCGCCATTGGGGCAAAGTAAAAAGCGCCCGTTTTGCACCTGTCCGGCCATCCACTGCATATGGGCCGGGTCCATGGTGTCATAGGTCGCCCCGATAATCAGCGTGGGGACATGGATGCGCGGTAAATCGGCTGTGCGATCCCAGTCTTCCAAAATGCCGCTGGCCCCAAGTTCGCTTGGCCCCTGCATGGGAACATAAACGGCCGGATTCATATGGGCACCGGCGCGATTAACCGCGTCCGGCCATTGTGCTTCGGGCTTGCGCAATACGTGGTGAATATAGTGATTGGCCATAAGCAGACCCATATAGCGCGGGTTGTCGTAATCCTCCGCTGCTTCCAATGCCTTGAGTTCGGCCAATACCGCTGGGTCCATATCGGCCATCAGAACATTATTGGCATAGGCATTATAGGCGGGAATGCTGGCCATCATGTTGGAGATGATCAGCCCCTTCAGATTGTCCTGATATTTCAGGGCGTATTCCATCGCTAATATACCGCCCCAGGATTGACCAAACAGGTAGAAATTGTCTGGCCCCAGACCCAATGCCACTCTCACCTGCTCCACCTCTTCGACAAAACGGGCGGTTTGCCAAAGTGCCGGCTCGTCAGGTTGATCGGAGAAATGCGAACCTAATTGGTCATAATAATAAAATTCGATACCGGCATCCGGGAAATGCTGTTCAAAAATTTCATAAACTTCATGGGTCCAACCGGGGCCGCCATGCAGCAGCAACACTTTGATGCTCGGATTGTCGCCTACTCTTTTAGTCCAGACGTTGAAATTGCCTTTTGGTGTTGTGATCGGGATTAGCCGCCCTTCACCAACGCCCGGAATTTCTCTTTCCCCAGCAGCGGCGCCGTCAGTTTCACTAGCGGTGCTGGCGGTTTTTGACTCAGGCCCGGTGGTAGGTTTTGGGGTTGGGGGGGCGCAAGCGAACAAAGCTGTGAGTGCGAAAATGAGCAAAATGACATGCCGCATACTCTAATTTTCCTTATTTTGAATCTACGGGCCTGACCCGAGAATTTGAGCCTAATGACCAGCGCGCATATTATGGACCTGCGGCGGCGAGCACAAGCGATAGATCGTGGCCCCGCTCATGACCGAGTTGGCAATGATGCGGTATTTCCAAACCACGGCTGGCGCCGGAATTGGCGGCTCGGACCATAATTGACGTTAGGGGTTCACAAAAAGCTCTGGCAAAGTTTTGGGAATAAGAACCTTACCGAAATGACACTTGCAAATTTTCATTTTGTTATGTTATTACATCCATAACTTTGTAGATCACAAATTTTAACCCCTGGATCAAAATGACTTCTCCTTGTTTTATGCGATTGCTCCTTGGCACTGGCGTGCTCAGCCTTGGCGCCAGCATGGCGATGGCGCAAACCACGCCGCCAGATGAACATGAAAGCCATTTGGCGGAAGAGACAATCATCGTCACCGCTTCACCGGTTGGGGCGCGGGCGGATGAATTATTGCAGGGCGTCACCGTGATTGGTGAAGGTGATTTGGTGGAAGATGTGGCTGGTGGTCTTGGCGACGTATTGGCCAGTATACCGGGTATTTCCACCACCGCTTTTGGGCCAGCGGCCAGCCGACCGGTTATTCGCGGCCTTGGTGGTGATCGTGTGCGCATGCTGGTCAATGGTGTCGGCATTATGGATGCCTCCACCGCCAGCCCGGACCATGCGGTGACCGCCGAAGCCCTGGAAGCCACCCGTATAGAAGTGGTGCGCGGTCCGGCGGCGATCGTCTATGGCGGCAATGCCATTGGCGGCGTGGTCAATGTTATTGACGGGCGTATTCCGGAAAAGAAACTTAACGCACCGTTTGAAGGCCGCGTGGTGGTTGGTGCCTCATCGGTTGATGAGGGCGATGTGGAAGCGGTGCGGTTGCGCGGCGAAGCCGGGCAATTTGTGTTCAATGCCGAAGGTGTGCGCCGCCATGGCGGCGAGCGGCGCATTCCGGGGTTTGCCCGCACCGCCTCCTTGCGGGCAATTGAGGGTGATGGACCAAAGGATCGCCTGCCCAATTCAGACCTTAACTTCAAAACCGGCGCTATTGGCGGCTCCTATGTTGATGATAATGGCTTTGCCGGGGTTTCGCTCAAGCGCAGCACCTCGAACTATGGCTTGCCGCAAGAGGAAGACGCCCGCATAGATATGGCGCAAACCCGGGTGGATGCGCGCTTGGGTTTCGACTTGCCGTTTGCCAGTTTTGACCAGATCAGTGTTGACTTTGGCACGTCCGATTATCGCCATTTCGAACTTGAAGATGGCGATATCGGCACGCGGTTTGATTTTGAAGGCTGGGAAGTTCGCGGACGCTTACATCAAACCGAATTGGCGGGTTGGTCGGGATCCATTGGTGTCGATGCCAAGCGCAATACTTTTGCAGCGGTGGGCGATGAGGCGTTTTTGCCCCTGACCCGCACCCGCGATTTGGGGGCCTTTATTGCCGAGCGCCGCGATTTTGGCGGCTGGGGGCTGGAGGCCGGTGCCCGGGTTGAAACGCGCGATTTACGTTCTGACGCCGGCGCGCGAGATTTCACCGCCATCAGTGTTTCCGGCGGTGTTTTTGTGCGACCGCTGGACGATGTGTTTTTGTCAGTTTCCGCCTCGCGCACAGAGCGTGCGCCAACCGATATTGAGTTGTTTTCTGATGGGCCGCATTTGGCGGAAAGCTCTTTCATCCATGGCGATGCAGATCTGCAAAAAGAAAGCGCATTTTCGCTGGAGGCCATTGCTCGCTTCCATGATGACCGCCGGGATGCCCATATCAGTGTTTTCCATTCTGATTTCAGCGACTTTATTTTCCTCAACCCAAATGGTGCCATCATTGATGATCTGGCCGCGTTCGATTATTTGCAAAACAATGCCAAACTGACAGGTACGGAAATTTCGCTGGAACACGAATTGGGCAATATCGGCGCGTGGAGTGTCAGTGGCGATGGGGCTTTGGAATATGTGCGCGCCAAAACTGGCGATTTTGGCAATTTACCACGCATACCGCCATTGGAGCTTACCGGTGGGATAACCGCCGCCTCAAACAATTTGGAGCTGCGGGCCGAATTGATATGGACCGACCGGCAAAGCAAAACTGCCGATTTCGAGACCAGCACCAAAGGCTCAAGCATGATTAATCTGCACGCCAATGTGCGCCCCTTGCCGGATAATGAGGGTTTGCGGCTGGTTTTTACCTTGAGTAATTTAACCAACGCCACCCACCGCACCCATGCGTCGTTTTTGAAAGACCGGGTTCCCGGTGCCGGAAGGTCGTTTAGCGCCCGGCTGATTGCTGATTTTTAGGGTCCGACCCAAAGTCCCGTATCATTTACCAAGCGATTATTGGTGCGACATTTGGGGGCGCGGCATCCTGCCATTTTATTTCCATACAAAGAGTATGGTTATAGGTAAATATTGAAGATCAGTCCGAATGTTCGGGTTGGCGGGACTGATTTTAGCCAACCTCTTTTGTCTGCATACCGACTATCTACACCTGCGCAGTTGGCAGAGATGTCCTGATCCGTTAAGACGCCCCCAACAATAGCCACAACTTATTCTGAGGGAAGATCATGGCAGACACGAATACGGGCACGGTCGAAACCGGCGGTAATTTACTTTTTTACAAACAGCCAGAGCCGCTCAATAGTGAAGCCCATGGTAAATTGGGTGTCACGGCTGATACCAAGCATCCGTTTGCTTTTATCAAAGATACGCAATTAATCCCATTGACGGTTGCCGAATTCACCGCCGCAGCGCTTTGCTATCCGATCATTTTTGCCGGTACCGACCGTATTCCTGTGGCCGTTATGGGCATGCAAAAAGACCATAATGCTTTTGTCGACGCTGATGGTATGATGCCAGAAGGCGTGTATCTGCCAGGCTTTGTGCGTCGTTATCCGTTTGTGTCGGCGACCACTAATGGTGATGAGCAAAACCTGATGGTTTGCATTGACCGCGCCGCACCGTTTATTGCCGAAAACGCCGAGCAGCCTTTCTTTGTAGACGGCAAGCCTTCCGAATTCACCAATCGCGCCATTGAATTTATTCAATTGTACGAAGGCGAAGCGCAAGGCACGCGCAATTTTGTGACCATGATGAACGAGCTGGACTTGCTGGCGTCGCAGGACATGAACTTGCCGCAGACCGGGGAAGACGGCAAAACCGTTACTCAACGTAAAATTGGTGAATTTGTTGGTATTTCGGCGGAAAAATTCAACAAATTACCAGCTGAAAAACTGGTTGAATTGCGTGATAATGGCGGCTTGCAGGCCATTTACGCCCAATTGATGTCACAAGCGAATTGGCAGCGTGTTATAGCTTTGGACATGAAAAACGGACCAGCACCAACTGACACCATTGGCGAGACTTCGGGTAAGGCCTAAGGGCCTGACCTTGGGGTCAGAAACTTAATCTCAAGCTTAAGCTTCTGCAGGTTTTTTGGCGACCATCATATAATTGACAGCGCTGTCGCGGCTAAGTCGCCAGGTGCCGGCCAGGGGGTTGTAGCTCACTCCCTGAGGCCCGCTTATCTGCATGCCGACCGCTTCCAAAGGCATGCTAATTTCCTGTGGCTGCACCAATTTATCATAATCATGCGTGCCGACGGGCAACCATTTCAATAACCGCTCGGCCATGGTTAGCGCTAAAAGCCGGGCTTTTGGCGTGCGGTTAATGGTGGCAATGATCATCAACCCGCCGGGCCGCAAAAGCGTGGCGCAAGATTGTAAAAACTGTGCCGGATTGCTGGTGTGTTCAATCACTTCCATGTTTAAAATTACGTCAAACGCGGACTGGTGGTCGTGCACCAGATTTTCCGCCGCGCCATGGCGATAATCAATCACCAGGCCTTGCTCGCGCGCATGCAGTTTCGCGGTTTTTACATTGGCTTCGGACGCATCCACACTGACCATAGTGGCGCCCAACCGGCACATGGGTTCGCTCAACAACCCGCCGCCGCAACCAATGTCCAAAAAGGTTAAGCCCTTAAATGGCTGGCGTGTGGTATCTTTCGCATCATTGTTCGCGGCAAAATGCTCGGTGACAATATCGCGGATATATTTCAATCGAACCGGGTTAAACTGGTGCAGCGGGCGAAATTTTCCGTGCGGATCCCACCATTCAGCGGCCATGGCGCTAAATTTTTTAACTTCTTCCGGGTCGATGCTGTTGGTCGCTTTTGCTGGCGATGATGAAGACAATGTCATGGATATGGACCTAGACCTTTTGCAATTTGCCACTTAACTACACTGCGTAAACCGACACGAATAGAGCATAGATGAAACGTCTGGTCATGAAATTTGGAGGCACATCCAGCGCTGATCAGGCGCGGCTGGATGCGTGTGCGGCGCAAATCGCCCATCAGGCGGCGGATGGCACGGCCATTGCCGTCGTGGTTTCTGCGCCTGCGGGTATGACCGATCAATTGAAGCAGGACGTTTTGCGCGCTGACGAACACAATCAATGGCCCGATGAGGGCGATGCCGTATTGGCGGCAGGCGAGCAGATTAATGCTGCATTGTTGGCCATGGCCTTGCGCCGCCGCGGCTTGAAAGCGCGCTCACTCACTGGCTGGCAAGCAGGTATTCTTACCGATGCTGATCATGGTCAGGCTAAAATTCACGATATTGAGGCGGCGCGCCTTGGTACGTTGATTGACGGTGGCACCATTGCCGTTATTGCCGGGTTTCAGGGGCTGGGGCCAGATGGGCGCATTACCACTTTGGGGCGCGGTGGTTCGGACCTTAGCGCCGTGGCGGTGGTGGCGGCACTCAAGGCGCAAAGCTGCGAGATTTATACTGATGTGAGCGGCGTTTATAGCGCCGACCCCCGGTTGGCACCCAAGGCCCAGCCGATACAGTCGCTCAGTTATGACGAGCTTTTGGAAATGGCCTCGCAAGGGGCGAAGGTCATGCAAAGCCGATCCGTGGAATTAGCCATGGCCGAACGGGTGGTGCTGCGTATTCGGTCCAGTTTTGAAACTGGTGATGATGCCTTTGCCGGCACCCAGATTGATCGCCAGGCCGGGTTGGAGCGCGCTTTGGTACGGGCGGTCAGCTATAGTCGCGATGAAGCGCGCATAATGGCCGATTTGCCAGCCGATCCGGCGACATTGAGCCAGATATTTAAAATCCTGAGCGATGCAGACATACAGGTGGATATGATTGTCCAAAGCCCGGGTAAAACTGCCGCGACAAGCACGTTGGTATTCTCTTTGCGGCGCGGCGATGCAAATCAGGCTTTGGACCTTCTGAAGAATCCCTGTCATAATCTGGCGCTGGAGAATATTCAGCTTAACCGCGATATGGCGAAAGTTTCGGTGATTGGCATCGGCCTTCGTTCGCAAACCAAAATGGCACATACCATGTTTGAGGCTCTTTTTGCGCAAGGCATTGCTATTGGCGCGGTAGCAACCTCGGAAACACGCATCAGTGCGTTGGTGCCGTCGGCGGATGTGGAAATTGCCGTGCGGGCGCTGCACAGCGCCTATGGATTGGACACAGCCTAGCTTTGCCCAATAAAACCAGACAACCTGAACACAGAAACCTGCTTCGCCAAATTCGCGAAATTATGGCGGCGGCCGGGGCGGCGCAAAACCGGCTTGACGCCCTTGTAAATGCCATTGCCACCAATATGCATGCCGATGTGTGTTCGCTTTATTTGCGGCGTCCCGATGCCAGTATGGAATTATGGGCCACCCACGGTCTCGACCCGGGTGCGGTTCACGTAACCCTGCTCAGTGATGGCGAAGGCCTGGTTGGCGAAATTGTGCGTACTGCCCAGCCGCTCAATATTTCCGAAGCGCCCAATCACCCGGCATTCTCTTTCCACCCCGAAACCCGCGAAGACCCCTTTCATGGCTTTCTTGGGGTCCCGGTTTTGCGTGGTGGGCGTCTGCTGGGCGTGTTAACGGTGCAAAGCCGTGCCGCGCGTGATTATAGCGATGACGATGTTGAGGCCTTGCAAAACGTCTCCATGGTCCTGGCCGAGATTGTCTCGTCGGGGGATTTGCTTAGTGCCAATGAATTGGCCAATGTGGCCCTGCGCCCGATGCGCGCCGAAGCGCTTTCCGGGCGGCGCATTTCTGATGGATTGGCGGTGGGTACCGCCTTTGTGCACGATCCGGGTCGGCTGAAAACGCCGCTGATTGCCGAAGACCCTGAGGTCGAGATGCAACGCCTGGAAACCGCCATATGGGATTTGCGGCGGTCGGTAGATGCGCTTTATCTGGGGAAGGGTAATCGCCTTGGGGGGCCATCGCGGGACGTTATTGAAGCCTATCGCATGTTTGCTAATGACCAGGGATGGCTGGACCGGCTGCACGAGGCGGCGGGCTCTGGTCTTAGCGCCGAAGCCTCGGTGGAGCGGGTGCGCGGTGAACATCGGGCGCGGCTACTGAGTGCTAAAGACCCTTATCTGCGGGAGCGCCTGCACGATCTTGAGGATTTGGCCAACCGGCTGCTGCGCCACCTTGGCGCGGTTGAAGGTCTGGAGGCACTGCCCGAAGACACAATTTTGATTGCCCGCAATATTGGCCCCGCCGAATTGTTGGAATTTGATCGTTCAAAATTAAAAGCACTGGTGCTGGAAGAGGGGTCGCCGACCTCACATGCAGCTATTGTTGCCCGGGCGCTGCGGTTGCCAGTGGTTGGCCATTTAACCGGACTAATGGACCGCATCAGCAATGGCGACACTATATTGGTTGATGGGGAACAGGGCGTGGTTTCCATCCGCCCAGATGCCGCCACGGAAGAGGTTTTTCGCGAGCGCGTTACCGAGCGTCGCCAGCGCCGCGCGGCTTATGCACGTCTGCGCGACAAACCGGCGCGGACCATGGATGGCCAACGGATAACGCTGTCGATCAATGCCGGTTTGCGGGTTGATCTGCCACAATTGGACGAATCTGGTGCTGAGGGCGTTGGCCTGTTCAGGACCGAGTTCCAGTTTCTACTGTCTGATCATTTACCGCGCCAAGCGGAGCAGACACAGTTATATCATGCGGTTTTTGAAGCGGCTGGTGATAGGCCAGTGGTGTTTCGTACGCTGGATCTTGGCGGCGATAAGGTGCTGCCCTATGTGGCCCATGAACGTGAGCCTAATCCGGCTTTGGGATGGCGGGCCATGCGTATGGCGCTGGATAGGCCGGGCCTGCTGCGCTACCAATTGCGAGCCTTGATAGAGGCTTCTGGCGGCCGGGCGTTGAACATTATGTTTCCGCTGGTCACGACGCTGGGTGAGTTTCGGGCGGCGCGGCATTTGCTGGATGTAGAGATGGAACGCATGGCCCATTTTGGCCATGAAATGCCGGTCAAATTACGGGTTGGCTCGATGATCGAAACCCCGGCAATTGTCTGGCAATTGGAAGACTTGCTGCAAGAAGCCGAATTTGTCTCGGTTGGTGCGAATGACTTGCTGCAATATTTCTTTGCGGCGGATCGGGAAAATGCCCGTGTAGCCGAGCGCTATGATATGTTCAATCCGGGTTGTTTGCGCATGCTCGGCCATATCGCCGCGGTTTGCAAAGCGGCTGACCGCCCGGCCTCGGTGTGCGGCGAAGTTGCCGGGCAGTGCGCGGAAGCGGCACTATTGATCGCGCTGGGCTTTACCGAATTGTCTGTTGCCCCGGCGGCGGTTGGCCCGATAAAGCGGATGATTCTCTCTTTGGACCAAAAATCCCTTGGCACGGAACTTGCTCAGTGGATCGGGGAGTCTCCGATGGGGGATTCCCAGACGCATGTGCGGGAAAAATTGCTGGCCTATGCCAAAAAAACCAATCTTTCTCTGTAAAACGTCTGTGATTGAGTGCGCATATTTTGGGGAATCACCTTGATCTCTGCGTTTACTTGGGTTTTATGTTGAGTGCGACCAAAATGTCACGTTTGCAAAGCTGAACTTTTTGCTTTGATTCGGTCTTACATGTTGGTTCAAAAGGGGAATTAAAAATGGACATAGCGGGGGCGGTTCTTCACCAATCTGGTCTTTCAGACCTGATACCGGCGGATACGCAAAGTGTTGGCGAAGTCCTTTTTATGGCGCGTAAGCGCGCGAATTTGAGCATTTCTGACGTGGCTGCTGCCACCAAAATAGGTTCCGATTATCTGGAAGCCATTGAGGCGATGGACCGTGCTGCATTGCCGCCGCGGGCCTATGCGCTGGGCTTTGTGCGCTGCTATGCGGATCATCTTGGTTTGGATGCTGAGGAGATTGTCAGCGGCTTTAGAGCGCAATTCTATGATGGCGTTTCGCCAATGGGTGATTTGTCACCGCGTCCGGCACCGGCATGGGTGGATTTTCGTCTGCCACGTGGCACCGGTATTGTGATGGTAATCACTTGTGCGATGGCGCTGGCCACCTGGTATGGTCTGCGCACCCCGTCGGAAGCTTCCATTGCGGTTTTGCCCGTACCCGAGGCATTGGCTGACTGGGTTAACTCTGAAGACCTGCTTGATGTTCCGGCTTTGCCAAGCACACAAGCCAGCCTTGATGGCAGTTGACGCCAGCGATTGATCGCGCCACACCTTGGTGAAAGATTAATCAGATTGGACGGTATGCGATGACGGACGCTATGGACGCGCTTCGCCCTTGGCGCGCGATCAAAAGACGCCCTTCGCGCCAAATCATGGTTGGCAATACAGCAATTGGCGGTGATGCGCCGATCGCCGTGCAATCCATGACCAATACTCCCACACCGGATGTCGAAGCGACCTTGGCGCAAGTGCGCGCTTTGGAGGCGGCGGGGGCGGATATTGTCCGTATTTCCTGCCCTGATGTCGAATCAACCCGGGCGCTAAAAGCGATTACCAGTGCCACCAAAGTGCCAATTGTCGCCGACATCCATTTTCATTATCAGCGCGCCATTGAAGCCGCGAAAGCGGGGGCGGCGTGCCTGCGCATAAATCCGGGCAATATTGGTAATGCGTCGCGGGTGCGCGACGTGGTGCAGGCGGCCAAGGATTATGACTGCTCTATTCGCATCGGCGTGAATGGCGGTTCGCTGGAACGCGAATTGTTGGAGCGCTATGGCGAACCCTGCCCCGAAGCCATGGTCGAGAGCGCTTTGCGCCATGTGGCAATTTTGGAAGAACACGATTTTCGCGAATATAAAATTTCGGTCAAAGCCTCCGATCCGTTTTTAACCGTGGCCGCCTACCAGCAATTGGCCGAGGCCATTGATTGCCCGTTGCACCTTGGCATTACCGAGGCGGGGGCCCTGCGCACCGGCACGGTTAAATCCTCCATTGGCCTTGGCATGCTGTTGTGGGCTGGCATTGGCGACACCATAAGGGTTTCCCTGTCCGCCGATCCGTTAGAGGAGATCAAGGTCGGCTTCGATATCCTAAAATCACTCAATTTGCGTACGCGCGGGGTGAATATTATCGCCTGTCCATCATGTTCGCGCCAAGGCTTTAACGTCATTGAGACCGTGGAAATTTTAGAAAAACGTCTGGCCCATATTGTCGAGCCGGTGTCTCTTTCTATTATTGGTTGTGTGGTCAATGGCCCGGGCGAGGCGGCCTATACCGATATTGGCTATACTGGCGGCGGTGCAGGCCATGGCATGGTTTATTTTGCTGGCAAAGCGGATCATAAACGCAGCAATGAAACCATGGTCGAGCATATTGTGAGCCTGGTAGAAGAACGTGCGGCGACCTTACGCGCACAAAAGGAAGCGGACCTGTAAATGGCGCATATTCCCCAGTCCAGATTGGACCTTGTTGTTGACCGGTTTGACGAGATCGAAGCGCGCATGGGCGCCGCCACCGATAGCGATGAAATTGTCGCTTTGGCCAAGGAGCACGCGTCTTTGCAGACGGTCGTCAAGGCGGCGCGGGCGCTAAAATCCCTACGTCAGGATCTTGCGGATATGGAGGCCATGATCGCCGAGGGCGGTGATGATGCCGACATGCTGGCCATGGCTCGCGAGGAGCAGGAGGCGCTCAAGGGACAACTGCCAGCGCTCGAACTGGCTATGCAAATTTTGCTATTGCCAAAAGATAAGGATGACGCCGCGCCGGTAATGATTGAGGTGCGTGCAGGCACGGGCGGCGATGAAGCGGCTTTGTTTGCTGGTGATTTGTTTCGTATGTATCAGCGCTATGCGCAATTGCAGGGCTGGAAGGTTGAAATGGTCAGCGCTTCCGAGGGCGAAATGGGCGGCTATAAGGAAATTATTGCATCGATCAAAGGCGACAATACTTTTGGCCGCTTAAAGTTCGAATCCGGTGTGCACCGGGTGCAGCGTGTTCCTGATACCGAAACTCAGGGACGAATTCACACCTCGGCAGCCACGGTGGCGGTATTGCCTGAACCGGAAGATGTGGACATTCAAATTGCTGAAAGTGATTTGCGGATTGATGTGTTCAGGGCTTCCGGCCCCGGTGGGCAATCGGTGAACACAACCGATTCTGCGGTGCGTATCACCCATTTACCCACCGGTGTTGTGGTTTCTCAGCAGGACGAAAAATCGCAACACAAAAACCGGGCAAAAGCGATGCTGGTATTGCGCACGCGGCTTTATGAGCGCGAGCGTCAACGGGTGGATTCCATTCGCGCGGCGGAACGTAAAGGTCAGGTCGGTTCCGGTGATCGCTCGGAGCGCATTCGCACCTATAATTATCCGCAAGGCCGGGTCACCGATCACCGGATTAATTTAACCTTGTACAAGCTAGACAAAATTGTTGCCGGTGAGGCTTTGGGCGAGGTGATCGATGCGCTTCTGGCCGAGGACCAAGCGGCAAAACTGGCAGCGATGGAAAATGAGGGGCTTTCGTGAGCAAGGCCGCAAGCCTCTGGGCTGGCGCTAAATTATCGTCATTGACGCGCCAAATTGGTGATCGCCTGCTTGCCGCCGGTATTGCGCAGGGCGCCCTTGAAGCCGGTTTCATGGTTCGTGCAGTTTTGGGCAAACCAACCGGCGAATGGATTGATCCCGACATAAAGCTTGATAGCGCACAGGCCGAACAGTTAAGCGCCATGTGCATCCGGCGCGAGGCGCGTGAGCCATTGTCGCATATTTTGGGTAATTGGGGGTTTTGGTCTCTGGATCTGGACGTAACTGCCGACGTGCTGACCCCGCGCCCGGAAACCGAAATTCTGGTGCAGGAGGCGTTGACAGCACTGGCACCGGGACCGGTACGCATTCTCGATCTGGGTACAGGTTCAGGCGCGATTATTTTGGCACTTTTGGCCGAACGCGCCAGCGCCAGCGGTGTCGGTGTCGATATATCGCCGGCAGCCTTGAAAATTGCCAAAGCCAATGGCGAAAAGCTGGGCTTTGACGAACGAACCCAATGGATAGAGGGCGGCTGGAATGCGGCTTTGGCCCAAGGTCCATTTGATCTGGTGGTTTCCAATCCACCTTATATCGCCAATGCGGTTATTGCGGGTCTGGAGCCGGAGGTGGCGCAGTTTGAGCCGCTTGTGGCGCTTGATGGCGGTAAGGATGGATTGGACCCTTATCGCGATTTGCTGCCGCTTATGGGCCAATATTTGAAACCGGGCGGGGTGTTTGTGTTCGAGATCGGTGCCGATCAGGGCGAGGCGGTGACCAGTATGGCAAAATCACAAGGCAATTTGCACCGCATACGCCTAGTGCAAGACTTCGCCAAGCGTGATCGGGTGGTCAGCGGCATGTTGTCGTGAAGTCGCGGCAAAAAACACTTGGCAAAGCGCCTCAAGGGAGGGTAGGGTCTTTTCAAGGTGCTGAGGCCAGATGGCCAAGTGTCTAATCCACATAACAATAGACGAATTGTGGGTTGGGGAGGAGCGCGCCGATAACCCTGCATATATGCAGATAAATACTCGCATGGATGAAGACTGCACCAAATTTGGTGGGCAGTGCTGACAAAAGCAATTTCAAGGACATCAGAAATGAAACGCCAAAGAGGCCGTAGTCGGAATAGCAATAATTCCAAACCTCAAAATCCTAACCGGGCCATGGAGAGTAATGGGCCGGGCGTTAAGGTTCGCGGTGCCGTCGCCACGATTCATGAGAAATACCAGCAATTGGCCCGTGATGCGGCTTTGGCCAGCGATCCGGTCATGGCGGAAAATTATCTGCAATTTGCGGAACATTATTTTCGTATTATGCGCGAACAGCAGCTTGAACGGGAAAAACGTGATGAGGAGCAAAATGCTCAGCGCGCGGCCCGTCAGGCAGAGTATGATGCGCGCAAAGCCCAACAGCAGGCCCAGCATCAGGCGCAACAACAATCCCAACAACAGCAGGCCCAGCAACAATCAACACCCAATGCTGAACAATCATCACCGCGTAATGGTAATGGCCGGACGGTAAATGAGGGTCAAAATGACCGCCAGAACACCGCATCAGTGGTGCCTAAAAACACCGATGGCGATAGCGCCAAGGGTGAGGCGATGCCTAAGCCAGCGGCACCGCGACGTCGTCGCCCGCCCGCTGCCCCACCGGCAAATGCGGGCACCGGACCAATGGATATTGTAACGCCAGTGGCGAGTGTTGAGCCAGAAACCGAAAAACCGGCCCGTACTCCTCGTCGCCGTGTTCGCCGTCCCGCGGCAGAAGAGCAAAATACACCCGATGTGGCCAAAGCCGGGGAATAATCTGTAGGCAGATTTGGCATTACGCCAAAAAACCGGCGCAGGTCTTGCTCCTTTATCAATAAATCGGCGCGCATTCATCAAGAATCGCACCGTATTGATACGTTGGAGGCCTATTGTGACCACATTTGCGCTATTTCTTACCGCTGCCATCATTGGTGCCATGTCATTTTTCGCGTTCTTTGTCGCTCCCGCGGCCGGGCGGGCTGGGTCTTCACAAACCGTATTATTGTTAAGCCGCGCGGTTTTTCCACGGGCTTTCGATCTGTTTGCCTTATTAAGCGCGCTGGCCGCTTTGTTTTCTGTTCTTGGCGGGCAAGCTGCCGGTGGTAGCGTTTTGATTATTGCGACCTGCGCATTTTTGTGGGCCGGGTGGCGCATTACCCCAAATTTGGAACAGGCACGCGATGCCGCCCGCGCCGGTGATCAATCAGCGCTGGTCGAGTTTCGCAAGGCCCGCGGCCAGGCCGTTCGTGCCAATGCATTGCAATATGTGGCGCTATTTGCCGCTTGCGGATTTCTTTCCTTCGGCTAAATAAAACCTGCGCAATTGCCATTCAGATTTTCCCGGGAAGCAAGGCAATGCGGCGTTTGGCAAGGGTTGGAAATGCATTTTGGCGACAGATTAGCGCAAAAGATCAAATTAACCGGCCCGTTATGCGTCGGTCTGGACCCTCATATCGGGCGAATACCGCCGATATTTGGCGAAGGTTTGGCTGGCGTGGAAGCTTTTTTCATGGCGGTACTGGCCAGATTGAACGGCAAAGCGGCGATTATCAAACCGCAAATTGCTTTTTTTGAACGCTTTGGCCCGGAAGGGTTAGCGGTGCTGGCGCGCTTGTGCGCTCATGCCCGCGCGTGTGATCTGCTAATTCTTATGGATGCAAAACGCGGCGATATTGGCTCCACCGCCAGCGCTTATGCTGCCGCTTATCTGGGGCCGCAAGCCTGGGTGGATTGCGATGCCATAACCGTCAACCCGTATATGGGTCTGGATACGCTGGAGCCGTTTTTAACCACCGCAGATGATAATGATAAAGGTGTGATTATCCTTGTGCGCACCTCCAATCCGGGGGCCGCAGATTTTGAAGATTTGCTGGTTGGCCAAACCGCGCTTTATCAGCGCATCGCGCAAAGTCTCGCGCCTCTGGCGCGTGATCGCCAAGGGCCGCAAAGTGGCTGGTCATCGCTAATGGTCGTGGTCGGGGCCACGGCCCCCAATGAAGCGCGGCGTCTACGGGTGGAATTGCCCCATTGCCCGTTTTTGGTGCCCGGTTTTGGCGCCCAAGGAGCAAGTGCTCACGATGCCATGGCCGCCGCCATTGAGGGGCAGGGTGTGGTGGTAAATTCCTCGCGCGGCGTGCTGTATCCGCACGGCGCTTATGAGGCGCAAACCAAGGCTGTATGGGCGCAAATTTTCGACGCGGCACTGGCCAAAGCCGCCGCCGAGCTTGGGTGTGCGTCCAAAACCTAGATTAAAGCCTAATCAAATTTCTTCGCACAATGCAGACCTTATCTTGCACATGCATGGCCCCTCGCTTAGCGTGCACCGATGATCCAGGATTTCAAGGTTAAGGGCGGACCGCAAGCTGGCCGCGCCCATTTGCCACTCCTGCGCCGCGAAATACAGCAGCGTGGGCTTGATGGCTTCATTGTCCCCCATGAGGACGAATATCAAAACGAATATCTGCCCGAAGCAACCGACCGCTTGGCGTGGCTGACCGGCTTTACCGGCTCGGCCGGCGCGGCGGTGGTCACGGCGGCGCAGGCGGTGATTCTGGTCGATGGGCGCTATACCTTGCAAGTGCGCGATCAGGTTGATGACGCGCTGTTTGCCTTTGCTGATCTGGTCAGTGTCGGCATTGCCGGCTGGTTGCGGGCCAACGCCAAAGCGGGCGAAAAGTTTGGCTATGACCCTCGGGTACATAACCCCGATGCTTTGGCTGGTATTGAAGCAGCAGCGGTCGCCATTGGGGCGCAGTTGATCGCGCAAGACGACAATCTCATTGACGCCGTGTGGACGGATCAACCGCCAATGCCAACGGCTTCTTTAAGCGTGCAGCCGTTTGCGTTTTCCGGTCAATCTCATGATGATAAAATTGTGCAAACCGCGAACGCTATTGGTCAGACCGGGGTTGGCGCGACAGTGATCACCGCACCGGCTTCAATTGCCTGGTTGTTCAATATTCGCGGCGGCGATGTGATGTGCTCGCCTTTGCCCCTGAGCACCGCTGTGGTACGCGATGATGGCAGCGCAGAATTATTTATCAATCCGGCGAAAATGACCGATGAAGTGCGCTCGCATCTTGGCAATCGTGTCGGCATTCGCACAGAAGACGAATTACCGGAAGCTTTGAAGGCGCTTACGGGCGTAAATGTTGGCCTTGATCCGGCGAGTGCGTCAGCTTGGGTGTTTGATCACGTCAAAAAATCCGGCGCGCATATTCACCGCATGGACGATCCGTGTGCTTTGCCGCGGGCGTGCAAAAATGCGGCTGAAGTTGAAGGTTCGCGCCAGGCGCATATTCGCGATGGCGCCGCTTTGACCCGGTTTTTGTATTTTATGGCCGGAGAAGAAGCGCAAAGCGGGCAGATGAATGAGATCAGTGCCGCGATAAAGCTCGAAGAATTTCGCCACGCCACCGGGGTGTTAAAAGACCTGTCGTTCGAATCCATTTCGGCGGCGGGTTCTAACGGGCCGCATTGCCATTATCGGGTGAATGAACAAACCAATTTGGCGCTGGAAACCGGGTCATTGTATTTGGTTGATTCTGGTGGCCAATATGTCGATGGCACTACCGATGTAACCCGCACCATCGCGATTGGCGAACCAAGCGAAGAAATGCGCGATCGTTTCACGCGGGTTCTCAAAGGCCATATTGCCCTGTCGCTCGTGCGCTTTCCCAAAGGCACTACCGGCACGCATTTGGATATTCTGGCGCGGGCACCGCTCTGGGAAATGGGGCTGGATTACGCCCATGGTACCGGCCATGGTGTTGGGGCCTATCTGGGCGTTCATGAAGGTCCGCAGCGCATTGCCAAAGCCTGGAATGATACGCCGTTAATGCCGGGTATGATCGTTTCCAATGAGCCGGGATACTATAAAACCGGGGAATACGGCATTCGGATTGAAAACCTGCAAGTGGTCAGCGAAGCGCAAGATATTGATGGCGGCGAGGAAGCCATGCTGGGGTTTGAAACCCTGACCTTGGCCCCGATTGACCACCGGCTGATTGTAAAAGAATTGCTCAGTGCTGATGAGAAAGCATGGCTGAACGCCTATCATGCGCGAGTATTGGCAATTCATAAAACGGCACTGAATGATGCGGAAGCCGAATGGCTGGCCGAAGTTTGCGCGCCGGTTTAAGAACTTCAGGCAAAAAATAACGGTGGCCAGCCTAAGCTGACCACCGCCCCTGCCGCGTGCGTCCCCCCAAAGGGCTGCATTTGCGGGAGTCTGTTGTCTAACGGCGAACCCAATTGCCGTTATTGGCGCGACACTCTTTTACGCTTTTGATGCGTTTCGTGCCGTTTCTGTACTTGGTGGCAACTTTGCGCACCCGACATTTGCTGGCCACTTGATAAGGCTGCGCCCGGTTGTTTTGGTATTTGGCCTGGCGTTGAATATTGCCGTCGTGACGCTCATTCCAAAAGCCATCCTGCCTTGCTTGGCGCTGATTGCGCTTTGCCTTGCCGATGCGACGGTTCTGGTTGGCATAGGGGTCGCTATAACCATAACTTTTGCTGGTATATACAACACCAGAGCGTTGGTTGCGGCGATTATTATTGCCATATCCATTGCCATTTCTATTGCGCTGCCCATTGCTATAGACGTTGCGATTTCCACCGCGATGTCCGTTGCTATAGCCATTGCCATAACCGGTTCTGTTATAGCCTGTGTTATAGGTTTGGTTTTTGCGATAAGCCTTGCGACCACGATTACAATCGCTGCCATCGGCAATCGCTGCGCCCAGAACACCGCCAATAACCACGCCGGCTACGGCACCTTCTGTGCGGTCACGCCGCCCGGCAACTTCGCTGCCTAAAAGGCCGCCAATAACCCCGCCGATAAGCGCGCCGACAACTTGGTCGTCGGCATCGCTCTTACAGCGATGTTTATTATTGCCTGCCTCAGCGGCAGCGGGGAGGGTGAGTGCGGCGGCCAGCGCTGCCGCAGTGATAAGTGCTTTGACCATAATCTTTCTCCTAGATCAGCGCTGTGTTTCAGCGATGAATGGAGATTATGATTTATCGCCTGAACGCAAGCTGAAAGCGCTTGTCAGCTTCTGTTGGGGTAAAATATCAGGTAAAATCAACGCTTTGCGTTAATCGCTGCCAAACCAAAGGCGTGCCCCCTTTGCGTCAGGCCAAGCTATACCTTCGCAAAAAAGCGCTTGCGTGGGCAAAGTACAGTCGAATCGGGCCAAGGCCCTAGCCGCATTGCCCGCGATGGCGCAATTTATGGTCGGCCAGCACACAGGCCAGCATGGCTTCGGCAATGGGCGCGGCGCGCACGCCAACACAGGGGTCGTGGCGGCCTTTGGTGCGCACATCGACATTTTTGCCTTGCCGGTCGATGCTTTTGCGCGGGCTTAGAATAGACGAGGTTGGCTTGAAGGCGGTACGCACCACCACATCCTGCCCGCTGGATATACCGCCCAATATGCCGCCATTATTATTGGACAGAAATACTGGCGGGCTTTTGGCATTGTCGGTTATCGCCGTTTCATCATGGCGCATTTCGTCGGCATTTTGCTCGCCGCTTAATCTGACCGCGCCAAAACCGGCACCAATTTCCACGCCCTTGGCGGCGGGAATAGACATCATCGCGGCGGCAAGGTCTGCGTCCAATTTGCCATAAACCGGCGCGCCCCAGCCAGCCGGAACGCCGTGAGCAATAACTTCGACAATCGCCCCGAGTGATGATCCGGCTTTGCGGGTGTTGTCCAGCAATTCTTCCCATTGCGGCAAGGTTGTCGCGCTTGGGCAAAACAAAGCGTTGCGGGCTATTTCATCCCAATCCCAATCTTCACGCGCTACCGGGTGCTCGCCGATCTGTACCAGCGCCCCGGCAATGGTGATATCGTCGCCGAGTATTTGCCGCGCGACCGCCCCGGCGGCAACGCGCACCGCGGTTTCGCGTGCTGACGCCCGTCCGCCGCCGCGATAATCGCGAAAGCCGTATTTGGCGTCATAGGTGTAGTCCGCATGGCCGGGCCGGTAGGTGTTTTCAATTTCGCTATAGTCTTTCGAGCGTTGATCGGTGTTTTCAATCATCAGACTTATGGGTGCGCCGGTGGTGCGGTTTTCAAACACGCCAGAGAGGATTTTCACACGATCATCTTCGCGGCGTTGGGTGACATGGCGCGAGGTGCCGGGTTTGCGGGCGTCCAAAAACGGCTGAATAATTTCTTCGGTGAGCAAATAGCCGGGCGGGCAGCCGTCAATAACCGCACCAATGGCGGGTCCGTGGCTTTCGCCCCAACTGGTGAATTTGAATAAATGGCCGAAACTATTGTGTGACATGGGGCCAGTTTAGCGCCTGTGCGCGCGCTCTCAAGTCGTCGGGCGCAGAGGATTGGCCCAAATACGGCTAAAACGGCCCAATGCATCGCTAAAACTGGGGCTGCGCCTCGCCTTTAGGGTGACAAATAAATGCCCGGCGGGTTTGCTGCGATTGGCGGGCAGGCCCAGATCTTTAAGGCGCAAGGTCTGTCCATTGCTGGAAAGCGGCGGCACTTTTACCCGCAACGGCCCGTGGGGTGTGCGCATTTCCACGCGGCTGCCAGCGCGCAATTGGTGCAGGTCCAGCCAAAGCGGCAGGTGTAAATCCCGTCCGGATAATGAAGCGCGCTTGTGTTCCATGAGTGCAATACGGATAAGCGCATCGCCATTATTGCCACCAAATTGCCCCGGCTCGCCCGCGCCCTTCAGGCGTATAATATCGCCGGAGACGCATCCGGGTGGACATTGCACATCCAGGGCGCGGCCATCTTCCAGCGTTACCCGGCGCGCGGCGCCCTTAAGGCTGTCCTCCAAGCTCAATCGCAAATCAGCGTGTATATTCGCACCGTTCAGCGGGGCGGGTGCCACTTGTCTGGCGGTTTTCCAAAAGCTGGAAACCAGCGTGCGGCGCGCGGGGAGCGGCACTGGCGCGGCGGCGCTTTGGCAATAGCTGTCATAGGCTTGGCTAATGATGTGAAACTGGTCGGCATCGCCCTTGGCGGCGTCCGGGTGATATTGCTTGGCGAGGCGACGAAACGCCGCGCGGGCCTCGTCAGCATTTGCGTCTTTGCTAAGGCCTAAAACGGCGTGACAATCAGTATTCGAATCATTCATGGACAAAACGCTAGCGCGGAGGAATGATTGAGACGTAAACAAAGCTGAACCCAAGGGACCAGATTGCATGAGCAAACCGCCATTAATTCCGCCAAGCCCCAGCAAGAAAGACTATGCCGACACGGCCAATGACGAGCCGGGCGATTTGTTTGCCCGCAACGACCCGTTTGTTTTATTCGCCGATTGGCTGGAGATGGCCAAAAAGAAAGAGCCCAATGACGCCAATGCCATGTGTCTGGCCAGTGTCGATGCCGATGGTTTGCCCGATGCACGCATGGTTTTGCTCAAAGGTTTTGATGCGGCCGGCTTTGTTTTTTACACCAACACCCATAGCGCCAAGGGCGAAGAGTTGGCGGTTAACCCCAAGGCCGCTTTGGTGTTTCACTGGAAAAGCATTCGCCGTCAGGTGCGCGTGCGCGGCATAGTAAGTCAGGTTTGCGCGGCGGAGGCTGACGAATATTTCGCTTCCCGTGCCCGCGATTCGCGCATTGGCGCGTGGGCCAGCAAGCAATCGCAAACATTGGAAAGCCGCTTTGCCCTGGAAAAGCGCGTGGCGGCCAAAGCGGCCAAATTTGGCCTCGGCAAAGTGCCACGGCCTGAGTTTTGGACCGGTTATCGCATCGTGCCGACGCAGATAGAGTTTTGGCGCGACCGACCGTTTCGCCTGCATGACCGTATGCAATTTGTACGGCAGGACTTGGAACAGCCTTGGAGTGTGCACAGGCTTTATCCATAATACACCAGCACTATGACGAGGAGTATCACATGCAAGGGTTGATGCAGGATTGGCAATTAACGTGCGACAAGATTATCGCCCACGCGAAAACCAATCATCCGCAAAGAGAGATTGTTTCGCGTCAGGTTGATGGCTCGATTACCCGTACCAATTATGGTGCCGTCTATGACCGTGCGCGAAAGCTCTCTTCGGCCTTGCAAAAGCGCGGCATCGTGTTTGGCGACCGTATTGGCACGATGGCGTGGAATAATGCGCGGCATTTGGAAACCTGGTACGGCCTCATTGGTATCGGCGCGATTTACCACACGCTCAATCCGCGGCTTTTCCCGCAGCAGCTGCATTATATTGTCGGCCATGCGCAAGACCGAATGATTTTTGTCGACCTTAGCTTTGTGCCGATATTGGAAGCCCATCAAGCGGCCCTGCCCAGCGTCGAGTGCTTTGTGGTGCTGTGCGATCGCGCCCAAATGCCCGATACAAATTTGCGCCATGCGGTATGTTATGAAGACCTTATTGACGAGGGCGATGATGATGTGGTCTGGGGCGGGTTTGATGAAAACACCGCCTGCGGGCTTTGTTATACCTCGGGCACTACCGGCAACCCAAAGGGCGTTTTGTATTCTCATCGCTCGAATACGCTGATGAGCCTGACCTGCACCAGCGGCGGTGCGATGAATATTAGGGGCATGGACACTTGTTTAATGGTGGTGCCGATGTTCCACGCCAATGCCTGGGCGCTGAGTTTTGCCGCGCCGATGGCAGGGATGAAGCTGGTAATGCCCGGGCCAATGATGGATGGAAAATCTATTTTTGAGCTTCTGGACGGCGAGAAATGCACGGTGTCGGCGGCGGTGCCGACGGTGTGGTTGATGCTGTTGAACTATCTGGAAGAGACAGGGGCCAAGCTGCCGCACCTTAATCGCGTTATCATTGGCGGGTCGGCTTGCCCGCGCGCGATTATGGAAAAGTTTGACAAGGATTATGGTGTGCAGGTGATCCATGCATGGGGCATGACCGAAACCTCGCCAATTGGCACGGTCTCGCATATCGAGCCGGAAATTGCCGACCTTCCTTATGACGAGCAATTATCCTACCGGCTTAAGCAGGGCCGCTCGCCTTTCGTTGTGGAAATGAAAATCAGCGATGATGATGGCAAGGATTTGCCCCGCGATGGCAAAGCCTTTGGCGCGCTAAAAGTACGCGGCCCGGCAATATCGAACGGCTATTTTGGCGGTGAAGGCGGCAATGTGCTCGATGATGAAGGCTGGTTTGATACTGGCGATGTGGCCAGCATTGACCCGCTTGGGTATATGCAAATTACCGATCGATCGAAAGATGTGATCAAATCCGGCGGCGAATGGATTTCGTCTATTGATCTGGAAAATGCTGCCATGGGCCACCCCGCGGCGGCGGAATGCGCGGTCATCGGCTTGCCCCACCCCAAATGGGACGAGCGACCTTTGCTCATTGTCGTGCTCAAAGACGGCATGAGCGCCAGCGCACAGGATTTCACGGATTATTTGGCCGATAAAATCGCCAAATGGTGGATGCCCGATGATGTGGTATTTGTGGGTGAAATCCCCCATGGACCCACCGGAAAAGTCTCCAAACTGGACCTGCGCGAACAGTTCAAGGATTACGTCCTGCCGACGATTTAGGGGGGGGGTGGTAAATTAGCTAAAACATCCCCTCATCCACCCCTTCTCCCCAAGGGAGAAGGGGTGGATCAGTGTTCTTCTTCGACCACGGGCTTTTGCGGTGCTGTATTCACGTGCAGCGAAAACACGTCCGGGCGCGCGTAATGACCGACCGTGTCGAGGTCGTATTTGCCGCGGGTGATTTGCGCTTTGTCGAGCTGCGCGGTGAGGATCACGTCTTCGCCAAATACCGGCCCGGCCAATAGCTCGCCAAAGGGCGAGATAATGCACGAGCCGCCATCAATCAGCACGGTGTCCGGCGCATTGCCTTCGGGACAGATATAATCATCCGGCGCGTCGCTGCGGCGCATGTGTTGCACGGCTGAGAGCACGAAGCAGCGGCCTTCCATGGCGATGTGTTGCATGCTCGGCGTCCAGGTTTTGCGGTCATCGACGGTGGGCGCGCAGTAAAACTCCACCCCTTGCGCATATAAATGCGTGCGCGCCAGTGGCATGTAGTTTTCCCAGCAAATCAATGCTCCGACTTTGCCGACATTCATATCGTGCACGGCCATGGTCGAGCCATCGCCAAAACCCCATATCAGCCGCTCCATGGCCGTGGGCATGAGCTTGCGGTGCTTGCCGGTCAAACGCCCATCGGCGGCAAAATAGAGCGCGGTGCAATATAGCGTGCCGCCATCACGTTCCATCACCCCAACCACCACATTGACCTTGGCTTTGGCGACCGCTTTGGCCATGCGTTGCACTTCCGGGCCGTCCAGATTGATCGCGCTTTCATGATAGCGCGTAAAATCATCACGTCCTTGCGGTGTGCGCGAGCCGACCCGCGCGCCAAAATCTGCGCCCTTGGGATAGCCGCCAATAAAAGCCTCGGGGAAGACAATCAATGTCGCCCCCCGGCGCGCCGCATCAGCGGTCAGGTCTTCAAATTTTTGCAGGGTGCGGGGAGTGTCATACAAGCAGGATCCGGCCTGCACTACGGCACCGGTAATTATGGATTGGGTCACTTTCGTCTCTCCTTAAAAAAAGCTTTCAGCAAGGCGGCACTTTCGTCCGCCAAAACCCCGCCGGTAATTTCCGGTCGCCAATGGCAGGTCGGTTGTTCAAAAAACCGGGTGCCGGAAACCACGGCGCCGCCTTTGGGGTCGGTTGCGCCAAATATCAGCCGTTCTATGCGGGCGTTGGCGATGGCCCCGGCGCACATGGCGCATGGCTCTAGCGTTACATATAACCACAAGCCGCCAAGGCGGTAATTGCCGATGGCTAGGGCGGCAAGGCGGATGGCGTTGATTTCGGCGTGGGCGGTTGGGTCGTGATTGCTGATCGGGGCGTTGGCGGCTTGGGCAATGATCGCCTTGGTGCGCGGATCGACAATCAGAGCGCCCACCGGCACCTCGCCAACGGTTTTTGCTTCTTGCGCTAGGGCAAGCGCCCGTGACATGAAGCCGGTATCAATTTGTGTTTGGTCCATGCCTTTAGATCAAACGTCAAGCAAAGGGCGTCAAGTGTCGATGGATAATAGCGACGATAAAATGCGCATTGCCAAATTTCTGGCGCGGGCGGGCATTGCCTCGCGCCGGGAGATTGAGCGCTATATAACTGCCGGCCGGATAATGGTGGATGGCGAAATATTACGCACACCGGCATTTTTGGTCAGCGGTGCCGAGGATATCCGTGTCGATGGCGAGGCCGTTGGCGCACCGCCGGAACCGCGGCTTTGGCGCTATCACAAACCATCTGGCCTGATCACCAGCCATAATGACGAAAAAGACCGGACCACCGTGTTCGATAGTCTGCCCGAAACCATGCCGCGTGTCGTCTCGGTGGGGCGGCTGGATCTGGCATCGGAGGGGCTATTATTGCTAACCAATGATGGCGGGCTGGCGCGGGCGCTGGAATTGCCAAAACTTGGCTGGGTGCGGCGGTATCGCGCGCGCGCTTATGGCGGGGTGACACAAGACCAGCTCGATCGGCTTAAAAACGGCGTGATGATTGATGGTCATCGCTCCGGGCCAATAGAAGCGCAATTGGAAACCGCCAAGGGCGGCAATGCGTGGATTGATGTGCGCTTGCGCGAAGGCAAAAACCGCGAAGTAAGGCGGGCGTTGGAAACCTTGGGGCTGAAGGTCAACCGGCTGATCCGGCTTTCCTATGGCCCGTTTATTTTGGGAAATCTGGCGCGCGGCGCGGTCGAAGAAGTAAGGCCCAAACAAATGCGCGAACAATTGGGCGGCATGTTGGCGCCTAAAACCCGCAAATGAGAATTTCCGGTGGAGAGTTTGGTGGTCGGGTTTTGGCGGCGCCGCCGGGTAAAAACACCCGGCCCACCGCCCAGCGTACCCGCGAGGCCTTGTTCAATATTTTAGAACATAATGCCTGGTGCGATCTTGATGGTGCCCATGTCATTGATCTGTTTGCTGGCTCCGGTGCCTTGGGCTTTGAGGCGCTCTCGCGCGGCGCGAAGTTCTGCCTATTTGTGGAAACTGACGCCGCCGCGCGCGGGACCATTCGCGATAACATTGAAACCTTGGGTGTTTTTGGCGCCACCCGTCTGCACCGCCGCGACGCCACCGCTTTGGGTAAACGCCCCGCGCCTTTGGGCCAGGCATTTGATCTGGTGTTTTTGGACCCGCCTTATCATCAAGGACTTGGCAGTCGCGCTTTGGCCGAGCTGCAACAGGGCAATTGGCTGGCCCCAAATGCACTAGCCGTGTTTGAATGCGCCGCTGACGAGACCCCGCGGACCCCGGGTTGGGAGCTGGTGAATGAGCGTATTTATGGCGCGGCGAAACTATTGTTTTTACAAAACAAAGCCGACTGACCTACATGCGTTCCGGGGCTTCAAGGCCCAACAGACCCAGTGCACATTCTAGCTGCCGCAGGGTAAGTGCTGCCAGAGCCAGACGTGAGGCGCGCATAGCTTCATCTTTTTCTGGTAGGATCGGGCAAGCGGCGTAAAAGCGCGAAAATGCCTGAGCGAGTTCAAACACATGTTCGCACAAAATATGCGGTGCGCGCTTGCTCAGGGCACCAATACAGGCGGCATCAAACCCGTCCAATGCCAAAATCAACGCTTTTTCTTCGGCGCTTTTGGGGGTGATGGTGCCCGGCGTCAGGCCTTGCGCTTCGGCTTTACGCAATACGGATTTAATACGCACGGCGGCATATAAAAGATACGGCCCGGTTTTGCCTTCAAAAGCGGTGAAGCGCTCAAGGTCAAAAACATAGTTGGTCATGCGCTGATTGCGCAAATCGGCAAATTTGATCGCCGCCAACCCTACTTTGCGAGCAATATCGCCAAGGGCCGCCTCGTCCATGCCTTCGCCAATGCCGGCCTCAGCCATGCGTGCACGCGCGGCGGTTTTGGCCATGGCCAAAAGATCGGACAGGCGCATAACCCCGCCTTCGCGGGTCTTAAACGGTTTGCCATCCGTGCCATTGACCGTGCCAAAACCAATATGCTCAAGGCTGGTCTGCGGGGCCAATCCGGCTTTGTCGGCGGCGCGAAATACCTGTTCAAAATGCTGGCCCTGACGCTGATCGACCACATAAAGCGTATGGTCCGGGCCAATCGTGTTTTTGCGATCCAAAATCGTGGCCAGATCGGTTGTGCCATAAAGCGCCGAGCCTTCGGAGGATAGCAAAATCAATGGCGGCTGTTTTTTCTTGTCATCATCGCGGGCAATGTGGATCACCAAAGCACCATCGCTTTTTTCGGCCACGTGGCGCGCGGTGAAACCCTCAATCATTGCCGGGATCAGGTGGTGGACGTCCGACTCGCCTTTCCACAGATCGAAATGTACGCCAAGGGCGTCAAAGTCTTTTTCCAGACCGGCGCGTGAGACCGCGATAAAATGGTGCAATAACGCCAGATAGCCCGCCCGCCCGGCCTGTAATGCTGCGGTGGCTTTGCGCGAACGAAGCATGCGGCCCTCATCGGCCTTGGCATTGGTGGCGGCTTGCGGATAAAGCCGTGCCAGATCGTCCAGTGTCACTGGCGGCTCAGTGGGCCATGGGCCGGTGGCGGCAGCATCAAAATAGGGCAGATCCGGCTGCTCGTCTTCAAGCTCGGTGATCAAATGGCCCATTTGCAGGCCCCAATCGCCAAGATGGATATCGCTGGTCACTTTGTGGCCGGCAAAGCGCGCCAGGCGCTGCAGTGCATCACCGATTACCGAGGAACGCAAATGGCCGACATGCATTGGTTTGGCCACATTGGGGCCGCCAAAGTCGATAATCACTTTTTGCGGTGTTGGTGTTTGTGAAGCGCCGCATCTTTCATCACCGGCCAAAGCGGCGGCTTGTGCGGTATAGGCAGCCTGTGAGGGTTCAAGGTTTAAAAACCCGGGGCCAGCAATGCTGACTTGGGTAATCGAAGGGTGTTCTTTAATTGCATCGGCAATGGCTTGCGCAATTTCGCGCGGCGCGCGTTTGGCAATTTTGGCGGCGGCCAACGCACCATTGCATTGAAAAGGGGCAAGGTCCGGGCGACCAGAGGCCTGCACTTGGCCTAATGGGGCCGGTAAATCCAACGCAGTGAAGGCAGCGCCCAAAAGGTCGCTTAAATGATTAGCAAGAGAGGTCATGGACTAGTTTATCCGGAACCTTTTGCCAGAGCGTGCAAATTCCAACTCGTCCGGGGTTAATTCCAGACCAACAATAATTTCAAAATTGGTGCCGGAAGTGTTTTTCTCAACCCGGGGAATGATGATCTTGTCGAAGCGCTCGGTCTGCTGGATGATTTGCTGTCCGGGCTCGAACTTTACCGTGGTGGAAAAAAACTGCTTATCGATGACCGCCATGCCCTTGCGGGTTATGGCGACGAAATATCTATATTCCTTGGTGTCGCCTTCGGCATTGGGACCACGGCCAAAGGCCATATCAATGTCCAGTTCAGCGTCGAGCGGGTTATCGTCATAATATTCGCACAGAGACCGAACGCCCAGAATTTCTGCCGTATAGCCAACATTTTCGTATTTTTCGTCGCCGTCGATTTCTACCTTGCGAGCGGCATCCCACAGCACCAATGCCGCCGGGCATGGGCCAATATTTTGCTTTTTGCCAAAAGTGCCGCCAACCGTGCTGCATCCGGCTAGAACTAACGGGAGTATTGCTACCGTAATTATATGTTTTGCGCGTTTCATAAAGCTCAATCATCCGCTATTGCAACGCCGGGGCCGTTGACCAAGGCGCAGAGTTTGATAGACCCGCTTGGATGTATCGCGTTGTGCGATAAACGGCAATGAAAGATATCTGCAAACTGATGACAGAACTGGCCTCGACATCGTCAAAACAACCGCCATTGACGATATTGCTGGCGGCACCGCGCGGGTTTTGTGCGGGCGTTGACCGGGCCATCCAAATTGTCGAGCGCGCCATCGAGAAATTTGGTGTGCCGGTTTATGTGCGCCATGAAATTGTCCATAACCGCCATGTGGTCGAACATTTGGAACGCCTTGGTGCTGTATTTGTCGATGAATTGGACGAATGTCCCAGCGACCGTCCAGTGGTTTTTTCGGCCCATGGCGTGCCTAAATCCGTACCTGCCGAGGCGCAGCGGCGCAATTTGATTTATGTGGACGCTACCTGCCCGCTGGTTTCAAAAGTTCATGTAGAAGCGCAGCGCCATTTTGCCGGGGGGCGGCATGTTTTACTGATCGGCCATCGCGGCCATCCCGAAGTGGTCGGCACCATGGGGCAATTGCCAGACGGGGCGGTGAGTTTGATTGAAACCTGCGAGGATGTGCAAAATTTTGTTCCGCAAGACCCAAAATTACTGGCTTTCGTTACCCAGACCACCCTCAGTGTTGATGATACGGCGAGTATCGTTGAAGCGCTGAAAGCCCGCTTTGCCGATATTGCGGCACCGCATCGTGAAGATATTTGCTATGCCACCACTAACCGACAAGTGGCGGTAAAAGCCATCGCCCCGCAGTGCGATTTGGTGCTGGTTATTGGCGCGCCAAATTCATCAAATTCCATGCGCTTGGTCGAAGTGGCGCGCCGGGCAGGGGCGCGTGAGGCACGGTTGATAGAAAGTGTTGACGATGTTCGGCTTGAATGGATGCAAAGCGTAAAAACACTGGGTATCACTGCCGGGGCCTCAGCACCGGAATCTCTGGTGTCGGATTTGGTAGCGACCTTGCGGGCCAATTTTGAGGTGCGCTTGCAAAGCATTGATAGTGCGCGCGAAGATGTGGTGTTTAAACTACCGCAAATGTTAGTCGCCGGGGCGGCGGACAAGCGCTCAACAGGAGAACCAGCATGACGGAGTCTATGGCGCAGTGGTTTATCAAAGTGCGCGACACGGTTTACGGGCCCTATAGCGAGGCGCGCATGGCAGCCTTTGTGTCGGAGGGCCGGTTGAGTGGGCGCTCTATGGTTTGTGCCACCAATGATGGCGAATTTCATGCCGCAAGCGAAGAACCGGGCCTGGAGGCGTATCTTAACCAAAATAACGCCAGCAAAGCGACGGATCGCCCGGCGGCCCATCGGCGGTTTGTTATTTTTGCACAAATTGATGATGAGTCCCGCGGTGTATTTTTGCAGAAGCTGGCCGGATTTGGCGTCGCTATTGAAGCCATGCCCAATGTTTGGTTGCTAAACGCTCAGGCGCGGGCCGACGGGCTGCGCAATGCCATGTCACAAGTGCTAGGCAGTCAGGATTCGCTCTTTATCGCCGATGCCTCCAAAGGCAGTTCCGCTTGGTTCAATATCGGTCAGGATGCCGACGGACGCATTCGCCAATTCTGGCAAGAGAGCGAATGAAGGCTGGCCTCAAGCGCGTTCTGGCCACGCATTTGACCTTAAGTTTGCGGTTTTAGACCTGCCGCATAGCGCCGCCAATTTTGCACATAATGCTCGGCCGAGGCCTTGAGCATTTCGATCTCGTCATCGCTGAGGCTGCGCACGACTTTTGCCGGGGCACCGACGATTAGGGAATTGTCCGGAAATTCCTTGCCTTCGGTCACTAAAGCATGGGCACCAACCAGCGTGTTTTTGCCAATGCGCGCGCCGTTGAGCACGGTTGCACCAATCCCGATCAGCGAATTATCGCCAACGGTGCAGCCGTGCAGCATGGCCATATGGCCTATGGTCACGCCGGTGCCAATGCTGAGCGTAAACCCCATATCGGTATGTAATATGCTGCCATCCTGAACATTACTGTTTTGGCCAATGCTGATCAGTTCATTATCGCCGCGGGCGACGACATTATACCAGACCGATGCGCCGGGTTTTAGCTCCACCTTGCCGATCAAATGGGCATTGGGTGCTACCCAATATTGGCCTTCCGGCGGCGTTGTCACGGCAGCGTCATCAAGCTGAAATAATGCCATTGGCGGTCCTTTGCGCGGCAGCAGCGACACTATGGGAAATGCCACTCAGTTTCTGTTAAGCTATCTTCGAGCACAATAAGGCTCGATTCGGCACTTGATTCGAATCGTAATCACGGGGCGCGTTGGTGAAATACCTGTCCAGGTCCGTCATTTTCTGGTTTGCCGTTATGCGGCATCGGGATTTTTTCGGCTCATTGCGGCGCGCTCTTTTTTTCTCGCTAAGACGATTGTTTTTCACCCCACTGCCCGTGTGGCGGTTGGGTCGAGCACGCCGCTTGACCTGATCTGCGCGGGCTAATGATAAGGAAAGACCATTATGACCAAGCGCACTTCCAACCGATCTTCCCGCTCTCGCACGCATACCGGCAAGTTTAACGATGAAGAATATCGGCGCGAAGAAGCCAAAGTCAGAGCACTATTTCCTTCACAACGCCCCAAACGGGCCGCTAATGAGAGCGGCGGGCAGCGAGAACAAAGTTATTTGAAGACCATAAAACCGCGATCAGATGGCCAGGCAGAACTTATAAAAGCCATTGAAACTCACAATCTGGCCTTGGCCTTGGGCCCCGCGGGTACTGGCAAAACCTATATTGCTGTCGCCAAAGCGGTGGAGGCGCTGGAAGCAGGCAGTGTTGGCCGCATTGTTTTGTGTCGTCCAGCGGTAGAGGCCGGCGAGAGTATCGGGTTTTTACCCGGCGATATGGAAGAGAAACTGGCACCCTATTTGCGCCCGCTTATGGACGCGCTTTCTGATCGCCTTAGCCCAAAACAATTGCGGGCGATGATGAGTGATGGGCAAATTGAAATTGCCCCGGTGGGCTATATGCGCGGGCGCACGCTCAACAATGCCTTTGTGGTGATCGACGAAGCGCAAAACTGTACCTACGGGCAATTGAAAATGTTGCTTACCCGGCTTGGATGGCATTCGACCATGGTGGTTACCGGCGACCCGGCGCAAAGCGATTTACTGCCCGAACTTTCAGGTCTGGCACCGATTGCCGAGAAACTGGAAACGTTGAAAACCATTGCTGTGGCGCGTTTGGGCAAAAGCGATATTGTTCGCCACCCACTGGTTGCCGATATGCTTGAGGTGCTTTAGCGGGCGTTGCAGGTGTGAGTTTCGAATCCACCACATCAGCGGTGATGCCACCAAAAACAGAGCGTGAAAAACCACCCCTCTGCCTGTCATCCCGGAAAGGCGAAAGCCTTATCCGGGACCCATGGAATATGGAAATTTCCCGCTATAGACCCCGGATAGCCTGCGGCTTCCGGGGTGACAGGTTGAGGCGCCAAAATTTATAATTCTGGTGAGGGTTTAGGTTTGAAGTTCGTCTCTGCGTTCGCCAAAATTCTGGCGACACCAGCACGTACGCCGTCCTGCCAGTCCGGCATAGTGATGCCGAATTGGCGGCGGGATTTGTCGGTATTGAGCTGTGAATTTTCCGGTCGCGGGGCAGGGGTGGGGAATTGCGCGCTGGCAATCGGCAGCACACTGGCCGTTGGGCCGCCAAGCAATGCGGATTGGGCATAGATGAATTTGGCAAAATCTGCCCAATTGGTGCACCCGGCACCGGCAAGATGATAGATGCCCCATTGCTCAAAACCTGGGTCATCAAGGATTTTTGTGGCAATCTGTAACAGCGCCTGCGCCAGATGCGGCGCATAGGTTGGGTTGCCAAATTGATCGGCGACCACGCTCACCGTGTCGCGGGTTTTGGCAAGGTTTAGCATGGTTTTGACAAAATTCTTGCCCACGGCGCTATGCACCCATGCGGTGCGCACGATGATATGGTGCGGATGGGTTTGGCCGATGGCGGTCTCACCGGCGTATTTTGAGCGGCCATAGACGCTGATCGGGTTTGGCGTATCCGCCTCTTCATACGGCGTTGATTTCTGGCCATCAAAAACATAATCGGTGGACAAATGTATGAGCGGCAATTGCCGGGACGTACACAATTCTGCCAAGGCTTGGGGGCCGTGGCAGTTTAGGGCAAAGGCGGATTTATCGTGCCTTTCTGCATCGTCAACAGCGGTAAAGGCGGCGGCATTAATGACCAAAGCCGGTTTGGTGTGGTCGATGGTGCGCTCAAGGTCGGCCGCGCGGGTCAGGTCTATATGAGGGCGACCTAAGGCAATGATGTTTTCGCCGCCGACCTCTACCAGCGCCTTGGCCATTTGGCCGCTATTGCCGATCACCAGAATGGGGCGCGCCCGGCTCATGAAATTATTCGCTGGTGGTGCGGTGTTGGCGAGCGTTTTTGACGCCGGCCCAGCGTTGCATATCCGGAGCTTGTAAATCAAACAAATCCAAAACCCGGCCAACCGAATGATCGACCAAATCGTCGACACTTTGCGGGCGAATATACATTGCCGGCATTGGCGGCGCGATAATAGCCCCCAGCGTACAGACTTTTTCCATAAGCGCGCAATGACCGGCATGGAGCGGCGTTTCGCGGGGCATGACCACCAGTTTTTTTCGCTCTTTCAGGACCACATCAGCGGCGCGGACAATCAGGTCATCGGCATAGGAATGGGCAATGGCGGACAGGGTTTTAATCGCACATGCGGCGACAATCATGCCGTCGGTGCGAAACGAGCCACTGGCAATCGCGGCCCCAAGGTCAGTGTTGCGGTAGACCTGATCGGCCAATGCCTCAACGTCGGCCACGCTCCAGTCGGTCTCAATGCCAATGTTCATTTTGGCGGTTTTGGTCAGCACCAAATGGGTTTCAATTTCAGGCATGGCTTTGAGATATTCAAGCAGTCTGATGCCGTAAATAACGCCGCTTGCTCCGGCTATTCCAACAATAATGCGCATGCGCTTAATTCCGCTACTGTGCCAGCCTATTTGGCCGGTTTTCCAAACCATGGCTTATAGATCACAGCTGGCGCGGGGATTCAACGTCGCGCTGGCGGATAGAGCAAGTGTGCGAAATCGGCAAAGGAGGCCAACAGGCAGAAAAAATCTTTCAAAATGGCTAGCAATTAACCGGTTATTTAGTGCCATTAGTTATGTTTTCTCAACAATAAAGTGGCCTGAATGGTGGGAACAGGCCAATGATCGGGTGAAATTGTGCATTATCTTCTTCAAAGACATATTTCCATGGCTTCTCAGGATGAGGGGCATGGCATTGATGTGGACACATTGGTTACCTTGGCTGACCGCACCTATGTGGCGGCGGACCAAAGTTTTGACCGGCTGATTAGCCGCATATCTGATGGCATAGTGGTGACCAATTCCGAGTTTCAAGTGGTGTCTGCCAATGCCGCCGCTTTGACCCTATTGGGCTATGAGGGCGATGCGCTCACCGGCCAACCAATGGGGGCGGTTTTACCGCAGCTAAAACTGGCACCAGCGGTAACTGCTTTGTCCGGACAGGCACTGACAGAGAATGAAGAAACCATGGCGCAGCACAAAAATGGCGCGGCATTTTTGGTTTCGGTGTCGGTCTATGTGAATGATGTCAGTCAAAATGGACGCCGGATCTGTGTTTTGCGTCCACAAGAGGTTGTCCAGAATGCGGCACCAGTTACGGCACCAATTGCCTCTTTAATCGCGTACCCCGTGGACCCGGTGAACAATACGCAAATGTCTGCGGTTTTGGACACCATGCCAAATGGCGTAGTGATGTTTGATGCCGACGGTAAGGTTGCTCACGCTAATCGCATCGCCGCGCAGCAATTGGAGCTTGATGAAGGCGTGCTTGCCATTGGTACGCCGTTTGAACGCTTCGCCAATATTCTGTTTCCGGAACACCCTAGAGAGCGCATACAGAAAATAGCGGCGCGATTAAAGCAGCGCCGCAGCGCCACCATTGAATTGAAACGTTCATCCGGCAAGGTCTATGAGGCGCGCCTCACCTCTATGGATGATGGCGGCATGACCTTCGGGTTGAGCGATGTGACCGCGCATAAGCGCCTGCAACGTAATGCGGATGTTGAGCGCGCCGCCGCCGAGGAAGCCAATGATGCCAAGTCCGCGTTTTTGGCGATGATGAGCCATGAGCTGCGCACGCCGATGAATGCGGTTTTGGGCATGGCCGGCTTATTGGCCCGCTCAGAGCTTGATAGTGAGCAGCGCGAAAACGTCAAAACCTTGCTCGATGCCGGTGATGTGTTGATGTCGATCCTTAACGATGTTTTGGATCTTTCCAAAATTGAAGCGGGCAAATTGGAAATTGAATCTGATGATGTTGATATCCGCCACACTTTGCGCAAGCTCGAGCGCCTGTGGCGGCCAAATATTGAAGATAAGGAACTTGGCTTTACGGTTGAGGTTGATGACGGCGTACCCGCGGCATTGAAGGGTGATCCGGTGCGTATTCGGCAAATCTTGTTCAATTTACTGTCCAACGCCAGCAAATTCACCCAACAGGGAAAAATTATCCTGCGGGTAAGGGCCAAGCCTATATCCGCCACTGAATCGTGCCTGGTATTTGAGGTGCAAGATACCGGCATCGGCATGAGTGCTGAAGCGCAAAGCCGTCTGTTCTCAACCTTTGAGCAGGCCGATGGCAGTATTACCCGCCAATTTGGCGGCACCGGTCTGGGGCTGGCGATTTCACGCAAGCTGGCGCGTTTGATGAATGGCGATGTCACGGTGCGTTCTGTTTTGGGTGAGGGCACTGTTTTCGCGTTCGATCTGACCTGCAAGGTCAGCGCGTCGTCATTGGTGGAAGAAGAGCGTAGTCCACAGAAATTGGGCAATTTGAAAAGTGGTGTGCGTATTTTAGCGGTTGAAGATAATCCTATAAACCAGCGTGTTTTGGCTTCGTTTTTGCGGCCCGTAGGGGGCGATGTCGTGTGGGCGGGCCATGGCGAGGAGGCGCTGGCTTTGGCAGAAGTGTCCAAATTCGATGTTATTTTAATGGATATTCAAATGCCGGTCATGGACGGGTTGACGGCAACCAAAACGTTGCGCGCGGGCAATAGCATTAATGTGGACACCCCGATTGTCGCCATGACCGCTAATGCCATGCTCGGTGATCGCGAAACCTGCATTGCGGCTGGCATGAGTGATTATGTCTCCAAACCTATTGACCCACGGGTGTTGTACACCGCCATTGCCCGGGCTGCTGGCCAGTCGCGGTCGGGCCGGGCGAAAGCTGACAAGCAGGTCGCTTAAGAAGGGCCCAAAGCTTTCTTTGCCGGTATGGCCTTCACGGCGCAATGGTTCCGCGTTAGACAAGGAGTGCGCGCAATGGGGCCGCCTTGGGAGATGCCAATGTATAATTTGCGAGATCGTCTAAAGATTTTGGCCGGCAACGAAGTCTGAGCCGGTATGGGAATGTCACCTGACGAAGCGGCCATACGCGCCGCGCAATATGTTGATGAATTGGCAAGTCTCTACGCGGCCTCGGTAGAGCATTTGCGCACGGCATTGAAAAACTATCTCGAAGACGGCAAACTGCCGGACGCCAAGGAGCGGTTAAAAGGGGCTTTCGCTTATCCTGAATTGAAACTGGTCTACGCCCCCAATGGCCCGCCACCGCAAATTTCGCGAAGCTTTGGCAAGCTCACGGAAGCCGGTGTGTACTCAACCAGCGTGACGCAACCGGAATTGTTTCGCGAATACCTGATTGAACAATTGCAGGTTTTGTTGTGCAATTATGACCTCACAATCAGTGTCGGGCCGTCGGCGCAGGAAATCCCGTATTCCTATGTTTTGGATGGGGCAGACGCCTTCGATATGAGTGATGTTTCGCCGAGCGAACTGGCCGATATATTTCCCTATGCTGATCTGGTGGTGGTCGGCGATGAGCTGGCTGACGGGGATATGGTCGCCGATGGCATCAGCTTGCCATTATCCTTATTCGACGCGCCGCGTACGGATTATTCCTTGTATCGGCTGCGCCATTATGCAGGCACGCCGTATGAAGATTTTCAGCAATTCATCCTGTTCACCAATTACCATCGTTATGTGGATGAATTCGTCAAATGGGCGGTTGCGGAAGTGCAAAAGGGCGATGGCGAATATGACTCGTTTTCGGCTGCCGGTTTTGTCACTATTGATCGCGATACCGAAAACGCCGAGGAACAAATAAACAACGCTCCGTGGCGCAAATATCAAATGCCCGCTTACCATTTGAAAGCCGCCGGTGGGCGCGGGGTGACGCTGGTGAATATTGGCGTTGGCCCTTCGAATGCAAAAAACATTACCGATCATTTGGCGGTTTTGCGTCCGCAATGCTGGTTGATGATTGGCCATTGTGGCGGTCTTCGCCAATCCCAACGGCTTGGTGATTATGTTCTGGCCCATGGCTATTTGCGCGATGATCATGTGTTGGACGATTGCTTGCCGATCGAAATCCCAATTCCGCCGCTTGCGGAGATACAAACCGCCTTACAATTGGCGACCAGCCGGGTTTCGGGCCAGGGACCGGAGACGGTAAAATCGCGCCTGCGCACCGGTACGGTGGTGACCAAGGATGATCGCAATTGGGAATTGCGCTTTAGCGCCGAAGCGCGGCGGTTTAACAAATCAAGAGCGATTGCCGTTGACATGGAATCGGCGACGATTGCCGCCAACGGGTTTCGCCTGCGGGTGCCGTATGGCACGCTATTGTGCGTTTCTGATAAGCCATTACACGGCGAAATTAAGCTGCCTGGCACGGCAAACTTGTTTTATGAGCGTTCCATTCGCGAGCATTTACGCATCGGTCTGGAGACCATAGAAATTTTGAAAACCGATGTTGCCAATGCGCTGCACTCACGCAAATTGCGCGCTTTTAATGAGCCCCCTTTTCGATGAGTGCGGCGCGCATTATCGCGCTTGATGGCGTACATAACTTTCGAGATTTTGGTGGCTGGTCCGCCGGCGAAGACCAAAGCGTTGCCCGCGACATACTGTTTCGCTCAGGCCATATGGCGCGCACAACGGCGGCGGATCGCGCGCATATCGGGGCGCTCAAAATTTCCCTTCTGGCCGATTTGCGCCAGCCACGCGAACGCGCGCGCGAGCCCAATGCACTGCCCGACCCGGCCCCGGCCAAAGTTTTGGAGACGGCGGATGGCGGCCATAGCGAGGCCCCGCATTTAAGTTTTTTGCGCGAAGGCAATCTGACCCAGCAATCCGTGCGTGCCTATATGATCAGCGCCTATCAGCGCATTCCGGTTGAGCCACACCATCAAAGCGTGTTCGGCGGCGTGTTTCGCCATTTGCGCGGCGGCACACCAACATTGATTCACTGCGCCGCCGGGAAGGATCGCACCGGCATATTGGCGGCCCTGATCCTGCTGGCTTTGGGGGTCAAGCGCGAACAGGTTTTTGAAGATTATTTGATGACCAATATTGCGGTGGATATTGACGCGCTTTTGCCAAATATTGCCGAGCGTATTGCCGAGCAGACCGGCGAGCAGGTCGCGCCAGAAGCCTTGCGCCCGATGATGGGGGTGGAGGCAGATTATTTGGAAAATGCTTTGTCGGTTATCGGTCCTTTGGATACATATTTTGAAAGCGCGCTGGGCGTCGGCAAAGAGGATATATCAAATTTGCGCCGCACCCTGTTGCGGTGAATATGGCGGCGCGCGATTGCATAGCCTTGGCGCTGACCTGGCGTGATCCGATGGTGGCCTTTGCGCCCCTTAGCCATGAGCCCTATGCGATGATGCTGGGGCCGGGCGGCGATGCCGGGCGCTGGTCGATCGTGCTGGCGCGTCCGGATGAAGTGTATGAGCATGATGGCGCTGACGCCCTACAATCCTTGCCGGTTTTACCGACCATAAAGACGGCTTTGCCCTTGCCGTTTATTGGCGGTTATGCCGGTTTGGCGAGTTATGAATTGGGGGCAAGTCTTGATAAAGTGCCGCGCATGGATGGCGGTGATTGGCCCGATATTGCTTTTGGTGATTATCCGTGCGCTGCGGTTTTTGACCATAGGCGAAAATCTCTATGGGCGGTCGGGCCGGATATGGCGCGGGTTAAAAACTTTGCCAAATTATTGGGTGATGTGCCGTTAGCGCCAATTGATGATCCGTTACCGGCCGTGGTTGAGCGGGAGCAAAGCCAGCGGACTTGCGAAAATAAAGTACGGCGCGTGCGCGATTATATCCATGCAGGCGATATCTTTCAGGCGAATATCAGTCAGGGGTTTGGCGTCGATCTGGGGAATGATAATGACGCCTTCTCGTATTTTCGCCGCTTGTGCACTCAAAGCCCGGCACCATTTAGCGGGTTTTTTCGTCGCCATAAAGAGCAAGTTTTGGTGTCAAATTCGCCGGAGCGGTTTTTTACCCTGGAACCGGATGGCCAAGTGCAGAGCGCACCGATAAAAGGCACCCGCCCGCGCGGTGAAGACTCGGCGCGGGACCAAATGCTGGCGGACGAATTATTGGCCAGCGCCAAAGACCGTGCGGAAAACTTGATGATTGTGGATTTGATGCGCAATGATTTTTCCCGCGTATGCGTGCCAGGCACGGTTCGGGTGCCAGATTTATGCCAGTTGCAATCTTTCGCCAATGTGCACCATTTGGTATCCACAATTAAAGGGCAATTGGTGCCGGGCAAGGATGCACGTGATGTGTTGGCGGCCTGCTTTCCGGCGGGTTCGATAACCGGCGCGCCAAAAGTGCGGGCGATGGAGATTATTGCACAGATGGAGAAGCTGCCGCGCGGACCATATTGCGGCTCGCTCGGGTTTATCAGCGCCCATGGCGCGGCGCAGTTCAATGTGCTTATTCGCACCGCAGAGCACGTTACGCAAAACGGCAAAGCCCGACTCAATTTTCGCACGGGCGGCGGTATTGTTGCGGATTCTGATCCAGGTTTGGAGTATCAGGAAATGCTCGATAAAGCCGGTGCGTTGTGTGCTGCCGCCGGGGTACAATAATGGGAAATGTAAGCGCAAAAATATGGCTCAATGGCGCGCTTCACGATGCTAACACGCCGGTTTTTTCTGCCATTGATCGCGGGGCGTCGCTTGGGGACGGGCTTTTTGAAACCATAAAGATAGAGAATGGTCGCCCGCGATTTTTGGCGGCGCACTGGGCGCGGCTTGGGGCATCGGCAGACGTGTTGCAATTGACAATGCCTTTCAGTGCTGACGCGATAGAGCAGGCCTTGTGCCAGTTGGCGGCAGCAGAAGCGGTCGATAGCGGTGCGGCGCGTCTGACGTTGTCGCGCGGGGAGGGGCCACGCGGTGTTGCTATACCCAAAACCGCCAAGCCCAATTTGCTTCTTTGCGTTAATGCTGGTCTGCCGCAATTTGCGCAAGCGCCAATTTTGGGGCTTTCCGCACTGCGGCGCAATCCACAGGCGATCACTGATCGCCATAAAACACTTTCCTATATTGATAATATTGCCGCCCGGCTTCAGCAATTAAGCCAGCATCCGCGCGAGGAGGTGGCGATGCTCGATGTCAACGGGCAAATGGCCAGCGCCAGTGTGGCCAATGTTTTCTGGTGGGATGGCGCGACCTTGCACACGCCATCAATCCACTGTGGCATTTTGCCAGGCACCATGCGCGCGCGCGTTTTATCCATGGTGGAACAGTTGGGGTTGGCGTTCAAGGTGGGAGAATATGCACCGGCAGATTTCCTGTGCGCCAAAGCCGCTTTCATGACCAATGCGCTGATCGGTATGCAGCCATTGGCCGGTGCTGATTTTGGCGATGGCGGGCAAGCGAAGTTTGATGAATTTCCACCGCCATTGCAGGCGCTGGTACGGGCACTTAGGGACCAGTGACTTTAAGGGCGCGGCGCGGGCGCAGATAAAAAGTATCGTTCAGCGCAATCGGTGCCTTCAAAAACGTACCGATGCTGGTATCAAAATCATAGACAGTTTCAGCCATGATGACGCTGGAATTTGGTTGTAAAATACCAATTGGAACCACAACGCTGGACCCGGTCGCGCGCGGGGTCATGTTGCTGCCTTCGCTCCAATCCACCGCCACATTACCGTTATTATCCATAACCACGCTGGTCACCCGCATTTGCAGCGGAGCACCGTCATAAGGTTGCATAATCGCGCCGGACGCAGTGAAAATATCAGCCATCTCGTCGGTGGTGATAATGTCGTCCTGGGCGACCAGGTCGGCGATGGTGCTGGTAGTTTGGGTGACCTTGCGATCTGCAGACAGTAATATGTTAAGCTCAACGGCGCCGAACAAAATAATGATCATTACCGGGGCAATGAGGGCAAACTCTATGGCGCTCACGCCGCGCTGGTCAGCCCATAAATCGCGCCATAGAGCGCGCGCATTTTCTCTCCATTTGCCGGTCATCACGTTGGACCAAAAGGTTCGTTGCGAAAAGCCATGGAGGCGACAATCAGGCGGCGATTACCGCCCATATTGCCAAAGGCGGCACCAATCAGCGGCGTGTTTAAATGCCAGCTATAAAAAATGCGCACCATAACAATATCGCCGGCGTTACCCGGGTCGAACTGGAATGAGCCGACATCCAAATTGCCGTCCGGGTCGATAGGATTGGTGGTGAAGACGTCGTCAAAATCGGCAAAGGTGCGAATATCGACAGAAACATTGCCATTACAGGGGATAATGGTGGTCATCTCGGCGCAGACTTGCGAAACAAATTCGCCGCTGGTTGCGCCGGTTGATTGCAACTCGCCGGTGCGAATTTTGCGGGCAATCTCGCTGCCCGCATGTTCCAGTGCCGTAGAGGTGAAGAACACCATGGTGATTTCAACCAAGGCAAACAGCAATAAGAAAAATGGGGTCGCAATCAGGGCGAATTCAACCGCCGTCGCGCCCTTCTTGGCGCGCCCAAAGCGCCGCAAAAAGACGGACAAAAAGAACGGTTTGTGCTGTGCAGTCATTACTAGACTTGCCCCGAATTGGTTTTGACGCGCCTCTCGCACGCCATCCACATTAAGCCTCAAAAGGTTTAAAGCCGACATAAAATTGAGGGTTAATGATCCGCAAATATTCAGTAAATATGGGCTGATGGTAAATGCATCTTGCGTGAGCTTGGCGCTTGCATGACCGGGGCGTCGCGGTTAGCGTGCCGCCCTCATGCGGAGAGGTGCCAGAGTGGTTGAATGGGACGGTCTCGAAAACCGTTGAGCGCGCAAGTGTTCCGAGGGTTCGAATCCCTCTCTCTCCGCCATTTCCTTACAGCCAGTTTGAATGTGTTCTAACGTATTGAAAACCAAAGAGGTATTTGGAGTTCGAAAGTTCTAATTTCGCTGGTAGGCCAAAGGCTCTGAAAAGGTGAGTTTCAGCACGGTTCTTTTCTGCGCCAAAGCCTGTGCGAGGGCCAATATTGAATACCGAAACTTCGATCTTCCAGCTGCAAATGTGTTTGCCAATTTAATCAGACTTCTACTTTCTGCGCCTCATAGTAATAAGTTCCACCCTCATCTACATACTCATCAATAGAGTTAAGTGCAGCACTCGTGAGAATTTGACGATATTCATCGGCACCTAACGATAATGAGGGTTGGTCGGTCAAGATATCGTTCCACATGCAGGACTGGTGCGGTGCCGAAAAGAGCAGCCTACCACCCGGATTGAGCGCGTCAGCGGCCCTGCGAATAAGCTCACGTTGGCTGGCCTCAGGAAGCAAGAATATCAGTCCGATTGCCAACGCCGCATCGAAAGTTCGATTAAAAAATTGGCTGTGTTCAGCAGGCTCACACGCAACTTCCACTCCGGGGAAATGTTGCTTGAAAGCGGCGACCATTTTCGGAGAGGCATCAATCGCACACACGGTTAGCCCAGCTTCAACTAAAACAGACGTCAAAGGCTCACCGTATCCCGCGCCAATATCGACGACCGAAGCACCGCGAGGAAGCGCCGCGACCCACTTCTGAACTATTACCCGCCCCGATGTCGATCTGACTGCTATGAATTCGCCAGCGATCGCTTCGTATCCGTTCGAAAAGTCTGCGGACAAGTTAGTCTCCTTAATGCGTAAACCTCTTTATGATACGATATACCCTATCTTCCGTCGCTTTCAATGAAAGCGGCGCTAAATACTCAACTTCAATTTGAACGTCTGCCTTCGGTGAACATGAACCCACAAAGTGCGCATCAATAACGTCCGCTTTCGGGTAAACTATTCGATAGGAAGGCCGTGAATCTTTAGAAAGGAAAGCTTGTCCCAATATCCTCGTTGGAAAGTATTTTCAGAATCTAAAACGGTGAAAAAGCGACAACCACGCAACCCATTAGGGTCACGCCATTCAAGAATGGCAACATCACCTGCATCATGAATGTTTTCAGGTATGCACGTCATTTCTGCGGCAGCAAATTCATTTATGAACATCGCTTTTATATTCTTGCGCCCCTCTCTTATTTCCGTCGCGTTGTTGGTTGGTCAATGCATGTACGCATGCAGACGGCCATCGTTTTGAATGCTCTTTTGGTGGCGCTCTGGCGGCCCAAGGCCAAGGTTATCGGCCATTCCGACCAAGTCCCACAATTTACTCGTGCCGAGTGGGCAACATCCCTGAAGTGCCACAATCTGCAAGCCAGCATGAGCAGGCGGGGAAACGGTTATGATGATGCGGTTGCCAAGAGCTTCTTTCATTTATTCACCATGTTGTACGGCCTTATGGAGGCACGTTCACAGGAAAATATTGTATTTATCGAAAACCCTGATTGCTATTGGGCCGAGTTGATCAAACACACAAATCGGAAATTATGGACGATCTTTAAGTTGCGCGCCAGTCATCCAACACCCATGCCTATGATCTGGGTTCAGAGGATGAAAAAATGCGATTCACTATTTTACTGCTTATGATTGGGTTCACACTGGGGTTTGGCGCGCGCGCATCTTCTTCAGATACATCGTCCGTACACGACATCAGTATCGGCCAGCGCCACACACTCACATCTACCATTTTGGGTACAGAACGGGCAATTCAAATTGGCCTGCCAGAAAGCTATGACACATCTGATCGCACATACCCCGTGCTTTATGTGCTGGATGGGCAATGGCAGTTTTTATACGCCGTCGCCTATGCACGCCGCCTACATGATGTAGGCGGCATGCCGGAAGTGATCGTTATCGGCATTCCGAAAACCACGCCTGATGAATTACTGTTCTATACAGAACATGAAAGCAGCGCATCCTTCATGGCATTTATGGAAAAAGAGCTGATTCCCTATGTGGATGCCACATTTCGTACAAGACCGAACCGCACCATAACCGGTTGGGGGCATTCCGGTGGGTTTGCTTTGGCAATGATGGCGCAAAGTCCCGCGCTTTTTTCTCACACGATCGTTTCCAGCCCGTTTCCCGCAGAACCGATGCAATTTGATGCAGAAGGTGACAATGCACACAGAGCCCGTCAAACACTATATTTCGGCGTAGGTGATAACGAAGAGATTGTTAAAACCCGCACGGACGCTTTAGCCAAATCTCTGACCGAGGCGGCGCCCGATTATCTCAGTTGGTCCTATGTGCATAATGACGGCGAAGGCCATACGACCACACCTCACAAGGTATTGCACGCAGGCCTGCGTTATAGTTTCTCCGATTTTAAAACCCTAACATTCGATGCTGCCGGGCTTGCTTCTTTTAACGATTTTGGCGGTCTTGATGCGATACGGGCCTATTATAAACAACGAGCCAACCTCTATGGCGTAGAGGCAAAAGTGGACGATGACACCCTGTTCAATCTGCTGCGATTGGCGCAGGAAGAAGACAATTTGGGTGTTTTCAATGAAGTTTTAGAGGCGTTCCCGCAGTATACTGACCGCGCAGTGGTTTATCATGTTTTCCGTTACGGAAATTTTTATGCTGCCCATACGCAATGGCAGAAAGCCATTGCGATTTACCGCTCTGTGGCCGAACGAGCCCCAAAAAACGCGGCTGTGCGGATAAAGCTCGGCGACGCTTATGCTGCTCAAGATCAAAAGGACAAAGCCCTGTCTGCTTATCACGAAGCGCTTGAAAGGACGGATAATCCAAAAATGCAGGCCGATATACAAGGAAAAATCGCCGCCTTACCCTAGCGAAAGGCGCCTTTTGCTTCAGCCATTAGTCATGGCCCCGTCCTCCGTGTAATCCAATTTACATGAAGGGTCCCACGAGTTCGCACATTCCTAAAAGGTCTTGTCGGGGAACCGTGAGGTCAGTGTCAAAAAGGAAAGCACCGGCGACGCTAAAATCGCCCCCGCCCCCGCTCACTTCATCGGACAGGGGCGCATCTTGATTAGCGATTACCAAACTGTGTTTGGTCTGCAATTACGTCCCTATATTCTTTGGCAGCCACACCATCGCCGATGGCGGCTGATGATTGAGCCGCACCCAACAATGCATTTAGACGGTTAGGAGAAGTTGTTAGAACCGCGCGATATTGCTCTAATGCCTTCGCAGCATATCCCGCCTCCAATAGCATATCTGCATACAACTCACGTGCTGGCAGGACCTCGCCAGGAGTTACAGGGTGCTTGTCTACGGAGTCTTCAAGATTAGCAGCTGATTGCGATAATTTGAGTGCGTTTTCAGTCTCGCCTTGCGCATGAAGAACCCACGCTTCTACAAGGTCAGATTGAACTTGAACCTCGATACTCAAATAAGGTATTATCGTTTCAGGCAAACCAGCTTGAAGCTCCCTAATGCGTGCCAGTTCAATTTTGGCCTTTTCCAACTGGCCACTACGGGCCGCACCGATGCCACGGGCAAAGTGATGGATAGATTGCGCCCAGCCAAAATTCTCCCAGAGAAAATCTGAACGCAAGAGCTTAAGTTCACTGGCTTCATCCCAAGCCCGCCGTTCCAACACATAACGTGCTGGTGAGGCGGCGTAAGTGAACGCAACTTTGAAACTTTCGGTATCGGTCTTTTGGATGCTTCCAAGTTGCTCCAGCAATGTTTCAGCTTCACCGTATCTGGCGGTTTGCAACATCGCGTACATCAGATAATCAATGCTATGTAGACCTTCGTCGTAATGACCCGGCAAGTTTGCATGTTTGGTGTATTCAGCCGCAGATTTCGTCGAGTCATGGTTTGATGACAAGGATAACTCCCATAAGCCCATCCGCGTAAAAATATGTGATGGCATATGCTGCGCATGCGCGGAATTTTTGGCTGATTGCGCGTATACTTTCGCTTCCTCAAGCGCCAAATCGGCGAGGCTAGGAAAATCAAATGAATGAATGGTGTAATGCAAGATGCCAGGATGCAAAGGGTGCACCTCCTTGAGGGCCTTTAACATGCTGCCAGCTTTGTGTTGGTTCAAATATGACTTATCACGAGGATCGGCGGCACCAAGCAGACTGAGCGCATAGAATATTTCGACCTCATAATCATCGGGATAGTCAGAGCTGATACTCTCCATTGCTTCTGAATAAGCGCGTGCGCGGACCTTGTTTGTGGCAAGGTCTGTACTGGCGAAAAACAATTTCAAGGCATCAATCAACGCGACTTCCTTGGGGTTTTTTTGCAGGCCATCGGTTTGCGCCAAATATTGCGCACCTCTTTGCAGGTCCGACTGACTAGGCGGCGCCCAAAGTGGGTGCCAAATGCTCATCGCCGCTCCCCAATAAACCATTGCACACTCGGGTTCGTGCTCGATTTGCGCGGCAAACCTTTTTGAAGTCTCTACATATTCAAATGAGTGCAATAATTCGACAGCGTCTGAAAAATCTGACTGCGCTGCATCGCTGCAGGATATGCCTAAGGGACTATCTCTTTGAGACCGTTCTTGATTTTGATCAACGTCCGCCGCGCACCCGGCTATGACGCTGGCGCTAATGACCAAAAGAGCACTGCGTTTCAGCGAAATTCGCCGCACAAGTGGTGTCAATTTCATTGTAGGTCCCCCAACTATTTCTATCACTTACCCTTATAATGATTCTAACGAACGAATACAGGTTTGGGTAATCGGGTGCTTACTCGGCAATGCGCTGCTGGCTTAGAAAAATGCCGGTGCCGGCCCAGAAGCTCCATAGAAAATACCCGGCAAACCCTATACGTTGGCCCCATCCGGGCAGCACTGCCCCCGTTGTCTGCCATGCAATCTGCCACCCGATATTGGCGACTAAGAACAGCCAGAACCATGGCGTCAGGCGGCCAAGCACGGTCACGCCCAAGCGCTTTTTAAGCACGGAGCCAAGCCAACCGAGCGAAAGCACCCAGAACAAACCTGAAGACATCGCCCCGACCGCATGGGCCGTAGAGGTGAATGACGTCCGATTGCTCATGTCGACTGGAAATACGCCCGCCACAATCAAGGCAATACCGGAGAGCATCAAAAGCGAGACAGCAATGCGGCTTGTTTTCGCCGGTGCCAGATTCAGGATTGTTAAAGACAGCACCATAATGAGTATGCCGGGCAGGATGAACCCCAGAAGATTGAATGCGAGGGCCATAGGCGCGCCGATGGCCCCTAATTCGCTCACCGCCTTGGTGCCGTGTGTGTATCCATCGGACCGCATTGCGGCGAACCCGATTAAGCTGGAAACAAACAATAGGGACGCTAACGGACCGGCCAAGGCCAATTTTTTCCAGTGCGAACGGCGGTCAGCTTCGTTTTGCATAAATACTCCTTGCCAAAACCAATATGATTAGCCTACGCTAACTATATGATAAATAGCAACACCAAACTTGCAGACCGATTGGTCACTTCGTCAATCAAACTGACGCGGTGGCTGAGAGCTGAAGATCCCGCGCCTCAACTCAGCGGCCCGCAAGGCTCTGCGCTGGCGATCATTGTTTATGCCGGAAGCATCAAACCATCGGCGCTTGCGGAGCTTGAAGAAGTAAAGCGGCCAAGCATGGCGCGTACCATTGGGCAGCTATCGGATCGAAAACTGGTGAAGCGCGTTGATGATCCCGCCGATGCACGCAGCGTTTTCCTGCAGGCGACACCAGCGGGCACGCGGCTAATCAAAGATGGACAACGCCGCCGCATAGAACCGCTTCGGTTGGCGCTAAAAAAAATACCCGCCAATGAGCGAGAGGCGATGGAAAAAGCGGTGCTGATCCTTGAAAAACTGGTGAAAGACCGAGATTGATCATTCGCCTGCTGTCGACGATCACGGCAAATAAAATCGGAAATTTCCACCCAAAGTGAGCCGGATATTTGGTGTTCATAGTGGGAAAAATATGGTGTACTGCGCCCCAGCTATTCATGCGGCCAGTGGAGCAAAAGATGTTCAAGCAGGTGGTTTTTTCGTTGATAAGCGCGGTTTTTTTTAGTTTCATCCCGATTACCGCGCACAGCCAAAGCCCGGCAAGCAGCTTGCCAGAGGGTGAAGGCAAGCCATTGGTCGAGACCGTGTGCACATCCTGCCACCGAACCAATATGATCACCCGCAGTTCCGGATACACCAGCGCAGGCTGGAAAGAGCTGACCAACACCATGATCGATTTGTCAGACAATCCGCAAATGCAGGGCGAAATCATAGAATATTTAGCGGCGCACTATCCGCCAAACCCATGGCGGGCGCCAACGCTGGTCCCGGGGGAGGTGCAGATTTCGTTTAAGGAATGGATTGTTCCCACGCTCGGTCAGCGTTCTCGCGACCCAGTTGAGGCAAAGGACGGGACCATCTGGTGGGTTGGCCAAAGCGGCAATCTTGTAGGGCGTCTTAACCCTGTGAGCGGCGAGATGAAGGAATATCCATTACCGGCCAATTCAATGCCGCATAGCGTATCTTTGGATCACGCCGGCAATGTTTGGTATACCGGCAATAAGAACGGCACCATTGGCATGCTAGACCCGGCCACCGGCAAAATCACGGTCTACAAAATGCCAGACCCCGACGCAAAAGATCCGCACACAGCGGTCTTCGATAATGACGGGTTGCTGTGGTTTACCTTGCAACAAAGCAATATGATTGGTCGCCTAAACCCGGCCAATGGCGACATCAAGCTGGTTACGATGAAAACCGCAAGATCCAGACCTTATGGCATCAAAATCGACGCCGACGGTGCGCCGTGGGTGGCCTGTAATGGCAGCAATTGTCTGGTAAAAGTTGACCCAGAAACCATGGCGCTTACCGAAATAAAACTGCCGATAGCGAAGACGACGGTGCGCCGCCTCGATATCGATAGTGAAGGCGTTATCTGGTATGTTAATTCGTCTCAAGGCAGGCTCGGCCGGTACAACCCAAAAAATGGCAAGATCAAAGAATGGCCATCGCCCAGCGGCCCCAAATCTCACCCATATGCTCTGGTCATTGTTGATGATATTGTCTGGTATAACGAGTCAGGCAAAAGGCCCGATGCCTTGGTCCGCTTCGACCCGGCAACAGAAAAATTCCAGAGCTGGCCAGTGCCTTCCGGGAATATCTATGCCGGCATCATCAGGCACATGCGCCCGACACAGGACGGTAATTTGCTCATCCACCAAACCAGCACCAACCGGATTATGGTGGTTACCCTCAACCCCAAACTCACCGAGCACTAGAAAAACAATCGGTATTGCCTGTGGATTTTACCGACTTTTGGCCTTGTCGTTTTCATCGTATTGGTATCATAATTGGTATTATAAATAACACATAAAAAAGAAATATTAAGTTACCAATTATGCCTTCGAATTCCGCACATCAGACGCTAGCCACCATCGCCATCGATAAGGTCTTGGCAGAGCCTGCCTATTCGCAGGCTTACCGCCAACTGCGCGATTTAATCCTCAATGGGCGTTTGCCGTCTGGAGCCCGCTTACCCTCGACGCGGGACTTTGCTCTCGACCTTGGTGTGTCGCGTAAGACGGTGCTCTGTGCTTATGATCAATTGATGGCGGAGGGTTATCTTCGCAGCCGCCCCGGCGCAGGGACTTACGTTGAAGACATTCCGGAAAGTTCGACGGCGAAAAGGAGTACCACTGATGCAGCTCAAAGCATTGCCGATATTGCCCCGCGGGGCATCGACAAAATGTCTCCCTTGTCGCCCGCAGCACCGGATATGGCTTCGTTTCCATTCTCATCCTGGGCACGGTGTTCTGCGCGGGCGCAACGGCTTCTGCCGATGCAGGCCATGTTTGATGTTCCGGGCGGCGGCTATCTGCCGCTTCGCCAAGCAATTTCAACCCATATCAAAGCGATGCGCGGCATTGTTTGCGATCCGTCACAAGTCATTATCACTTCAGGGCTCTGCGAGTCTATCAATCTCATTTTGCGAACGCTCGTCCACCCCGACAGCAAGGTGTGCGTTGAATATCCCTATCACCCGGCGACGCTGTCACAGATCAAGTCATGTCAGGTCTCTGTGCAACATATCGCCATTGATGAGCATGGCCTTTGCGCAGATGACATTGTTGCTAATCACGCCGATGCTGCCGCAATCATGGTGACGCCCAGTCGACAGTTTCCGCTTGGAATGCCTTTGTCGTTGCCGCGCCGGATCGACCTTCTTGATTGGGCCGCAAAGAAAAATAGCTGGATCATTGAAGATGATTATGATTGCGAATTTCGGTTTGCCGGTCGCCCCATCCAGTCGATGTTTTCATTGGATAACCACCAACGCACGCTCTATCTGGGCAGCTTGTCCAAAGTCCTGTTCCCAAATCTCAGGCTAAGTTTTATCCTCGCCCCGCAAAAGGCGGCGACAGAGATAATAGGGTTTCAAAATGTGTTTGGGGCATTGGCGTCGCTGCCGACACAAGCCGCACTCTCAGCCTTTATCGAATCCGGCCAGTTTGGGACTCATATACGCAAAACCCGGCGTCTCTATGCCCGGCGATACAAATACTGCCTCACGCAAGTCCGCTCTATTCTGGGTGATTTCGTGACGGCCCGCCCTGTCGAGGGTGGTATGCATTTCGCGGTTTTACTCAGACCCGACATCTCGTTCTCGCAAACGGATACAGCCATAGGCGAGATCGCAGCGAAGTATGGTCTTGGCATCGTGCCGCTATCTCTGTTTTACGGCCACCAGCCTGAGGCAGAGCAAGGTTTTCTTATTGGCTTTTCTGGAACAAACGCCGACAAAACCGATGCAGCTTTATTGGTGCTCAAGGGGATCTTGCGCAATGCCATCGCCTGAATTGGTATCCTCGCATTCTAACAAACTGGTGATTTAATACCAGTGACGAGTTCTTCATTCTGACGCAATCAAGGAAATGAGATTGCGTATGACTGAATTTGGCGTGAGCCTTGCGCTGCTGCTGTCGGCGGCCTCCCAAGCATCCGTTCATATGATCTGGAAAGCTGCCGGTGACAAGCTGGTTATTCGATCAATCATCGGGTTGATTGAAGCGGTTATCATGATCCCGCTTATCGTGTTCGTTCCATGGCCAAGCGGAGTTGTTTGGGGATGGTTATTTCTCTCAGTTGTCGTGCATCTCATTTACCAACTGGTTCTTATTGAGGCTTACAAATCACTCGACTTCTCTGTTGCTTATCCTTTGGCGCGAGGGGTCGCACCAATCGCGACAGCAATGTTAGGCGCGGTGTTTTTGGGGGATCATTTGGGTCCACTTGCTATAACCGGCATTGTGGCCGTGAGTGCCGGTTTGATCACCGTGTCGCTCGGCGCAAAGCCACACCGCAATGTGCTAATAGCGGCCATCATAGCCGGTCTTTTGACAACAGCTTATTCGGTGATCGATGCGCAGGGCATCCGTTCGGCAAGCAATGCTTTTACCTTTATAGTCTGGTTTTTTGCCATTGATGGTTTGGTTATCTTGTCGATCACGGTGTTTCGGCGCGGTCGCCTTCTGCCCGAACTGATGAAGGCCGAAGGATATCGCGGGCTAATTGGCGGCGGTATTTCTTTGTTTGGCTACACCGCTGCGCTCGGCGCATTCCGTCTGATTTCAATTGGTGCCGCCACCGCGCTTCGCGAGACGAGCGTGGTGTTTGCGAGCCTGTTGGCCCGTTTTTTCCTAAAAGAAACCATACCACTTAAACGCTATGCAGGGATATTCCTGATCATTGTTGGCTCGACTGTCCTTGCCTTCAACCTCTAACCGGAGCGCCTTATGCGTATTGTGCAACTCACTGATATCCATCTCTTGCCCCATGCACAGGACCGTCTTCTCGGCGTTCGTCCGTCTGAGACTCTGAACAAGGTTTTGGCTGATATATTGCGTCTGCAAAGACAACCCGACCTGGTGATTGTGACGGGTGACTTAACCGATGATGGGAGTGCGGCGGCCTATGTGCGGCTACGATCAATGCTCCAAAGTTTGCAGGTGAAAGTTCTGGTGCTGCCGGGAAATCATGACGACGTGGCGGCGCTGGACGAACATTTAACGACGGATCAAATTCAGCATCGCGAAACCTACGCCCACGGTGATTGGGGCATCGTCTGCCTGAACTCTCAAATTGTTGGTGAGTCCCATGGGGCCATCAATCCACTTGCTTTAGATCGATGCTTGGCATCAGCAAAATCAAAGCCAAATTGGCCTTTCATATTCTGCTTTCACCATACACTCATCAAACCTTGTCTGTCGGCCAGTTGCCAATTGGAACAACGCGAATACATCATCACGCAATTGCAAAAACATCCAAACATCAAACTCGTATTGGCCGGGCATACGCACACGGCAGCCCAGAGACAGTTCGGTTCCTTCAGCGCATTCACAACCCCGTCGACCCTTCTTCAGTGTTCGCACCCAAGCGATGCCGCTTGCCAAAGCGCGCCGCCCGATACCGATCTACACCAATGGGTTGATAAGCGGGTCGGGTATCGCATATTGGATTTGAACGGCGACGGCACTTTCATCTCGAACGTCAACTGGTTATGAGTTTGAAGGGCACCTTTGTCTCGCGGCGCGAAGAGGCGCCTCCGACGGGGCGGCGAATGGTCGCCGGGGTGCGGTCGCACCCTTGGGTGTAACCACCTGTTTTGTCTCGCGGCGCGAAGGCGCGCCTCCGACAGGGGCGGCGAACGCTAAATGTTTTGGGCGCCGACGCGCGGACGCGCTTTGGCGAGCCGTTCCATAGAAGATTCCCGCACGTACACCATTGAAGCTCCTTCCCACCAGAACTGCCTATGCCCAGGCTGGCGTGGTCCATGGCGGCCGTAATTTAACGCTTCACACCATAGGCATTTCTAATTGCCGATGGTGAGGTCTTCAGGCGCTTTTGTATGGCGCGTTCCAACCCATCGACTGAGCCAAACCCTGCCATTTGTGCAACACGCTTAACTGGCCATCGTGTGGTTTCTAAAAAGTGCCTGGCTGTTTCAAGCCGCAAAGTTCTTACATAGGCAGCAGGTGTTTGATCCGTTTCTGCCGTAAATTTGCGTATGAAGGTACGCTCTGACATTCCCGCTTTTACGGCCAATTTTGGTACACTGAGGTCCAGGGTCAAATTATCTGCAATCCAGGAAAGCAAACCAGATAGCTCTGCACCAACACGCATCTGCGCAATCAGCGTATTGCTATATTGAGATTGCCCACCAGATCTACGTAGAAATAATACCATTGATTTGGCAATTTCCTTGGCAATCTCACACCCCAAATCCTGCTCAACCAAAGCAAGAGAAACATCGATACTTGCCGAGACCCCCGCTGAAGTAAAAATGCCATTTTCGATTATGAAGAGCGCATCTGGCTGTACATCGACATCTGGAAAATTGTCCTCAAGTGCCGCGCACGATGCCCAGTGCGTTACGGCGCGGTGATTGTTAAGCAGCCCCGCCGCAGCAAGTATGAAGGCACCCGTACATACACTGCCCAGTCGTCTGGTGCTTGATGCCATTTCATTCAGCCAAGTGGTGAGCCTGCCTTCTGCAATGACTTTTCTAAGCGCCTTTTCGCCACCACCGGCGACCATAATAGTATCAATGGGTCGCGTTAAAGCGCAGAGTTCAGCAAGGTCGGCAAAAACAATCCCGCTCTGGGTGCATACTTTCTCACCGGTTGGGCTTGCGTGAAGTATTTCATACGAAGCTGGTGCAAGTTCATTGGCCCTAGCAAAAACACTCGAAGGCCCCGAAACATCTAAAGAGTTAACGCCGTCATATGTCACAATGACAATCCGCCGCCTCATTTGATTTGTGTCAAAATTGGCGTTTTTTGCGGCTCTATTGTCATTTACGCCATTCATGTAAATCTCTATATCTTAGCGCATTACCAATTGAAAGTGTTCATATGAACCGTAGACATTTTTTCGTACTATCGTCTTCAGGGTTAATCACCTTGATAGGCGGGCATGCGTTGTTAGCAAAAAAAGAACAAGACCTCATTCCATCTGATATTCAGGCCAACGAGCGCGCCGACACCTTGGCAGCAATGAAACCACCCAAGCGGGCGCGCCCAGTTATTGCTGTTATTGCAGACAATAGAGGTAGCGAAACTACGGATTTCATTATCCCCTGGAGTGTGTTGACCCGTTCAGGCGTCGCCGATGTTTTTTCGGTTGCAACAAATACGGGTCCTGTACAATTGATGCTGGCTCTCAAAGTTTTGCCAGATCGCACAATTGATCAATTCAACGATGAATACCCGGATGGCGCGGACTATGTTGTCGTACCGGCTTTTCATAACCCGAAGGCAAAAAAGGCCATCGAATGGCTACAACAACAACGAAAAACGGGTGCTACGATTATGGGCGTCTGTGCGGGTGCATTACCAATTGCGCATGCGGGTTTGCTGGATGGAAAGCGAGCAACAACACATTGGTACCATATCAAAGAAATACAACGCATTAGCCCATCAATGATCAGGCAGGCAGATAGACGTTATGTGGCGGACAATGGTGTGATCACAACAACGGGCGTTTCTGCGTCCTTGCCCGCATCATTAGCTCTTGTCGAAGCAATCGCCGGAAAAGAAGTTTCAAATGCTCTGGCCACTAAACTGGGTATGCGCTCCTATGACCAATTTCATGTCAGTGACCGATATAAGCTGCAGATGGAGAACGCTTATCGAATTGCTATGAACGCTTTGGCGCTAACAGATCATCAAAAACTGGGGGTCCGTATAGACGAAGATATGGACGAGTTATCCCTGGCATTTTCTGCAGATGCCTGGTCACGGACCTTCAAATCAAAATGCTTCACAATTTCAGATCAGGCATATGTCAGATCGTTAAATGGTTTGAACATCATTCCTGATCTGAACAAAGCCGAAGCCAAAAAAATACACTTTTTACCCACAGTATCCGCGCTGCCCGGTGAGGCTTTGGATGTAGCTCTTAATCAAATAGCAGATCGATTTGGCTACTCAACGGCCAAGCTTGTCGCATTACAGCTGGAATATCCTTGGTCGGAAAACCGTGAGCATCTGTAATAAAAGAAAACCTTCGATCCATTGGCCCTGTTTTTTCTAATGCGGGACGGGGTTTACCTCAAGTCTGACGCTTAACTCATATAGGCCAAAATAGCCAACAGCAGAAAGGTCATAAATAGACCATTGGGGGTCATGCTATGCCGCCAAGCGTAACCTTGGATCATGAGGTTTGTTATACCGGAAAATCGGCACCATTGGCATGTTAAGCCCGGCCACCCCAATCTTCTGGACGGCTGTCAGTGAGAAAGCTATGTAATCCTTGGGTTTGTCTGAGACCAGCCCCGAGAGGATCCAATTCATGAACGCCAAAAACTCTGGTGAGAAACTGCATTTCGCCACCATCAATGTATCGGCGCAGGCGCCGTTGCCGGCGTCGCGGCATGGTGGCATTCAACGACTGGCCGATGACGTGTTCTTTGTGCGCGGGCGTATGCGTTCTACCCCGAAACGTTCAATCTTTGCGCGGCTATTTGTGTATTTTTCGCGGACCATGACCATTGTGCGTCATCGCAATGAGCGCGGTGAGTATGAGCTGGCGTTATTCAACACGCTGCGCATGAGTGAGGCGGGTTTGGCGCAAGTCGAGAAATTGGGAAAGATCACCAATATTGTGCGGCTTGGCTCATTCCATGGTGTCGATGATGCCTATTATGTGCAGCGCTATGACGCCCAATACTGGATTGTTGATGGCATGCGCAGTGCCGATGGCTTGGAGAGTGTTCCGCGCTCTCTGGGCGAAACCTCGCCGGACGATGCGGCGGCTCCCGAGCACAAGGCAGGCCCCATTCTTGGCGCGCAAGCATTTATTTTTAAGGATATTCGCTATCCTGAGGCGATCTATATACTCCCGCCCAATGCGGCGCGGCCGGGGGTGGCGATCAGCACCGATTCAATTCAGAACCATCGATCAATTTGGGATTGGGATAATTCGTTTTTTGTCTCTTTGAGTATTTGGCGCATTGGCCTGTTGGGCAAGGCCCGCCTTGGGCCGATCTGGCTGCGCGAGCAAGCGCCGCGCCGGGCGCAGACGCCGAACCCGCAAGACAAGCACACCCACATCGCCAGATTTTTCCGGCCCCAGTTCGCGCGGCTGCTTCGCGATTATGATTTCGACATGCTAATCCCCGGCCATGGCTGGCCCATCCGCAAAGCGGCAAAGACCGCCATACAAAACAGCATGGATGTGCAATTGGCGCTGATGGGCTAGGCAAATTGAATGCCAATTTTTGGGTTTTATCCCATTTTTTGCCCAGACTCTTAAGGGCTCCTACGTCTTGATCAAATAAATGACTATAAAGTAATCAAATAATCATCAATTGTATAAATTGAATGGTAAGTTTGAAGATGATGAAGTATTTTGTTGTTCAATTAAAATGTAGAAAATTATTATATATAATGTATCATCAACCATCAACGTTGCTTTTAGAGAAAGCAGGAAGGGGGAGATATGGGTTGGAAAGGTACAGTACGGTCAATCGCTGCCGTTGCAAGAGCAGCAGAACGCGACGCGCAACGTCGGCATAAAGTGGCGATGAAAGATCAAACGACGGCCAATGCAGCCAATGCGGTTTCAGATTGGGAAAACTATGTAGAAGACCTAATTTCTGTTCACGTTGACCTTGCCGATAAAATTGACTGGACCGAAATATCAACGCGGCCAAAACCACCAAAACCTGAACTCACAACATACAATCAACAGAAAGCCGAGAAAGCGCTCAATAACTTCAAGCCGGGGTTGTTTGATTTTTTCTCTGGCGGAACCGAAAATAAGAGAAACCGTCTGAAAGTTGCGTTGGGAAAGGCTCAAACAGCCGATCAAGAAAAATTTGATTCAAAAATGATTTCACATAACAACGCTCTCGAAGAATGGGGGGCTGATACGAAGTTAGCAGAACGTCTGATTGCCGGAGATATGAAAGCAATGTCTGAGGTCATCAGAGAAATGCAATCTTTTGAAGAACAAGCCCTTATCGGTTCTGCGGTTTCATTTACGGTGGGCGAAGAAGGCGTACATGCAATGCCTAAGGTTCATAATGATGAAATAATTCCGAATATGCGGCGTAAGCAATTGGCAAGTGGAAAACTCTCAGAGACAAATATGCCTATCGGGCAATTTAACGAACTCTATCAAGACTATGTATGCAGTGTGGCGCTTAAGGTCGCTGGTGATTTGTTCCATATCATACCGCTAGATGAGGTTTTCGTAACTTGTCAAACTACGATGTTAAATTCTGGTACAGGTCATCAGGAACTAACACCTATTTTATCTGTGCAGTTTATCCGGGATACATTTTGTAGGCTAAATCTCGCTAACATTGATCCGTCTGACTCTATGCGAAATTTTAATCACAAAATGTCTTTTAAAAAAACCAAGGGCTTTTCCCCCATAGAACCATTAATGGGGTTGTAAGATTAAAATGCTCTTGGGTGATGTTGTCCTGTTTCGAGTCGAACAAGCGCGGTAAATTCGTTCTTTTATTTCATGACTTCACCTTTGTTGCCGCAAGGGACACCTGACTCTCACACCGGTCCCTCAATTACCCGTTAAGTGCCCCATACAGGTCCCTTAAATTGGGCATATGCCAACAAAAATCACGCTGATTTGACCCATATCGTCCCTTTTGGTTTTTGGGTTTTGCGGCTTTATCCCCGCTTGCGGATAGTGCGTCATACTGGTGTTGTAGCGGCTGGCATATTGCTGGCCGGTGCGGCTCTTTGACAGTGTGAATCCTTATAAAATAGGCCGGGTGCCTACATGATACGCCGTTAGCATGGGCAAAAACGGTCGCTGGTGCGAGCCATATGCGCCGTGTGCTTTAGTCTATCCCCGGCCTTTCCCGGCATTTTTTATTTTGCTTCGCCCAAAGCGCCGTAAAGAACATGGCTGTAGCGATAGGTTTTGGCACCGCGAATATTGGCGGCGATTACGCCGTGCAGATCGTCTTTCCAGGAGCCATAGCGCTCGACAAAGGCGGCGGCGCGTTCTGGATCTCCAGAGAGTTGCACGGCCAGCACTTCGGCCAACAAGGCGGTGACCACGTCGTGATAAACTTTATAGTCGATGGAAAGCAAATTGGTCTTGTCATCATAGCTGAGCAGGCCATGTTCAAGAAAATAATTCCACTGCATAAGCTGCATGGTCTGGTAGGCCTGCGTGCGGCGCGGCTTTACCGATTGCAGCACCCGGCGCACCCCGCCCGTATAGATGGCGCGCAAGGTGGCGTCATCATGAACGCCAAGGGCATGCAGGGTCTTGGCAGAATTGAGCGACACCAGATCGGATTTCATTTCTTCGATCAGGTCAGAGTATGATTTGAGTGCGACCGACAAGTCACGCCCGTCTTCGGTTTTTGAAACGCCCAGATAATGGCCGACTTCATGCCAGAGGGTGCGTTGAAAATTACCGGCGATGACAAAATCTTCGTGAAATTGCGGGGCCATAGCGGCAGCGAAGGCGCGGTGGCTTTCGGCAAAAATCTCAGGATTGGACATGATGTTATAGCGCAGCAAGATGGTGCGGCCATATTTGCGGGTGTGGTCAGCATCATTGGGCAAAATGGTGGCGGTGTTGGTGCCGCGCGACTGCCCGAAATCGGCAATAATGTTATAAACCCCGACTGGAAAGCTATCGCGCACCTTGCGATTGCTGTCATAGGGTAGTTGGTCTTCGATTTTTTGAATATGCGTCAGGGCTGATGTTAAAGCCGCCGACCGCTCCGGGTTTTTCGCCAAAAGGCTTAAGGAAAAAAAGGTTTTGACGCCAAACAGGGTGTCGTCATAGGTCTCATAACTGCCGATTTGGGCGTTGAGATTGCCAAATTGCCCCGATACCCAGGCCGCATCGCCGCCCTCATAATTATCGGACAAAATGTCCCGGGCGCGCAAATCAAGATAGTCAGCAAAATCCTCATCGGTTTCGCGCATCAGTGCACTGGCGGCGCTAAGGTGAGTGGAAACAGCTTTTAATTCATCAACATAAGCCAGGGAATAGGGCACCGCGTAATAATCCGCCGCCGCCTCTATGCGCGCACCAAGGCCCGGGTGCAGGGCCTCATTGGCCGGGTTGGCAGCCAAAATCGCAAGGTCGTGGGTTTTGCTCTGCTCATTGGCGGCGCGCACAACGGTCCGGTCACCCAAAAGGCGCGGATTGTCGGCGGCGTTAATGGCGTCTGTAAGGGCTTGCGTGGCCACACCAGCGGGATACATATTGCCGCCCTTGCGCTCGGTCTCTACCGGCAAAAAAGTGGCCCGCTGGTTGTCCAGCGTGGTGACAATGGGGCCTTTGAAAATGCGATAAAGCGTGCGCAGATTATTGGCAGCATCACCGTCCATGGCATTTAAGGCTTCGCGCGCAGCCAAGGCACCAGCGTGTTTTTGCTGTTCATACAGGTCTTGCAAAATCGGCCCTGCGGCCAGCAAATGCGCCAGCGCGTCTTGCTCATTTTGCGGCAGATGCGACAGATCAGGGTTCAGCGTTATGGTCTTAACCTGGTCAATCAAAGGCTGGCTTTTGGCTTTTCCCCAATATCCTTGCGGAAGGTCATCCGCAATTGCCATCGGGCTGAGGATAAGGAGGGCAAAGGAAACGCCTGCGCACAAAACCTGTTTCATAACTAAACTCCATCTGTCTTCGGTATGCCGCCAAAAACCAAAGGCGGTAGAAGGACCGTAGTGTTAAGAGGCTTAACCCGAAATGGCAATGTAGGGCGACGCGCGCGTTGCGCATCGCCGCGAGATCTGGAAATTAATTTAATCCAGGGTGCGACCGCGCCCCGGCAATCGTTTGCCGCCCCATCGGAGGCGTGCGCGTTGCGCACTGCCGCGAGATCTGGAAATTAATTTAATCCAGGGTGCGACCGCACCCCGGCAATCGTTTGCCGCCCCATCGGAGGCGTGCGCGTTGCGCACTGCCGCGAGATCAAAAAAATGGTGGCGGGGGGGAGACTCGAACTCCCGACCTCAGGATTATGAGTCCTGCGCTCTAACCAACTGAGCTACCCAGCCTTTGGGTTCGTATGAAGGCAAGTGCCTTCTCAGCAATGAGAGGCGGGATATACGCGCCCCGGCTCGCTGTTGCAAGCCAGTGTTACTGTGCAATGTGTAATGGCTGACCAAGCGCTGCCAGCGCGCTTTCGGCAAAGCCTTCGCCAAGGGTTGGGTGCACGTGAATGGTGCCAGCAATATCTTCCAACCGGGCCCCCATTTCCAAAGCCAACGCAAATTCACCGGATAATTCGGCGACATGGGCACCAACCGCGTGAATGCCTAAAACCAAGTGATCTGATTGCCGCGCCGTCACCCGTACAAAGCCGCCATCAGCGCCGCCTTGCATGGCCAAAGCCTTGCCCAATGCCGCGAACGGGAATTTGCCGGTAATCACAGTTTCGCCTGCCGCCTTTGCCTCATCGGGCGTCAGGCCAACGCCGACAATTTCCGGCTCGGTAAAGCAAACGGCTGGGATGGACACCGGGTCAAAGCGGCGCCTATGACCGGCCAGAATTTCGGCGACCATTTCGCCTTGCGCCGTGCCTTTGTGGGCCAACATTGGCTCGCCGACCAAATCGCCAATGGCATAGACGCCGCGCATAGAGGTGGCGCATTGATCATCGACCTTCACAAATGGGCCGCTCATATCAATGGCCATATTCTCCAGGCCCCAGCCTTGGGTGACCGGTTTGCGGCCAACCGCGACCAGCACTTTTTCGGCGGCGATCTCGGCTTCCTTACCGTCCTTGTCTTCATAGCTAAGGCCGGATTTGGTCAAGGCTTTGGCTTTGCTGGACAGGTGCACATCAACATTATGGGTTTTTAGCCAGCGGGTTATCGGGCGGGTCATCGCCTTATCATAGAGCGGCAAAATGCGGTCCAGCGCTTCGACAAAACTGACCTTGGTACCAAGCTTGGCAAAGGCAATGCCCAGTTCCAGCCCGATATAGCCTGCGCCAACCACAGCCATGGTTTTTGGTAACTTCTCCAGCGCCAAAGCCCCGGTTGACGAGATTATGCGTGGATCATCGAATGGCAAAAACGGCAGTTCAACTTCGACCGATCCAGTGGCCAGTACCACGTTTTGGGCCTCAATGGTCATGGTCTCACCATCGGCCAAAGTCACGGTGCAGGTTTTTGCGTCGATAAACTCCGCCCAGCCATCCAGCACATTTGCGCCCGCCGCTTTTAGCAGGCCCCCAACGCCGCCGGTGAGCTTGGTGACCAGATTGTCTTTCCATGCGGTAAGGGCTTTCATGTCGAGCTTGGGCTTGCCCGCAGAAATTCCCATTGCCGGGGTCTCGGCATGGGCGGCGATTTCTTCGAAGCGCGATGCCGCGTGAATTACCGCTTTGGAGGGTATGCAACCGCGATTAAGGCAAGTGCCACCAAGGCCGCCTTTGTCGACCAAGATTACATCAAGGCCCAATTGCGCGGCGCGAATGGCGCACGGATACCCTGCTGGCCCGCCGCCAATGATAAGGACGTTGGTTTTTGTCGTTTTTGTGGCTTTGCCCATGACTTATCTCACATGAATAGGGTGGCGGGGTATTCAAGCAATTGCTTGATCCGCTGAATCAGGCGTGCGGCGTCATAGCCGTCAACAATACGGTGATCGAAGCTCGACGATAAATTCATCATTTTGCGTGGCTGAAACGCGCCATCGCGCCAAACCGGGCGCACTTGCAATTTATTGACGCCGATAATCGCCACTTCCGGTGCGTTGATCACCGGCGTAGAAGCAATGCCGCCCAATGCGCCTAGCGAGGTAATAGTGATGGTCGAACCAGTTAGCTCGTCGCGGGTGGCGGTGCCATTACGGGTAGCTTCGGTAACGTGTTTTATCTGTGCGGCGCATTCCCAGATATCCATGGTTTCGGCGTGATGCACCACTGGCACCATAAGCCCGTTTGGCGTGGCGGTGGCGATGCCCGCATGTACACCGTCATGGCGGGTGACAATGCCGGTATCGTCATCATAAGTGGCATTCACCTGCTCGAAATCCGGCAGGGCCTTGATCAAGGCCGCCAGCAGGAAAGGGAGCACGGTGAGCTTTGGCTGATCGTCTGATTTATTGGCATTCAGATGAACGCGCAATTGTTCCAGCGCGTCCATCTCCACCTCTTCCACATAGGCGAAGTGCGGGATGGTGCGTTTGGAATGGGCGAGGTTTTGCGCAATTTTGCGCCGCAGGCCGATAATTTTTTGCTCATGGGTGCCGGTGCGTTTTTCGCGCGCCCCCGGGTTTGATCCGGCCATAAGGCGACCGCCGGCGGCAATGAAATCATCCACATCCTGATGACTGATGCGGCCCGCAGGGCCGGAGCCGGGGATCGCGCCAAGGTCAATATCCTGCTCCAGTGCGCGCTTGCGCACGGCGGGCGAGGCAAGCGGACGTTCGCCATCATTGGTCGGTTTTGGTGCGGCAGCTTTTGCGCTTGGTGCGACCGGTGCGGGTTTTGGCACGGGCTTTGGTTCTTCAACTGGCGTGTTGCTGGCCTCAGCCTTGGCGGCTGCCGGTTCTGGTGCCGATGCTGGTTCTGGTGCCGGTGCCGATTCTGGTTTTGGCGCTTCTTCCTCGGTCTCACCAACGCTATCGGTTTCAATGGTGATAATCACCGTGCCGACGGGTAAAACGTCGCCGGGGTCGCCGGTCAATTCCTTGATGACGCCGCTGACCGGCGAGGGGATTTCCACCGTGGCCTTGTCGGTCATAAGATCAACCAGCACATCGTCTTCCTTGACGTTTTGGCCGGGAGTAATGTGCCATTCGACGATTTCCGCCTCGACAACACCTTCGCCAACGTCAGGCAATTTAAATGAATAGAGTCCCATTTACGCCTCCAGCGTTTCTAGCATGGCGCGCTTCAAGCGGGCCTGACCGGGAAAATATGACCATTCATGGGCGTGGTGGTAGGGGGTATCCCACCCGGTCACCCGCTTTACCGGTGCTTCGAGCGCGTAAAAACAGTCTTCCTGAATTTGCGCGATAAGTTCGGCGCCAAAGCCGCTGGTGCGCGGCGCTTCGTGCACCACGACGCATCGGCCGGTTTTGTTAACCGAGCGGGCAATGGTTTCCATATCATAAGGCACGATGGTGCGAAGATCGATAATCTCTGCATCAATGCCAGCCAGGCGCGCGGTTTCCAGCGCTACATGGACCATGGTGCCATAGCCAATTACGGTCAGGGCATTGCCTTCACGAACCATCTCGGCCTTGCCCAGAGGCACGGTGTAATGGCCTTCTGGAACTTCGCCTTTTTCATGGCTGGCCCAGCTTAATGCCGGTTTGTGCGGATCGCCATCAAACGGGCCATTATACAGTCTTTTGGGTTCGAAAAAGAGAACCGGGTCGTCGCTTTCACTGGCCGCGATCAACATGCCCTTGGCGTCATAAGGGGTGGTCGGCATGGCCACCACAAGCCCGGGAATATGGGTGAAAAACGCTTCGGGACTCATGGAATGAGTTTGCCCGCCATAAATGCCGCCGCCGCAGGGGGAGCGTAAGACCAAAGGCGCGGTAAATTGACCGCCCGAACGATAGCGAATGCGCGTTAGTTCGGAAACGATTTGATCAAAGCCCGGAAAAATGTAATCCGCAAACTGAATTTCGGCGATCGGCCGCAGGCCATTGGCGGCCATGCCGATGGCCATAGCAACAATGGCGGCTTCATTGATCGGTGCGTCAAAAACCCGGGTTTTGCCGTATTTTTCCTGCAAGCCCTGGGTGCATCCGAAGACGCCGCCAAAATAACCGGCATCTTCGCCAAAACTGCAAACCCGGTCGTCGCGTTCCAATAATACATCATGGGCGGAATTGACCGCCTGAATCATGGTCATTCTAGCCATTTAAACCCCCAAGTCCTGACGTTGACGGCGTAAATGCCAAGGTTGCTCGGCAAATACATCCTCAAACATTGAAGGAATTGGCGATAGGGGGCCATCGCGCAACGTGCCATTGCTTTCGGCTTTTTTGTAGGAGGCCAACACTTCTTTTGTCAGTGCTTCTTCAAGGGCCTGATGGCGGTCGTCGTCCCATTCGCCAAGCGCGATCAGATGTGCCTTTAATCGCTCAATAGGGTCGCCAAGCGGCCAGGCGGCAGCCTCTTCCTTGGGGCGATATCTATGGGGGTCATCTGAGGTAGAGTGCGCATCAGCGCGGTAGGTCACGGTTTCAATCAGTGTCGCCCCATGCCCGGCGCGTCCCCGATCCGCCGCCCATTGGGTTGCGGCATAGACCGCCAGAAAGTCATTGCCATCAACCCGCAAGGTCGCCAGTCCATAGCCAATGCCGCGGGCGGCAAAGGTGGCATTATTGCCGCCGGCAATACCGGCAAATGAAGATATCGCCCATTGGTTATTGACGACGTTCAAGATTACCGGCGCTTTATAGACGCTGGCCAGGGTGCAAGCGCCGTGAAAATCGCCCTCGGCGGTGGTGCCATCGCCAATCCACGAAGCGGTGACTGCTGATTCGGCGCGGGAGGCGCTGGCCATTGCCCACCCTACGGCCTGCGGAAATTGGGTGCCAAGATTGCCGGAGATGGAGAAAAAATTCCCTTTTGCCCATGTGTAATGCACTGGCAATTGGCGGCCTTTAAGCGGGTCCTTGGCGTTTGACAGGCAATGATTCATCATTTCAACCATGTCGTGCCCTCGGGCGAACAGCAGGCCTTGCTGGCGGTAGGATGGGAACAGCATGTCTTCGTCCCGCAATGCCATGCCGGCGGCGACGGAAATCGCCTCCTCGCCAAGCGATTTCATATAAAACGACATCTTGCCTTGCCGTTGCAGTTTGAACATGCGCGCATCATAGGTGCGGGTTTTCAGCATTAAATGCAGGCCTTCGCGCAGCACTTTTGGCGAAAGCTGCGGATTCCAGGGGCCTTGTGCCTGCCCTTCATCATCCAAAACACGCACCAGGGAATTGGCGAGCCCATAAGTTTCGGACGCTTCGCAAATGGGGTCCGGTTTTGGTGCAAGGTTGTTTTGATCTAGCTTAAGGTGCGAAAAATCTGGTGTGTCGCCGGGCCGTGCATTAGGCTCGGGTACAGCGAAACCAGACATATTGCTTGAAGGCACATGTGTCATCGATAAACTCTTCTATGAGACCGCAAATGGGGGTATTTATGCCCTCTTATTTGCAGCAAATGGCAATTTCCACCGGTATTATGGCAAATATGATTGCATTTGTCCTCTAAAAAGTGCAATAGCGCGGGTAAAATAATTTTGATCACCTTGGGAGTGAAGCTGGTGAGCAACGAAATCGACGAAATTGATATTAAAATTCTGCGACTTTTGCAGGGCGATGCCTCCCTGTCGGTGGCGGATGTCGCGGTTAAAGTTGGTTTGTCGTCTTCACCATGTTGGCGACGGATTAAACGCCTTGAAGAAGCCGGGATTATTGCCTGTCAGGTGACGGTGTTGGACCGTGATCTCTTGGGGTTGAATTTTGAAGTGTTTGTGTCGGTTAAGCTGGAGCGGCCAACGCGCTCTAACCTGGCCAAATTTGAAGCGGCGGTCAAAGAGCTGCCAGAAGTGCTGGCTTGTGCAACCGTTACCGGCGCTGTGGACTATGTTTTGAAAATCGTTACCACCGACATGCACACCTATGATGATTTTCTACGCGATGAGATTTTGTCTATGGATCTTGTACAAACCGCCGTCTCGCGCATTATTATCCGCTCGGTTAAAGACACAACTTCACTGCCTTTGCACCTGATTACGCCGCAATAGTGCACTGGTCTGGCAAGTGAGTCCCAACCCTTGCTATTATGTATGGTAGGGATAGCGCCCCAATCTCCATGGCACCGCTTCCCGTAAGCGCCACGGCGGCAACCACACACCAGTTTTGTCCATAAAATGGTCATCATCTATCTCTTAAGCGGCTAGTTTTCATTGGCGGTAGGGCTGATATTGCCAAGGGAAGAATGCGTCTCTCTTTCACATCAAGCAATTATTGGCTGTCATACCCTTGGCTATATCGTCCATGTCGGTCTCAATCCCGGCTTGCTTTTCTTTCGTTAGTCGCAGGCGGCCCTCGTCAATACGAAGTTGAAACTGTAAAAGCCGGATATTGTCCCTTTGTTTCGCCTGTGCATTGCTAAGGCTGATTGCTAATGTTGTGGCATCGGATATCACACCACGAGCATTGCGTAGGGCAACGTTGCCACCCAAGCTGACGAAGTTTGCACTATTTTCCTTAATTGAGGCCAGCAGTTTTGATAGCTCGTTCTGCGCCACGCTTATTTTCCCCTTACGGGTTCCCACGAGCTCTGTTTGCTGAACAGTTTCCTGGATAATGCGACTTCTGCGCTTTGCAAGTCTATCTCGCTCGGCGCGTAATTCTTTGCATTGCTGTATACTTTCAATAAATTGATCCGGGTTTTCACTGGAGAGTACCTTCTTCTACGGGCGCAGCATGTGATTTACTCTTGGTATAGGCCCCGATCTTGCGCCGAAATTGCAAATTGTTCTGTTCATTTATATATAGTACTTTATATTGCCTGAAATAGGCCGTATTAGCTCAACGAAATTCGATGCTCAGTATAAGTTTATCCTCAATTGGGGCGGATAAAATTTATCAATAAGGGGTATAAGTTATGTCCAGATTGCGGATTGGATTGATAATGCTCACCGGGGCGCTCATTGCCACGGCAATGTGCGTCATTATCCAGTATTCATTTAAACCAAAGCTTGGAAGCTTCACCAATTTTGCATCTTTCAACAGCAAGCCCGCACAAGAATTGATGTCGGATGCAGAGTACAAGTATTATACTCGGGCACTGGAAAGCTTGGAATGTGATTTGGCCGGCGTTTTGCTGAACACGGCCTTCATTCGGCAATATCCGCAATTTCAACGTGATTGGCTAGAACAGCAATGTATTACAGGCTGTTTAAGCTGGGACGTCTCTGCCGTGGTGGTTTTTGATGAATATGGGTATTGCAATGCGGTATCAGGGTTCGATCAGGCCGATTATGAAGTGCGCCTACACGGGCTGACGCCACTACAATACAATAACCGCAATATTTTGGATAATGTGAAATACGAACATTATTGGCTTGAATCGCGAGATCAAAATGTCGCCATGTTAGTAGATCTGGCAGAAAGAGATTATAGTCCGGCATTGATCAAGGTCGGGGAATGGTTGCGCCGGGACGATGTTTTTGTGCGCTCCACCGAAGTTGAATACTATGTTTTAAGCCGCGCCTGCTTTTTGGATAAGAAGGCATGCACGGGATTGGCAGCAAGAATCGCCACGTTAAAGCAGGTCTTGCCACCCGAACGCTCTGCGCTGGTCGAGCAAAAAGTCAGCGCCAACTCGTTTGTTGACGCGATATATTTGAGTGAATTCCTGATGCAAGGAAATTTGTAACCACCCACGCATAAACGTCAGACTTAAATGGCTTTTATCTGCCGTCTACGCCAGTTCCTAATAACACTAACAACAAAGTTCGGGGTTTAAGTGCTCGGGTAGACGCTGGGCAGGTATGAGCGCCTTCTTCGAACCGCACCCAAGGGTGCGACCGCGCCCCGGTGCCCCAAAATATCTGGCGTTCGCCGCCCCGTCGGAGGCGTGCGCGTAGCACATTGCCGCGAGATAACACAAACAGCGCTCAAGTAGCGGGCGTCAGCACCGCGATAGCGCAAGATAGAATGGTGCGGGCGGGGGGAATCGAACCCCCACGATCTAACAGATCTCAGGATTTTAAGTCCTGTGCGTCTACCAATTCCGCCACGCCCGCAAAGCCATGACTGACGCGCGCACTATGGCGAAAGTGGCGGCAAAATAAAGTCCTTTTTGCACGCGAGATCTGCAGATGGTGTTACGGCCAAAGTGGGGTGACTTGGCCACCTTAATATTTTTAGTCACTATATTGCCATGCGATTCTCGAACACACTCGTCGAAGGCCAACTGATCAGGCGCTATAAGCGATTCCTGGCCGATGTGCGTCTGGCCAATGGCGAGGAAATGACCGTGCATTGCGCCAATCCCGGCTCGATGTTGGGGCTGAACACGCCGTACGCGCGGGCTTTTATTTCGAACAGCAAAAACCCCAAACGCAAATTACCGTTCAGTTTGGAACTGATTGAGGCGGATGGCGCTTTGGTCGGCGTGCATACGGGCCGGGCCAACGCATTGGCCGAAGAAGCCATAAAGGCTGGTGTCATAGCGCCGTTAAATGGCTATGCGCAGCTTAGTCGCGAAGTGAAATATGGCGCTAATAGCCGTGTGGATTTTTTGCTGCAAAATGACAACCGGCCACCCTGCTTTGTCGAAGTAAAAAGCGTGACCTTGTCGCGCACATCGGGGTTGGCAGAATTTCCAGATTCGGTAAGCGCCCGCGCGGCAAAGCATATGGCTGATCTCGCCGATGAGGCGCATAAAGGCAATCGTGCGGTGGTTTTGTTTGTGGTGCAACGGGCCGATTGCGTAGCGTTTTCCCCGGCGATTGATATTGACCCCGCTTATGGCGCGGCGTTGGAAAAAGCTAAAGCTGCCGGGGTCGAAATTCTATGTTATGGCTGTGCGGTATCGCCGGAGGGCATCACCATAAAACAGGCGATTCCTCCGGCATAATTCACATGGATTTTACATCATTTCCAGCGCAATGGCTGTGGCTTCTCCGCCGCCAATACACAGGCTGGCAACGCCCTTTTTGAGGTTACGGTTTTCCAGCGCCCCCATCAATGTAGCCATAATCCGGGCCCCTGAAGCGCCAATGGGATGGCCCAGTGCACAAGCACCGCCATTCACATTGATGATATCGTGCGAAAGATTCATTTCTTTCATGGCGATCATCGGCACAACGGCAAAGGCCTCGTTGATTTCCCACAGATCAACATCTTCAGTTGTCCACCCGGCTTTTTCCAATACCTTTTTCATGGCCGGAACTGGCGCAGAGGTGAACCATTCCGGTTCCTGGGCGTGGGCGGCGGTGGCGACAATTTTGGCGATGGGCTTAAGCCCGCGCTTTTGTGCCTCCGAAAGACGCATGAGCACCATAGCCGCGGCACCATCGGAAATGGCCGAAGCATTGGCGGCGGTGACGGTGCCGTCTTTATTAAAGGCAGGGCGCAATTTCGGGATTTTTTCCGGCATGGCTTTGCGTGGCAACTCATCGGTGTCCATTACAATGTCGCCCTTGCGGGTTTTTATGGTAACGGGGGTGGTTTCGCGGGCGAAGGCGCCGTCGCTCGCCGCCGATTGGGCACGCCGCAAAGTCTCTAGCGCATAGGCGTCCTGATCTTCGCGCGTGAATTGGTATTTTTGTGCGGCCATATCGGCAAAATTGCCCATTGGCGCTTTTGCATAGGCATCTTCAAGGCCATCAAGGGCCATATGGTCGAGCACCCGGTCATGGCCATATTTGAAACCGGCACGGTGAGTAGGCAGCATATGGGGGGCATTGGTCATGCTTTCCATGCCGCCGGCAATGAGGATGTCTGCATTGCCAGCGCACAACGTATCATTGCCCATAATGGCCGCTTGCATGCCAGAGCCACACATTTTGTTTAGCGTGGTGGCTTCCACATGGATAGGAAGGCCAGCTTTGAGCGCAGCCTGGCGGGCCGGGGCTTGGCCTTGGCCGGCCGGTAAAACACAGCCCATTAAGGCTTGTTCGACGGCTTCGCCTTCAAGACCAGCGTCTTCAAGCGCCGCTTTGATGGCAATGGCACCCAATTCATTGGCGCTTAAGGGGGCCAATTCGCCCAACAACCCACCAATTGGGGTGCGCGAATATCCAACAATGACGACGGGATCGGTGGTTTGCGGCATGGGGTGCTCCTCAAATATAAATTAGTTTTTTCACAGGATTGGCTCCTGATGAACATCCGTCAAGGGAATGCTTCAGCTAGAGCAGGCGTTTCAATGGGTAAATGTATCATAATAATGGAAACAGAATCGCTTTACGTAAGTCGGGTAAGGAGTATGGTGACTTTAGATATAAAGGCGGAGACTAAATGGGCATCGGTTTTTCAATAGAGTTTTTAATATCGTCCTTTGCGGCACTCACTTCGGCTCTCGGTTTGCTTTTTGTTGGCATACAGGCACGCTTTTCAGCTAAATTAGCGAGGGCTCAATTTTTAGATAAACTTTCTGAGGATGTTAACAAGAATATAGAAATTGAAGTGGAGCTTGAACCAACAGGCCGCTTATACAATAATATTAAAATCTTTGACCAATCAGATCGTCAAAAAATTATCCAATCTCTTTCTTTTTTCGACCGGTTGGCGCATTTATACGAATTAGGTTTTATTAAAATTGAAATTATAGACAAAATGTTTGCGTACAGGTTTTTTATCTTAGTGCATAACCCAAACACTCAAAAATTTGAATTGTTGCAAGAGGAATCACGCCATTTTTGGCGTTCTGTTTTTGCGCTCCACAAAGTGTGGTACGCTTACCGGAAACGTAAAAACTTGCTGATTTTGAGAGATGAGTATGCAGAGAAGTTATTCGCAGATAACGTCTATAAGAAAAGTAAGTTATAAAGACGTACAACAAATCGTAGATCTCGATAAAAAATTATTCGGAGAAGGCGGTTATGAAAATTTCTCTATCCGACAATATATAGATTTATTTCCAAATTCTTTTTTTGTATGTGAAAAGAGCGGCAATGTTATAGGTTATACCCTTTTGGGCATTGAGGCTTTGACCAAAAATGCATGGCTTCTCTCCCTCGGTGTATCAACCGAACATCAAGGAAAGGGGATAGGCAGAGCACTGACGAAAGCGTGTGATGATTTTTGTATTAGCACAAGTATGGATCGGTGCCGTCTTACAGTTGAACCTGACAATGTTTCTGCGATATCACTTTACCGTGACTTTGGGTTCACCGAACTAGAACACAAAAAAAATTACTACAAACAAGGCGATAAGCGACTGTTGATGCAGAAATTTTTTGTGACAAATTTAGATGAAGCATAGTCAGGTTTATCTGTTTTGGCTTAAACTAATCGCTTTTATTTGACTTCAAATGTGATCTGCAAATTGACGCGAAATTTATCGACGGTGCCGTCTTTAACGGTGACCGACATATGGTTGACGCTGGCCGAGCGCACATGTTTGACGGTTTGCGAAAAACGTTCAACGCCATTGGCGACCGCATGTTCAAATGATTGCGTTGAATCAGATAGTATTTGTGTGGATTTGAGTATGGTCATGGCCTGATGTCTCCTCATTTACGACTTGCATAATGTATCGAGAATAGATCGCTACGCAATAATTTTCTAGGTTTGGTGAAAAACTGCCTTTTTTCCACGTTTAAATTTTGTTTGCACCGCGACTGCTTACATGGTCACAGGCTTTATTTATGGCCGCATTTACGGGACTGCGCGCCAATTACCATTGGCATCCATGACCATTTGACCTTTTGGCGTGCGGGTAATGAGTTTTTCACCGGTCAGGGCGGCGATCACTTCGATAGTCGCATTGCGGGCGCGGGCAAGATCGCCATAGACCGCTTTGCGTTTAATATTGGTTTCGCGTACCGCGCGCTCAATATCGGCGCTGGCAGTGCCGTTGATCACACCAATATAGCCGTCAGTGCGTTCGCCAATGACGCGGTCAATTTTGGCTTTGGCGATGACGTCCGCTGTGGCATCCGCTTGGGCTGAAAATGCCATACCAAAAGCGGCGATAATGAAAACTACTAGAAAAAAGCGAGGAAATATCTTGGTCATTTGAACAGGTCCGGATTGCTGGTGATCAGGTCTTCCACGTCCTTGTCGAGGCGGACGCGAACTTCCTGATCAATTTTGACATTTAAATTAATCTCAATGGGCCGATCAGGGGCCTCAATGCGCACGGTCGGCATACAGCCGCTCATGAACAGAGACATCGGAGCAACCATTGCGGCGAAGGCAAAGGCGGGGCGGCTGGTGATCATGCGTGTTCCTTTTCTGAATATCATCTCATCATACCCAAGTTGAACCGCAGATTAACAGCAAAAACTTACGATAGCTTCGGCAGGGCATTTTATTCATCTGCTTGCAAACCGCCATTTTCGATCATGCGCTGAATGTTCTGGCCAATGCGCAAACCCTGACTGGCCTGGGCTGCGAGGCGTGAAAATTCTGCGGAAGTGGTGATGTTCAAACGAAATGGTATGCCGAAAACCACGTCCGGATTATTACCCTCCAACACCAAACCTGCCTCCATACGCCCACCAACATCGCCATCCAGACGTAATTCCAACCGGTTGAAATGCAGGTTTTTCAATACATCAAAGGCCATTTTGGCTTGCGGTGCCGCACCAGCGGCATTGTCACCGACGGCGCTTTGATAGCGCAATATGCCCGGCGCCGGTGCGCGCAATATGCCGCCGCGCACAAGAACGCTGGTTTCGGTAATCTCGGCGGGTATGCTGCCGCTAAGCTTGCCTTGCGCGCTCAGGTCAGCAAAGCCAAACAGGCCGGAAAGCTCGAGCAAATCGGCATTTTCCACCTGTAATTCAACATTTTGGTGCAGGCCGCCAATCTTCCACAGCATCGGGGCGACGCGCAATTGTCCGCCAGCGAAAGGCCATTCCGCCCGGTCGATGCGCAGGCCACCATCTTCAACCAAGGCAAAGACCAGTTCACCGTCGTTAAGGGCCATGCCGGGGTCAAGCGTGCCAATTTGTATTTCGGCACTGCCCTTGGTGGTCAAAGGCAAGAGCGACGAAAACCGTATTTCGCCGGTCACATTCTCCACCCGGCCCAGTAAAATGTCGAAATTCATGCCGTTGAGAGAAACACTACCCTTGGTTTCGCCAAGACCCGTAGCGTCCCATTTGGCCAGAAATACGCCAGATGGTTGGCCTTGCGCATTAGCAACCAGGCCCTCAAAGGCGGGCAATAATTCGGTCAGTTCCAGTCCATTGGGCGCGAGTGCCAAGCGCTCAACCCCGCCAATGGCGGTGCCACGGGCGCTGGCCAAATTGTGCGCCAGGCTCAAATCAGAAAGATAGGTGCCGTCGCGGGCCAGCCGAATTTCGCCAATACCGGTGACGCCGCCATGGGAAAGCACGGTGTCGAGTACCAGCTGCAGCGGTGGGAATATTGCCGGCCGGTCTGTGGAGGTTACTTTCAGGTCCAGCTTTTTCGCCCACATATCCAAGCCGGTTTTATCAAAAGAGAATTTATATGGCGTGTTTTCGCCATTCACCCGCGCGGGCATGCCATCGCTATGGTATTGCACCGTGCCTAATCGGCCATTGCCACGCCAGCGCCGGTTTTTGGCGTAGGCCGCGGCGGAAAATTTGCCAATGCGCACATATTTACTCTGCTTGCTGGGTAAATCCAAGCTAAGTCTGGCCATATCTATCGTGGCGCTGGCGGTGCTATTTGGTTTGAGCCGTAATGTGCCATTGCCATCTTTGCCGCGTATCTCAACCACCAGGGTTGCGACATTGGCTTTGCGCACATTGGCGGCAACACTTGCAATATTGGCTGTGAGCAAAAACCCATCCTTGTCATAGGTAAAAAGCGGCTTTGCGCCGGTGCGCGATTTTTGTGGCCTTAGGGTCGCCAAAGCCTTCGAGGCGCGCCATTGCCCCATGCGCAGCCGGTCGGCGGCAAAGGAAAGCGAAGGTCCTGGGACGAAACCTTGCCAATCCGACCCAGATTTAACCAATTGAAGCGGGCCTTTCAGTCGCGCCTTGGTAAAGTTTACACCGCCGATCTGCCCATTCCATTGCGCGTCTATATCGCCAGCCAGCGTGGTCGCATTGCTGGCGAACTGCCCGCTAATATTGCGGGTTTGCAAAGCCAATTTCTGATCACCGGTCTGCACCGCCGTTTGCGCTTCTGCCATCTGCAATTGCAAAGCCCCGATTTGGTCGTGGCGCAGCGCCAAAGCGTCTAACTGCAGGTGTCCAAAACCGGAAAGTTGTGCTTCTGCATTACCGAAAAAATCCCAATCTTTGGTTTTTGGCGCGTACGCTGCCTGCAGGCTGCCAATATGCACGGCGCTTTTTGGTTCCGCGATGCTCGTCATGCTGATGGTCGGGGTGGAGAGGGTGAACTGCCCATTTTGCGCGTTCAACTTTATATCAGTAGCCACGTCAAATGAACTTGCCGCCGTGCCGAGGTTTTCAACCAGTGCATTGGCAAAAGGTAAAACAAATTCCGGCATTTTTTGTGAACTTACCGCCTGTTTGAGAGGCGTAGGTTCGGCGTGGGCGCGGCCAATTTGCACGCTGATGCTCATCTGTGCCTGTAACGCACCAAGCAGGTCATTGGGGTCGGTAGCGCCATCAAATTGCAAAGAAATCGCCGCGCTTTCGGCGGCCAGATAAGGGGTGTTCAAGTTTTGAAAATCTGCCTGCGCCTCAAGTTTCCCTGCCAGTTGATTTGGGTTTTGGAAATCGCAATCGCATTTCACGAAAACCCTGCCATTTTGTATGGCAAATTCGCCCGCCTTTTCGGCAACCCATTTGGCGTCTCGATATTCTATTTCGGCGTCAGCATTCAGCCTGTTGTCGGCATATTCGCCTTTGAAGGCGATGGTGTCTATCAATGCCGACCAGGCTTTACTTTCCAGCCGTGCTGGTTTGGCGTTGGCGGTAAACGCCCAGCCATTGTCTGGCAGCTTTTGCGCGTCGAAGTCGGCCAGAATGCGTCCCGGCGCAATATCAAGCGCCAATTGGCTATCGATAATGCTGATCGCACCAATATCCCATGGCGTTTTGCCGCTTGGGGAGAGGTTGGCAAGATCGAACCCCGCGACTTTGGTCTGGCCGTTTTGCCTTTGGGCGCCGAACTTGGCGCCTATTATGTCTATGCTGATAATCTCTTTGCGGCGTAATCCGGCCAATGCCCAGCTAAACTGCGCACTTTCAATGCTTAGCTCATCGCCAAAAACGATATCGCCAAGGCGCGCGCCTTTAGTGCTAAGGCTTTCCACCTTCACATCGACCACCAAGCCGCGTGCCTTGGCCGCACGTTCAAGGGCAAAACCGGCCAACGGTAAGCGGCCTAGCCAAAGGCCAAAAAACAAAACAAGGAGAAGCGCCAAAGCAAGAAGTATATTCCGGCCTATGGTACGCGCGAATTTGGGGATTATTCGCATAAGGGTGAGTCGCTAAACCGCATGGGTTTATCCTAGCGAACCTTATCTGCAGGTGCGACTACATATTTATCAATTTTGATGGTGCCATCGCCCGTATTGATACCGCAATACAGTATCAATGATCCGGCATTTAGCGGTGCTGTAACTTAGCTGGAGAGCGAGACCGGCAGATAACGCGCCTGAATGGCCGTGCTGGTTCTTGCGTTTTCAAGTCTGAGCTTTTCCCGCGAATTTACGCAGTCCGGCTCAGCAGAGGTATTGCTAGCCTGAATGATGTAAGCCTGTTCTGGCGGCGCTACAAAATAAACCGGTGAGAGAATTTCGCTTTTTTCATCTTCAATCGGTTTTTGAATCAGCTCCTGCTTTGGCTCCCACGTGAAGCCAATAATGCCAATGGCAATGGTGATTATTGCCTTTAATAAAAGGCCTAATAGCTCTAGCATGTCGCGGTCCTCGCATCGTTGCGGCGTAATATTGGCAGCAAGATCATAACTTTTATCCTCGTGAGAAAGCTTTTATTACCGGAATCTGCGCGGCGCAAATCAATTTTTGGTAATATTTGTTAACTTGCACCCTAGCACGTGCACTATTTTCTTGCGCTTTGCGGTTTTCGTTGTGATATAATATAACATAACCGTGCCCGCATTGGTCAGGGCTTGCTGAGGAATAATTCGTTGCAACGTTTAGCTCATACTGCGCATCACGCCAATTTGGCCGCATTGTTAAGCCATGTGTTTTGTTGTGGCCTACCGGCCTTAATGAATGTGGTTACGTTGGCAGCGGGTGCCGGCGCGCTCACTGCTGTGGCCCCATGGGTCGGTAGTGTTCATCTGTTTATGCACCAGTTTGAATTGCATTTGCTGGCGTTTTCGGGGGCAGCATTGTTAGTTGGTGTCTGGGCGCAATGGGTGAGCGCAAAGCGTGATTGCGGTGCACAAAGTTGCGGCCATGAATCTTGCATAGCCAAAAAGCAGCCATCACGTTGGCTGTTAATGGCGGCGGCGCTTCTGTTTCTTGGCAATTTGACGTTTTATGTGGTGCATGGCTAGGTTCTGATCCTATGGCCATCACGCTGGGATACTGGTCTTAAACCGGGCCTTAAATTCTCTTTTCCGCTAAATTACCGTGAAGCTGAATCCGGTGGTGCCCTGCGCCTGTGCCTCAACATAATCGCCGCGTTGTAGCGGGCCAACGCCTTGCGGGGTGCCGGTGAATACAAGGTCACCGATGTGCAAATCAAACAGGGTGGATAAATGCGCCAATAATTGCGGCGGCGACCATAACATTTGCGCCAGATCACCGCTTTGCTTAACCGCGCCATTCACGCTTAAAGCGATCGGGCCGGTAAAGGCGTTCATCGGGTTTTCCAATACGGTAAGCGGGCCAATAGGGGCGCTATGATCAAAGGCCTTGGCGGCGGCCCACGGCGCGCCGTGGGCTTTGGCTTTGGCCTGTACATCGCGGCGGGTCAGATCGACACCGACTGCCAGTCCGTAAATTGCGGCAACCGCATCTTCAGGGCTGGCATCGGCTAAGGGCTTGCCAAGAGCCAGCACAAGTTCAACTTCATGATGCAATTCCGAAGTGGCGCGTGGGTATGGCACATCTGCCCCGTCGCAAACCAAAGCGGAAGCGGGTTTGGTGAAAATAACCGGCGGTTCTGTGCTTACCTTGCCGCCCATTTCTACCACATGGTCGGCATAATTGCGCCCGGCGCAAAAAACCCGGCCTACGGCAAAACGCTCCGTGCGCCCGGTAATGGGCATGGTGATTATCGGCGGCGGCGCAAAAACAGTGGTGCTCATATTGCCTTCTCATCCTTGCCCTCTTTCCTGCCGCGGCTATTCCCGCTATGCGAAGAGATGGGCATTGCTTCAAAACCTGCGCAACACACTTCACGGCTTGCCAATATCCAAGCTTTGCGCGGTATTGCTGTGTTATTGGTGGTGTTGTCGCATTTGATGAGCGTAGAGCGCAACTATGCGGGGGACCGATTATTGGGTGATGCCCTGATTTTCGGGTTTTCCGGGGTTGATCTGTTCTTCGCTATTTCCGGCTTTGTCATGGTTTATGTGGCGTGGGATGCGCCCAACACCATGAGGACCAGTGCGTCATTTTTGTTTGCCAGAATTGGCCGTATCTACCCGCTTTATTGGTTGGTGAGCTTAATCGTGCTGGGCTTGTGGCTGGTGCGCCCGGATTTTGTGTTCGCCAGCAATGCGCAGGTTTCTCTGGTCAAATCCTTCGTCTTATGGCCGGCCAATCATCCGCCTTTATTGGCGGTCGGCTGGACGTTGATCCATGAAATGTATTTCTATCTGGTGTTTTCTTTGCTGCTGCTGGTTTCCCGGCGCTTTCGCCCTTTGGTGCTTTTGGTCTGGGCGATAGTGATCCTCACCGGATTTATTTTTGGGGCCGGGGTAAATGCGCCAGGTTTTCGCTTGCTGACCAATCCATTGACGTTTGAATTTTTGGGCGGGGCGGCGGCAGCGTTGGTATATCGGCGGTTTGGCGGTCATGGCTGGGCGTTGGCGCTAATAAGCGGGGCGCTATTGTTTGCGGCGGCCTGTTTCGTGTCCGTGAAAACAGGCATTGGGTTTTGGGAAAGTTGGCCGCGCGCCGCCAGCTTCACACCCGGTATTTCATTGCTGGTTTATGGCGCGGCAGGGGCGGAAAAGGCGGGCCGGAATTTTCATCAAGCTCTGGTGTGGCTGGGTAATCAATCCTACGCACTTTATCTTAGCCATATCCTTACGCTTGCCGCCTTGGGGCGTCTTTGGGCGCTTTTTGCGAAGGAGGGCATCTGGGACAATGTGCTTATGCTGCCGCTAATGCTGATAGGGGCGCTGCTTGGCGCGCAAGTATTGCACCGCTTTGTGGAAATGCCTTTACTGATGGTGGTGAAGTGGATGCGCCGCCGCTTATTCTGAACCGCTGGTTTGCGGCGAGGCAATCAGGCGCACCTGTACCTCACGGATGTCGGCCGTGCGGCTTAAGCCATCGGGGTCGGGCCATATGCCGACAAAATCAATATCATCATTATTGTTGGCGGCAGGAACGTGAAACAACAGGCGGCATGCCTGCCAATGCGCGGTTAACGGGCAGAAAGTGCGCGGGCTGTCAGCGCGCCCAGTGGCATAATAGCCAATAAAAACCTGCGGCGATGGATTGGCGCCGGCGGCGCGCACAATCATGGTCAGCTCGACGGTTTTGTCGGCAAAGGCAGAACTGTAAGTCTGCGGAAGCGTTAGAAAAACACCAGCAGATTTGTCGCCATCATCGGGCCCATGACCGGCGGCGACGCGCAAGGTAAAACCATCGCCGCCCTCCATAATCTGCGCGCTCAAACCCGGCCCGGCTTGCAGAATTTGTAATTGCTCAGCCGCCACCACAAAGCCTTGCTCTGGCGGGCCGACAAACGGGCTCTCGCCCTTAAGGCGCCCGGGCCAATAATTCAGGGAAAACAAAATAATCGCACCGGCGATCAGTGCCGCTAACGGGTAAAATACCCAATCAGGGACCACCATATTAAAAACTTCGCTCGACAACAAAGTCGCAAATATCGCTCAGCAAAGTGCGGGTCTTGCCAGGTTGGAAAATCTGCAATGCGGATTTGGCATTGGCGATATGGGTGCGGGCCTGATCAAGGGTGGCTTGAACCCCACCGTGCTTGGTAATCAGCGACATGGCGTGCTGCAAATCCGCATTGGTGCGGGTCGGTTTGCGAAACACCTTTATCCAAAAATCATGTTCTTCGGTACTGGACTTTTGCATGGCTTTGGCCACCGGCATGGTGATTTTACCTTCGCGAAAATCATCGCCGACGGCTTTGCCCAATTTGCTCTGCGCCCCGGCATAATCAAGCGCGTCGTCGACCAATTGAAAAGCCAAACCCAATTCCCGGCCATAACGATCCAGCGCCACTTCTTTGGCGTGGGGCAAATCGGCGACCACCGCAGAAACCCTCGCCGCTGAGGCAAACAGTTCAGCGGTTTTGGCTTCAATAATTTCCATATATTCTTGTTCGTCAGTGTCGAAATTGGCAATGGCTGCCAATTGGCGCACTTCGCCTTCGGCAATGATGGATGATGCCCCGGCCAAAATATCCAAAACCCGCAAACGCCCGGTTTCCACCATTAACGAAAATGCCCGCGCGAAAAGAAAGTCACCAACCAATACGGAAGGGGCATTGCCCCACACCGTATTAGCGGCTGGTTTACCGCGGCGCATGGGCGATCCGTCGACAATATCATCATGCAATAAGGTGGCCGAATGAATGAACTCAACCGTGGCCGCAAGTTTGTAATGGGCATCACCTTTATACCCGGCCAGATCCGCCGCGGCGAGGGTGATCAACGGGCGCAGACGTTTGCCACCGGCGCGCACCAAATGCGAAGCAAGGTCGGGGATCATACCAACCGGGCTTTGCATGCGCTCAATGATCAGGGCGTTGACTTCTGCCAGTCCATCGGCAAAAGCCGCTTCCAAGCGATCCATTGCGTTCAGCTTGGGCTTTTGTTCCGGTTCTGCAAAACTCGTCAGTGCCACAATGGCCCCCTGCACATGTGTGTTATGTGGGCAGAATAGAGAGGCACCGATTGCGCGGCAAGGGCAGGAGTGCTTGTTTAACGTGACCGTGAACACATCGTCATAAAAAGGTAGGCGCATGAAAGAAATATTACGCAGCAATGATCCGGTTCAGCTTTCCTATGTGGAAATGGTATTGCGCGATGCTGGCCTGCATCCGGTTCTTTTTGATGGTTATACCAGCATGTTGGAAGGTTCGATCAGTGCCATCCAACGCCGCCTCATGGTGTTGGACGAAGAGGAAGTACAAGCGCTGGAGATTATCGCGGCGATAAAAGCGGATGACCAAACCTCCACTGCGCGCGATAGCTGATCCGCGAATATGAATGAAAAAATTACTTTTTTGAACGGGCAATTAAGCGTGCGGCAGGGCGAAGGGTATCGCGCCGGGCTGGACGCGGTTTTGCTGGCGAGTGCGGTGCGGGTAAGACCTAAGCAAAGCGCCCTGGAATTGGGCTGCGGTGCCGGTACGGCTCTATTGTGTGCGGCGCATCTCAATCCCGATGCTAATTTTACCGGGTTGGAGAAACATAAGGAAGTGCTGGAGCTGGCCCGGCAAAACGCGCAAGAAAACAATCTGCAGGACCGGGTGCGCCTTGTCGCTGGCAGTGTTTTTTCGCCGCCTGCCGCGTTTGGTCCTGATAGCTTTGATCACGTGTTTTTGAACCCGCCTTATTTTGACGATGCCAAGGCATTGCGCGAACCAAAAAAGGGAAAAGACACGGCATTTATCGCCGATCAAGCCAAATTGTTCGATTGGCTGGCCACCGCCCATCGGCTGGTCCGCCCAAAAGGCTTTATCACGCTGGTTCAACGCGCTGACCGGCTTGACGATTGCCTGCACGCTTTTGCTGGCAAAGCCGGTGATTTTCGTATTCTGCCAATCGCGCCGCGCGCCGGGGAGGCGGCTCACCGAATTATTTTGCGAGCGCGAAAAAACGTGAAAACGCCGCTGACCTTGTTGCCGCCGTTTATTGTGCATGAAGAGGGTCGCACGTGGACGCCGCAAGCCGCCGCCGTTTTGCACGGCACGCAGCGCCTCGATCTGGGTAGCTGAAGCGCGCTAATTGCTGAATTTGGTGAAGGTTTAAGCGCATTATTGCCTTGCCCTTTTGGGCCTGCGCGGATAGTTCAAGCCCCATGGTACAGACGCATAAAAAAGCCCTAAGCTTTCAAGAGCTGATCCTTACCCTGCAACGCTATTGGGCGGCGCAGGGCTGCGCAATTTTGCAACCCTATGATCTGGAGGTCGGGGCGGGCACGTTGCACCCGGCCACCAGCCTTCGCGCGTTAGGTCCAAAGCCATGGCGCGCCGCTTATGTGCAGCCTTCGCGCCGACCGGCGGATGGGCGCTATGGCGAAAACCCAAACCGTTTGCAGCATTATTACCAGTTTCAGGTGATTTTGAAGCCCAATCCCGATGACATTCAGGAGCTTTATCTTAAAAGCCTTGAGGCCATTGGCATCGATATGAAGCTTCACGATGTACGCTTTGTTGAGGATGATTGGGAAAACCCGACTGTCGGGGCATGGGGCCTTGGCTGGGAAGTTTGGTGCGATGGCATGGAGGTCAGCCAGTTTACCTATTTTCAGCAGGTTGGCGGCCTTGATGTTAGCCCGGTTTCCGGCGAATTGACCTATGGACTGGAACGTCTGGCCACTTATGTGCAGGGCGTCGATAGTATTTATGATCTTGATTATAATGGCGCGGGCCTGACCTATGGCGATGTGTTTCGCGAAAATGAGCGCCAATTTTCACATTTCAACTTTGAAATCGCTGACACCGAAATGTTCAAACGCTGGTTTGAAGATGCCGAAAAGCAGTGTGATGATTTGTTGCAAAACAACTTGCCACTGCCGGCGTATGATTACGCGCTCAAAGCTAGCCACGCCTTTAATATGCTGGATGCACGCGGCGTGGTTTCGGCCACCGAGCGCGCTTCATACATCGCTCGTGTGCGCGACCTGACCAAAGGCTGCGCCAATGCGTGGGTCACTATTGAGGAGGCCAGTCTATGACTTTGAAAGTTAATCTGGACGCGCAATTTGCCCGCTTTAGCGAAACATGGTCACCCAAAATCATTGCTAATCTTGATGATTATGAAATCAAGCTAACGCGGCTGAAAGGTGATTTTCCATGGCATGCCCACGGCAATGCCGATGAGATGTTTTTCATTTTGGAAGGCCGTCTGCGTATGGAGTTTCGCGACCGGGTAGAACTGATCGCGCCGGGTGAGTTGATTGTCATTCCCAAAGGGGTCGAACACCGCCCCATCGCCGATGAGGGCGAGGTCAAGGTTTTGCTCATCGAGCATAAGGACGTGGTCAATACTGGCGATGGCCCGGCTTCGATACGCACCAAAGCGGCGGAGAAATTGTCATGAGTGATGAAGCTATACGCGCGGGCAATGGCCCTATTCCGGTGGATGTAGAAGCCGGGAAAAATTATTTTTGGTGTGCCTGCGGGCGCTCCAAAACCCAGCCATTTTGCGATGGTGCCCACAAGGACACGGATATCGTACCGCTTAAATGGACAGCGCCAGAGAGTAAGCGCGTATTCTTTTGCGCTTGCAAAAGCACCCAAGGCCAGCCGCTTTGCGATGGCGCACACAACGCCCAATGATGGAAAACCATGTCTGAGCTTCTCCTTGAAATATTCAGCGAAGAAATCCCGGCCCGCATGCAGCGCCGCGCCGGTGAGGATTTGCAACGCCTGCTGGGCGAAGCGCTAAAACAGGCGGGGTTTCTCTTTACCGGTATACGCAATTTTGCCGGGCCGCGCCGCCTGACACTGGTGATTGACGATCTGCCGCAAAAAGCGCCGGATTTACGCGAGGAACGCAAAGGCCCGCGCGTCGGCGCGCCGGAACAGGCCTTGGCCGGGTTTTTGCGTGGTGCTGATTTGGACAGCATTGACCAATGCGAAGTGGTTGAGAGCAAAAAGGGCAGTTTTTACGTCGCCATGCTCGAAAAGCCGGGCTTGAGCGCCACAGAGGCGCTGGCACAAATGATTCCGCAAATCATGCGCGCCTTTCCGTGGCCAAAGTCGATGAAATGGGGCAGTGGCGATTTTCGCTGGGTGCGGCCATTGCATGGCATTCTTTGCCAGTTGGACGGTGCATTGGTGGATTTTGAAGTGGCAGGCGTTCGTACCTCCAGCCAAATTCATGGCCATCGCATGATGGGGCCGGGACCGTTTGAAGTGTCCGGGTTTGCTGATTATCAAAAAACCTTGCGCGAGCAAGGCAAAGTCGTTTTGGACGCGGCGGAACGCAAAGCGCTGATTAGCGATCAGATCGCAAAACTGTGTGCGCAGCATAATCTGCAATTGGCCGAAGATGCGGCGCTGTTGGACGAGGTCGCCGGGTTGGCGGAATGGCCGGTGGCGCTTTTGGGCGATATGGACGAGGATTTTTTGGAACTTCCAGCCGAAGTGATCCAATTGTCCATGGCCAAGCACCAAAAATATTTCACCGTGCTGGACCCGGCAACGGGCAAAGTCGCCCCGCATTTTATTGTCATCGCTAATCTGGAAGCGCCGGATGGCGGCGCGGCCATTGCGGCTGGCAATGCGCGGGTGCTGACCGCACGCCTCGCCGATGCGCGCTATTTTTGGGACACAGACCTGAAAACATCGCTTGAAGATCGCGTGGAAAAGCTGCGCGACGTGGTGTTTCACCAAAAGCTTGGCAGTGTGTATGACAAGATGGAACGGGTTGCCGCCTTGGCGCGCCAACTCGCTCCCATTGTTGGTGCCGACCCCGATTTGGCGGAACGTGCCGCACGTCTGGCAAAAGCCGATTTGACCACCGACATGGTAGTGGAGTTCACTTCCTTGCAAGGCGTTATGGGCCGCTATTACGCACAAAAAGGCGGCGAAGACCCCGCCGTCGCTGACGCCATCCGCGATCATTACAAACCGCAAGGGCCCAGCGATACGGTTCCGACCGATCCGGTCAGCGTCGCCGTGGCTTTGGCCGACAAGCTGGATACACTGGTGACGTTTGATTGGATTGGAGAAGCACCAACTGGATCAAAAGACCCATACGCATTGAGGCGAGCTGCTATAGGAATAATAAGGCTGACACTAAATAACCGTGCCCGCTATCATCTCAACACGATGTTTGGAGAGTCTTTGCGTATATTTCAAAGACGTCAGCCAAATATCGTTCAAGGTAACAGGCGCGGTAACAGGGAATATAGCGGCCCTCATTCTGGCTTGTTCGCCTTTTTTGTCGATCGCCTGAAAGTTTACCTGCGGGACTCTGGTGCGCGGCACGATCTGATTGATGCAGTGCTGACGCCAGAGCAGGATGATCTGGTTTCGATTGTCGATAGAGTGAGTGCCCTTGGCACCTTCCTTGAAACCACGGACGGGGAACAATTACTGGCCGGAGCCAAGCGTGCCTCGAACATTTTGCGTATCGAAGAGAAAAAAGACGGTGCGGCGGTTTCGGGCGACGTTGATCCAGAACTTTTCGTGCAAGATGAGGAAAAGGCTCTGTATGCTGCTTTAAGCGAAGCTCAAAGCAAGGCAACAGAAGCCCTTAAAGATGAAAACTATACCGCAGCCATGGCGGCGCTTGCGCCCTTGCGTCCGGTGATTGATGCCTTCTTCGAGGCCGTGACCGTCAATGCGGATGATCCAAAGTTGCGCGCTAATCGTCTGCGCTTGTTAGGCTTGTTCCGGCAAAGCCTGCGCCAAGTCGCCGACTTCGATAAAATCGCGGGGTGAGGGGTGCGCCAAGTTTTCACAACCCTCCATTCGTCCTCCTCCGGCTTGACCGGAGAATCCATGCAAAATTACCGAAGACGCAGACCTGCCTTATGGACTCTCCGATCAAGCCGGAGGGCGACGGGGGCAGAGGCTTTTTGATCTAGGAAAAAGACATGACTACCCAAAAGGACGCAAAGAAATGGGTTTATGCCTTCGGCGATGGTGCGGCCGAGGGCGATGCGGGGATGAAAAACCTGCTGGGTGGCAAGGGTGCAAACCTTGCCGAAATGTCATCGCTTGGTCTGCCAGTGCCGCCGGGTTTTACCCTGACCACCGAGGTTTGCACGGCGTATTATAAAAAGCAGAAGGCCTATCCCAAACCCTTGCAAGCGCAGGTGGAAGCAGCTTTGGCCGATCTTGAGGCAAAAGCCGGTAAGAGCTTTGGCGATGCCAACAACCCATTGCTGGTTTCGGTGCGCTCTGGCGGCCGTGCCTCGATGCCGGGCATGATGGATACAGTGCTTAACCTTGGCCTGAATGCCGACACGGTGGCGGGTTTGGCGGCGCGCTCCGGCGATAAGCGTTTCGCTTATGATAGCTATCGGCGCTTTATCCAGATGTATTCGAGCGTGGTGTTGGGCCTGGATCATGATGTGTTCGAGGAAATCCTCGATGATTATAAAGACGATCAGGGCTATGAGCTGGACACTGAGCTAAATGCTGACGATTGGCAGGAGATTGCCAAGCGGTTTTTGGCGCAGGTCGACGAAGAGCTTGGCAAACCCTTTCCCACCGACCCCAAGGACCAGCTTTGGGGCGCTATTGGGGCGGTGTTTGATAGTTGGATGAATAATCGCGCCATCACCTATCGCCAATTGCATGATATCCCGCAAAGCTGGGGCACGGCGGTTAATGTTCAGGCCATGGTGTTCGGCAATATGGGCGACACTTCGGCCACGGGCGTTGCCTTTACCCGCAATCCGTCCACCGGCGAAAAAGCCATTTATGGCGAGTTTTTGATCAATGCTCAGGGCGAAGACGTGGTCGCCGGCATTCGCACCCCGCAAGTACTGACCAAGGCGTCGCGCGAAGCAATGGGAGAAACCTCTCTCAGCCTTGAAGAAATAATGCCCGATATTTTTGGGCAATTGGCCAGGACCTTCCAAAAGCTGGAAGATCATTATCGCGACATGCAGGACATTGAGTTCACGGTCGAGGAAAGCCGGTTGTGGATGTTGCAAACCCGGGCCGGTAAACGCACGGCGGCGGCATCATTTCGCATTGCCGTGGAAATGGCTGGCGAGGGTATGATTAGCCGCGATGAAGCGGTGTTGCGCGTTGACCCGGCAGCATTGGATCAGCTCCTTCACCCGGCATTGGACGATACCAGCAATTGCCCGCTGATTGCCTCTGGTCTGCCAGCCAGTCCCGGTGCGGCGATCGGGCAAGTGGTGTTTGATGCGGATGAGGCGGTGAGTTTGGCCAATGCCGGTACGGACGTGATTTTGGTGCGCATTGAAACCTCGCCAGACGATATTCACGGCATGCATGCCGCCAATGGTATTGTTACGGCGCGCGGTGGCATGACCAGCCATGCGGCCGTGGTGGCGCGCGGCATGGGGCGGCCCTGTGTGTCCGGTGCCGGATCGATTAAAATTAATTACAAAGACGGCAGCTTTACCGCCAATGGCATGAGCATACGCAAAGGCGACGTGATCACCATTGATGGCGCCAAGGGCAATGTGTTCAAAGGCGCAGGTACCATGACGCAACCGCAAATGAGCGGTGATTTTGCCGTGCTTATGGGCTGGGCTGATAAGGCGCGGCGCATGCAGGTGCGCACCAATGCCGACACCCCCGACGACGTTAAAACCGCTTTGCGTTTTGGCGCGCAGGGTATTGGCTTGTGCCGCACCGAGCATATGTTCTTTGATGAAGAACGCATTGCCGCCGTGCGCGAAATGATTTTGGCAAGTAATGCGACACAACGTATTGCCGCGCTCGATAAAATCTTGCCAATGCAGCGGGACGACTTTGTCGAAATCTTCATGCTGATGGAGGGTAAGCCGGTTACCATTCGCTTGCTCGACCCGCCATTGCACGAATTTTTGCCCCATGCCCGCGAAGATGTGGAGGCCGTTGCCAAAGCCACCGGGCTTGGTGTTGATGCGCTCATGGCGCGGGCCAGTGAATTGGCGGAAAGCAATCCCATGCTCGGTCATCGCGGTTGCCGTCTTGGAATCACCTATCCTGAAATATATGAGATGCAGGCACGGGCAATCTTTGAAGCCGCTGCGATTGCGCAAAAACAATCAGGTGTGGCGCCAAAAGTTGAAGTTATGATCCCGTTGGCGGCGACTGGCGAAGAGCTGGCTTACCTTAAAGAACGCATCAAAGACGTCGCAAGTCAGGTCAGTGAAGCGGCGGGGCAAAAGGTGAAATACGCCTATGGCGCGATGATCGAGCTGCCCCGCGCCGCGCTTCGTGCCAATGAGTTGGCGCAATATGCCGAGTTCTTCTCATTTGGCACCAATGATCTGACGCAAACCACTTTTGGTTTGTCCCGTGATGACGCCTCCTCATTCCTCAATACTTATCTGGCCAAAGGGATGATGGATCAAGACCCGTTTGTGTCGCTGGACCAGGATGGCGTAGGCGAGCTGGTTCGTATGGGCGTGACCCGGGGGCGGGCCGGACGTGCGAATGTAAAATTGGGGATTTGCGGCGAACATGGCGGCGACCCGGCCTCTATCGCCTTTTGTGAAAAAACCGGCCTTGATTACGTTTCCTGTTCGCCTTATCGCGTGCCGATTGCACGATTGGCGGCGGCGCAGGCGACCTTGAAACGGGCTGCGAAGAAAAAACAGAAAAAGAAGAAAATCACAAATAAGTGAGCTGGGCCGACAAAATTCCCCCGAACTTGTGAGAACTTTAGAAGATTAATGTCGGTATCAGCCCTTGACTGGAATCGCAAAGCTTCTTAAGTCCACCCGGTTAGGGCTTTGTTAAGCATGTTTTTGGTACCGTCCTTGCATGTATTGCATGTGTCCAAAGAAGGATATGTACGAGAATAAGACATAATGACCAGTTCACTGCCACATAGATTGCGTAAATTGTGCGCCGGGATAACGCCCGAAAAAGCCCTTGGCGGCTTTGCTATGGCGTTGACTCCGCTATTGGTATTGATGTTTGGCGCTATCCCGGAACGCAGCGCCATGCAATTGGACAATGCCAACTGGCAGGGCAAAGCCGAAAATTTCATCCACGACACCCCGGCAATTAAAGCGCCGCGAACCATGACCGGCACCTATGCCTATGCGCAGGCATTTGTTGAAAATGGCGCGAAAGCATCTGTGGCGCAGGACCTGCAAACCATTGCTGCCTTTCAAACTTTTTCAAAACCGCATTTCGTAACCGCTGCCGATCAGGCCGCAAAGCTGGATTGCCTGTCGCAAGCGATTTATTATGAAGCGCGTAGCGAGCCGCATTTTGGGCAGCTGGCGGTTGCGCAGGTGGTGCTGAACCGTGTTGCCCATCGGGCTTATCCGGCAAGTGTATGTGGCGTCGTGTTTGAAGGCGCGGAGCGGCGGACCGGTTGCCAGTTCACTTTTACCTGCGATGGTTCATTGGCCATTGTCCCGCGCGGCCGAAGCTGGGAACGTTCCCGCCAGACCGCGACGCACGCTTTGTTGGGCATGTCGGATATCACCATTGGGCGCGCCACCCATTATCACACGGTGGCCATAAGCCCTTATTGGTCCAGCTCGCTATTGCGGACAGCCAATATCGGTACCCATATTTTCTATCGCTTTCCATCGCGGCGGGAAAAAGCCAAGCTGATCGACCCGGCTTAACGCCGCTGGATTCTGGCCGCCGCTTGCATTGCTTGATGTGGCAAATCCAACTCCTTGTAAACTTTCATCAAAGCTCTGTTTATCGGCACGCTATGGGGTTCAAACCCGCGGCGCAGCTCCAGTATTTGCTGGGCATGGGTCAATCGCCCGGTTTTGATAATGCTATCGAGCATGAATTGATCAAACAGATCGCGTTGCGCGTGGCTGCCGCCAATTTCCATCATGCGGGGCAGGGCCTGGCCGAGGTTTTCAATAGCCGTTTCATGCTGGCCGCGGGCGTGGGCAAGCAGGCCCCTGCAGGCAGGCACGCCAACGTCGCGCCACGCCGGGCGTTCAAAAACCGGTGCGGTTTTGCTGCGCTCCAGCACAGCGGCCATGAGGTCGTCGGCCTCCGACAGGCCAGCGCGGGCGAGGCCATAAAGATATTGCATGGTGAGAAAGGGCAGAATTGTGTCGTCAACGCGCGCGCGTAAATATTGTCCGACATCTTCCCAGCGATCGCCGACATCAATGCCGGCAAATTCCATCCGTGCCAACAGCGATACGGCGCCAATCTGGTCTTGGGAATAGTCCTTCTCTATGCCCCAGCAATGCTGGTCATAGAGTTTTAACACCAAATCATCCTTGCCCTGACTAAGATAAAATAGCGCCAAATGCCAATAATTATGGGTGTACATGAACGAGCTTAATTCGGTCCATGTTTCGCGCGCATCTTCCAAAAACGCGGTGCCTTTGCCGATCTGCCCACGGGTGAGATAGACGTGAGCCAAGGCATGTTGCGCCCACGGTTCTTTAGGTTTTAATGCCAATGCCGCCTCGGCGGCTGCTTGCGCATCATCCAGTAAATGGCATTGTTCAAAAGCAAAAGCGGCCATGCCGTGCATGTGCGGCACGTCGCGATTATGCGCAAATATGCGGTCCGCCGTGCGCAACATTGCCGGGGCGTCACCGCGATTGAAATGCAAATACTGGCTGAGTTTGGCGATTGCCAGATCGCGTGGAAAGGCGGCGGCGATTTCATCACCCATAATAATGGCCCGCTCTATATCCCCGGCTACCCAATGGCGCACCATTTCGCAATTCATGCGTTCGCGGGTGGAGGCTGTGGGCGCAGCCTTTATGGCTCTCTTTATGTGGTTGGTGGCCTCTTTTTGGCCTTGGCTGTTTTCCATAAACATCCACAAAATTGCCGCATAGCTATTGGCCAAACAATGATCGGGCGCGTGTTCCACCGCAACCAGAATATTGGCAATTTTTTGCTCATAACCCAATAGACCGGCGATGAAGTCATCAATCGCACTGACGAGCGACACCTCATCAGTAGTGATGGCATTACCCAAATAATCGGCGCGCATAGTGATCCCTTTCACGGTTTGTATCCAATAGCATAAGCGCGGTAATCCGTCCCTCCAATTTATAATCCGTGGTTTGTGATGAAGCGTGACTTGAACTCCAAACCATGGGCGATAGGGTCGCGCCATGGCAGTTTTAAACACCAATGGTATCGAGCTTTTTTATGAGCGCCGGGGCGAGGGGCCGCCGCTAATGCTCATCGCCGGGATTGCCAGCGATTCGCAAAGCTGGATGCCGGTGGTAGAGCGTCTTTCAAACAAATTTTCGCTGATTATGCCGGACAATCGCGGGGCCGGGCGAACCCGGCCATTGGATTCGCCGATCAGTATCGGCAAAATGGCGCAAGATTGTGCCGCCTTGATCGAATATTTGGGTTTTGAAAAAGTGCATGTGGCCGGGCATTCCATGGGCGGGGCGATTGCGTTGGAATTGACATTACAATCGGCACATTTGGTCGATCATTTGGTGTTGGCGGCGACGCGGGCAAAACTGTCTATGCGCAATCGTGTTTTGTTTGATGATATGGCCGCATTGCGGTTGGGCGGCGTGGATAAAGTCCTTTGGTATAAAATGCTGTTTCAATGGCTTTTCGGCGTGCCGTTTTTTGCCAATGATCGCCGCGTTACCGAAGCCGCAAAATTGGCAATTGCTTATCCACACGCGCAGACGGCAGAGAATTTTGTGCGGCAATTAGAGGCCGTGAAACAGGCCGACTTTCGTGACGATTTGGGCAAAATTGATGTGCCGACATTGCTGGTTTTGGCACGCAATGATTTATTATTCCCGCTTGATGAGGCGAAAAAATCATTGAAAGACATTGCCAATGCCCAGATCAGGATTATCGAAAATGCGGCTCATTCCGTGCACTGGGATAATCCAGCGGCATTTTGCGCGGCGGTTGAAAACTTTGTGTTAACGCCAAAAATGCCGCATCAGACTTAGGAGCTGATCCTAGGAGCGTTTTACCGCTTTGGGTGTATGCTGCGCTGATTGTTTGGCCAATGCATCAAAGGCGGCGGAAAAGGCCGGGCGTTTAACGTATTTCCCGGCACCTTTAACGGCCCGCAAATCGCCGTCTTTCCACCCCAAGACGCCGCGGCTCAAGGTGTGCGAGGCAAGGCCGGTCACTTCCATACCTTCAAAAATATTGTAATCGACATTTTGGTGATGGGTTTTGACCGAAATGGTTTTGCTGGCATTCGGGTCCCAGACCACCAGATCAGCATCCGCACCAATACTGACACTGCCCTTTTGCGGGTAGATGTTGAATATTTTGGCGGCATTGGCCGAGGTTGCAGCGACAAATTCATTCATCGTCAGGCGGCCGGTATTGACCCCATGCTCCCACAACACGGCCATGCGGTCTTCAACCCCCGCCGTGCCATTGGGAATTTGGGAAAAATCATCGCGGCCCATGGCTTTTTGGTCAGCGCAAAAACAACAATGGTCGGTGGCGGTGGTGTGCAGCGACCCGCCTTGCAGGCCTTTCCACAAGGCTTCCTGATGATGCTTGGCGCGAAAAGGCGGTGACATCACATGGGCGGCGGCTACGTCCCAATCCGGGTGGCGATAAACGCTGTCATCAATGGTCAAATGCCCGGCCAACACTTCGCCATAAACCCGCTGTCCGGCGGCCCGGGCACGCTTTATTTCTTCCAACGCATCGTTGGTGGAAACATGAACGATATAGAGCGGCACGCCAATAACTTCGGCCAGACGCAGCGCCCGGTTGGCGGCTTCGCCTTCGGCCGCCGGTGGGCGAGAAAGTGGATGGCCTTCCGGCCCAGTAATGCCTTCATTGATGAGTTTCTTTTGCAATTGGAACACCAGTTCACCGTTTTCGGCGTGCACGGTGGGCATGGCGCCCAATCCCAAAGAGCGCGTGAACGAGTTATACAATATCTCGTCATCGGCCATAATCGCGCCCTTATAGGCCATGAAGTGCTTGAAGGAGTTTATGCCTTCTTCGCGCACCAGCGTTCCCATGTCGGCGTCTACGCTTTCGTCCCACCACGTAATGGCAACGTGAAAGCCATAATCGGCGGCGGATTTTTCTGCCCAACCACGCCAGGCGCGATAAGCGTCCATAATATTTTGTTGCGGATCGGGAATTACAAAGTCGATGATCGATGTGGTGCCACCTGCCATGGCTGCCGCCGTGCCGGTATAAAAATCCTCAGATGCCACGGTGCCCATAAACGGAAGCTGCATATGCGTGTGCGGATCTATGCCGCCCGGCATCACATACTGCCCGCCAGCGTCAACAATTTCCGTCCCGGTTGGGACTTCAAGGTTTTCGCCAATGGCGACAATTTTGCCATCATCGCACAATACATCAGCGCGATAAGTTTGCTCTGCGGTAATAACCGTGCCGCCGCGTATGAGTGTGCTCATGAGATGTTTTCCTATTTACGTTTGGCCAGCAGCATATAGACCGCACCGGCCACAAAAAACCCAACAAACCATGCATAACTATAAATGCTAATAAATATGGCGGGTACGGTGCTGACAAAGCCGGCCGCGTGCAAAAAGCCGGGCAGGCTTGGCAATATACCAATAAGCAGCGCGATCAGTCCGGCGCTATTCCAGCCATTATTGCCGCCATAAATGCCGTCATGCTTGAACAGGTCTTCGCGCACCAGCCGCGTTTTGCGCAGCAAAAAATAATCGGCGACCAATAGCCCGGCAATCGGGCCGAGCAGTGCTGAATAACCAACAAGCCAGGTGAAGATATACGCGCCGGCATCTTCAACCAATTTCCACGGGAAAATAGCGATCCCGATGGCGGCGGTGATATAGCCGCCCATGCGAAAGGAGACTTTCTCCGGGGCGAGATTGGAGAACCCGTAAGCGGGGGCAACCACATTGGCGGCCAAATTGGTGGTCAGGGTAGCGATCACCAAGGCGACCAGTGCAAAGATGACCCCGACACCGCCCATACGCCCGGCCAACTCCACCGGGTTCCAGATGGCCTCGCCATAAATACTAACCGTGGCCGAAGTGACGGCGACGCTGATAAAGGCAAAAAGTGCCATCGGCAAAGGCAGGCCCAGAGCCTGACCGAGCATTTGGTCTTTTTGTGATTTGGCAAAGCGGGTGAAGTCCGGAATGTTCAGCGCCATCGTTGCCCAAAACCCGACCATAGCGGTGAGCGAAATGATAAACGTGCTCCAAAACTGGCCTTCTTTGGCACCGCCGACGATAAATTGCGACGGCGCAGAAAGCATGGCTCCAAAGCCGCCAGCTTTCACATAAGCCCACGCCAATAGCGCCAGACCCATGGCCAATAAAAATGGCGCAGCCAGAGTTTCCAGCCAGCGAATACTCTCGGTGCCTTTGCGGATAAAATAATGGTGCATGGCCCAAAACACCAAAAAGCTAACGGTTTGTGCCAGATCAATGCCGAGTATTGGCAAAGGGGATCCTCTGAACATATCGCCGGTGAGGGCGTTTAGGATTACATAAATCGCCGAGCCGCCAACCCAAGTGTTTATGCCGAACCAGCCGCAGGCCACCAGCCCACGGGCAATGGCCGGAATTTTCGCGCCCTTGGTGCCAAAGGCCGAGCGCAGCAGCACTGGAAACGGCACGCCGTACTTTGCCCCCATATGGCCGATCAACATCATCGGGATTAGCACAATGGCATTGCCCAAAAATACGGTTACGACCGCCTGCCACCAATTCATGCCGGCCGCGACGAGGCCGCCTGAAAGCATATAGGTTGGCACACAGACCACCATGGCCACCCACAAAGAGGCAAAGGACCAAAGGGTCCATGTCCGGTCTTGCTCACTGGCCGGTGCCATGTCCGCATTATAAAGCGACGGATCTGCGTCTTTGATGATGTTGGTCATGAAAATGGCCCTCCCCGGCACACGTACCATGGTCACATTGACGCTGGCTGGTGTCCAGATGTGAAATCGCCGCCATCCTGGTTAGAATGACGGCGAATGAACTTTTTTATTTGCTTTCGGTCAGCTTGCCATAGGTGTCGGGTCGGCGATCGCGGAAAAATTGCCATAGGTTTCGTACTTCGCGGACCATGTCCATATCCATGTCGTGAATCAGCAATTCGTCCTTATCGCGGCTGGCTTCGGCCTCGATTTGTCCGCGCGGGTTAACGAAATAGCTTTGCCCGTAAAACTCGCCAATATTCCATGGCTCCTCTGTGCCAACCCGGTTGATCGCACCAATGAAACAGCCATTGGCCGCCGCGGATGCCGGTTGTTCCAGCTTCCACAAATATTCGGACAAGCCGGCCACGGTAGCAGATGGATTGACGATATATTCCGCGCCATTAAGCGCCAATGCGCGCCAGCCTTCGGGGAAGTGCCGGTCGTAACAGATATAAACGCCCAGTTTGCAATATTTGGTCTGAAATACCGGCCAGTTGGATTTGCCCGGTTTGAAGAAAAATTTCTCCCAAAACCCTGCCACTTGCGGGATATGGGTTTTGCGGTATTTGCCCAAATATTCGCCGTCAGCATCAATCACGGCGGCAGTATTATAATAGATGCCGGTGACGTCGTCGGCCTCATAAATCGGCACCACGATGACCATATTATATTTTTTGGCGTATTCCTGCATTAGCCGCGTCGTGGGGCCATCGGGAATGGCTTCCGCCGCATCAAACCATTTATTGTCCTGACTTGGGCAAAAATAGGGTTGGGTGAATACCTCTTGGAAGCACAAGACCTGAACGCCCTTTTCTCCTGCTTCTTCAATCATCGGAATGTGGGCCTCGATCATGGCTTTGGTGATCGCTGCCGGGCTTTCATCGGTCGATGCCTTAAGGGCCATTTGAATAAGGCCGCCGCGTACTTTGCTCATAATATTTCCCTTTATCCCATGCTCGGAAAAGTAAATTGTGCGCCAGACCGAATGCCGGTGGGCCAGCGTGTGGTGACGGTTTTAAGGCGGGTATAGAAATGCACGGCCTCCGGGCCATAAATGCCGTGCGCGCCAAATATTGAGCGCTTCCATCCGCCAAAGCTGTGATAGGCCACGGGCACCGGAATCGGAACATTAACCCCGACCATGCCCACTTGAATACGATTGGTGAAATCGCGCGCGGCATCGCCATCGCGGGTGAAAATAGCGGTGCCATTGCCATATTCGTGTGCGTTAATCAGGTCCACCGCTTCGTGATATTCCTTGGCCCGCAAAACACTTAAAACCGGGCCGAATATCTCGTTCTGGTAAACGCTCATATCTTTGGTGACGCCGTCCAGCAAGGTGCCGCCGACCCAGAACCCATTCTCATACCCTTGGAGTTTGAGGTTGCGGCCGTCCACCAAAACCTTCGCGCCTTCGCGCTCGCCAGCATCAATACATTTATTAATGCGATCGCGCGCCTCGGCGGTGATTACCGGGCCCATTTCGGCCATTTCATCACTGCTCGGGCCAATTTTTAATGCGGCCACTCTGGGGGTCAGTTTTTCTACCAATCGATCGGCGGTTTCCTCGCCAACGGGTACGGCAACGGAAATGGCCATGCACCGTTCGCCCGCCGAGCCAAACCCAGCGCCCATTAACGCATCGGCGGCCAGATCGAGATCGGCATCGGGCATAATAATCATATGGTTTTTCGCGCCGCCCAAAGCCTGCACACGCTTACCGGCAGCGCATCCACGCGTGTACACATATTCGGCAATGGGGGTCGAACCAACAAAGCTGACCGCTTGAATGTCCTTATGATCCAGCACCGCATCGACCGTCGGCTTGCCGCCATGCACGACATTGACCACGCCATCGGGAATGCCGGCCTCGCGCAAAAGGTCAAGGATGAGATTGGCAGAAGACGGATCGCGCTCGGAGGGTTTGAGCACAAAGGTGTTGCCGCAGGCAATGGCCATGGGGATCATCCAAAGAGGCACCATGGAGGGAAAATTAAATGGCGTTATGCCAGCGACCACGCCAAGCGGTTGCCGCTCGGCGCAGGTATCAATACCGGGGCCAACGTCGCGCGAAAAATCGCCTTGTAAGTGCGACGGAATGCCGGCGGCAAATTCGACAACTTCGAGGGCGCGGGTTACCTCGCCCAATCCGTCGTCATGGGTTTTGCCATGTTCGGCAGAAATCGTTTGGGCAATTTCGTCGCGGCGGGCGTTCATAACACCGTGCAAGGCAATCATCATTCGGGCGCGGCGCGCGGGCGAGGTGATTGACCACGTTGAAAATGCTGCTTTGGCTGCCTCTACGGCCAAATTAATTTCGGCTTCACCGCCCATAACCACTTCGCCGGTTTGTTCGCCGGTGGCTGGGTTGTAAACCGCTTGGGTTTTGCCTGAACTACCTTTGGTTTTTTGGCCGGCAATGATGTGCTCTATACGATTCATGAAAATGTCCTAATCTATGGTTTTGAGCACATCGCGCATGGTTTCAAACATGAAATCAATATGCGATTTTTCAATGATGAGCGGCGGAGAGAAGGCAATAATATCGCCAGTGGTGCGGATCAGCAGGCCTTTTTCATAGGCTTTCAAAAAAGCTTCTGTCGCCCTTTTGGTCACAGCACCGGGTATGCTTTCCAGCTCCACCGCGCCAATTAGGCCCATATTGCGAATGTCCACAACATGCGGCAGGCCTTTGAGAGAGTGCACCGCATCTTCCCAATACGACCACAACTCAGTGCCGCGGGTGAACAGGCCTTCTTCTTCATGGGTATCCAATGTCGCCAATGCGGCGGCGCAGGCCATCGGGTTGGCCGAATAGGTATAGCCGTGGAACAGCTCTATTGCGCCTTCCGGCCCCTGCATAAAGGCGTCATAAACATGGTCTTGCACAAATGTCGCGCCCATGGGAATGACGCCATTGGCAATGGCTTTGGCGGAGCAGAGAATATCTGGCTCAATACCAAAATATTCCGTGGCAAAAGGTTTGCCCATGCGCCCAAAGCCGGTAACCACCTCATCCCAGATCAGCAATATGCCGTGCTTTTTGGTGATTTCGCGCAGGCGTTCCAGATAGCCTTTTGGTGGCATGATCACCCCGGCGGATGCGGCGACAGGCTCGACAATTACGGCGGCGATGGTGGAGGGGTCATGCAATTCGCATAACCGTTCCAGATCGTCGGCAAACTCGACGCCATGTTCGGGCTGGCCTTTGGAGAACCGGTTGGCTTCAATGCCATGGGTGTGGCGCAAATGGTCAACGCCACTGACCAAAGAGCCAAACATTTTACGGTTGGCGGTCATGCCACCGACCGCCATGCCGCCGAAATTCACCCCGTGATAGCCCTTTTCGCGGCCAATCAGGCGGGTGCGATGCCCTTCACCGCGGCAACGATGGTAGGCGATGGCAATTTTTAAGGCGGTCTCGGCGCTCTCTGAACCGGAATTGACAAAAAATGCATGGTTCAGATTGTCCGGCAGAAGACCGGTCAACCGATTGGCAAGCTCGAACGCTTTTGAATGGCCGATTTGGAAAGCCGGGCAATAGTCCATTTGCTCGACTTGCTGCTGGACGGCTTTGACAATGCGCGGGCGTTTATGGCCTGCATTGCAACACCACAATCCGGCAATGCCGTCCATCACTTTACTGCCGTTATCGGTGGTGTAATACATGCCTTCTGCGGCAACAAACATGCGTGGATTTTTCTTAAATGCCCGGTTTGGGGTGAATGGCATCCAATAGGCTTCAAGGTCGTTTGGCATAGGGGGGGTATGAATGTTCATCGGCTTACTCCGTGGTTTGTAAAGTGTTCTTGGGGTGCTCCGGCCACGTTAAATGCGGCAGATTGTTTTCAACTGGGTTCATGGTAATGCACTCAGGTACCGGGCAAACATGTTGGCACAGATTACAGCCAACGCACTCTGCGTCTACCACAGTGAAGTCACGGCCGCCTGCCGCATTGGCTTCCATGAGAATGGCCTGATGCGAGGTGTCTTCGCAGGCAATATGGCAACGCCCGCACTCAATGCATGTATCTTTGTCGATGCTGGCCTTGAGATCGTAATTCATGTTCAGATCGTTCCAGTTCACCGTGTTGGCCACAGCAAGACCGCAAAAATCCTCAATAGAGCGATAGCCCTTCTCATCCATGAAATCGCTCAAACCGTCATTAAGGTCTTCGATAATGCGAAACCCGTACAGCATGGCGGCGGTGCATACCTGTAAAGCCTCGGCCCCAAGGGCGATAAATTCGGCTGCATCGCGCCAAGTGGTAATGCCACCAATAGCCGAAATGTCGAGATCTTTGGTAGCCGGATTACGGGCAATCTCGGCCACCATGTGCAAGGCGATGGGCTTAACCGCACTGCCGCAATAGCCGCCATGGGTACCTTTACCGTCGAGCAGCGGGTTTGGGGCCATGGCATCGAGATCAATCCCGATGATCGAATTTACCGTGTTTATTAGCGATACCGCATGAGCACCGCCAGCCATGGCCGCTTCGGCGGGCAATAATATGTCCGTGGTGTTGGGGGTCAGCTTGGTGAACACCGGAATGTCTACCACTTCGCGCACCCAGCGTGTGGTGTCCTCAACCATTTGCGGCACCTGACCGATGGCCGAACCCATGCCGCGCTCGCACATGCCGTGGGGGCAACCAAGATTAAGCTCAATCCCGTGCACGCCAGCATTGGCAATTTTGATGGCCAGTTCTTTCCATAACTCTTCTTCGACCGGGGCCATCATCGAGCCAATGACAATGCGATCAGGATAGTTTTTGCGTACCTGTTCGATTTCGCGAAGGTTTACTTCGAGCGCCCGGTCGGAAATCAGCTCAATATTATTGATCCCCAAAATACCGCGCGCCGTGTCCTTGTGTACACCATAGCGGCTGGTGACATTGATCACGGGGGGGTTGAGGCCAAGGGTTTTCCAGACCACGCCGCCCCAGCCCGCTTTAAAGGCGCGTTCGACATTGTATTGTTTGTCGGTTGGCGGTGCCGAGGCCAGCCAAAACGGGTTGATGCTTTCAATGCCAGCAATAGCGCAGCCCAGATCAGCCATATTATTTGCCTCCCAAAAAGGCGTGGATGCCAGCAGCGGCCACTTTGCCATCTTCGACGGCTTGTACGGTAAGGTCTTCACCGGAGGCAATGCAATCGCCTCCGGCAAAGGTGCCGGGCAAGGAGGTCTGCCCGTATTGATCGACCAGGATTTTGCCGCGCTCAGTCTGAAGACCGCCCAGCGCGTCATCATCCAAAAACTGTCCAACCGCCTTAAGAACCATGTCGGCTTGTGCCTCATGGGTGTTGCCGGTGCCGACAAGCTTGCCGTTTTCAAGGCGTGTGGTTTCAAAGGTAACGGATTGCACCTGTCCCTCGCCATTGAGGCGCAATGGTTTCGCCCATAAATGCACGGCAACGCCATTTATGCGCGCCAGATCCTGCTCCCAGTCGGTAGCGCCCATTTGCGATGCGCCGCGCCGATAAACCAGGGCGACATGATTGGCACCAAGGCGCTTGGCCTGAACCGCCGCATCAATAGCGGTATTGCCACCGCCGATTACAATGATGTTCTGACCGATTTTGATCTTGGATTTGTCGTCGGTTTGGCGCAATTGGGCAATGAATTCCAAGGCATCAAGGACGCCATCTTGATCTTCGCCGTCAATCCCCAATTGGTTGGAGTGGCCAAGGCCATGGCCAATAAACACCGCGTCAAACTGCGCGCGCAAATCGCCAAGCGTAACGTCCCGCCCTAATGCTTTTTCGTAGTGGATGGTTATTCCGCCAATTTCGAGAATGAAGGCGGTTTCCTGCGCAGCAAAATCATTGGCCATTTTATAGGCGGCAAGCCCGTATTCATTTAAGCCCCCGGGCTTTTTCCTGGCCTCGAAAATCTCCACATCATGGCCCAATATCGCCAAGGCGTGGGCGCAGGCAAGACCTGCCGGACCAGCGCCGAGAATGGCAATTTTTTTGCCCGTGGCCGCGGCGCGCACAAATGGATGGGCGCGACCTTCGGCCATGAAATGATCCACGGCATGGCGTTGCAAAGCGCCAATTTCAATTGGCTCATCTTCGCCAACATTGAGCACACATTTTTGTTCGCAAAGAATTTCGGTGGGGCAGGCGCGCGCGCAGGTACCGCCCATAATATTGGCGCTCAAAATTGTCCGTGCCGCGCCGGTGACATTCTCGGTGGCAATCTGGCGAATGAATTTGGGAATATCGATGGAGGTTGGGCAGGCCGTAACACAGGGGGCGTCATGGCAAAACAGGCACCGGCTTGATTGTACGCGCACTTGCGCCAAATTTAATGGCGGATGCAAATCGTCAAAATTGGCCGCAATTTCGTCGCGGGTGAGATTTTCACCGGTTTTGCTAATCTGTGGATGCTCGCCCATTCGCGTGCTCTTTCCCCTACAATATCCCGGTTGATCCGGGTGGATTATCCAATGTGCTTTGCGGGCACAAAAGCATCATCAGCAATATTGTAAAGGAGGTCAAGAGTTTTCTGACCAAATGGTCAAGTTTATGATTGTTGCTTCAAACCAACGCCCTTGAGGATGATTTGGCATACTTGTTCGGTGGCGCGGGCATATTGCGTGTCGGACAAGTTATTGTCCTCATTGAGTACGCTAATTTGATGCGCGAAGTCGGCATAATGCTGTGTGGTTGCCCAGATCATAAAGAATAGCGCCTGCGGATCTACCGGATCCATTTTGCCCGCTTCAATCCACCCATTCAGCTTTTTCGTGCGTTCCTCATACCAGGGTTTCAATACCGTATGCAGATAGCTGTTAATCGCCGGGGCGCCGCGCAATACCTCCATGGCCCACACGCGCGAACCATAGGGGCGCTTGCGCGCCTGCTCCATTTTCGCGCTGATGTAGCCGCGAAGCGCGGTACTCGGGTCGTCTGTTTTATCAAAGGACTGCGCCGCTGCCAGCCAATGGGAACACACATCTTCCATCACGCGATTATATAAAATCTCTTTGGTGGAAAAGTAATAATGCAAATTGGCTTTTGGTACGCCCGCTTGTCTGGCGATAGCGTCGGTGGTGGCGCCTTTAAAACCGGATTCAGCGAAGACTTGCTCGGCCGCTTCCAGAATTAATAGCTCGTTTGATTCGCGAATACCGCGCTTGCTATTCGTCTTCCTCGCCATGGCTGTAGATGCATTGGTCATAGGGTGTTAGAGCCTGCAAAATTAAGTTTCGTTTTCATCTCGTGCCAGCCTTCACCAAACTTGTTTTAATTTCATGAAGCTTGACATTCCTCATAGCATACGCATTTGCTAGGCTCGAAACACCCACTCCACTGCGTTGTTTTTGCGGGGAATTGTTAGGGCGTAATTACTGTTTCGTGAACTGAATTTATGCGTAAATTCAGTTGGTTAAACGGGTTTATGCCAAGGCTTAGCGAAGGCGAAAACGATGCTAAATTACCTTTTTCTTATTATGGCCATTGTGGTCGGTGGGTTTTTGACGGTTCAGGGAATCATCAATGCGCGCCTGTCTTTGGCGTTGCAACACCCGCTTCAAGCCAGCTTCATTTCCTTTGCTGTAGCGCTGATTGCGTTGCTTATCATCATGGCCGCGCGCGGCGTTGCTTTGCCGTCCATCACTATGCTCAAACCGCTACCACCCTATTTTTTTATTGGCGGGCTTTTAGGCGTTATCTATGTCACCACGGTTTTAGTGCTGATGCCCAAAATTGGCGCAACAAACGTCATCTTTGCCATATTCGTGGGCCAGACATTAGTCTCGATTATCGTCGATCATTTTGGCGTTGCCGGATTACCGCAACACCAATTTGACCTGTCGCGGGCTGCTGGTGTCGTATTGCTTTTTGCCGGGCTTTATCTGGTGCAAATGAAGCCCGGCTGAAGCGATTTGAATTGTCTAAAAACTTCTCTTAATGCTGACGCTGGTCCAGCGTGGGCGCGCATAGGATTCTTGCGTGTAGCCGCCAAAGGAAGACACGTCGAAACCAATAACCCCGTGGCGCGAGTCAAAAATATTGTCGACCGAAACCGAAGCCAGCCAATTGCCATCGTCCGATTCCCAGCTCAATTGCGCATTGACTTCGGCCCAGCCGCCAAAGCGGTGGGCGGTGAAATTGCGCATATTATGAAACACCGAAGACTGGTAACTCGCTGTGGTTTGCGCCGCTAAATGACCATTAAATGCCGGCCAGGAATAACGCACCGTACCCGCCGTCTTAAACTCCGGGGTGAAAGACGGGGTGACATCTTTGGTAAGGCCGGGTGCAAATTCCAGATCTTTTACCGTGGCGTCGATATAGGCGACGTTGGCAATGATATCGAGACCATCGGCAGGCGAGGTTAAAAGTTCTAACTCCGCGCCCTTATAGGTGGCATCATTATTGGTCACAAAGCCGGAATTGCTCGACCAGGTAAATGCCTGATAATCATTATAGTCATAGTAGAAGACCGAGCCATTTAGCCGCGTCGCGCCGCCGCCAAAGGTCGATTTAAAGCCAGCTTCATAGGAATAAAGCACTTCTTCCTTATACGGGATTTGCGCATCGGTCAGGGTGACGCCATCAAATAATTTGCCATTAAAACTACCGGCTTTCACACCGCGATTGACGCCGAAATAATAAAGATGATTGGCGTCTGGCGCGTATTCCAATTGGGCTTTTCCTGACCATAAAAAATCGCTTGTATTGTCGGCAAACGGCGCGCGGGGGACAAAGCCGGTTGAAACATTTGTTTCAACCAAGCGGTCGTCCGTATTGGCAAATTCGCCAATGGTCTGGTTGTATTTTTTTTCTTCAATGATCCCGCGCAGGCCGGTGACCAGTGTCCAATTATCGGAAAGGTGGAAGTCAAATTGGCCAAAAGCGGAATAGGAATCCGTGCGCAATTTGGCGGTGGTGTTGTCTTCAAACGGGTCAAATACCACACCGACGAGACCAAAAACAATCTGTGGGAACCCCACCAGAAACGGCGAGTTGGTAGGGTAGGAAAGTCCTTGGGTCATGTCGGTGTCGACGCTTAAATAATAAACCCCCGCCACCCAATCACTATTTTCGGTTTTGCCGTTCAGCCGGATTTCCTGACTGAATTGATCGATCTCGCCATCGGATTGGAACAAGGCCAACGGCGTGGCTGATTGGTCCGAATCCAGTGTAATCGAGCGGTAAAAATGTTTATAATCTGTAATTGATGTCAGCGTGCCCCAATCGGCATCCCAGGTCAGCTTGCCAGCAAGGCCCCGGGAGCGAATTTTGTTTTCATCGTCAAAGGCAAAGTCCTTATCGACCTTATTGCCATGGCCATCAGGGTCGACATTGCCAAACAAATCGCCGCCGACCAATGGGCGTATGCCGTCAGTATCGCCGTCGGCAAACAGGTTGATACAATTATTGGTGCCGGCGGCGATGGCTTCGCAATTGCTGGTCGTATCTTGCGCCCGCAAGGTGTTGATATGGCGGCCTTGCGCGTCCAGAACCGGAATGCTGCCAATCCCTTGATATGGGCCTTCACTTTTGGTGGTGTCCGCATAATTGCCGATGACCAAAAGATTTACGTTGTCGTTGAAATCAAAAAGCAACTGGCCGCGGATGGCGAAGGTGTCGTCATTATACCCATCTTGCCCGCCGCCGGGGGTCCCGGTGCGTCCCTGGGCGTCGGTGCCCGGGTGAACATTGTCCAGAATTTCGCCAAAATTATTGTATAGCACCGAGATCCGGCCAGCGACTTTCTCGGCCAGCGGGCCGCTAACCGCGCCTTCGGCGCGCACATGGTTGTAGGAGCCGCCGCTTAATTTGCCATAACCTTCAAATTCCTGGGTTGGGCGCTTGGTCAGCGAATGGACGAGGCCGCCCGTGGCATTGCGTCCAAACAGGGTGCCTTGCGGGCCTTTAAGAACTTCAACGCGGTCAATATCGTAAAGGCCAAAGGTTTGCGCCTGAGTGCTGGCCAGATACCCGTCGTCCACATAAACCGCAACGGGCGCTTCGGCGAGGTCGGCAAAATCGTTTTGCACCACGCCGCGTATGTTAAACAGCGCGCGCTGACCACCAATGTCGCCAGCCATGGAAACACCGGGGGTGAAGTTGATGATCTCAATGCTGGTTTCGACACCGAGCTTCTCCAATTGCTCGCCGCTATAGGCGCTAATGGCGATGCCGACATCCTGAATGGACTGGTCGCGTTTTTGCGCGGTGACAACAATTTGATCAGTAACACTTGCACCGGATTGCTGCGCCAGTGCCACATTCGGCACTGCCAGACCGGCGCATAAACCAAGCAATGCGGCGCCGCCAAACAAGCAGGCTTTATGGCTTGATCGCTTCGTGGCCACGGATTGGGCCTTTGGTGCGTACTGATTCATTTTAATCCCCTTTGTCGATGTCCAGACGGTCAAAAGGTATGTGTTTCAATAATTTATGCCGTCCCTCATCGCGACGCTGTGTTGTTATTCTATAGCGTCACGTCCCAGTCTAATATTCAGAATTAATCTAACTTGTCTAAACGATCAAGATTTATCGGAATTTTCGGAGCGCTGCTATTGCCTCACCGCTTTGATGGCCAAGCATAATGATGCCCAACATCCGGATATTGAGTGTTAGCGATTACAAGCCGCCAATGAGGGCCAGCCACGCCTCTTCACTCATCGTCTTCACACCTAGCTCTTGCGCTTTTTTCAACTTCGAGCCGGCGCCGGGACCAGCGACCAGTATATTGGTTTTGGCCGACACTGAGCCGGCGACCTTGGCACCCAAAGCGGCGGCCTTGGCCTTGGCTTCGTCGCGGCTCATCTGTTCCAATTTACCGGTAAAGACCACGGTTTTGCCGGCCACCGGGCTGTCGCTTTTAGGCGGTGTGGCGTCAATGACCTCAATCTGCCCTAACAAGCGCTCAACCAGGCCTTCATTATGGGGCTCGGCAAAAAACTGTACGATGGCTTCGGCCATGACGCTGCCAATGCCATCCAGTTCATTAAGCTGGGTGAAGGCCTCATTTTGCCGGTCCTGCGCGGCCACCATAGCGTCGTGAAATTGCTGCCAGCTTAAATAGGATGCGCTAAGAAGTCGCGCTGTGGTTTGGCCAATATGGCGAATACCAAGGGCAATCAGCAAGCGTTCCAAACTGATTGTGCGGCGCTCCTCAATGGCGTCGAATAAATTGCGGACCGAGGTCGCGCCCCAACCCTCGCGCCGATGCAGTTTAAGTGCGTCCTTGCGACCACCAAGAGCAAAAATATCGGCTGGCTCTTTGACGATGCCTTCCTCAAAAAACGCGGCGATTTGTTTTTTGCCAAAGCCTTCAATGTCAAAAGCCTGTCGCGAAACAAAATGCTCCAAATGCCGGACGCGCTGGAACGGGCAGGCAAATTCGCCAGAACAGCGGGTTATCACTCCCGGCTCGCCGGTTTTTTCGTCCAATTCGCGCACGGCTTCGGTTTTCAGTGGGCACGGGCAATGGGTAGGGAAAACATAGGCCTTAGCGCGTTGCGCACGGTTTGGGTCCAGCACTTTTACAATTTGCGGGATGACATCGCCGGCCCGTTGCAACAACACCTGGTCACCTTCGCGGGCATCAAGGCGGACGATTTCATCGGCATTGTGCAAGCTGGCATTAGAGACCACCACCCCGCCAACGGTTACTGGTTTTAGCTTGGCCACCGGGGTTAAGGCACCGGTGCGACCAATTTGAATCTCGATACGCTCCAAAGTGGTGCTGGCTTGCTCGGGCGGGAATTTATGCGCCATCGCCCAGCGCGGGCTGCGCGAAACAAAGCCCAGGCGTTCTTGCAGGTCCAGCCGGTCGACCTTGTAAACTACGCCATCAATATCATAGTCTAAATCGGCCCGGGCGTTTTCAATCACACGGTAAACGTCAATCATTGCTTCAGCATTTTGGCACAATTGCGTGTGCGGGTTTACGCTAAACCCCCAACGCCCGAATTTCTCTATGCTCTGCATCTGTGTGTCGGCAATCGGCGAAGATATTTCGCCCCACGCATAGGCGAAAAAATGCAAAGGACGGCTGGCGCTGATCGACGCATCAAGCTGGCGCAAGGAGCCAGCAGCGGCATTGCGCGGATTGGCATAAATTGGCTTGCCGGCCTGTTCTTGTGCCGCGTTCATGAGAGCAAATTCGGCGTTGGGGATGTAGACCTCGCCGCGCACCTCAAGAATTTCCGGCCAGCCCGTGCCGGCCAAAGATTTGGGTACATCCTTTATGGTACGTACATTCTGGGTTACGTCCTCGCCAGTGCGCCCATCGCCACGGGTCGCGGCTTGCACCAATTTGCCTTTTTCATAGCGAATACTGCACGAAAGCCCATCAATTTTTGGTTCGGCGGTGAAAGCCAATGGCTGGGCATCGGACCAGCGCAAAAACCGGTGAATGCGGGCGGCAAATTCGTGCACCTCCTCGTCGCTAAACACATTGTCCAATGACAACATGGCGACCACATGCTCGACCTTGCCAAACTTTTCGGCGGGCCCAGCGCCGACGCGTTTTGATGGGCTGTCATCGCGCACCAAATGTGCAAATGCGGTTTCAATGGCGGTGTTGCGTTGGCGCAGGGCGTCGTATTGCGCATCGGAAATTTCAGGCGCATCTTTTTCATGATACAAACGGTCATGGTCGGCAATTGTGCGCGCCAAGTGTTCAAGTTCAATTTCTGCCTCTTCTGGTGTGAGGCTGCACACTTCTTTTTGCGCTTTTGACATTAAAGCGTCACCCTTAGCATTTTGAATCAAACACTATGCTGACGGAGGCAATGGGGCATGGCAAGGCACGGACTGAGGGCGAAAACCTGCCAATTGCGTGAACATTCCCACAAATCGAGGGTTAGGCTCTGAGCCTAGTCGCCGCGCGGGTTAAGAATGTCGAGTGGCCGCGACAGGGTGAACCAAATCACTCCAGCGTAAATCGCCAATTCGCCGAGTTCATCAAAGCTGAAGAATTCACCGGGATGGAGAAGCCGACCGGCAAGCATGGTAATGATACCCGCAGCAAATAAGGCGCCCGGCCATAATAATTTATTTTGTGCATAATTGATAAGGCCCGTAAGGCCGCGTTTTAGGGCGACCTGGATCAACAAAACTCCACCACCTGCCATCAGGCACAGCAGCACCAAGGTGCGCAAATATTCTTCCATGCCAAAGGCGTTATGTAAGGCCATTTCGCCATATTTATTGTTATCGGCGAGAATGGAGAGGGGGGTATAGCCCAAATAGGGTTGCGCCCAGTCAATCTCTTCCATCGCTAATATAAATAGGCCGCCGACGACCAGATATCTCAGCCAACGCCGTCTCGGGTCTTGCCGCATGGATAAAAGCGCCGCCCCGCCTACGATCAAGGCAAATTGGAGCCACTCAAGCAAGCCTTCATTATGGTCTAATTGCAAAGCCTGACTCAATTGCCCAAATAAAATAAGTGCAAGACCAATGGCGAAAGCGTAGGCCGCAGCGCGGGCAAGCAGTTTAATGGAAGAGAATAGCGCTTCGGTGAAATTCGCATTGTTGTGAAAACCCTGCGGTGCGCCATCATGTTGAAGCTTTGATTTTGTCACCGGTTTCCCCTAATTTGGCCCGCCGAATTTCCCTAAATTTACGTGCCGCAAGCGTTGGACCGTTCTTGCTAATAGTAATATTCCTAACACCGGGCAATGAACAAAACCTAAAAAACAACACGGGCAGGTTATGCCCGCAGGATGACGCGAGGAGGGCTAGGAATTGGGAAGGTAAAATTCTATAACGCCCGCTTCTTATCTCGAATATGCAGCGAGCATCATCATGCAAATTGGCCCAACCTTAGAAACTGAACGCCTGATCCTGCGACCCCCTTCGGAAGAGGGTTTTGATGGTTATGCGCGCCTCTATGCCGATGAAGAAGCGGCGCGCCATATTGGCGGGGTGAAGGACCGGCCAATGGCGTGGCGTTCTTTTGCCGGCCTTATTGGGATGTGGGTGTTGCGCGGCTATGGGTTTTTCTTTGTTTATGAAAAACATACCGGGGCATGGGTTGGCAGTATTGGCCCTCATTTCCCCGAAGGGTGGCCGGGCCAGGAAGTCGGTTGGGCCATCGCCGCCGAACATTGGCGCAAAGGTTATGGCAAAGAAGCGGCAGAGGCGGCGTTGGGCTTTGCTTTTGACACATTGGGGTGGGAGAAGGTGATTCATGTCATCGATCCGGAAAACACCGGGTCGGCAGCTTTGGCAAAGGCACTTGGCAGTCACATTGTCGGCCAGGCTGATGAATTGGCCGGCTTTGGACCAATGCAAATTAATCTTTGGGGGCAAAGCGCCGAAGAATGGCGAGCACGGCAACTCTAGAGTCTAAATCCTGGTGTCTAGTCCGTAAGCCACTAAAAGTGCGACACCTCTAGTGCGACACTTCTAAGGAAATATAATTATGAAGTTTTTTGCCATACTCACGCGCATCCACAAATGGATAGGGCTGTTTGTCGGCCTGCAGATTGTTCTGTGGACCGCAGGCGGTCTGGTGATGAGCGTATTGCCGCTGGCAAAGGTGCGCTCAGAACACCTTATTGCGGAACCAGTTGATGACATTATTACCGATGCGAGCATCCTCTCTCCCATCACTGCGGCGCAAAAAGCCGGTCTTGGCGGGCTGATAAATGCGAAATTGCATCGCTGGCTTGGCCGCCCGGTTTATACGGTGCAAACGCCTGAAACTGAAACTGAAGGTGCCCTCGTCGATGCTTACACCGGCGAACTTCTTAGCCCGATTGACGCAACAGCGGCGCGTAAAACCGCGTTGGCAGACTTTGCGGGCAAAGGGGAAATCCGCACAATTTCCTGGGTGGAAAAAGGCCCGGTAGAAGTGCGCTTTGATGGCCCGTTTTGGCGCGTGGAGTTTGTAAGCCCTGAAGGGTATGCAGTCTGGATTGACCCCAATACCGCAAATGTTCGTGCGCATCGATCCAGTATATGGCGGTTTTACGATTTTTTCTGGATGTTGCATATTATGGATTATGGAGAACGGAAAAACTTCAACAGTCCCTGGCTGATTGCCTTCGCGGCTTCGGCGTTTTTATTTTCAATTACTGGTATTATACTTCTTTGGCACAGATTTTTGTTACGTCCAAAGCAAAAAGTTTTGCGATAAACAAATTCTATTTTTGTTGAATTTTCACCTATTGGTAACTTGAAAGGCCTAATACCCTGTCAGCAATTATTCGGGGAGTGGCTGTGCGGTCAGCAATCGACAAAAGTGCAAAGACGCATGGGCAGAAGACGCTGTCTATGGATAGAGACGTTCGGGAATTGCTGTCCGATATTTCCCTGAATCTGCTTGCCCAAGGTGCAGGCATGCTTGCTAATCATTTTGTGCAAGCCGCGGGCGAGGCCTTGGGCGCGGACATGCTGTTTCTCAGCCGCATAAAATCCAAAAACCACCCTGTAGAAACCTACTCCTTTTACGACCTTGATGGGGCGTTGGATCATTATAATTATGACCTTGCAGGTACGCCATGTGAGACGGTTTTTGATACTGGTTGTCCTCTCGCTATTTGCAAGAAAGTGGCCGCCTGCTTTCCGGCTGATACCGACCTCGTTGAACTTGGTCTACATTCCTATGCCGGGGTGCCTTTATTTGATGAAGAAGGTGTGTGTGTGGGCCTTATCGTGGCGCTGTGGAAAAATGAGCGCGATAGTTTGGACCGGGAACTTAAAGCGCTGACACATTTTGCACCAGCGGTCGCTACCAGCATGCTGCAATTGGAGACCGAAGCACGCACAGATCTAGCCTTGGCGGGCTCGACCTCAGGCCTGTGGCATGTCGACTTTGAGGCCGACATGGAATATCTCTCCGCCTCGGCGCGCCGTATAATGGGTCTCTCGAGCCTGCATGCTAAAGCCAAACGTGGCACAGGATTCAGCGCTGTTTTCAGCGAAGATTATCATGTTCTCGAAGAAGCGTTTAGGAAGTATTTGCGCGGCGAGCAGCCATTTGATGTTAGCTTGCGGGTGCAGACCGATGATGGGAGTTTGCGTTGGTTGCGAATGACCGGCAAATCCCAGCGCAACGCTAAAGGGCGTGTTATCGCCATGGCCGGGGATGTCATGGATATTTCAGAATTGGTCGAAGCGCGACATAATGCGGAGGCCGCTTCGCAGGCTAAGTCAGAATTTCTCGCCACCGTGAGCCACGAAATTCGTACGCCAATGAACGGCGTGCTGGGCATGGCCGGTGCGCTGGTGGACTCTGATATTCCCCTGGAAAGCAAGCGCCAAGCTCAGGTGATTAAGAAATCTGGCGAAGCGATGATGGTGATCCTCAATGACCTTCTCGACCTCAGCAAAATTGAGGTTGGCAAGCTTGAGCTTGAAGATCGTGCGTTTGATCCGGTTGAGATGTTGAACGAAGTTGCGATGTTGTGGCGGACAACTATCGAAAACAAGAATATCACCTTTAACATTGAGACCGTCGGCGATCTTCCGGCTCTGGTGCGCGGCGACGACGCACGATTGCGTCAGGTAATCAGCAATCTTCTTTCAAACGCTCTGAAATTTACCCCTGCAGGCGGCATTACTATTCGGTTGGAAGCAAAGCAGGATGCCGACACGCCGCAATTGCGGTTTTCGGTTACTGATACCGGTATCGGCATTGAAAAAGCGCAACAGGAAAAACTTTTCTCCGCCTTCGGCCAAGCGAATTCCAGTATTTCGCGCCGTTTTGGCGGTACCGGTCTTGGCCTGTCTATCAGCGAAAAAATAGTAAAGCTTATGGATGGGGAGTTCACGGTGACTTCGGAGCCAGGCAAAGGCTCGACCTTCAGTTTTACCATCACCGCTGCACCAATCGGGCGCGATATTGTCGGCAATGACGCCCCTGCCATTCTGCCTGCGCCGACAAAAACTGAATTAAAGAAAAAACTGGTAGAGGCGGCGGTGCAAAATTGGCAGTCAATTTTGATTGTAGATGATATTAAGATTAACCGGACGGTGCTGAAGGCTTTACTGGGGTCTTCGTCCGCCGAGCTTGCTGAAGCCGAGAATGGTGAGCAGGCAGTTGAACTGGCGAATGCACAAAAATTCGACCTTATCCTTATGGATGTTCAAATGCCGGTGCTGGACGGAATCATTGCTACCCGCATGATTCGCGATGGTGATGGCGCCTCGCGTGATGTACCAATTATTGCCTTGACCGCCAATGCGATGCCCGGCGACCGTCAGCAATATCTTGATGCCGGCATGAATGGCTATGTCTCCAAACCCATCGACCCAAAATCCTTGTTCAAGGCGCTGTTGGAAGTCGATAAACCAGCAAAAAACCCGGAAACTGGCATTTCCGAAACTGACAGCGGAACAAGCCGGGTCGAAGCGATCTAATTTAGCTCCTGCCTCTAAGTCCGGAGCCCAGATTCAGGGCTTGTTTTTATATATTTTCCCACCCTTCATCACAAAGGTAACATCTTCAAGAGCGGTCACATCGTCGAGGGGGTTGGTGTTAACCGCAATGATGTCGGCAAATTTTCCACTTTCCAAAGAGCCAAGACTGTCGCCCATCTGTAAATGCTTGGCAGCGACTATGGTGGCCGCTTGAATGGCTTCCATGGGCGTAAAGCCTGCTTCAATCATCAATCCAAATTCGCGCGCATTGTCTCCATGGCTGGAAACGCCAGAATCCGTACCAAAAGCAACATTAACGCCGCCATCATGGGCCATGCGCAACATGGCAATCATTTGCGGTCCAACTTCAAGGGCTTTTTTGCGCGATGGTGGTGGCAAAAAACCATCTGGATCATTGGCCATCTCGACCACGGTTGCCCCGGCTAATACGGTTGGCACTAAGGTGGCATTGTATTTTTTGAACAGGGCTACGGTTTCCTTGTCGAGATAGGTGCCGTGTTCTATCGAATCCACACCGGCGCGCAGGGCCGCTTCAATCCCGCCTTTGCCATGGGCGTGTGCGGTAACCTGCCGCCCCATAAAGTGTGCAGCTTTGACAATATTGGCCATTTCATCATCAAAAAACTGTTGTTCCGTACCGGCGGCGGTATTGGACAATACGCCGCCCGTGGCCGTAATCTTGATGACATCTGCGCCCTGACGGACGTTTTCGCGTACGGCGCGGCGGCAGTCGTCAGCACCATTACATATAGCCGGACGGTGCAAAGCGGCGGCGATGGCTTCGGCATACCCGTGGCGCGGGTCGCCATGGCCGCCCGACGCGCTAATGGTTTGCCCGGCGGCGCGAATGCGCGGCCCGACCATGTCGCCGCGATTAATCGCATCTCGAACCGCGTAAATCGCATCTTCGCCGCGCGCGCCAAGGTCCTGCACGCTGGTAAAACCCGCCATCAAGGTCTGGCGGGAAAATTTGGCCGCATTCATCGCCCAATCCGCGTCAGAATGGGTGACCGCGTCCAGGCGTCCGGTTGGACTAAGCTCTGACGTGAGGTGTACATGGCTGTCGATCAGGCCGGGCAGGCAAAACTTGGTTTGCAAGTTTACGACTTCCGCGCCATCAACACTGACAAAGCCATCGCGAATTTCCAAAACCTTACCCTCATGGCTGACCAAAATGGTCGAGGGGCCGCGCGGGGCTTCACCGGGCCGATCCAATACCGCCTTGCATTGCACGGCGCGTGTATGGGCCAATGCCGGCGTCGCCATGCCCGCCAAACCGGCCAATGCCATGCTAATACCAATCGCCAGTGCTTTTGCCGTCATGATCGTCCCCTGCTTGTTTATTATTTTGCCGGACGGACACTAGCGCCAATGTCGGTACGGTAAAAGCCGTCCGGAAAATTAATCCGATCACATTCTTGATAGGCCATGGCCGCCGCTTCGGTGACATTCGCGCCAAGCGCGGTAACCGCCAAAACCCGGCCGCCATTGGAAACCAGCATGTCTTGCTTATCAAGCGTTGTGCCCGCATGAAATATTTGCACGGCTGGCGCTGTTTGTTTTGGCAAGCTCAAGGCCAGATGTTTTTGATAGGTGTCGGGATAGCCCTTGGCCGCCATCACCACACTGGCACAAGCGCGTTCATCCCATTGCGGTGCCGGAGGACGGTTAGCTGCGTTGGTCAGATCGCCTTGGGCACAGGCCAATAGCAGGGGTAAGAGGTCGCTTTGCAAGCGCATCATCAAAACCTGACATTCCGGGTCGCCAAAGCGGACATTATACTCAATCAACTTTGGTCCCGTCGATCCGATCATCAGGCCCGCGAACAAGACGCCAATGAACGGATTACCCTCAGCAGCCATGCCGGTAATGGTTGGTAATATGATCTCTTTCATCACCCGCGCCGTCATGGCCTCATCCATTTGGGGTGCCGGGGAAAAAGCGCCCATGCCGCCGGTATTGGGGCCAAGATCACCGTCAAAAGCGCGTTTATGATCTTGTGCGGCGATAAGCGGTACAACATGGCGCCCATCGCTAAAGGCAAAGAAAGAGGCTTCGACGCCATGCAGGAATTCTTCAATCACCAGCGTTTTTGAAGCGCTGCCGAACTGGCCGTCTAACAAGGTCGCGGCGGCTTGTTGCGCTTCTTGCAAATCTTGCGCAATGACCACGCCCTTACCGGCGGCGAGGCCATCGGCTTTGAGCACAAAGGGCGGTGCCAGCATTTGCAAATATTCATTTGCCTCAGCAGTTGTTTTGACCGTGCGATAACCGGCGGTGGGGATGGCATGGCGATCACAAAATTCCTTGGTAAAGGCTTTGGAGCTTTCCAATTGCGCGGCCTTGGCTGATGGGCCGAAAACCATCATGCCGTGCGCGGTCAAGTGATCCGCCAATCCGCCAGCCAACGGTGCTTCAGGGCCAATGACCACCAGATCCGGGCGTTCTGCCAGCGCCAAAGCGGTCAGCGCCGGGACATCCTCGGCACTTACCGGCTCGCAACGTCCCAACGCTGCCAAACCCGGATTGCCCGGCGCGCAGACAAGTTCATCAACCAGCGGGCTTTGAGTAATTTTCCAGCCAAGGGCGTGCTCGCGCCCACCGCCGCCGATCAGCAGAACTTTCATCACTTTCCCCATCATCGTAAGTGTTGATAAACTGTGCGCATAAACTCTTACCGGGATTCGCCGACTTGTCAGAAGTATCAACATCCAATGCCCATGAATTTACCGTGTCCGAGCTTGCCGGCGCGCTAAAACGCACGGTGGAAGAAACCTATGGCCATGTGCGGGTGCGCGGCGAGTTAGGGCGCGTGACCATTGCTCGCTCCGGCCATGTGTATATGGACCTCAAAGACGACCGGGCGGTAATTTCATCCATTGTCTGGAAAGGCGTGGCCTCGAAATTTCGTTTTGCACCGGAAGAGGGTCTCGAAGTGATTGCCGAAGGGCGATTGTCGACCTATCCGGGCCGGTCACAATACCAATTGATTATTGAGAAGCTGGAACCGGCGGGCGCCGGTGCGTTAATGGCGCTGTTGGAAGAGCGGCGTAAAAAATTTCAGGCGGAAGGACTTTTTGACGACGCCCATAAACAACCAATACCGTTTTTGCCGCAAACCATTGGCGTGATTACCTCGCCGACCGGTGCGGTAATTCGCGACATTTTACATCGTTTGGCCGATCGGTTTCCGCGCCATGTCCTGTTGTGGCCAGTTTTGGTGCAGGGCGACAAAGCTGCCGAGCAAGTCAGCACCGCCATTGCCGGGTTTAATGCTTTGCCAAAGGATGGCCCGGTGCCGAGGCCTGATCTGTTAATCGTCGCCCGTGGCGGCGGCTCGATTGAGGATTTATGGGGCTTTAATGAAGAAAATGTGGTGCGCGCGGCAGCTGGTTCGAAAATTCCGCTGATTTCTGCAATTGGCCATGAAACCGACTGGACCTTGCTGGATTATGTCGCCGACCGGCGCGCGCCAACGCCGACCGGTGCTGCGGAAATGGCAGTTCCAGTGCGCACTGAGCTGTTGAACAGTTTGCAAAATCAGCAAATGCGCCTTTCCAGCGCGGTGACCAGCCTGCAATTGCGCAAACAGACTGAATTGCGTGCTGCCGCTCGTGGCTTACCGCGCCCGGAGGACCTTCTTGGTGTGCTATCGCAGCGCTTTGATTATGTGGCGGCGCGGTTGATGCGGGGTTTGGAGAGCGGGCTGGATGCGCGTGCACAGCGCCTGTCGGGCATTGCCGGGCGATTACGGCCGCAGGGTCTGCAAACCGCCATTACCCGCCGTTTCGAGGAAATTGACGCCCTAAGCAGGCGCTTGCAGCAGGGAAATCGGCGATTATCAACGCAAAATGGCGATCGTATTGTGGTTATGGCGGCGCGGCTGGCGCGCCAAGCCCCGCGTCAAGCGTTGCAAAACCACCAGCAAAACCTGCACACACTTTGGCAACGAGGTCATGCGGCCATGCAACGGGCTTTGCGCGAACACGGGTATAAAGTGGACAGCGCGGCCAAATTATTGCGCTCCTTATCCCATGAAGGGGTTTTGGCGCGAGGCTTTGCTTTGGTGCACCGGCAGGATGGCAGCCTTGTCCGAACCGGCGCGGCGTTGCAGGCGGGTGAAGCGGTTGATTTGCAATTTAGCGATATTCGTCGCCAGGCGCGTATTGAAGATGGCACAGATAATGAGCCATTTAAGCCAAAGCCTGGGCTAAAGCCACGAAGTCCTAAACCTGTTAAAAGCAAAGCGGTTAAGGGCACACCGGGGCAGGGCAGTTTGTTTTAGGCGAGACGTATTATGAGCGTGAAAGAGCCGTCAAAACCGCCAAATAAAAATGGGCGCTCAAATCGTCGGCGACTGGCGATGCTCCTGATTGGTCTGATTGCCCTTGCCGCGCTGCTTATGGTGGTTTTTAGGTTTAGCGAAATCAGCGCCTTTACCGAACAGATTGCGAAGGCTCAACCTTTATGGCTGGTGCTCGCGGCGGGCATCCAATTGATAACCTATTGTACGGTCGCTTTTATTTGGTGGCTGGTGCTTTATCGGCTCGGGAAAGCCATTTCCCTATTTGGTCTTTTCCCCTTAAGCATAGCCAAATTGTTTGCCGACCAGCTAGTGCCGTCGGGCGGTATTTCAGGCGCAGCCTTTATGCTTTATGCACTTGGGCGCCGCGGCATATCCCAAGATCATGCGTTTACCGCCTTCATCATCGGCGGCAGCACGTTTATTGCCGCATTTTTGATGGCGGCATTAGTTGGCTTTGTCTCTCTTGCCGCGATTGGCGATGCATCAATTTTCTTACCCATCGGCGTTGGCGTTTTTTATCTAACGATGCTGGCCATTATCTTGATGGTAATTCGCGCCATGATTGTAAGGCCGGCGGGAATGCCAACTTGGTTGACGCGCTGGTCCATCGTGCGAAAGGGTGCCGATCTGGTGTCGATCGCAATAACGCACATAGCGGTGCAGAAGGTGCTCTTTACCCAAATTGTAGTTTTGCAAATTTTTCAACGCGGTCTGGATGCACTGACCCTTTGGCTTGTGTTCTTCTCCATTGGGCTGCCGGTTTCCTTGCCCATTTGCTTTATTGCTATCGCGCTTGCCTCAGTTGCCGCAACCCTCGCGCCAACGCCAATGGGTGTCGGTTCTTTTGAAGGCGGCGCGGTGGCCTCGCTAGTGGCATTTGGAGCGCCGCTGGAAGCGAGCGTTACGGCTATTGTGCTCTATCGTGGTTTCACCTTGTGGCTGCCTATGGCAGCAGGCTTTGTCATTATTCAACGCGAAATGTTTCATTTACGCAAACTAAGCAAAGCGCCGGAAAAACTGTCAGGACCGGACTCATAGTTTTAAAAGGTACAAAAGCCCGGAGACTGGCTCACGTCAGAGTTTGGAGCTTTAACGGAACCTCTACAGCGTGTGATTAAATCCCAAGAGGTATTAGTGCACCTGAATTTCTCCCACATATCTCATCTCGGGTTCTGTTGTCAGCATTTCAAGAATACCCTGCCAAGAACCATTTTTTACAATTTCCTGATAATGGTCTTCGTGATGCTTTCTTGTTTCCCATTTCTCAATAAGGGTAATTTTTTCACTATCTTCCACGTCAACATAGACCATCGCTAAAATAAAACCCGGTTCGGTCTTCATTCCTGAATTTAAAGTGCTCATAATCCCCATAAAATCAGTTTTTTGGCTGCTTTTGACAGAAAACTCTATCTTGATAAATACGTTGTCAGCACCGCTCTCAGCCATTGATTGTCCCCCCATTATTGAAAAAAAAGTCAATACTAAAAGCGTTTTCAGAAATAGCCTCATTCTTCCACTCCGAATTATTTTAAATTTTTGAAAAGATAAGCTAGCCCAAATACTCAAAAAAATTAAGTCATTCGTTGCATACCAATCGAAAACGGCGTGTGGCGAAAACTTTGAGAACCTGGCGCAAATCATCGCCGCGTTTGAGAATTTGGCCGCCCATGGCCATCACCCGGTATTGCCCTTGCCGACGGGCAAGGGTGGGGATCCTCTCAACCTGGTAAAGCGGCATCTCGCTGGCGTGGCGAAAAATGGAAAACACGGCCCGGTCGCTTAACGCATCTATGGCATAATCTCGCCATTCCCCGGCGGCGACCATGCGACCGTATATGGCCATAATACTGGTAAGTTCGGCGCGGTTAAAATGGACCGTTGATGTGATTGGACGATTCAAGTGTTTTTCAAATCCTCAACTCAGACGGGTCTTATCTTAGGGTTGTGGCTGCGATATTACAAAGTTTTTAGATCATACCACAAAACTGCCACATTTCGGACCTGAACGCGCCCCATCCTGACGCCATCTTGCATTTGTCGGTTCGGCGCAGCGAGTACGCCGGCCCTGGTTTCCAGACAGCCCCCCCAGCCCCCCCGGGAATGGCGGCAGCACTGAACCGACACCATTCTCCATAATTCTTCGTTATAATTTTGCGCAATTGCGGTCTTGCTCTTGCTTGCGCTGGCGATTCGGCAAAGCATGGGCCGATGTTGGAGATAAGTAACCTCAATAAATCTTATGCAGGCCAAATGGCGCTTGAGAATGTCTCGTTTGAGGCCCGGCGCGGGGAAATTATTGGTCTCGTTGGTCGCAATGGGGCGGGAAAATCTACGTTGATGCGCTTGCTCGCCGGGAGTTTGCCTGCCAATGCCGGTGTGGTTCGCCTTGAGGGAAAAATTGATTACCCAAACCAAATCAGAACACTGGGATATCTGCCCGAGGGAGCGCCACTCTATGAGGAATTAACGCCGCGCCAGGCATTGGCGTTCGTGTTGGGGGCCCATGGGTTTGAGCGGGCCGCGCGACGCAAGAGAATTGACGAAATTTTGCGCCAGCTCGACCTTGGCACGGTCGCGGACAAAATGCTGGAAACCTTGTCCAAGGGTTATAAGCGCCGCACCGCCCTCGGCATGGCGCTGGCGCCGGACCCGCAATTGCTATTGCTTGATGAGCCATTTGACGGTTTCGATCCGGTCCAGAAACATGCGGCGGCAGCTCTGTTGCGAAGTTTAAGCACGGACAAGCTTGTGATTATCAGTACCCATTCGCTGCGCGATGCCAGTCGCCTTTGCACGCGATTGATTGTGCTTGAGCGCGGTGAAATCCGTGCCGACGCGTCGCCGGAGGTTTTGCTTAAACAGACTGGTGAGAAGAGTTTGGAACGGGCCTTTCGGGCGCTAGTATCCGCTAGCGACGAGGCGCACGCATAGCTATGAGCGAGTTTAGCGCAATTTTTATCAAGGACATGAAATTGGCGTTAGCGCGCCCTGCCGTATTTGTGTTCATGGCGTTGTTTGCGGGCAGTACTAATGCGCTGGCTTTCTATGTAGGCAGGTTTTTTGACGCCAATCGTGCGGACCTTAGCGCCTTATTTGTGTTTTTTCCGTGGGTGTTTGTGGTGTTCGTCCCCGCCTTGGCGATGGATAGTTTAAGCGCCGAGCGCCGGGCGGGCACGGCAGAAATACTGCGCGCTTTGCCCGTGCCGTCATCGGCGATTGTGCTTTCTAAATGGCTGACGCTTTGGCTGATTTGCCTTACGGGACTGGCCCTGACCATGAGCCTTTGGGCCTGTCTCAGTTGGTTGGGGGCGCCTGATCACGGCGTTGCACTCAGCGGCTATTTCGGCGCGGCGCTGTTGGCCGCGGCCAGTTGTGCATTGGCTCTTGCCGTCTCGTCCCGCACTTCAAACCAGGTGTTGGCTTTTTTGGGCGGGTTGTTGCTATTGGGCCTTTTAAGCTTCGGGGCCATGCCGGTGTTTTCTGGCCTGCCAACACCGATACGCGATGTATTGGCCGACTTTTCCTTGCCCGTCCATATGGTGTCATTTTGGCGCGGTATTATCAGCTTCAAAGATGTCGCTTTTTTTGTATTGCTCACCGCTTTTGGCGTTTATGTGGCGATCGTGCTGTGGCGACCAAAAACCGGCGCATTATGGCGCATTGCTCTGGCGGCGTTTGGCGTTTTGGCCCTGAATGTGACGTTTGCCAGCGGCGCGTTTCGCGCGGTGAAATTGGATGTGACCGCCGGGCAGGCTTACACCCTAAGCCCGGCGGCGCGTACTATTGTCGGCGCGCAAGATGAAACTGTGGATTGGGTTTTTTATTTCTCGCGCAATTTGGCCCGGCAATATCCGGATATTCGTCATTTCGGCGCGCAGGTCGAAGAGAGTTTGCGTAGTTTTGCCGACCACTCGCGCGGTAATATCAGCCTCAGCTTCATTGATCCCGGCGTTGATAATCCGCGCGAAGATGCGGCACTGGCGGCAAGGATGGAGGCTTTGCCAACCGATCAAGGCTTGCCACTTTATATGGGTTTGGCCAGCGCTAACGGGTCCAGTATTGCCCGCTTTGATCCGGCCCGTGTGGGCTTGCTGGAATATGATATTGCGCGGGTCTTGGGGCCAGGTGCTGCGGCCCGTCCGGCGATTGCGCTTTATGACGGCATTGATATGGCGGGCAAGGATTGGTTCGTCACCGGCCACAAGGAAAATTACGTTTTTAGGCAAATCGCCGAGCGTTATGGTGTTGAAATACTGCCCGAAGACTTCTCGATCGCTGATTTATCGGGGCGGATTGTCATGCTGGTGCATCCGCCAGCTTTTGGTGCCGAGCAGCAAGATGCTCTGCTCAACTTTACGCAAAACGGCGGTCGCGCCTTGGTGTTTTTGGACCCCTATAGTGAAGCATCTGCACGACCAGCGCTTAACGGTTTTCCCAAGGCCGGTGCACGCATGGCATCGACCATGCCGGATTTTTTAGCACCATTGGGTCTTGATTGGTCGGGCGAGGCAATCGTGCTGGACAGGGTCAACGCGATGCCGGTGCAACGCAATGTTGACGGGCAAATTCGAAACCTTCGTCAACCGGCGTGGATAGGATTGCCACCAAATATGCTGAGCGCGGATGAGCCGATAATGGCGCAATTGCAGCGGGGCCTGATTATCGCCAGCGCCGCGGCCTTGCGCCCTGCACCCGGCACTGATTGGGCAGGTCTTGTGCACACCAGCACGGAGGCGGCACTCTTTCCGGCGATGGATTTTGCTGCCGATCCCAATCCCAATGACTTGATGGCGGCGGTATCTGCGACCGGACAACGCGAATGGCTGGCCGTGCAAAGGGCGGGCATCATTATCATTGGTGATGCTGATCTGTTGGGCGATGGATTTTACGTACAGGATGATCCGGTTTTTGGCCCGCGCACACAGGCGGATAATGCTGATTTTGTCCTTAATGCGCTGGACCGCCTGGCCGATGCGGAAGCGCTTCTGGCCTTGCGGGCACGCCATTTGCCAGCGCGGCGCTTGGCCAGAATTGAGCGAATGCGTACCGCCGCCGAGCAGGCATTACGCGAGGCTGAATTGGCCTTGCCAGCGGATGCGCAAGTGGACACCAATTTAGCTTTGCGTGGAGTGCGGCAAAACTTTCACCGCGAAATCCGTAATGCTGAAATTGCATTGGAAATTATCAATATCTGGTTGGTGCCGATCAGTTTTGTGGTGTTGGGCTTCGGGTTCGCGTATTGGCGACGGCGTCGTTAGGTCGCGATAGTTTGGGGCTTGTTAGCGCTCCAAAACCAGCTCGCCCGCCGGTGCGCGCATATTATAATGCGAAGCCATGACCGCTCCGTAGGCCCCGGCATTGGCAATCAGTAATACATCGCCCTCCTGTGTGCGGGGCAAATGCCGATCAATGCCCAAAATATCCGCTGATTCGCAAATCGGCCCGACAATGGACAGCGGAGAAACCGGGCCGTCATCGCCTAGGCACGTAAGATTGACAATGTCGTGGTGGGAGCCATAAAGCGCCGGACGGATGAGCGAGTTCATGCCGGTTTCCAACCCAGCATAGGCGGTGCTGCCCTTGATCTTGGTCTGGGTGACGCTGGCCAATAACACGCCTGCTTCGGCTACCAAAAACCGTCCCGGCTCCAACCAAAGTTCCAGCCCCGGGCAGGCTTTGCGGACCAGGGACAAGTTGTGGTCCATGGCGGCCAAATCAAGCCCGCCAGACCCGGCAGTGTCCGGCACGCCAAGGCCGCCGCCAAGATTGAGTGTTTTCAAGTCCGGAAAACCGGCAATGATCGCCGCCAGAAAAACACCAACATCGCGCCAATGACCGGGATCCAATATGCCGCTTCCTGCGTGGGCGTGCAGGCCGGTAATGCGGGCCCCTGCCGCCTTTGCCAACCGCCGCAATGCCTCTAAGTCGGCCATAGGTACGCCAAATTTGGCGCGCGCCCCGGCGGTTTGTACATGGCGGTGATGGCCGCGCCCGCGTTGCGGGTCGACGCGCACAATCAACTCAATGTCGGCAAACAGTTCGGGCCAATGTTCAAGGGGATGGATATTATCAAGGGTCAACCTCACGCCGTGGTCAATGGCCGCTTCATATTCATGGCGCGGCGCAAAATTGGGCGTGAACACAAGGCGCTGCGGATCAATACCGGGCACATGGGAAAAGACGTGTTCAATCTCGGCCAGAGATACGCATTCAATACCCATGCCAAATTGTACTAATGTTTGTAAAATTCGCGGGTGCCAATTGGCTTTCATGGCGTAAAAAACCTGATCAAGGTTTTTAAACGCCATCAACGCCTCTGCCCGTTCCGCCACAGTTTCCATATCATAGACATAAGCAGGCTGGCGCTTGGGTTTGATCGCTAATAGCGCTTTTTGTTTGCGTTCCCACCATGGCGTGCTTCTCGTGCCGATGGCTAATGGCGTTTTGGTTTCTTCCCATGGCAGGCCGAACACTTTGTCAGCAGGCTCTACGCCAATCATTTCATCATGCAGGCGGCGGGCGAGCTTGTTCGCCTGATCCTCATCGACGACGACGGTGAAGTTTAGATCATTGGCGGCCTGACTGACCAAACGCACCGGGTGTTCGCGAAACAAGGCCAATGCCGGGGTTAGTTTGTGCAAAATGGTGCGAATGCCGCGCCCGACCAGGCTAACCGATGCGCAATTGCGCAAAATGGTGACATGGCAAAGCGGCTTCAAATCCTCTTGCAATTGGCTCAAAGCGTCTTCGTCGAGATTTTTCCCGACATCCAAGGAAACCGTTACGCTTGCCTGCGAAGTGGATACCAGATCAATGGAAAGGTCGTTCTTGGCAAAGGCGGCAAAGGCATTGGCCAAAAACCCGGCTTCTCCCCACATGCTTGTGGAGGTCATTGAAACCAAAATCAGCCCCGGCTTGACCGTTACCGCCTTAACGCGCGGGTTGTTGTCAGCTGGGCCATCGCTGATCCGCGTGCCTTGGGCTTCGGGCTGCATGGTGCATTTCACATGGATCGGAATTCTTGCCCGGCGGGCTGGAGGAAGCGCGCGCGGGTGCATGACTTTGGCACCCATTAGGGCAATTTCATGGGCCTCCTCATAGCTTAAATCACGCAACAGCCGGGCCGATGGTGTGACCCGTGGATCGGTGCTGAACATGCCCGGCACGTCGGTCCATATTTCCAGCCGTTTGGCCTGTAGTTTTGCTGCAAACAAGGCCGCCGATATGTCTGATCCGCCGCGGCCCAGCAATACGGTTTCATTGGCCGCATTGCTGGCGATGAAGCCTTGGGTCAGTACCAGATCGCCACTGCGCGCCAACAGGTTTTGCTGCAATGCTTCGTCCGCTTGGTCATCGCACACGGCCGATAAATATTGTTTGGCGGCGCTGCCATGGGCCGGGGCCGGGCAGATCAGGCCCTCTCGGGCATCAAAAAGCGAAACCGCCAGTCCTTGGGCTTGTAACCGCGCGGCGCCCAGTGCCGTGGCCATAATCTCACCTTCGGCAAGAATGCGCGCCCGGACGCGGGGGCTGGCCTCACCGACTAAGGCAATACCGCCCAGCCATTGGCGCAAGCGGGCCAGAGACGGCGCAAGCAAAGCTTCGCTATCTACTCCCAAGGCACTTCCCAAATCTTCATTGCGGGCGCAAATATCGCCCAATTGGTCATCGCCCATTTGGTCATTGTTGCGTTGATGCAAAGCGGCCTCAATTGCCGCTTCGAGCAAATTGGAAACCTGCGACAGTGCGGAATGCACGATGAGCGGTCGTTCGCCCTTTGCAAGACGGGCACGGGTAATTTGTTCAATGGTTTCCCAACGCGCCAATGAGGAAACACTGGTGCCGCCAAATTTCATCACCACCCAGGGCCGTGATTGTGTTGGGGATGCCATTTTGAACTCCAGACTCATATTGCCGCTATTACCGGTCATTATGCGTGCCCGGCAAGGCGACGTCCCTTAAAACGTGGTGTTAATACTGTAAAGGGCTGTTGCTATCGACGGGTCATCGTATTAGCACGTTAATACAAATTGACAAGGTGTTTATCATGACCACACGAGGTTCTAAGCTTTCTTCCCCTGCTTCCGTTTCTGCTTCTGGTGCGGCGGCGCTCCACAATGGTGCGCCAAAGAAGGAGCTGTTGCAGGCGTTGGCGACGCTAAAATCGAAAAGCGAGTTTGAACGCTTTCTCACCGATTTGTGCACGCCTGCGGAATTGCGGGCGCTGGCAGCGCGATGGCAGGTGGCGCAATTGTTAAATGTAGGTGATCTCTCCTATCGCGAAATTAGCGAAAGGACGGGGGCCAGCACCACCACGGTGGGCCGCGTTGCGCGATTTTTACACGAGGAACCACATCAGGGATATCAATTGGCATTAGCGCGGGTTCGGAGTTAGGAGATGAGTGAGTTTTTGCGCATTGCGATCCAAAAAAAGGGTCGTCTGGCTGACGGCAGCCTGCGCCTGCTTGAACAAGCAGGTTTAAGCGTGTTTCGAAATCCGGGTGCCTTGACTTGTCGGGCCAAGGGTTTGCCGATTGAACTGCTTTTTGTGCGCGATGATGACATACCGTCTTTGGTCGCCAAGGGCGTGTGTGACCTTGGTATTGCCGGGGAAAATGTGCTGCGTGAAGAGGCGTTGTTGGCCCATGAGCCGGTAGATTTGCAATCTGTGCGCGCGCTTGGGTTTTCCCGGTGTATGTTGAAATTGGCCGCCCCCAACACGGGCACTATTAACAGCCTGCCGGATTTGCAGGGTGTTAAAATTGCGACCTCATACCCCGGTATTCTGGGCGCATTTTTGCGCGATAATGGTATTGAGGCAGAATGCGTACCCCTAAAGGGCGCGGTGGAAATCGCCCCGGCTCTGGGGTTATCAGACGCCATCTGTGATCTGGTTTCGTCCGGCGCGACTTTGGCGGCCAATGGCCTTGGCGCGTTTGCAACGGTAATGGAAAGTGAGGCGCATCTGGTGCGTGCCAGCGCACTTTGGAGCGAAGAAAAAGAAGCCCTATTGGCGCGGCTTCTGCGCCGCATTGACGGGGTAATTGCCAGCCGGGCCACCAAATATATCATGCTGAATGCGCCCAAATCGGCATTGGCGGAGATCACCGCTTTGCTTCCCGGCGCTGATGCGCCGACGATCATGCCATTGGCGGGTCGGGATGACCAAATGGCGGTTCATGCCGTGTGCCGCGAAACCATTTTTTGGGATACGTTGGAACAATTGGAAGCACGCGGTGCGCACGCTATCCTGGTGTTACCGATCGAGAAAATGATGGGCTGATTATGCAAATCTTGTTTTGGAAAGAGTTAAGTACTACTGCCCAGGCAGACGCGCTGCGACGCCCGGCCCGACTAACGAACTTGGTGCAAACCAAGGTGCGCGACATTATTGATACGGTTAAGGCCAAGGGCGATGCCGCCATTCTTGAGTATACCCGCCAATTTGATGGGGTTGATGTCAAAAAGCTCGCGGTGGATGCGAGCGAGATCAATGGGGCATGGCGACGATTGGAACCGCGGATGAAAGACGCCATGTGCCGTGCTTATGAGAATATCGAAAAATTCCATGGGTATGAATTACCGCAGGATTTTGAGGTCGAAATTGAGCCAGGCCTGATTTGCCAGCGTTTGGTGCGCCCTATTGATTGCGTTGGTATCTATGTGCCGGGCGGGTCGGCACCCTTGTTTTCATCCCTGCTGATGGCTGCGATTCCAGCCATGCTGGCCGCTGTGCCGCGTATTGCTGTTGCCAGCCCGCCCGGGGAGGATGGCAAAATAGCGCCAGTAACCTTGGCGGCGGCGAAATTGTGCGGCGTTGACGAAGTGTTTTGTATGGGCGGCGCGCAGGCCATTGCCGCCTTTGCTTTTGGGACAAAGAGCGTGCCCAAGGCAGACAAGCTTTTTGGGCCTGGCAATCAATGGGTGGTGGAAGCCAAGGCGCAAGTTACGCAATTAGAGGATGGTCCGGGCATAGATCTTCCTGCCGGTCCAAGCGAGGTCATGGTATTGGCGGATGATGAGGCCAATCCGGTCTGGGTCGCCGCTGATCTTCTCTCTCAGGCAGAGCACGATCCGCAGGCGCAAGTAATTATGCTCACTTTGAGCAAGCAAATGGTCCGTGCCGTGTATGCGGCGGTATTGGCGCAGGCGGAAGACCTCCCGCGCGCGGAGATTGCCAATAAAGCCTTGAAAAATGCGCAGCTGATTGTCGTGCAATCGCGCGAACAAATGGTGCAATTGGCTAATCGCCATGCGCCGGAGCATTTGATTATGCAAATCGCGCAGGCAGAAGAATTGGTGCCGCAAATTCGCAATGCTGGCTCGGTCTTTGTTGGTGCTTATACGCCCGAAGCTTTGGGAGATTATGCCAGTGGCACTAATCATGTTCTGCCGACGGCAGGGGCCGCGCGAAGCTTTAGCGGGCTTGGGGTTGAGAGCTTTGTCAAATTCGTGAGCGTGCAGTCGGCATCAGCGTCAGCGCTTCGTTCCATCGGTCCGGAAGTGGAAATATTGGCGCGGCTGGAAGGGTTAGAAGCCCATGCCCGCGCCATCAGTCTTCGTACCAGCGGCAAAAAATGAGCCGTTTAATCGATAAAATTGCGCGGCCGGAAATCGCAAAACTGACGCCTTACGCGGCGCGCGGCGGGGCGGTGCAAAATGCCATATTGCTTGATGCCAATGAAAATCCATGGGCGCCGCCCTCCGTTTCGGGGCCATGGAATCGCTATCCGGCGCAACAACCGGCGGCGCTGAGGGCGCGCATGGCGGCGCTGTATGGCGTGGCCGAGGAACAGTTATTGATAACCCGCGGGGCCGATGAGGGCATTGATTTGTTGTTTCGTGCGACCTGTCGACCCGGTATTGATGCGGCGCTGATTACCCCGCCGACTTTCAGCCTTTATGAAGTCGCGGCCAGGATTCAGGGGGCCGCCATAATTGCGGAACCTTTGGGTGACGGGTTTGATATCCAAACCGACGCGGTTATCGCCGCGATAAAAGCCAATCCCGTCAAGTTGGTTTTTCTGTGTAGCCCCAATAACCCCACCGGCAAATTGATTGCCCGCGAGGATGTGTTGCGTATTGCCAATGCAAGCGCAGACCAGCTCGTGGTCATCGATGAGGCCTATGTAGAATTTGCTGACGCGCCAAGCCTTAGTGCTGATTTAGGTGACACACCAAATCTGGTGGTGCTACGCACTTTGTCCAAGGCCTATGGTTTGGCAGGTGCGCGGGTGGGGGCGGTGTTGGCAGGCAAGTATGTCATTGATTTATTACGTAAAGTTTTAGCGCCATATCCGTTGCCAGGGCCGGTGGTGGCGGAAGTCAGTCGCGCGATTAATCCGGTTAATATGGCGGTGTTTAATACCCGTATTGCGCAAATAAAGGCGGGACGCGAACAGGTTTTTGCGGCGCTTTCCAGGTCAGTAGATGTACAAAAAATATGGCCGTCCAGCGCTAATTTCCTGCTGGTAAAGTTGAAGTCCGGCAGTGACGTTGCCGCACGCTTGAAACGACAGGCGGTGCATGTGCGCGATTTTTCATCACTGGAAGCGGATTTGATCCGCATCAGTATCGGCAGTGCAGAAGAAAACACCGCATTGCTTGGTGCGTTTGGCGTGGCGGAAAAACAACCCGTCGCGCCCAGAAGCGCGACCGTCAGCCGCCAAACCAAGGAAACCCAGATCAGCGCTTTGGTGAACCTGGATACAATTGAGCCGGTCATAATTGACACCGGCATAGGTTTTTTTGATCACATGCTGGAACAGATTTCCCGCCATGGCGGGTTTTCTTTGGTGCTCACCGCGAAGGGCGATCTACACATTGACGAACACCACACGGTGGAAGATTGCGCCATCGTATTGGGGCAGGCGTTGAGGCAGGCCTTGGGCGATCGGGCGGGCATTGGCCGTTATGGATTTGTGCTGCCGATGGACGAGGCGCAGGCCCGCATCGCCATTGATCTGTCAGGCCGTCCGAATTTGCGCTTTGAGGCCGATATTCCCGCTGAGGGCGTCGGTGGCCTTGGTGGGCAAATGGTACCACACATATTTGAAAGCCTGGCTCAGCACCTTGGTGCGGCCATTCACATCGAAGCGCGTGGTGACAACACCCACCACATTATTGAAGCGATTTTCAAAAGCTTTGGCCGGGCGCTAAAACCGGCATTGGCGCGCCACGGCAGCGCCATTCCGTCGACCAAAGGCGTGCTGTAATGGCGCTCGGCGCGAAACTCATGATTGCCGATACCGGGTGTTGCAATTTGGCCTCGGTGCGCTTTGCATTCGCTCGCCTCGGGGTGGAGGCTTTGGTGAGTGCCGACCCGCAGGTTTTGCAAAAGGCCGAGCGTCTGGTCTTGCCCGGCGTTGGCGCGGCGGCGGCTGGCATGGTGGCGCTGAAAGCTGCGGGCATGGAGGCAATGCTGACCTCGTTTGAGCGTCCGCTTCTGGGTATTTGTCTGGGTATGCAATTATTATTCAAAATGAGCATGGAAACCAAAACCCAATGCCTTGGCCTGATCGATGGCAATGTTGAGGCGCTATCGGCGGCGGCGGGGCCAGTGCCGCATATGGGTTGGAATACGCTGGAATTTACCGAAGGAAGGCCGGGGCATGACCCGCTTTTGCGCGGGATTGAAGATGGCGCTTATGTCTATTTCCTCCACTCCTTTGCCGCCAAAGTCAGCGCGGCGACCATCGCCAAAACCGATTATGGGATGCCGTTTAGCGCTATCGTGCGTCAGGACAATATCACCGGTTGCCAATTTCACCCGGAACGTTCCGGCGCGGTCGGCGCGCAGGTATTGCAAAATTTTGTTGAGGTCGCGCCATGATTTGGCCGGCAATCGACTTGATGAATGGCCGTTGCGTGCGGCTGCACAAAGGCGATTTTGCCCAAAAAAGCCTTTATGATTCCGACCCATTGGCCCGTGCCAAAGCTTTTGAGGCGCAAGGGGCCAAAGCCTTGCATGTGGTTGATCTCGATGGGGCCAAGGCTGGAATGCCGATGCAAAGCGCTTTGCTTGCCCGGCTTGCCGATGAAACCGGATTGAAAGTTCAAGCGGGCGGCGGCATTCGTTCCGCCGATGATATCGCGGCACTTTTGGACAATGGGGTAGCACGGGTGATTATTGGATCTCTCGCCGTGAGTATGCCGCAAAAAGTACAAAACTGGCTGCATAGATTTGGCCCGGAGCATATTGTTTTGGCGCTGGATATTCGCTTTGAAGACGGCGTTCCAATACCGGCGTTGCGCGGTTGGCAAGATCAAGCAAGCATTAATTTGTGGGAAGTGTTGGCGCGTTATGAGGGTTTGGCAAATCATGTTTTGGTGACAGATATCGATCGCGATGGCGCTCTTGGTGGGGCCAATGCGGCGCTTTACCAGGACATTAAAGCACGCTTTGCGAGCATAAAGCTGCTGGCATCCGGCGGAATTGGTAGTTTGGACGATATTCGCGCGGTGCAGGACGCGGGCACTGACGGGGTGATTATTGGCAAGGCGCTTTATGAGGATTGTTTTGCGCTTGAGGAGGCATTGTCGTGCTGGCCAAACGCATAATTCCCTGTCTCGACGTTATGAACGGTGCGGTGGTCAAGGGCGTGCGCTTTGCCGGTCACGAAATTGTTGGCGATATTGTTGAACTGGCCAAGCGTTATGGTGCGGACGGGGCGGATGAGCTGGTGTTTTATGACATAACCGCCAGCCCTCAAGGCCGCCGGGTCGAGGCAAAGTGGGTGGAACGGGTCGCGCGCGAACTGGACATTCCGTTTACGGTCGCGGGTGGTATTCGCAGTGTCGAAGATGCAGCAGCAATATTGCGGGCGGGGGCTGACAAAATCTCGATCAACTCACCGGCTTTGCAAAACCCCGACCTTATCGATGTCTTGGCCGCCCAATTTGGTTCGCAATGCATTGTCGCCGGGATTGACAGTTTTTGGGATGGTGCGGAATGGCAGGTCAAGGCACTCACCGGTGACCCGGACAAAATGCAAACCACGAAATGGCGCACCAAAGACTGGCTTGTCGAAGTGCAAAAACGCGGCGCGGGCGAGGTGGTGCTGAATTGCATGAATGAAGACGGGCGGCGTGCTGGCTATGATTGCGTTCAACTCAGCGCCATGCGGGCGCTTTGCACCGTGCCGCTCATCGCATCGGGCGGTGCCGGAAAGGCGCAAGATTTTGCCGAGGTGTTTGCCAAAACCAATGTCGATGGCGCGTTGGCGGCCAGCGTCTTTCATAAAAACATATTGTCCATTGGCGCGCTTAAAATGGAGCTATGCGCCCAAAATATAGAGATACGGTTATGAGTGATTTGCCAAAAAACCTGCAAACCCTTGATTGGCAAAAAGGCGACGGCTTGCTGCCAGCGATTGTGCAAGATGCACACAATGCCAGCGTTTTAATGCTTGGTTATATGAGTGAAGAGGCCCTGCGGCAGACTTTGGAAACCGAATTAGTGACGTTTTACAGCCGTTCGCGCGCACAGCTTTGGCAAAAGGGGGAGACCAGCGGCAATGCCTTGAAGCTGGTATCAATTGCCGCCGATTGTGACCGCGATGCTCTATTGGTGCTGGCCGAACCTGTTGGGCCGACCTGCCATTTGGGTACGCGCACTTGTTTTGGCGAGAGCGGCTTTGGCGGTGCGGCCTGGTTGGGCGAATTGGACAAAATTATTGCGGCGCGGGTCGGGGCTGATCCCGATCAAAGCTACACCGCTAAACTGCTGGCCGGGCCAATTGACCGGGCGGCGCAAAAAGTCGGGGAAGAGGGCGTTGAAGTAGCATTGGCGGCGATGAAAGACGGCGAGGAAGAATTGTCCGAAGAAGTGGCGGATTTATTATACCATGTGCTGGTTTTGGCGCGGGCAAAGAACCTGCCATTGTCCCAAATTATCAGTGTTTTGCAGGCTCGGCACGAAAAGTGAAGTCGGGCCCACTTTTGTAATTTAGTTCAAATTTTACCGATTGCCGCAGCCGGTTTTTAATATCCCTATGGCATGGTTGTGCCCGGGGACAGTTAAAGGGACAAAGCATGGCAGCGCACGGCATTGATCTGGTAAAGCCTGAAGAATTGAGCAAAGGCGATTTGGCGCAATGGCAACATTGGCGTCGTGCCGACCCGGATTTGGTAAGCCCTTATTATTCGCCAGATTGGGCGCGGGCGGTTGCGCGCGCACGCGGCGATGTGCGCATCGCTATTCTCTATGGCGAGGCCGGGCGCAAAAGCGCTTTTTTACCGTTGCAACGCCCGTCCCAAGAGATTTTACAACCCGCCGGCGGCCCTTTGTGTGATTATCAGGGCGCGATTGGTACGGCCGATCAGGTGCTTGATATCGGCGCTTTGCTCCGCTCGACCAAGGCTGGCCGACTTGATTTTGCCAATGTACTGGCCAAACAATCCACCTTTGGTGCCAAAGCGCGCAATGTGCATGTCTCGCGGGTGATTAATCTGGCAGATGGGCATGAAGCTTATTTGCAACACCGCCGCGATGTTGGTTCGTCCGAAACCAAGCGCGCCGGCAAAAGACGTCGCAAGCTTGGCCGCGATATTGGGCAGGTGCGCCTGGTGCCTAATTGCAAGGATATGCAACTGTTTGACCAGCTTATTCGCTGGAAATGCGATCAGTATGAACGCACCGGGCAAACCGATATTTTCAGCCATGAATGGGCGTTGTCGCTGGTGCGCGATCTTTATGTGAATCCAACCGAGGATTTGAGTGCCGAGTTATTCGCGCTTTATGCAGGCGATCAGCTTGCCGCGCTCAATCTGTGCCTGCGTTCAGGCTCTGTTTTGCATTGCTGGTTCATTGCCCATGACCCGGCTTTGTCGCACTTTTCTCCCGGTCTGGTTTTGTTTGAGGAATTGATCGCCCATGCTTGTTCTGCGGGCATTGCCGAAATTGACCTTGGCGCGGGTGATTATCGGTTCAAGCTTAATCTTGCCAATGCGGCGCGCCCCTTGTGTGAGGGGTTTGTCGGCGCGGGGGCGTTCAGCGCGCAAATGCGGGCGGCGGCTTATGGTATGCGTAATGTCTTCGAGACCTTGCCGCTTGGGCCAATTTCAGATTTGCCAGCCAAGGCCATGCGGCGCCATGATTTGCAATTAGGATTACGAACTAGTTCCTGAATTTCTCACAAATTTTCCAGCTTCTGCAAATAAATTTCTCGCCAAAACCCTTTGTCTCGTTTACATCCCTCTATCAAAGCAATGGCCAATGATAGGGCGCAAACGGGAGACAACTCATGAGATTAATTACAATGGCCAGCATCGGCCTTTTCGCGTTACTTGCCGCGTGTAATCCGACACAAAAAGAAGCTACCGAAGAGCCGGCCACTATTGATGCGCCAAAGGCGGGTGATCAGCCGGAATTTTCTGAAGGCATGGATCTGGGCCAGAGAAATTTGATCATTGGTAAATCGTTTCTGGACGAAAACAAAATTCGCGACGGGGTTCAAATAACCGAAACAGGCCTGCAATATAAGGTGCTGGAATCCGGCCCCGAGGATGGCAAAAACCCGTTTCCGGGCCAATTTGTCTGTGTGCATTACCAAGGAACGTCCATTGCCGGGGAGGAATTCGACAGTTCCTATTCTCGTGGATTGCCCGCCGCATTCCCGTCAAACCGTTTGATCAAAGGCTGGATTGAGGCGCTTGGCATGATGCGCGCTGGGGATGAGTGGATGCTGTATGTACCGTCTGATTTGGCCTATGGTAGTCGTGGCACCTTTGACGGATCAATTGGACCGAACCAGACCTTGGTGTTCAAAATCAATCTCATTAAATTGCTGGATTTGACGGTGGAGCAATACCAGCAAACTTATGCCGTTGATCGCACGCTGGATTGTTCGGCCGCGCCGTAAATGACAAAGGATTTTCAGGACCTTCTGGCCCGCCTGATTAGTTTTGACACGGTATCGCGTCATTCTAATTTACAACTGATCGACTGGGTGGAGGAACAGCTAAGTGCGCTTGGCGCCCGGTGCGCGCGGGTGGCCAGTGCTGATGGGAAAAAAGCCAATTTCTATGCGACGCTTGGCCCCCAGCAGCCTGGCGGTCTGGTGCTGTCTGGCCATACCGACGTGGTGCCCGTGGATGGGCAAGATTGGTCGAGCGATCCATTCGTGTTGACGCCGCGTGGCGATAAGCTTTTTGGTCGGGGCACTTGCGACATGAAGGGTTTTATCGCCTGTGCTTTGGCCGCCGCGCCGGATTTTGCCGCCGCGGATCTTGCGCGTCCGGTGCATTTTGCCTTTTCTTATGATGAAGAAGTGGGCTGTCTTGGTGCACCATCTCTGATTGAGGCGATTTCGCGTGACCTGCCGCCGCCAGCGGCTGTTCTGGTCGGGGAACCAACCAATATGCAAGTGGTGAGCGCCCATAAGGGCATGAATGCTTACCGGGTGCGGGTGCTTGGCAAAGAGGCCCATTCCAGTCAGCCGCACAAAGGCGCATCGGCGGTGATGGCGGCGGCCTTGCTGATGGCCGAACTGGACGCTATCGCGGCGGATTTGCGCCAAAATGCTGATCCGCACAGTGCCTTTGAGCCGCCCTACGGCACGCTGACCATTGGTGTTGTGCACGGTGGTACAGCGATAAATATTATTGCGCGCGAGTGCAGCTTTATGTGGGACTTACGGCCAACACCCGGCGATGATTGCGCCGCGATTGAAGCGCGTTTTTCAGCGCGCGCCAAAGAAATAGAGGCACAGATGCGCCAAAGTGCGCCGGAAGCGCGTATTGAGATTGAGCGGCTTTCCAATGTGCCGCCGTTAAAAGCTGATCCGCAAAGTGCCGCCGAACATATTGCACGGCTGCTGACTGGCGATAATCAATCGCGTGTGGTGTCGTATACCACGGAAGCCGGGCAGTTTGCGGCGGCTGGTTTCCCGGCCGTGGTGTGTGGTCCCGGCTCTATAGACCAAGCCCATAAGCCCGATGAATATGTCAGCGTGGCGCAATTGGACTTGTGCCTGAAAACCTTGCGTAAATTGCCGCAACACCTTTGTCATTAGGGCGTGTTTATTGGCTGGCCCAAATGATCCGCGCCATCCAATCAACGTCGCGCCGATCCAGCGTGCGATCTGGGTAATCTGGGTTTAGCGACGCCAGTTCAATGCGGGTTTCGGTCATCCGCCGAAGTTCCTTGGCCATCACCTCGCCATTGCAGGTGCGCACCACCACCCGGTCGCCACGCCGTACGCTTTCGGCCGGGGCGACGACAATGCGGTCGCCATTGCGAAACACCGGCACCATAGAATCGCCGGAAATTTCCAAAGCATAAGCGCCGCCGCTGTCAAAGCCCGGAAACCTCACCTCGTCCCAACCCGTGCCGGTAGGGTAGCCTGCATCATCAAAAAACCCGCCGGACCCGGCTTGTGCCATGCCGATTAGGGGCACCGGGCGCCCGGTATTCTCACTGCCAGTGGCCATGGAGGCGAATTCTTCAAAGCTTACCCCTACCGCATCGAGCACTTTGGCAATGCTCTCTGTGGATGGCCAACGCATGCGTGAACCGTCGGCTACATAGCGTTTGGAGGGGTTGAAGGCGGTGGGGTCTAGTCCGGCTTTGCGGGCGAGGGCTGAGGCGCTTAGCCCAACATTTTTGGCCATAACATCCAGGCCGCGCCATATTTGTTTGTGTGTTAGCATAATATTTGCTCGAATCGCTGCCGACGGAATATACACCGCAAGTTAGGAATGTAAACCTATAGTTGAGTGAAATGGTTTGCGGTTCTTGGCAAGCTCACCACGGCAAGGTATGGCGAGACATGAGCGAGCTGATTTACCGTCTTATGGATCAACAAAGCTGGGATAGTGCCCGGCGCGCTGGCGTGTTTCACGGCAGCGCGGACGATTGTCGCGACGGCTTTATCCATTTTTCAACCGCTGCCACAGTGCGCGAAACTGCGCGGCGGTATTATGCGGACGTTCAAACCTTGATATTGCTCAGCGTGCGCGCCGACAAATTTGGCGATGCCTTGCGGTGGGAGCCATCGCGCGGTGGTGTGCTGTTCCCGCATCTGTACGGGCCGCTGGATACCGCTTTGGTGCACGAGGCGGTATTGTTGAAGCACAAAAATGGCGGCCATGATTTTGGCCCGGCGATTCCATGATTTTCACTGATATCGCTGCTGCTTCCCTTAGGCTATTACCGCCAGAAACCGCTCATCAGGCAACGATTTTTGCCTTAAAGGCGGGGTTGGGTCCAGTGGTGCGAGAGGCCGTGGACCCGGTATTGCGTGTTAACGTCGCCGGGTTGAATTTACCCAATCCAATCGGTCTGGCCGCCGGGTTTGATAAAAACGCGGCGGTTGGTGCTGCCATGGTGCAGGCCGGGTTTGGCTGGGCCGAAGCGGGAACGGTAACGCCCTTGCCGCAGCTTGGTAATCCGCGCCCGCGCTTATTTCGCTTGGCCGAAGATCACGCGGTTATAAACCGTATGGGCTTTAATAATGCCGGGCTGAAAAACTTTGTCGGCAATTTTGAAAAACAGAAGCAAAGAGGCGGGTTATTGGGGGCCAATATCGGTGCCAATAAGACATCGGATGACCGGATTGGGGATTATGTAAGTGGCGTTAAGGCGCTGTGGGGGCTGCCCGATTGGTTTACCATCAATATTTCCTCGCCCAACACGCCGGGCCTGCGCGAATTGCAAAGCGGCGACGCGCTGGAGGAATTGCTGGGTCGGGTGATGGAAGCGCGCCTGAATATGGCTGGCGATAGGCCCTCACCGCCATTTTTTCTAAAACTTGCTCCTGACATGAATGAGATACAGATTGCCCAAATATGCGAGGCGGCGCTGCAATTTGGTGTGGATGGTCTGATTGTCAGCAATACCACTCTTGACCGGCCAGACACCTTGCAAAGCGCTAATCACTCGCAGACCGGCGGGCTTTCCGGGCGACCCTTATTTGAACACTCAACACAGGTCTTGCGTATTTTTAGCGGATACGCTCACGGAAAACTGGCGCTCATTGGGGTTGGCGGTATTAGTAGTGGCGCGGATGCGTATGTTAAAATACGTGCCGGTGCGAACGCGGTGCAATTATATACCGCCATGGCATTTCACGGCCCGTCTTTGGTGGGGCGCATCAAAACTGAATTGGCGGCGCTTTTGCGGGCTGACGGATTTGCAAATATTGCCGATGCTGTTGGCAAAGATTAGATCAACAGGCCCGGGGGGCGCTATTTGCCGTTGTTAAGGCTGCGTTCCAAAGCCGGGTAGAACACCACCATGGTCAGTGCCCGGGCCACATAATATAAAAGAAAAGCGACCCAGACGCCGGTATTGCCCCAAAGCGGTGTGAATATCGCATCCAGCCCAAGATAGATAAGCAGGGAGGCGAAGGCGGAATTGCGCATGGCGGCGCTACGCGTGGCACCGGTAAAAATACCATCCAATTGCCACGAGGCGACGCCCAATATTGGCACGGCGGCGCACCAAGGCAAATATCGCAACGCGGTTTCGCGCACGAGAGGATCAGAAATTATGGTATGAATAACCAATCCGCCAAGGACCAACGTGATGAGCGCAAACCCAAAGGCGCAGGCGAGGGCAAACTCGCTGGTTAGGCGAATGGCGATGCGCAAATCAGTGATCGACTTTCGGCCAAAGGCGCGGCCGGTTTCTGCCTCGGCAGTGAAGGCGAAGGCATCGAGCACAAACGCCCACACCACGATGAATTGTAACAATACCTGATTGGCGGCCAATACCGCATCGCTTTGTCGCGCACCAGCATTGATGAACCAGCTAAAGCCGACGACCATAAACATGGAGCGCAAAAACAAATCGAAATTCACGCTAAACAGGCGCTTTAACGCCGCAGGGTCGAATAATTGGGTTAGGGAAAACACCTGAGCGGAAAGCGGACCTTCCATTTTGAAAGCCCGCCACAGCAGGCCTAAGCCAATAGCGAAGGCAATCCATTCGGCAATCGAGGTGCCCGCCGCGACGCCAGCCGGGCCCCAGCCCAAACCGACCACAAACCAGATATCAAGCGCGCCATTGGTGATGGCCAGTAATGCTTGCACCAGCAATGCAGAGTGGGTGCGGCCCGCGCCAATAAACCAGCCAGTGACCGCAAACAGGCCGATAGCCGCCGGTGCACCGAAAAACCGCGCGCTTAAATAGGCACTGCCTTTGCTTTCCACGGCATCACTGCCTTGCAAAATATTAAAAGAAAATGTGTCAATCGGCCCCATGAACACCAAAGCGGCAATGCCAAATGCCAAAGCGATAGCCAAAGCACGCAGCACAATGCGCTGGCTTTCCTGCCAATCGCCGGCGCCCAAAGCCTGGGCGGTAAAACCGGTCACGCCCATGCGCAAAAAATAGGTTCCCCAGTAAAACACCGCAAACACGGTGCTCCCCAAAGCAACGGCACCAATATCGGTGGCATCGCCGGACAGCCCCATTACCGCAGTGTCAATCACGCCCACCAATGGTATCAGCGCGTTGGCAAATATCATCGGCCAAGTCAGCGCCATAACGCGCCTACGGGTTAGCATTTTCCGGGTCAAAATTACCTTTGTCGCGAAATTTCGCGCGGCTATCTATCTAAAATATTCAAGACCGATTCTGGCGGACGACCAATGGCGGCGCGGGCATTGCAAACCACGATCGGACGCTCAATCAATTTTGGGTGCTCGCTCATGGCGGTAATCAGCGCTTCTTCATCATTGACGGCGCTCAAGCCCAAATCCGTATAAGCATCTTCGCCTTTGCGGATCATTTCGCGCGCAGAAGTCAGTCCAAGCGCTTTGACGATTTGTTCCAATTCATCGGTGGTTGGCGGGTGTTCCAAATACAATACGGTTTCATAACTCACCCCGCGTTCGTCCAATAGCGCCTTGGTTTGCCGCGACTTTGAACAGCGGGGGTTGTGATAAATTTTTACGCTCATAATGGCACCTATTCTATTTCGGGCGCCAAGCAAGAAGCATCTTGCTCGATCATTAAATACGGCTTGTTAAAACACCGTTCAAAGCGTTGCGCTGCATCCAGATTGGGCTTTAGCCCGCCTTCGCCATCGGCTTGTTGTTTTAGCCGGATAATGGCACCGCTTAGGGCTTTTGAGTCCGATGCCAACCAGGCGCCAAAGGCGTCGAGATAGGCATTCCAGTCCAAAGTGCCGGGCGCGGCGTCGGCAGGGTCTTTGGCCAAACGTAATTGCAATAGCGCGACATCCTTGCGATCAGCCAACGCAAAATTACGGGCAGCCTGATAATGTTGCGTGCGTTGTTGGGCCGGTTGCAGGCTATTTTCATGGTCGATAAGCCAAGAGATAATCGCCGAACCAGCGTCGTAATAACACCCTTGCGATGACAGGCTGCGCCATCCGTTTTCGCCATAATTAAATTCGTCATACTCAAGTGCGGCAAAAGCTGACATGTCGGTGGCACTGACCGCGCAGGCCGGTTTATCCGCCTGCGCGTGGGCGCTGGCGGCGGTCATCAGGCCAAAGATAAATACAATACCAAAAATGCGGTTTTTCATGATGTTTTTTTCCTTGCACGCGGCGCTGGTTTTGCCCCCTTGGCTGGCAAAGAGTCAAGCAAAGTTTGTGCGCTGTGCCAATGCAGGCGCTCGATCATTTCGCCGTCCAGGTTGATGACCCCCTTGCCGGCATTTTTCTTCAAGGCAAAAGCCCGCACAATCGCCTTGGCACGGCTGATCTGTGCAGCACTGGGGCCAAAAACCTGATTGGCCGCGTCAATCTGCGACGGATGAATGAGGGATTTGCCGTCAAAGCCAAACCGCCGCCCTTGCTTTGCCTCGCGCGCAAAGCCGGGCGCGTCGTCGAACGCATTATAAACCCCATCCAGCGCCGTCAGCCCGTATTGGCGGGCGATTAACACCACGCGCGATAAATGGGCGGCCAAGGCTTCGCGATTATTGCTAACCCCGTCGCACCGCAATGCCTTGGCCAAATCATTGGTGCCGATGATCAAGCAATTGAGACCAAGTTCGGTAGCGTTGGCGGCAATGTCTTCCAGATTCAAAATGCCGCGCGGGGTTTCAATCATGGCCCATAAAGCCGGTGCGGGTCGGCCCGGCACCAGCCGGGCTTTGGCCATCAGGCGGCGTACATCACGCAACATTGCCGCGCTTTCTACTTTGGGAATAACTAATGCATCCAGCATTTCCGGCGCAAACGCCAACACATCGCCATTGCCCCATTGGCTGTGCAAAGCATTGACGCGTACTGCCTTTTTCCCGGCTTGCCATTTTGGCTGGGTAATGGTTATTAGGGTGGCGGTGCGGGCCATCTGTTTTTGCGCGGGCGAAACCGCGTCTTCGAGATCAATAATAATAGCGTCGGCATTTAGGGATGGCGCTTTGCTTAATGCCTTGGCATTAGCACCGGGAACAAATAAAACAGATCGTTGAGAAGGGGTCATTTTTCCTGCTTTCATGGTGCTTTAAAAATTAAGACATAGCATGTATTGGGTTGGTTATGAAAACCGTGCTCTTGATCACATCGCAGGCGGCATCAAGCCGCGTTGGAGCCTCCGTTGCTGCTTTTGCGCTGGAGCGCATGGGCATTGAGGTGATTACCTTGCCAACGGTTTTGGTCGGGCGGCATCCGGGTTGGGGAGATCCGGGATTAGTCGATGTCGATGCTGATGGCCTATCGCGATTATTTCTGGCGGTGCAGGCGCAAGGTGTTCTCGATCATGTTGACGCGGTGATCACCGGCTATTTTCGCTCCTCGCGCCAGATCACTGCTGCTGCCGCGATGATTGATTACACCCGCCGGGCCAAGAAAGATGTGCTGGTGGTGGTCGATCCGGTTATGGGCGACGAGCCCGACGGTCTTTATGTACCAGATGCGGTCGCCGAAGCGTTGATGCGTGAATTGGTGCCCCGCGCTGATGTGATTACCCCTAATGCCTGGGAATTGGCGCACATTGCCGAGCGACCAGTATTTGACGAAGGTTCGGCAGTTGAGGCGGCGCGGCAAAGCGGGTGCCCGCTGGTGATTGTCAGTTCCACACCCTCAGGGGACGAATGGGCGACCTTGGCCGTACAAAAAAATGATGCCTGGTGTGTCACCACGCCTAATTATAAAAATGTGCCGCGCGGGACAGGCGATTTGCTCAGCGCCTTATTCACCGCCCATATGATCGGTGGCAAGCCGGTGTCGGTGGCATTGGAAAATGCCGTTTCCTCCATCGACATGGTGTTGAGCGAGGCACAGCGACTGGGTGCGGATGAGTTGCCAATTGTTGCCGCGCAAGACCGGCTGGTCAGTCCGCGCGCCGGCGTCACGGCACGGCCACCGACACAAACGCGCCGCCATTCGCGCTGGGTGGCGGGGGTGGATGGCTGCCCCGGTGGTTGGATTGCGGTGATGCTCGACGTCACCGGGCAACACCAACCGATTATGCGCCCGCTGCGTAGTGTGTGGGATGTGTTGACCACGCCGGAGCGCCCGGAAATTGTTGCTGTGGACATGCCGATGGGGTTTTTGGGCGAAGCTGTGCGTGGTGGCCGGGCGTGCGAACGTGCGGCGCGAGCGAAATTAGGCCCGCGAAAATCATCGGTATTTTCCGCACCATGTCGCCGGGCATTGTACACCACCAGCTATGATGCCGCCTGTGCCGCCAATGCCAAAAGCGCGGAAGATGCGCCAAAACTATCGCGGCAAGTCTATGGATTGTTCGATAAGATGCGCGAGATTGATGCGCGGCTGACGGCGCAACTTCAGGAGTGTTTTTTTGAAACCCATCCTGAACTTGGCTTTACCTTAATGGGCGATGGGCTGCCGAGCCAGCATTCCAAAAAGACAGCGGAAGGCGAGGCCGAGCGCGTCGCCGCTTTGCTAACGGTCGGCTTTGATGCAGATTTCCTGAAAACCGACACCTTCACGCCATTGGCCGCCTCGCGCGATGATTTTTTGGATGCCTGCGCCTGCGCGTGGACGGCACAGCGCATTCTTTTTGGTGCCGCTGAAGTGTTTCCCGAAGAACCGGACCGCGATCCCAATGGTCTGGAAATGGCGATACGGGCATAGTTCTTGCCTAAAAGGGCAGAGGAGATGGCGATGCAAATTAAGTTGAACGATGAGCGAAAGCACGAATTTGTCGCGCAATTACAGGCCTTGTTTCAAAGCCAATTTGACGAAGACCTGTCCGCGTTCAGGGCCGATGAAGTATTGGAGTTGTTTTTGAAAACCCTTGGTCCGTCGGTTTACAATCAAGCAGTTCAGGACGTGCGCGGCCATTTACAGAGCAAGCTCGACGACCTTGATGGCGAGATCTATGTCGACGTGCAAAATTAACGCGCCAACTGCCTAATCGCCATCCATTTTCAGGGCCGCGATGAAAGCGGTTTGCGGAATCTCCACCTTGCCGAACTGGCGCATTTTCTTCTTGCCGGCTTTTTGTTTGTCCAGAAGTTTACGTTTGCGCGTGGCGTCGCCGCCATAACATTTCGCGGTCACATCCTTGCGCAAAGCGGCAATGGTTTCGCGGGCAATGACCCGCCCACCCAACGCCGCCTGGATAGGGATTTTAAACATATGGCGCGGGATTAAATCCTTGAGCTTTTCGCACATTAAACGTCCACGTGCTTCGGCGCGCGAGCGGTGCACCAGCATGGACAAGGCATCAACCGGCTCGGCATTGACCAAAACCGACATTTTGACCAAATCACCTTCACGATAGCCAATAATGCTATAATCAAAACTGGCATAGCCCTTGGTTAGCGATTTGAGCCGGTCATAAAAGTCGAACACCACCTCATTGAGCGGCAATTCATATTCAATCAAAGCGCGCGTGCCGACATAGGAAAGCGCGGTTTGGACGCCGCGCCGGTCCTGACATAGCTTCAGTACCGAGCCGACATATTCGTCCGGCGTCAAAATAGTGGCTTTAATCCATGGCTCGGCAATGGTGCTAATGTGCGTCGGGTCCGGCATGTCGGCGGGGTTATGCAGCTCAACTTCGCTGCCATCATTCATGCCAAGGCGATAGACTACGCTTGGCGCGGTGGCGATCAGATCAAGGTCAAATTCGCGCTCCAGCCGTTCTTGAATAATCTCCAAATGCAGCAAGCCCAAAAAGCCACAGCGAAAGCCAAACCCCAAGGCGGCGGAGGTTTCCATCTCGAAGGAGAAGCTGGCATCATTGAGCCGCAATTTGCCGGTCGCTGCGCGCAGGTCTTCAAAGTCCGCCGCATCGACCGGAAAAATGCCGCAAAACACCACGGGCTGCACCGGACGAAAGCCCTCCAAAGCTTGCGCGGTGGAGCGCTTTTCCTCGGTAATGGTGTCGCCGACGGCGGCGTCGGCCACTTCTTTAATCGATGCTGTCAGAAAGCCAATTTCGCCGGGGCCGAGTTCACCAATGTCTTGCGCTTTGGGACGAAATACGCCGACGCGATCAATGGTATAGGTCGAGTTGTTGGACATCATTTTGATGCGCATGCCCTTTTTGGCCGTTCCTTCCAACATGCGAAATAACACCACCACGCCCAAATACGGATCGTACCAGGCGTCGACCAAGAGCGCCTTTAGCGGCGCTGCCGGGTCGCCGGCATTTGGCGCGGGCAGGCGCGCAACAATGGTTTCCAAAACCTCGGCAATGCCTTGTCCGGTTTTGGCGGAGACCTCAATGGCGTCAGTGGTATCGAGGCCAATAACATCTTCAATTTGTTGTTTGACGCGATCCGGCTCGGCGGCGGGCAGATCGATTTTGTTGAGGACCGGAATGACCTCGTGATCATGTTCCAGCGCCTGGTAAACATTGGCCAATGTCTGCGCTTCGACGCCTTGCGAGGCATCGACTACGAGAATGGAGCCTTCGCAAGCGGATAAAGAGCGCGAAACTTCATATGCAAAGTCCACATGGCCCGGCGTGTCCATAAGGTTGAGGACATAATCCTGCCCATCTTGCGCTTTATATTCCAATCTTACGGTCTGCGCTTTGATGGTAATGCCGCGCTCGCGCTCGATATCCATACTGTCGAGCACTTGTTCTTTCATCTCACGCGCCGTGAGGCCCCCGGTCTGCTGGATCAGGCGGTCGGCAAGCGTGGATTTGCCATGGTCAATATGGGCGACGATGGCGAAATTGCGAATTTGTTTAGGGTCTATACTCATAATGGGGACTTAGCACCGCCATTGCCGTGCGCCAAGCACTGTTCCCACAAGATGATGGCGCAAGGAAGAACAAGGCTGAAGACCGGGTAAAGTACAGGAAAACACCATGATAAAATCTTTAGTGCAATTTGTCGTCACGGCGATAATTTTTGCTGGCGGGCTGGCCTATGCGCAGGAAAACGACGCGCCGCCGAATAGCGAAGAGCAACCCATTGTCTCGGAAGAGGATACCTATAGTGATTCCGAAGTTAGCCATGCGGTGGCGGATTTTTTTGGGGTCAGCGCCGAAGCGGCTGGCTCGGCGGTTGAGCGTATTTTTGCCGATAAGGGCCGCCCGGTCGGCTATATTTATGGCGGTGAAGCTTCGGCGGCTTTTGTGGTCGGCCTGCGCTATGGCAAAGGCACCATGGTGCTCAAAGACGGTACCCAACGCACAGTGTATTGGCAGGGGCCCTCGGTCGGGTTTGATGTCGGCGGTAATGGGTCTAAATCCTTCACCCTGATTTACGGTTTGACCGACCCGGAACAAATTTTCCAGCGCTTTGCCGGGATTGATGGTTCGGCCTATCTGGTCGCCGGTATCGGGGTCAACTATCAGGGCGGCCACGGCATTGGCCTTGCGCCCATGCGCACCGGCGTCGGCCTACGTCTGGGGGCCAATGTTGGCTATTTGAAATATGGCCGACGGCGCAAAATTCTGCCGTTTTAATCACAAAGTTTCTGTGCGTCGGCCGGGGCTTGTTCGCGTTCATTCAAGCCGTAATCACGGCCAACTTGCGCTATTCGAATGCGGTAGTTTTTGAATATTTCCGCGCGGCCTTTGGTTTGCGCCTGACGATGCGGTACTTGGTTTCTCCAATCTGCAACTGCTTTTTCGTCTCTGAAGAAAGATAGTGATAATATCCGGTTATTGGCATTCAGGCTTTGAAACCGTTCGACCGAAATAAATCCATCAATTTTCTCTAGAACAGGGCGCAGGCGCGCGGCAATATCAAGATATTCTTGTTTGTGCTCCGGGTGCGGCTCGACCTCAAAAATAACGGCAATCATAATGCCACCAATGGCGCGTGTGGCGTCGAAACGTGCTTCAGGAATGTTCTGTCCTCGCGGAGCAAAAATTTTTCTTTTTGTGCAAATTTGAAATTCTCCCTCCCCAAGGGGTCTGCGCTTAATCGCGCTTTGTACGATTCATAAGCGGCAAGGCTGTCGATAGTGTAGATGCCGTAAGCCAAGGTTGTGGAGCCTTCATGCGGAGCGAAATAGCCGATGAGGTTGGCACCGCACCGGGGAATTATTGTGCCCCAGTTTTTCGAATACTGGATAAATTGTTGTTTTTTGATCGGGTCAATATGATAGCGAATGACGCATGTTAGCATGGTTGCTCTCCTGATTATTGAGGTATTTAGTCATATTGCGTACCATAAATGCTTCGGTTACCATCGAAGTATGAAAGAAGGTCCAAACATTGCTCTACTGGGGTCGCTGATTGGTGATCCTGCGCGCGCCAACATTTTGATGGCGTTGATGAGCGGCAAGGCATTGACGGCGAGTGAACTGGCTTGCGAGGCTGGTATTACGGCCCAAACCGCAAGTGCGCATTTGGCAAAGTTGGAGGCGGCAGGGCTGTTGCTTCTGCGCAAACAGGGACGCCATCGCTATTTTGCTCTTAGTGATGCGGATGTGGGCAACCTGCTTGAGACAATGATGGGGGTGGCGGCTAAACACGGGCACATACGCACGCGGCCCGGCCCCAAGGATGCGGAATTACGAAAATCACGCGCCTGCTATAATCACCTTGCCGGTGCGCTTGGGGTTCATATGCTTGGCAGTCTCGTCGCGCAAAATTATATTATCGAAAATGCCGAGCATCTTGACCTTACAGATAGCGGGCGCTTATTTCTGTCAAATATAGGCATTAATGTTGCAAGCTTGGAACAGTCCCGTAGCCCGCTCTGCAAGCCATGTTTGGATTGGAGCGAGCGTCGCCCTCATTTGGCCGGGGCATTGGGTGCTGCATTGCTCAATCATTTCTATGAGCAGGGGTGGGCAAAAAGACAAGAAGGCTCACGGGTCATTGCGTTTTTGACCCATGGTGAGCAGCAATTCATGAACCTATTTCCGGCGTCAAAGGCATCACGTTAAGCTCCGGCCACTGGGCCTTCATCCGCGTAGTCTTTTGCGCATAGGACGTTGCGGAAATTTCCGATCCATCGCCGCGTGGGCGAATGATAAACCCAAAAACATCCTCCAACCCGAAGGGCGCGTGAATGGTGAGCTTTCCGTCGGTGTCCGGTTCCGCACCTACTGCATTACACGGCGACATATACCGTTCCAGCGATTGCGCAGCATTGCTAAGCGGTGAGTATGGCACGCCAAAATGCTCTTCAAACCACAAGTGCACACGGGCCTGATTGCGCACTTCAACCTCTACACCCAGATCAGCAAAGGCGGCGTCGCAGGCCTTGATCACCACGTCTTCGGCTTCATAAGATACGTCGCGATCATCAAAATACACCAGATCATAATCGCGAATGCCATTGGTTGACGGGTGGCCGAGCAAGCCATTCCACACACTTTGATATAGACAGCCCGAGACCAACATGCCCTGCGGCAAAGGCAGGTTGGGAATGCGCGCAAAAATGGCTTCATTGACCGGGTTAGCGCGTACCAGATCTATAAAGGCGCGCTGTTGTTGTTCGGGCGGGGCCGTGGCAAATCGCAAATGCTTTGGCCTTGCGTTCACAGACCCAACTTGTCCCATTTTGCGGTAACGGCAGCAATAACGTCATCGCTCATCGCCATTTTTCGGCCCCATTCGCGCGTGGTTTCGCCCGGCCATTTATTGGTGGCATCGAGGCCCATTTTCGAGCCAAGGCCACTCACCGGCGAGGCGAAATCAAGATAATCAATCGGCGTGTTTTCCACCGTCACACAATCGCGCGCCGGGTCCATGCGGGTGGATATCGCCCACATCACATCTTTCCAATCGCGAGCATTGATATCGTCATCAACAATGATCAGCCATTTGGTGTAGGTGAATTGCCGCAAATATGACCACGCCCCCATCATCACCCGTTTGGCATGACCGGCATAGGCCTTCTTCATGCTGATAACGGCAATGCGATAAGAGCACCCTTCAGGTGGCAGATAAAAATCCACAATTTCCGGAAATTGCTGCTGCAATAACGGTATAAACACTTCGTTCAGCGCTTCGCCCAATACACTTGGCTCGTCTGGTGGCCGCCCGGTATAGGTGGTGAGATACATCGGGTCTTCACGCATGGTGATGGCGGTGATCTCAAAAACTGGAAACTCTTCGACCGAATTATAATAGCCGGTATGGTCGCCATAAGGGCCTTCTGGCGCGGTCTCATCGGGCAGGATATGGCCTTCAATAACAATTTCAGCTTCGGCGGGCACGTGCAGATCAATGGTTTTGCATTTGACCAGTTCAGCTTTTTTGCCGCGCAAAAGCCCGGCAAATTGATATTCCGAAACCGTATCCGGCACCGGCGTTACGGCGGCCAATATGGTGCCCGGGTCGGCGCCAATAACCGCGGCCAAAGGCATTGGTTGTCCGGGGTTGGCGGCCTTGAAGCGGGCAAATTGCTGCGCGCCGCCCCGGTGCGCCAACCAGCGCATAATGGCTTTGTGTGGCCCCAGTTTTTGCATACGGTAAATACCAAGATTGGTATTATCCTGCGCGGCTTTGCCGGGGCCCTTGGTGACGATTAGCGGCCAGGTAATTAGCGGTGCAGGCTCGCCCGGCCAGCAGGTTTGAACGGGTAAGCGGTCTAGTGATGCATCCGCGCCTTTGAGCACAATATCCTGACACGGTGCCTTGCGGACTATTTTGGGGCGCATGGCCATGACGGTTTTAATCAGCGGCGCCAGTTTTAAGGCTTCACCAACGCCGCGTGGTGGTTCTGGCTGGCGCATAAATGCCAATAACTCGCCGACTTCGCGCAAATCTTTTGCCGTGCTGCGTGTCTTATTGCCCATGGTGACGCCGCGCGCGACGCGCTCGACCGTGCCAAATAAATTGATCAAGGCTGGCATTTGTGCCGCTTGCCCATGTTCGTTGACGACGTTTTCAAACAAAACCGCCGGGCCTTGATCGGCAATCAGCCTGCAGCCGATTTCAGTAAGTTCTAAATTCGTGCTTACCGGTGCCGATACGCGCTTGAAAAGCCCGTCTGGTTCCAAAGCTGCCAAATAGTCGCGCAATGAAGAATAGATCATGCATCTTGCTAACGTGGCTGGCGCACAGTGTCACTATGGTAATGCGTTTTACCGTGCGGCAATGCGTTCCCGACGGGCCGTATCGATGGCGTTTAACGGTTTAATGCATGCTGTAATTATTGCCAAAAGCGGCCAGGATTTGATCGCGCTTATGCGGTGGTAAAGGCATGGCGCAGGCTAGATTAGAGCTGCAAGCAGTGGGTATTTTTTGCTTTCTTGCGATCATTTCAGCGCGCTGCCAACGAAGAAAGGCTCTGTCTATAAGATCCTGAATGCGGTTCATTATATTTTCCTCCGGCTCGGGCTCTCTTGGCCCAATTATCCCAGCACCCCGACAATGCCAAAATGGTTAATCAATTGAAAATCAGGTTTCTGTGAACGCTTCGTGCATATTATTGTATCTGCCCATCTCTCTTGACGCCTCACACGGTCACGGCGACATTCAGCGCTATGAGCATTATTCGCCGCCTGCCGCCCGAAACCGTGAACCGCATCGCCGCTGGCGAGGTAGTCGAGCGCCCGGCTAGCGTCGTCAAGGAATTGGTGGAAAACGCGCTGGACGCCGGCGCGCAGCAGATCGACATCACCATTGAAGATGGTGGCAAAAGCCGCGTATTGGTGGCTGATGATGGTCACGGCATGGACAAAGAGGGTCTGGAACTGGCCGTCGAGCGCCATGCTACCTCCAAGCTGGCCCCGGCTGAGGACGGCAGTTGGGATTTGCTGGCGATATCGACCATGGGGTTTCGCGGCGAGGCCCTGCCCAGCATTGGCTCGGTAGCCCGGCTTAGCCTGACTTCTCAACAAGCCGGCAAGGATGCGTGGCAATTAAATATTGATGGTGGCGTGCAAAATGGCCCGCGTCCGGCTTCGCCTTTGGGTCTTGGCGGTACGCGGATCGAGGTGCGCGATTTGTTTTTTGCGGTCCCGGCCCGGCTTAAATTCCTAAAGTCCGAGCGTGCGGAAAGCATGGCGATATCCGATGTTGTCCGGCGTTTGGCCATGGCTCGTGCCGATGTCGGTTTTACCCTGACCAGTAATGGCCGCACCGGCTTGCGGCTGACACCAAAAGGAATGGACGAAACCGCACAATTGGCACGGCTGGATGATTTATTGGGCCGTGATTTTGCCAAAAATGCCATTGCGGTGGATCAGGAACGCGAAGGCATCAGGGTAACTGGCTTTGCCGGGCTGCCGACTTATCATCAAGGTTCAAACCGACACCAATATCTATTCGTCAATGGCCGTCCGGTGCGCGATAAATTGCTGCACGGCGCGGTGCGTGGGGCGTATGCAGATTTTCTGGCGCGCGACCGACACCCGGCCTTGGCGCTTTTTGTTGAGTTGGACCCGCATCAGGTGGATGTGAATGTGCACCCGGCCAAGGCCGAAGTGCGTTTTCGCGATCCCGGTCTTGTTCGCGGGCTGATTGTCGGTGCCTTGCGTCATGGTTTGGCCGCTGCCGGGCACCGCGCATCGACCACCACCGCCGGTTTTGCGTTGGGCAAAGTTCGGCCCGAAGGCGACAGCCTGCCGTGGGCCGGCCAAGCGGGCGCTCAGGGCTTTGCGCGCGCTCCGCAGTCGCAACAACACAGCTTTGGCGAAAGCACCCGCTATGCCGGGTTTGAAGCCCCGTCCGCGCGCCATGAGGCACCTGAAGCGCAAAGTCAGGCAAATATGCAAGCGGCGCAAGAATTGCCATTGGGGGCGGCGCGGGCGCAGGTGCACGAAACCTATATTGTCGCGCAAACCCAAGATGGCATCGTTATTGTTGATCAACATGCCGCTCATGAACGGCTGGTTTATGAAGACATGAAAGCCGCATTGGAGCGCTCCGGGGTTGCCGCACAGGCATTATTGGTGCCGGAAATTGTCGAAATGGACGAGGCCAGCGCCGAGCGGGTATTGGCTCGCGCCGTTGAGTTGGGCGAAATGGGCCTGACCCTTGAAGCTTTTGGCTCTGGTGCGGTGGCCGTGCGCGAAACCCCGGCGCTATTGGGCAATGTCGATGCCCAGCGTTTGGTGCGCGATTTGGCCGATGATCTGGCACAATATGACACGGCGCTTTCTCTTAAAGAGCGCCTCGAAGAGGTTTGTTCAACCATGGCTTGCCATGGCAGCGTGCGTGCCGGTCGGCGCTTGAACGCTGACGAAATGAACGCATTGTTACGGCAGATGGAAGCCACGCCGCATTCCGGCCAATGTAATCACGGTCGCCCGACTTATGTGGAATTGAAACTCAAAGATATTGAGAAACTGTTCGGCAGGCGCTGAGGATGTTTTTCGCTTCCCCGATTGCTGCATGTAACCTGACGATGATTTGAAGCGTCATAATGAATTGATTAGCCATAGACACGGCAATCATGACTGTCGACATTAAGGCACGTTAACCATTACATCAAAATCGGAGTTGGGAAAATGAAATTTTACGTACGTATTATATTACTGTTTGCCGTTTTTTACGGGTTTACACTACCATCGCCTTCATATGGGCAAGACAGCCGGACGACTTTTGAAGTTTCGCATCAGATGCGTGAAGCGGAACGCCGGGCCATTGTAGCGATGAATCTGCAATTGGATGCCGCGGAGGCAGAAAAATTCTGGCCGCTTTATGATGCTTACCGCGCCAAAACCAAAGATGCGGAAAAAACCAGAGACAGCTTAATTCGGGAGCTGGGCGAATCCTTGACCGACATGAGTAATGAAACTGCCGACCATATGGTTTCGCGCGCCCTGGATTTGGAAGTCAATAACCAGAAGAATAAAAGAAGTTATATTTCCAGCCTTAAAGCCGTTTTGGATGGACCAAAATACTTCCGCTATTACCAGATCGAAACCAAGCTGGACGCGATTTTTACCTATAGCTGGACCAAGAATATTCCCTTGGCGACCGGTGAAGCAGCAGCTCAATAAGCCTGACGGCATTGCGGCGGTTTGCCTGTTTCTATCGCCTTGTTTTTTCTTAAGCGGTAAGCGAGGGTTGATTAAAAGCGCTTTGGATGAAAATGAAAAATCGAAAAACGCCGGATGAGTATTTCGAAACACAGCAGCAATGGCGCGCAGAGCTTAAGGCGTTGCGCGCCATTCTTTTGTCTTCTGCGCTAACCGAAGAAATAAAATGGGGCGCGCCTTGCTATACGTTTGACGGCAAAAATATGGTCGGCCTCGGGGCGTTTAAAAGCTATTTTGGTCTTTGGTTCCACCAAGGGGTGTTGTTGGAGGACAAACAAAAAATCCTGCCAATGATTGTGAGCGGCACCGGGCTCAACGATCAATACAAATAGGCCAAAACCTCCAAGCCGCTCTAAACGTCATTCCGGCGAACGCCGTGAAATATGGTAGCATCTTTTCACTCCTTCCCCCTTGGGGAGAAGGTTGGGATGAGGGGTAAAGGGGCCTGTAGATTATAAGGCGAGAGAGCGAGTGCTTTCACTTTGTTACCCCTCACCTCTATCCTCTCCCCATGGGAGAGGAGGAAGAGGCGTGTGCACTGCCAACAAATCCCCGTGCAAATTTAACAAACCCGTTGTCGCCCTCAATGCCTCGTGCTAAGCCACAGCCATTAACGGGCAAGACGTGCACGTTGACCAGAACGATCTTCGCGGGAGAGACCAGCTTCTCCTAATAATTTTTGCTGGCGCCGAAGGAGCAACCGCCCCGGAAACTCTCAGGCACAAGGGACCGCGAAGGGATCGACACGCTGGAAAGCGGTATTTTGAGTGCCGCACCGAAGGAGTAAGCCACAGGCGCGATGATGCGGCTTTGGTGAATCTCTCAGGTACCAGGACAGCGGGGGCCTCCGGCAAGTGCCGGGGCTTTTGCTATCGGGGCATATCATGACGGACGATAATCTGCAGCGCACGCCACTGGCCGGTTTGATGGAAGAATTGGGCGGCAAAATGGTGCCGTTTGCGGGCTATGCCATGCCGGTGCAATTCACACCCGGAATTATGGCCGAGCACAATTGGACCCGCGAAAATTGCGGCCTGTTTGACGTCTCGCATATGGGCCAGGCCTATGTTTGTGGGCGCGATAATGCCGCCACCATTGCGGCGCTGGAAGCGATCATGCCGGGCAATCTGGCAGGCCTGGCTCCGGGCGAACAGCGCTATTCCTTATTGTTGAATGCCGATGGCGGTATCTTGGACGATCTGATGGTCACGCGTTCGCTAAACCCGGCGGATGATGGGCGCATCATGCTGGTGGTCAATGCCGGATTTAAAACCGAGGACTTCGCTTATATTGCCGCCAATCTGCCGTCCGGCATCACACTGGAACAAGCGCCGGATAAAGCATTGATCGCGCTGCAAGGGCCGAAGGCGGCGGCGGTGATGGCGCCCTTGTGCGCTGATGCGGGCGCCATGGTATTTATGCAAGCACGCAACACCCAAATTGGCGGCATTGATTGCCACATTACCCGCTCTGGCTATACCGGTGAAGACGGGTGGGAAATCTCGGTCGCCGGGGATCGGGCTGAGGATTTGGCGCGGCTATTACTGGAAAATGAGGCGGTGCAATCCATCGGCCTTGGCGCGCGCGACAGCCTGCGCCTTGAGGTCGGCCTGTGCCTGTCAGGGCATGATTTTGATGCGTCGCGCACGCCGATAGAGGCCGGTTTGGCGTGGGCCGTGCCCAAAGTGCGCCGCGAGCGCGCAGACTTTCCGGGGGCGGCAAAAATCTTGCAGCAATTGGCCGATGGCGTACCGCAAAAACGGGTGGGCATACGCCCGCTTGGCCGCGCCCCGGCGCGCGAGGGCACGCATATTCATCTGGGTGGCGAGCATGTGGGCGAGATCACTTCAGGTGGCTTTGGGCCAACCTTGGGCGGCCCGGTGGCCATGGGCTATGTGCGTGCTGATCTTAGTGCGCCCGGCACCGCCATAGAATTGATGGTGCGTGGCAAGGCGCATCCGGCGGAAGTGGCGAAAATGCCCTTCGTGCCGCAAAATTATTATCGGGGCTAAGGCGCTTGGGACTAAGACAATTATAGGGGTTAGGAGACCAAAATGAGCAAACTATATTTTACCGAAGACCATGAATGGCTGAATGTTGATGGCGACAATGCCACGATCGGTATTTCAACCTATGCCGCCGGACAATTGGGCGATGTGGTGTTTGTCGAACTGCCAGATGTCGGCAAAACCGCCAATAAGGGCGAGGACGTCGCCGTGGTCGAATCGGTTAAATCTGCCAGCGAGATTTACGCGCCAGTTTCGGGCGAGATTACTGCCGCCAATGATACGCTCGAAGATGCGCCGGAAACCGTCAATGAGGACGCCCAAGGTAAAGGCTGGTTTTTCAAAATGACCGTTAGCGATGCTTCGCAGCTTGAAGGGCTGATGGACGAAGCCGCCTATGCCGAATTTATCAAAGAGTGATACCGGCAGTATTGGCGATGGGCTGAGACAATGATCTGGATTGTTATTCTGTTTTGGGTGTTGGCACTGGTGCATATTGCGCCAGCCTTTGCTGGAATTGCGCCTAAATCATTGTCGCGGCTTTATGGCGTTGATGGTGCGGATAAGTCGCTATTGGTGTTGCTGCAACACCGCGCCATCTTGTTTGGTTTGCTGGGCGCTGGTCTGGCCATTGCGCCGTTCATGAGCGGTTTGCGTTGGCCGGTGCTGGTGGCGGCTTTTATCAGCATGGTTGCTTTTATTGCCATCGCTTTTGTCCATGGCCAAACCCGCGGGCCATTAGCGCGCATTGCTGTTATTGATGCCGCGGCGCTGCTGCCAGCTGGCATTCTTGCTTACCTTCTTTCTAAAGGCTGAAAGGTTTTATGATGCGTTATTTGCCGTTGAATGAGGAAGACCGCCGCGCCATGTTGGCGCGCATTGGTGTATCTTCCATTGATGATTTATTTGCTGATATTCCGCCGCCCGCGCGGCTGGATGGCGATATTGAAGGCCTGCCAAACCATGCGTCGGAAATGCAGGTCGAGCGCGATTTCGCGGCGCTGTCCGGGCAAAGCACCAATGCTGGCGAGGCGGCATTCTTTTGCGGCGGCGGGGCGTATCGTCACCACGTGCCGGCCAGTGTTGATCATCTCATTCAGCGCTCTGAATTTTTAACCGCGTACACGCCGTATCAGCCGGAGATTGCCCAAGGCACCTTGCAAACCCTGTTTGAATTTCAAAGCCAGGTGGCGCATTTGACCGGCATGGATATCGCCAATGCGTCCATGTATGACGGCTCAACCGCCTGCGCCGAAGCGGTGCGCATGGCGGCGCGCATCACCAAACGCAAGGGCTGCATTCTGGCTCCCGGCCTACACCCGCATTACAGCCAAAGCGTGATCACCTCATCTTTGGGCGGCGGCGTACAGGTGCAGGCTATGCCAGCGGCCATGGGTGCTGATGCAAAGATTGTCGACGCGCTCGATGAAAACACCGCCTGCATTGTCGTGCAAAACCCGAATTTTTTTGGCGAATTAGTTGATCTCACGCCGTTGGCCGAGGCGGCACATAAAGTTGGCGCTTTGCTGATTGCGGTGACCAATGAAGTGGTGTCGCTGGGGGCCATCAAAAGCCCCGGCGAAATGGGGGCCGACATTGTTGCCGCCGAGGGCCAATCTATCGGCAATGGACTAAATTTTGGCGGTCCATATGTCGGCCTGCTGGCGTGCCGCGATGATCGTAAATTCATTCGTCAGGCACCGGGGCGGTTTGCCGGCGAGACGGTGGATGCGCAAGGCAAGCGCGGCTTTGTGCTGACGCTTTCCACGCGCGAGCAACACATTCGCCGCGAAAAAGCCACCTCCAACATCTGTACCAATTCCGGTTTGTGTACGTTGGCTTTCACCATTCATCTGGCATTGCTGGGGGAGTTGGGCTTGCGCGAATTGGCACGGCTTAATCATGCGCGTGCCTGCGCGCTGGCAGATCGCTTGGCGGCAATACCCGGCGTGGAAGTGCTCAATGAAAGCTTCTTTAACGAATTTACCGTGCGGGTGCGCGGCAAGGCGGCAGATATTGTTGAACTTATGGCCCAAAACGGCGTGCTTGGCGGTATTCCCGCCTCGCGGCTCTATGGACCCGGCAAGTTTGACGATCTGTTGATTGTCGCGACCACGGAAATGAATACCGATGATGATTGCGCCGCCTTCGATGCGGCCCTGCGGTCCAGCTTACAAGGGGAGGCACTCTAATGGCGATGAACCCAATTGGCCGCCCAACTAGCCCCAATACGGATGATGGCGCGGGAGGCGGGTTTGAGACGTTTTCCGGCTCTCAGGGCCTGATGCAACAAGAACCCTTGCTCAATGAAGTCGGAGCACTGGACAAATGCGGTGTAGATTTTGCGTCCGGCCCGGCGGCGCGTTCGCGCCTTGGCGGCATGGAACGCACCGCGCAGATCGGTCTGCCCGGACTTTCCGAGCCAGAAGCCTTGCGCCATTATGTGCGCCTGTCGCAACGCAATTACGCCATTGATTTGGGGCTTTACCCGCTCGGGTCGTGCACCATGAAGCACAATCCGCGCCTCAATGAAAAACTGGCGCGACTGCCGGGCTTTGGCGATTTGCATCCTTTGCAGCCACAATCCACCACCCAGGGCGCGCTGGCGCTCATGGGCGAATTATCGCGCTGGTTGTGCGCGATAACCGGCATGGATGCGGTGGCATTATCGCCCAAAGCCGGGGCCCACGGGGAATGGTGCGGCATGATGTGTATCCGCGCGGCGCTGGAAGATCGCGGCGAATTGGAAACCCGCCGCCGCGTGCTGGTACCCGAATCTGCCCACGGTACTAATCCGGCTACGGCTGCTGATTGCGGCTTTACCATTGATGAACTTCCCGCTGATGCGACCGGCCGGGTAGATATGGCGGTATTGCGCGAAAAGATCGGCCCGGATGTGGCTGGCATTATGCTGACCAACCCGAACACTTGCGGCTTGTTCGAGCGCGACATACGCGAAATTGCCGATCTGATACACGAGGCTGGCGGCTATTTTTATTGTGACGGTGCCAATCTGAACGCGATTATGGGTAAGACCCGAGTGCGCGACCTTGGTGTTGATGCCATGCACATTAATTTGCACAAAACCTTCTCCACCCCCCATGGCGGCGGTGGGCCGGGTGCCGGGCCGGTAGTGCTGTCCGAGCGCCTGAGCCAATATGCGCCCTTGCCGTATCTGACCAGCGACGAAGATGGCTGGAAACTGATCGAAAATCAGGAAGATGTTGAGGGCGATGCCAAACCATTTGGCCGCATGTGCGCTTTTCATGGGCAAATGGGCATGTTTGTGCGCGCCCTTGGCTATATGATGAGCCATGGTGCCGATGGTTTGCGGCAAGTGTCCGAGGATGCGGTGCTGAATGCCAACTATTTGCTGGCCCGCTTACAGGACGAAATGAGCCCGGCGTATGAAGGGGTGTGTATGCATGAAGCGCTATTTGATGACGTGTTTTTGAAGGGCACGGGGGTGACCACGCTTGATTTTGCCAAAGCCATGATTGACGAAGGCTACCATCCGATGACCATGTATTTCCCGCTGGTCGTGCATGGGGCGATGTTGATCGAGCCGACAGAAACCGAATCAATAGAAAGCCTTGATCGGTTCGCCGATACGCTACTTTCGCTGGCCAAGGCGGCCAAAGACGGTGAGGTAGAGCGTTTTTCGCAGGCCCCGGTTTTGGCGCCGTTACGGCGTTTGGACGAAACCAGGGCAGCGCGCAGCCCGGTCTTGCGGTGGCAGTCCGCGTAAAATTGCACCGGATTTATGTGCTTTTAGCTTCCCTTTTGTACAGTTTTGGGCGAATTAAGAGGTTGTTAACATATGCCCTTGGAAGGGGAAGTGCATGGCTGAGGCTCGCGTCGACCGGGAAAACCCAACAAGCACCGTATTTGGCAATCTCATGGAAGAAGCTGCCAGAACGGGCCGGGCAAGCACGGCGGACAATGGACTGGTCGCGACCAACGAAGACGCGCCCGCGTCCGGGCCAATCACCATTGCGGTAAAACCCAATGCGAAATCCGGCTATATCTGGTTTGTCCTCTCCGGCGGCATTGTCGCGCTGTTCTGGATGGCCGGGGTTATTGCCTTCTCTGCCGGTAGAAGCGGTTTGGTCGGCTTGGCGGCTTTGCCGGTTAGTGATTTGGCGAGTTTGGTTTTTGTGACCCTTGGTCCGGCGATTTTTGTTTTCCTTGCCGCAGTATTAATTGGCGAGTTGGCACGCTTTCGCGGCACCGCTCAAACCATTGGCGCGATGGCGGAACGGTTTGCCGATCCGGCAAAGGCCACCCGCGAAGATGCCCGCAAAATGACCGAGGCGGTGCACGGCGAAATTTCTAGGGTCAACACGGCGGTGGAGGGGGCATTAGCCCGCCTTGGTGCCATGGAAGAAGTTTTGGGCCACCATAGTCAGGCGTTTTCCGCTGCCGAAGTTTCTGCCCGCGAACGCACGGATGCGCTGATTAACGATTTGCGCCGCGAGCGCGAAGCGGTGGCTGATTTGGCCACGGTGCTGGATCAAAAAGCGGCGGACATCGCCAATGCCATATCCGAGCAGTCGAAAATGGTGGTGGCGGCAGCCGATATCGCCAATGCCCATGCCATCGACAGTACCAAAACTTTGGAAGACAGCGCCGAGCGCCTGTCGGGTTCTGCCCATGATGCGGCGCAGGGTGCCAAAGTTATTGCGGCAAAACTGGACGACGCCACGGGGAAATTATCCGCCAGCACGATTGTCCTGGGCGATACCAGCCGGGCGCTCGATAGCAGTGTTAGCGAGCTTGATCAGGTTCGGATACGCACCGGCGAAAGTTTTGCGGCCAGCCGCGACGAGGCCCACGCTTTGTCCGCCATTGCCCGCAAGGGCGTTGAGGAAATTGAAAGCGTTGCCCGCGACGGCGCTGGCGTCATCACCGAAGCGTTTGAAGGGGCCTTGCAAAAAGCCCATGGCAGCGTACGCGAGGCGCAGCGCGACACCCAAGCGGCGGCGACACGCAATGCCCGGCAGGCCGAAGAATTGAAAATTGCCGCCGAAGAAGCCCGTAATGCGCTGGACGCTTATGCTGAAGTGATTGCCAAGCGGCTGGAACAGGCCAATGAAGCCAGTTTCTCGGCGGCGTCCTGGGCCGATAAAACTTTTGAGCGGCTTGATGCGGCCACCCAAGGGCTGGAGGCAAAATTGGCGACGCTGCCACAAGCTGCCGATGCTCAGGCGCAAGATCTGCAAGATAAATTACGCCGGGGTCTGGCCGGGTTAAACGCTGCTGCGCGCTCCGCAGCGGACGAAGCCGAAGAAATTGACGCGTCCTTTCAGGCGCGCATTCGCCAAAACTATGAATTGCTGAGTGACTTTATGTTGCGCATGGGGTCGGCGGCGGATCAACGGGGCGGGGCCATGCAAGTGCCAAGCCCGTTTGCCTCGTCGCCGCGTAGCGTCCCGGCAGCCGAAACCCAAACACCATCAGGGCGTAGCGGGTTGCGCGCGCAATCCGGTGAGGACATGGCACCCGGCCAAAGCGAGTCTGAAGCGGCACAACCAATTGTAGAATCGAACACGGCGAGACCTGATCGCGATCAGGCAAAAGACGCCAAAAAAGGCAGCGCCTGGCGATGGAAAGATGTGCTGTCGGGCATGGAGCGTAGCGACGAAGATGCCAAGCCCGCCCAACAACCGGTATCGGCTCCAGTATCATCTCCGATTTCGGCCCCCATACCGGCTCCAGTTTCGGCCCCAGCACCAGCACATACCGCAGAACGGGTTGAGCCAATGGCGCAATCTGATTTAGATGCAAAAACCGGGTCAGACCCATTGGACCGTCTGGTAACCTTGTTTCGTATTCATGATATTGATCCGCCGCTTTTATTTAGCACGCAGGTTTATCGCGCACTTTCCCACGCACGCCTTGTCGGTGGGCAGCAGGCGATGACCGACATTGTGCGCATGGAGGCTCCGGTGCCGGTAAAGGCATTGCATGATGCGTTCGCCGAAGATGCGCCCTTGCGTTCGGCGGCCTATGCTTTCGCCGAGGAATTGCGCGCCAAGATTGACGAAGCGGCGAAAAAAGAAAACCGCGTGCATTTGGAAACCCATTTACGCACCGGCGATGGACCGGCATATTTGCTGATCGAAACCGCTTTGCTCTAGGCTATGGCCTAAAGTTTGGGTTTAAGGTTTAGGATTCTGGTCCAAATTTTGTCTCAATGCCAAACGGCCCCATTGTACTGGTGGCAGGCGTGGATCCAGTTTTTGTAATCGCAATCCGGCCAACCAAAATTCTTTTTCATGGATTAGCGGCGTAATCGCGGCGTCATCCAGCAAAATGTCTTCTGCGGTGTGGGCCAAGACGTCGCGCAACGCCGGGTCGGCCTCGGCGCGGGTGGCGGCCACAGCTTCATCATAAGCCGTGTTGGTCCAGTTAAAATTGGCGGCAAACCCTTCGCTGGCGAAGGGTTCAATCATCCGCCAGCCCTCGTTTTTTAGCCCGCGGTCAAACGATGCCATGGCCAGATCAAACGCGCCCTCGTCAATAAACGTGTAAAGCCCCGCCGGATCTGCCGTGGTCAGGGCGCAATCAATGCCAATCTCCTGCCAGCCTTGCGCCAGAACGACGCTCAAGCCTTCGCGCACACCGCCCGAATGCATTAAGGTGGTGGTCAGGCGGTTTTCAAATCCGGCCTGTTTAAGCAATGCTCGCGCATGGTCCTTGCGGGCGGCAAGCGATTGGTCATCAACTCTCTTGCTGGCCCCCAGATTTGCCCCAAGATTGGCGATAATACGGGCGGTGGGGGCGGCGGTGCTCTGCATGACCGTATTGGCCAAAAATTCGCGATCAATGGCTAAAGTGAGGGCATGGCGCACGCGCACATCATTAAGCGGGCTGCGGGCATGATTGATCTTGAGATATACCAGTTTGGGTGCGGCCCATCCGTATAAAACCACCTCGGGCCGGGCGCGCAAATCGGCAATTTGATTGGCGGGCGGGTCTTGGGCGAGGTCCAGATCACCGGCGCGGACCATGCGGGCGCGGGTGGCCGCTTCGTCAATGAATGCAATGTCGATGATCGGAATGCTGGCCGGTAAGCGGGCATAGGGGTTTTTGTGCAAGACCAAGCGGCTTTGGGTGTAAATGGCGACGCTATAGGGGCCTGAGCCAACAAAGTCCGGCGGCAATGGCCATTGGCTTTGTTTATCTTGCAAAACATGTTTCGGCTGCGGATAAAATTCGCGCATAAGCTCGGGAAATACGCCCAAAGGCTGGGTCAGGGTAAACACCACTTTTGTAGCACTAAAAGCCCGCACGCCGACCGCTGATGGTGGCACTATGCCCTCCAGCACATTTCGCGCCTGTTCGAGCAAATAAAAGTCACCCGCATCAGCATAGCCAGTGTCCGGGTCTAGCGCCCGGCGCACCGAAAACGCCACATCTTCGGCGGTTAAAGCCGCGCCATCAGACCAGTGCAGGTCCTCGAATAAAGTGAATGTCCATTGCTTGCCATCGGGCGAGACGGTCCAGCTTTTTGCCAAACCGGGAGCGATTTTGCCATCCGCTCCATAATCGGTCAGCGGTGTATAGATTTGCTTGTAAAGCAGGGCCGCAGCGGCGAATTGCCCTTGCAGGGAATCAAGCGAATCTGGTGCGCCATCAATGCCAATGCGCAAGGTGTCCGCCGGTGCGCGGCGCGGCGCACACGATGACAATGCCAGCAAGGGTGCCGCGCCAAAGCCGAGGCCAAGCGCTTGGCGGCGACTTAGCGGCGCGCGCATGGGTTTGGCAATGTGCGATAAAGAGCGATCATTTGGCAAATTTTGCTTTTAGGGCCACGCACGGATCATCGCGTAATTTCTTTGGCGTGTACCAGACATAATCGGCGGCGATATTGCCCTCCGGGTTTAGCGGGCCAAGCGCGTCAATATCATCGTCCTGCGGCTCGACGCCTTTGAATACGAGGCTGGCAATGTCTGCATCCGGCTGGTGTTGACGCAACACCCATGGCACCGCGCGGTCCGTACGTACATGGCCGGACCCGGCGATTAACACCGCGCCATCTTGCTGGCCATAGGCGAGCATGGCCTCCGCCATGAAGGCATCGCGCACACGTTGGCCGCGAAACATCGGGCCGGTGGCTTGCAGGGGGATCAGGTCGCAATGGGAGGCGACAATCTCGGTCCGCAAGGCCGGTTCCAGAACATCGCCAAGTTCGCGGTCTAATAATAGTTTTGCGGATTGGCCTCGTGGCAGGGCGTCATAGCCGTCTTTGCCAACTTTGCGCACCAAAGCAATTGGCGCGTTACCGGCGACCATGGGCAAATTGGCGCTAAAAGCGGCTTCGGCCACCGGTTGATAAAGCGACCAGGATGGCCAGCCAGTATCTTCCCATTTTACCGCCGGGCCCAAGCCTTGGGCATTGGCGGTGTCTGTAGACAAAAAATCTGCCATGGCCGCGCTTTGCCCGCTATCAAACATTTCCCAGACAATGGCCGGGTTGCGACCCTTCGCCGCCAATGCGTCAATCGCCCACGCTTGCAATAAATGATGGTCAGCATTGTCATGGGTTTCCCCAAGCAAGACAAAAGTGCGCGCCGCCAGCGCCGTGGACAATTGGGCGGGGGTGATAAAGGCCTGATCATGGGTGGACCATATTTTGCCCAATAAGGGCGATGTATCTTTGTTGCTCTGCCAATCCTGCCACGGATTTTCCGCTTGTGGCGGCGCAATTGCAGGCCCGGTGGCAGTGTCCTGGTTTGCGCTCTGGCACCCGGCCAGCGCCAATGCGCCGACGAGAGCAAGGCTTTTGATCGGTGTGTTGATTGCGTGTTTACGCATGTTGGCGATGACCTTCCTCTAAAGAGCGGCGAAATTGCTCAAACAGGTAAAAACTGTCTTGTGGGCCGGGGCTGGCTTCGGGGTGATATTGCACCGAAAATACCGGCTTGTCTTTTAGGCGCAGGCCGCAATTGCTTCCATCGAACAAGGAAATGTGGGTGGAAATGACCGCGTCCGGCAAACTGGCCTCGTCGACGGTGAAGCCATGGTTCATTGACACGATTTCAACCTTGCCGGTGCTCAGACCTTTTACCGGATGATTGGCCCCGTGATGCCCCTGCTCCATTTTTTTGGTGGTCGCGCCCAGCGCCAGTGCCAGCAATTGATGGCCGAGGCAAATGCCAAAAATTGGCAAATCTGCCGCAATCAGTGCGCGAATGAGCGGGGTTGCATGGCGGGCAGTGGCGGCCGGGTCGCCCGGCCCGTTGGACAATAGCACGCCATCTGGCTGCAATGCCAAAACCGCCTCGGCGCTGGTGTCGCACGGAATAATCTGTACTTGCGCACCACTGGCGACCAAGCGGCGGGCAATATTGCTTTTGGCACCATAATCAATGACCACCACTTTGGGGCCGGTTTCATTGGCTGGCGCATAGCCCTCACCTAAATCCCACGCACCCTGTGCAGCATTGAAGGCCTTGGGCGTGCTTATTTTGGCGGCCAGATCGGCGTTTTCCAAACCTGTCCATTCCTGCGCCAAAGCTCGCAAAGCCGGGATGTCAAATTGTCCGTCCGGATGATGGGCAATGACCCCATGGGGCATGCCAGCACGGCGGATATGGGCGGTGAGCGCGCGGGTGTCGATGCCATAAAGCCCGACAATGCCGCGCAAGCGCAGCCATTGATCCAGCGATTGATCGGCGCGCCAATTTGCCGGTTGGCCGGGCTGGGCGCGCATGATGACGCCGCGCGCGCCGCTTTCTACGCCGCTTTGGTCTTCAGCATCATCCAAATTGGTGCCGGTAATGCCCAAATGTGGAAATGTGAAGCACAAAATTTGATCGCTATAAGAAGGGTCGGTAAGGATTTCCTGATAGCCGGTCATCGCCGTATTAAAGCAAACTTCGCCAATGACTTGGCCGGTTGCGCCAACGCCAAACCCGGCAAATACCGAGCCGTCAGCCAGCACCAGCATAGCGTTTGGCGTGCTTTCTCGCTCTTGACTCTTTGCGTGCACAGTCATAGGCCAACGCTCCGGTTTTTTCTGCCACCCGACCATAATGGTATCGGGCGGCGAAATGGCATGTCTGAGGGTGGAAACTATGCAAGGCTACCCTTTGCGTCAACCAACAAAGAGGCCATGAAATAACGTTGTTTAACAATGAAATAGCCGGTAATTTGGACTTAAGCACTGTCTCAAACAGGGTGAAAAACATGTCGCTTCGCGATCAAATCAAGACAAAACTCATTGAAGCCATGAAAGCGCGCGAGCAAGTGCGCGTCTCAACCTTGCGGCTGATTCAGGCGGCGATTAAGGATCGGGACATTGCCGCGCGCACCCGCGATGTCGGCGAAGGTTGTGCCGAAGAGCAGATTTTGCAAATTCTCGCCAAACTGCTCAAACAGCGCGAAGAAAGCGCCAAAATTTATGAAGAAGCGGGCCGGGCGGATCTGGCCGAGCGCGAACGCGAAGAAAGCGCCATTATTGGCGAGTTTATGCCGCGCCAGATGAGCGAAGATGAAATCACCGAAGCCGCACGCGCGGTGGTCGACGACCTTGATGCCGCCGGGCTTAAAGACATGGGCAAATGCATGGGCGCGCTAAAAGGCAAATATGGCGGGGCCATGGATTTTGGCAAAGCCGGGGCCGCGGTTAAGGCGATTTTGAGCTGATTCAGGATATGTGATGAACGCTCACCCAGAGTATATTCAATGGATGAAGGGCGAGGCTGGGAAAAGTAAGTCGCAGCCATAACGTAGTCAGGCTCGTTTTTTCTTATTTATTTTATGGGCCATATACTGGCGCAAAACCGCATTCATGCGAGTTTGATAACCGCGCCCGCTCGCTCGGAAAAATTCTAAGACGTCATTATCAATGCGCAAGCTGACCGCTTTTTTGCTGATGGGAATCCACAACTCTGCATCTGACCAGTCCAGATCGATGGGAGCGGCATCAGGATCATCGGCCACCGCCTTGGCAATGTCCTCGTCGGTGAGGGTTTCAAGGCGTTTCCAGTCAGTCTTGCTAGGGAGTTTATCCAATTCCTCCCGGGTGTAGGTCACGATATTTTTTTCGCTCATTTGTTTTCGCTCGCCGTGCCGAAATAATTCGGCAATGGCCATCTCGGATCGTAAATACAATCGCGACAACAACCGTATTTAGTGTTCCAAAGGCAATATGGCGCGCTTCCTCTTCACGGTTTGAGGGCATGACCACAACAGGGCCATCGAAGATTGTCACTGCTTCCTGAAAATCAATATTATGCTTTTTCAGGTTGGCTCGTCGCTTTTGTGGATCCCATTGGAATCCCTTGAAGGGTGAGTATGATAAGGGCACGTTATTCCTTTCATATGTCGGTTCTCGAAAGTCGCGAGAAGTTTTTTGATATTCATGAGTGTTTCCAATCATTAAAAGGTTAAACGTGTAATCACTGGGCGCACCATACCTGGAGGCCTTAGCGCAGTTTGCTCGTCCAAATCCCGGGGCACCCTCTAAACCTCGGCCACTCAGGATACGTCAAGCCATATGTATATACAAATTAAGGATACGAATGTCAATACGCGTGATGTAGTGCTTTTGCGATAATGAAATCCACCAAATGTCAGCATTGCGGCTTTGCGCAAAGCTCGTCTATCCCTTATCCTTGCTGATTGGGTAAGTGGCAGAACACATGCGCTTTGGCGAAGAATTTATTGAAGAGTTGAAAAGCCGGGTCAAACCGTCTGACCTGATTGGCAAGACGGTTAAGCTGCGCCGTCAGGGCCGGGAATTTGCGGGTCTTTCGCCATTCAATAAGGAAAAAACCCCCAGTTTTTTTGTCAATGATGATAAAGGGTTTTTCCATTGCTTTTCTTCGGGCAAGCATGGCGATGTGATAAGCTGGCTGCAAGAAACCGAAGGCCTTAGCTTTTCTGAAGCGGTCGAGCGTCTGGCCGGTGAAGCGGGTATGAATATGCCCGCGCCGGACCCGCAGGCGGCGCAAAGGGAAGAGCGGCAAAAGGGTCTGGTCGAATGGATGCAGGAGGCCGGGCGGTTTTTTATCGCCGAGCTTGGCCGTGTGCGCGGGCGCAGCGCCCGCCATTACCTTGAAAATCGCGGTTTGGACGAAGCGGCCTGGGCCGATTTTGGTATGGGTTATGCCCCGGCTTCGCATACGGCGTTGAAGGACTATTTGCTGCAAAAGGGTGCTAAAATCGGCGCGCTGGTCGAGGCTGGTTTGCTGATCGATCCGGACAATGGCAAAGCGCCCTATGACCGGTTTCGCGATCGGATCATGTTTCCGATTTATGATGCGCGTAAACGGCTGGTTGGCTTTGGCGGCCGGGCCATGGCCAAGGATGATAAGGCGAAAGATCTCAACTCGCCCGAAACGCCGCTGTTTCACAAAGGCAGCACATTATACCATTATCCCCAAGCACGCGCCGCCGTGCGCGCCGCTGACGCTCAGGGGCTGATTGTCGCCGAAGGCTATATGGATGTCATTGCCCTGGCGCGCGCTGGCTTTGCTCATGCGGTGGCGCCCTTGGGCACGGCGCTGACCGAGGATCAATTGCGGCTTTTATGGCAGGCCGGGCCGGAGCCGATATTGTGCTTTGATGGCGATGCGGCGGGGCAGCGGGCGGCGCACCGGGCGCTGGACCGGGCTTTGCCCTTATTGGAGCCGGGCCGCACGCTGACATTTGCGTTTTTGCCGCAAGGGCTGGACCCGGATGATATGATCCGCCAGCGCGGCCGCGGCGCTATGGATGATGTATTGCGCAATGCCCGGCCTTTGGTCGATGTGTTGTGGGAAAGGGAGAAAGAGCGGGTATCGCTGGATACCCCCGAATCACGGGCGGGCCTAAAAAAACGCTTGCGCGAAGCGGCGCAGGAGATTGGTAATAAGGAAGTTGCCAGTTTTTATCAAAATGAATTTTATGCACGCATTGATGCTTTATTTCGCCGAGTGCGCCAACCTAATGCGGGCCGCGGCAAAGCTCCGGCGCGGGCTTTTCCAAGTCAGGATTTGCGAAAAATTGCGGCGAGAACGTCTGTCGGCCTTGCAGAACAGCGGTTTCTGACCGCCCAAATTATCGCCTTCCCACAGATTTTGGGCAAGACCGATGAGACCTTTGCCAATATGGAATTGAGCGAAGACGTGTTATTAAGGCTGCGTGATGCCATTCTTGAACACTGGATAGCCAGCCAAAGTGTTGACAGGGCGAGCTTGCATCGCCATTTAACCCACAAAGGTTTTGCAGACGATCTACGGCAATTGGAGCGACGCACGATACCTGTCCCGGAACAGTCCGAAATGGAACGCGTAAAGCGTTGGCTACAAACAGCCGAGGACCTCATGGAGCGATCAGGTTTTGCCGATGAACAGGCAGCGCGTTATCAGCAATTGCTGGAAGGTATCAAGAGCGGCGATGAGCGTGGCGTGAAGGCGCTTGGCGCTGCCCGGCGATCAGCAAGACCTGAAGAGGACGTGCCTGAGTAGGAAGGTGGCGATCATTGACGGGTTTCGTGTTGGAGCGCGTTAAAACAGAAATAACCTACGCGCGATATTTTCGGCGCGGATTATAGGGTGAAGGTGACATATGGCTAATAAGGCCGCTGAAGCAGAAAAAACGACAAGTGTTGAAACGCCAGAAGGACCATTGCTGGATCTTTCTGATAGCGGTGTTCAGCGCATGATCAAGTTGGCAAAGCCGCGCGGCTTTGTCACTCATGAAGAGTTGAATAAGGTCATGCCATCGGGCGAAGTTAGCTCCGAGCGCATTGAAGACATAATGGCGTTGCTCTCCGAAATGGGCATTAATGTGGTCGATGGCGACGAAATTGACGCCGAAACCGGCAAAACCATCGCCACCCGCACCGCTACCACCGCTGTGCGTACGGGCAATACCACGGCAGCAGCCGACCGCACGGATGATCCAGTGCGTATGTATTTGCGTGAAATGGGCACGGTCGAGCTATTATCGCGCGAAGGCGAAATTGCCATTGCCAAGCGCATTGAGGCCGGCCGCGACACTATGATCCGGGGGCTATGCGAAAGTGCGCTGACCTTTGAAGCGATTATGGTTTGGCGCGAAGAGCTATCCGAAGGCCGGATTTTGCTGCGCGACATTATCGATCTGGAGACCACATTTGCCGCGCGCCACGGCGCCGAAGAAGACAATGCCGGGGATGAAGCGGCGGGCGAAGTGAAATCTGAGGGGCAACCTGCGGACGAAAAGACAGCCGAAAAAACGGACGACCCGGAAGGTAAAACTGAAGACGGCGAAAAAACCGAAGGTGAGACCGAAAGCACCGAGAGCGATGACGACGATTATGATGACGATGAGGTCAATCTGTCGCTTTCCGCCATGGAAGCCGAATTGCGCGACGGTGTAGTTGCCGAACTGGATGCCATTGCTTCGGATTTTAAAACCTTCAACAAGCTGCAAGGCAAATTGATTGATGCCCAAATGAAGGGCAAGGACTTAACCCCGCAATCGCGCCGCAAATATACCGAGACACAAGACGCGATCATTACCCGGCTGAAAGCCATCCATTTGAATAATAATCGTATTGAAGCGCTGGTTGAGCAGCTTTATGCGATTAACAAGCGGCTGGTGGGTCTGGAAGGCCGCATTATGCGCCTTGCCGATGGCCATGGGGTGCCGCGTTCGCAATTCTTGCAACATTATTTCAAGCACGAACTGGACCCCAATTGGGGTGCCGACGTCTCCAAGCTGTCGCCAGCCTGGGAGAAGTTTATTGATCGCGAAACTACGCAAGTAGATCGCCTGCGCCGCCAAGTCGCGCAATTGGCGCAAGATGCCGGTGTGACCATTGATGAATTTCGCATCATTGTGCAGACCGTGCAAAAGGGGCAGCGCGAAGCGGCGCAAGCCAAGAAGGAAATGGTCGAGGCGAATTTGCGTCTGGTGATTTCCATTGCCAAAAAATACACCAATCGCGGGCTGCAATTCCTTGATCTCATTCAGGAGGGCAATATTGGCCTGATGAAAGCGGTCGACAAGTTTGAATATCGCCGCGGTTATAAATTCTCCACCTATGCCACCTGGTGGATCAGGCAGGCCATTACCCGCTCGATCGCCGATCAGGCCCGCACCATCCGTATTCCGGTGCACATGATTGAGACGATCAACAAGCTTGTACGCACGTCGCGGCAAATGCTGCACGAAATTGGCCGCGAACCAACGCCGGAAGAATTGGCCGAAAAGCTTTCAATGCCGCTCGAAAAAGTGCGTAAGGTAATGAAAATTGCCAAAGAGCCTATCAGTTTGGAAACCCCGATTGGCGATGAAGAAGACAGCCATCTTGGCGATTTTATCGAAGATAAGAACGCTATTTTGCCAGTCGATGCCGCCATTCAGTCGAATTTGCGCGAAACCACCACGCGGGTGCTGGCCAGCCTGACTCCACGCGAAGAACGGGTGCTGCGCATGCGCTTCGGCATTGGTATGAATACTGACCACACGCTGGAAGAGGTCGGGCAGCAATTCTCGGTTACCCGCGAACGTATTCGCCAGATCGAAGCCAAAGCCCTGCGCAAACTTAAACACCCATCACGCTCGCGCAAATTGCGCAGCTTTTTGGATACGTAAAACCGGTTAATTCTGGGGCGGGAAGGCTTCCACGCATTCCCGCTTGCTCAGCGTCCTGATCCTAGTTTGCAGCGCCAATGATGGTGGCACCTTTTGGTGCCATGGCGTCTTTTTCGTCAAATGCTTTGGAGAAGCTGGCTTCCAGCAGCATGTGCACACCGACGATATCGCCGCTGGTGGCCATGGACACATAAGACCTTGGCACGGTGAAGCCGTCTACCTTTTGATAGTCATTGATAATCCGCAACATGGTTTGTTGCGGCGTACCGGTTATATCGCCCAACGGGTCATGCGGCATAAGCGGATAACCGGAACCCTGACGCCACGCCTTGAGTAAATGGGTTTGGGGGTCAATGAAGATATCGATAAACCCGGCGCGCACTTTGCCCTTTGGCGCGAAGGTCATGCGCACAACATCATAGTTTGTGTCCGTGTCGGGCAAGGTTTCCTGTTCGCGATCTTCCAGCTTTGTGCCTTCTACATTGGCGACAAACGGCAAAGACGCCATGCCATAATGGAACCATAACAACAAAGCCGGCCCGTCCTGAAACTTTGGATCGAAGCTATAGTCGGTGCGCCACAGGTTTTCGCCATCATACCCCGCTTCATATCCTGCTTTATTCTCTAACGGGATGTCTACATAGCCGCGGCTGGTGTCGGGGTCGATGGTCACCGAATAATAGCGCCAATTGTCTCCATAATGGCGGTCGTTTCCTACGGGCAGCGGCAGAAAATTCATCACTGCTGTATAGGAATAAGAGGGTGCACTCAGCCAGTTTTGATACCCGCCATGGGCGGTGCTCATGGCTTCCACTAATGCATGTGCGGTAGGCGCATCGTCTTGCGCGGCGGCCATTGTTGGCACCAATAGCGTCAAGGGCGCGGCGCACGCCAACAGCCGCATGGCCATAGATGTTTTTCCAGATTGATTATTACGCATAGAAAATCCTCTAACTTGTGTTTGTGCGCCCCGCACCGTGCAAATGTATCGATAGAGGCCCGTCTTTGGATGAAATCATGGTTAGAGGCTTCACACTTGCGTGATCACGGTGCCGATCCGATCGGTTGCTTGTGGTTGGTGCGCGGTTCCTTCTCCTTGCCGCCCGATGAAAATGGCAGCGGCCGCGTATTTTTTGCGATATAGGTCTTACCTGTCTGGCCTATCTGGCGATTCCGATTATTGTTGGCGGCATTGCAAAAGCATTGGAAACCAAAACTTGAGCCATTATCAATTTATCGCTGCACCATTTTCCTTGTATTCCGGCAAAGCGCGCGGCTATTTGCGTTGGAAGAATGTACCGTATCTGGAAGTGCTTTCGACTCGCGAAGTGTATGAGCAGGAGGTGATGCCGCGTTTGGGCTATGGCATGGTGCCGATTATCATCACCCCACAAAATGAGACGGTGCAGGACACCACCGATATTATCGATTATTTCGAGGCCAAATTGCCGGGTCCGGGCGTCTATCCGGCGGGGCCAGTGCAAAAACTGGCGGCGCTTATTTTGGAATTATTTGGCGATGAATGGCTGTTGATTACCGCCATGCATTATCGTTGGGCTTATAATGAGGATTTTGCCTATCAGGAATTTGGCAATACCGGTTTTCCCCATCTGCCTGCGGAAGAGCGCTATGCACTTGGTAAAAAGGCGGCGGAGAATTTTAAAGGCTCGCTGCCATTTTTGGGCATAACACCGAAAAGCATACCGGCGATTGAAAAGGTGTATGAAGAGTTTTTGCGGGCTTTTGATGCGCATTTGGCCGCCCATCCGTTTTTGTTTGGCTCGCGGCCCAGCATTGGTGATTTCGGGTTTTTGGGGCCGCTTTACGCGCATAATTATCGTGACCCGGAATCTGGCAAAATAATGGAGCGCGTGGCGCCGCGCGTGGCCGATTGGGCGCGGCGTACCCACGCGCCGCAACAGGCCTTGAGCGGTGAATTTTTGGGCGAAGATCAGGTGCCGGCAACTTTGGAGCCGCTATTGGCGATTTTTGCGCGCGAGCATTTGCCGGTTTTACAAGACAGCATCGCCGATTTGCAAAAATGGGTGGCCGATAATCCAGGGCAGAGCGAATTACCACGTATTACCGGTTTTCATAAATATAAAGTCGGCGGTGTCGAGGATGACCGGGCGGTCTTTCCGTATCCATTATGGATGTTGCAGCGTGTGCTCGATCATTATGCGGGCCTTGAGGGCGATGATAAGGCCGCGGCGGATGCGCTGCTGGCCCGCATTGGCGCTAGTGCATTGAGCGACATGTCCATAACACCGCGATTAAAGCGTGAAAATTTCAAGCTGGTATTGGCATAGGCATTGCCACTGCACGGCCACTGGTTTTTTTTGCTAAAGGGCGTAAAAGCAATGCGCTGAGGTTTATTACGCGCAGGGATTTTTATGCAAAACAAGGCTGTATTGACGGCGACGGGCCTGTGGACGCCGTCGCAAAGTATTTCTAATGAAGAATTGGTGGAAAGCTATAACGCTTGGGCCAGTGGCTGGAATGCTGAGCACGCGGCGCAGATTGAGCGCGAAGAGGCGACGGCAAAACCATTATCGTCGGCAGAATTCATTGAGAAAGCATCGGGCATTAAATCGCGCTATGTAATTTCCAAAGACCCGATTTTGGATCCCAATATTATGGCACCGCGTATCCCTGAGCGCGAGGATGAGGAATTGTCCTTGCTGGCGGAAATGGCGGTGGAGGCAGCTAAGGACGCGCTGAGCCGCGCCGGTCGCGAGTCTAAGGATGTGGATGTAATATTGGTGGCGTGCTCGAATTTGCAGCGACCCTATCCGGCAATTTCGGTGGAAGTGCAAGATGCGCTAGGCATGGAAAATGGCTTTGGCTATGACATGAATGTGGCCTGTTCTTCGGCGACTTTCGGGTTGTCCACCGCACAAAGCATGATCGCGTCCGGGCAGGCGAAATCGGTATTGGTATGCAATCCGGAGATATGCTCGGGGCATTTGAATTTTCGCGATCGCGATAGCCATTTTATTTTTGGTGACGTTGCCACCGCCATTTTGGTGGAAGAAGAAAGTCGGGTCGGCAATCAGGGCTATGATATTTTGGGCACCAAACTCAAAACAAAATTCTCGAATAATATTCGCAATAATTTTGGCTTTTTAAACCGCGCCGCGCCCGAAGGCGAAGGCAATGCGGATAAACTCTTTGTGCAAGAGGGGCGCAAAGTGTTCCGTGAAGTTGTACCGATGGTTGCCGGGATGATTTTAGAGCATTTGGCCGAGTTGAACCTGGCCACGGACCAGCTAAAACGCATGTGGTTGCACCAGGCCAATCTCTCCATGAACCAATTCATCGCCAAAAAAGTCATGGGCCGCGAAGTGAGCGCCGAAGACGCGCCGGTAATTTTGAACGAATACGCCAACACCTCCTCGGCCGGGTCAGTCATTGCCTTTCACAAGCACAATGATGATTTTGTCAAAGGCGATATTGGCCTTTTATGCTCCTTTGGCGCGGGCTATAGCGCCGGCTCGGTGTTTTTGCGCAAACGATAGGCTTATGATGCCATGAACGTGCGACTTGATTTTATTTCCGATGTAGTCTGCCCGTGGTGTTGGGTGGGGCTGCGCAATGCCAAAACCGCGATTGATACGCTCGCGCCACAAATACAGGTTCAAACCATATTCCATCCGTTTTTTCTGGATCATGGTATTCCGATGGCTGGTGTCGAATATCAGGCCTTTATGGAACAAAAATTTCCCGATAAGGCGGTGCGCGCGACCGGTTTACAGCATCTGACCGAGGCCGGTGCGCAAGTGGATATTGATTTTCGGTTCGATAAAATCACCCGTCGCCCCAATACCCGCGACGCCCACAGGCTGATTCATTGGGCGCAGGGGCAGGGCAAGGGCTGGGAGGTCAAAGAAGCCCTGTTTATGGCATTCTTTACCTTAGGCGAAGATGTCGGCAATAGCGCTATATTGACGCAGATCGGCAGCCAAATTGGCATGGACGGCGCGATTGTGGCTGACCTTTTGGCGAGCGAACGCGATGTTGAGCAAGTTGAACAGCAGGCGGTTGAGGCGCAGCATATTGGCGTAGGCGCGGTGCCGACCTTTATTGTGGCGCAAAAGCGCGGTGTGTCGGGGGCCCAAGCACCGCAAACGCTGGAAAAACTCTTGCGCGAGGGTGCTCAGGGCGTGTGAGCCTATCTGGCTCCCTTAGTCCAGACGGCCATATTCAACAAAGTTCAAAACGCCAAAAATGACAAATACGGCGATAATGGCAAGCAGGGCAATCATAGGGTTTTCCTCGTAAAGCATTCGCCTGACCCATGGCCAAGCTCTCTATTGTGTTGATCATTGCCCCAGCCCTTGCGCCAAGGCAAGCCCCTTGCCAGCACTGGACTCTTGAGCGGCGGGTTGGCATGTTTGAAGGTAGGGACATTGAAAAGGATAAAACCATGGGATTTCTAGATTTCGCTAGTGCAGTTGGCAAAAAACTTGGTCTTGGCAAGAGTAAAGAATCTGATGAGGCGGCGCTTCGCAAAGAAGTCGAGGCCTTAGGTCTTGCCGTCGGCGGCGTCACTATTGCGGTGGCCGGCGACACGGTGACGGTGGGCGGTACAACCTCCGATCAGGCGGAGAAAGAAAAAATACTGATCGCCCTTGGCAATGTGCAGGGTGTCGCCAAGGTTGAGGATGAATTGCAGGTTGAACAACCGGCGCCCGAGGCGGTGTATTACACGGTGGTGCGCGGCGACACCTTGTGGGGCATTTCCAAAAAACATTATGGTAGCGGCAATAAGTATATGACTATTTTCGAAGCCAATACGCCAATGCTGGGGCATCCGGATAAAATCTATCCCGGGCAAATGTTGCGTATTCCGCCCCTGGATTAGAGTCTAGATCAGGCGCAATATTTATCGAAAAAAGGCCGCCTATGAGGCGGCCTTTTTGCTGAAATGTCATTACTCATTCGCGGGTTTGCGGAAAAGTGGTAAGCGATCTTGCCTGCCCGCGCCAATTATCGCGGGTTATGCGGCCTTTAAAGCGTAATTTGTCATCGACATAATCGGTTTGCTGATCCGTCCATGAGGCAATTTGGTGAAAATAATAGACGCCCAATTCATTGAGCATTTTTTCCAATTGCGGCCCTATGCCATTAATTTTCTTCAAATCATCCGCGGCACCATCGGTGGCTGTTTCATACAGCAATGGCTCGACCTTGTCGCTTTGCTTGGGCGGCGAGAATTTGCGCCGCTCGGTTTCATATTCCAGGGACTGGGCGCGCAATTTGTTTTTTTCCGCCTCGCACTCTTCAATGCGCGAGCGCAATTGCGCCAGCTCGATATCGCTATCGTCATCAGGGGTGCGCGGTTGGCGATTGGCTATCCACCAGCCGATGAGTAACCCCAAAATCAGGCTAAGGCCAAGCAATATCCACATTTGGGCGGCGAGCCATACCATGAGGCTTCCTTTCTATTCTACAGCTATTTCTATCCGGCGGTTCTGTTGACGGCAAGCGCGTGTGTTTTCGCCGCAAATGGGTTCGCGAGAACCAGCACCATGGCTTTGCATTTGCGACGCGGGCATGCCTTTGTCGATAAAATAATTTTGTACGGCCTGGGCCCGCCATTCAGACAATTGATCGTTAAACGCCGGATCGCCCAACTGATCGGTATGGCCCGATATGGTCAGGGAAAAGGCAGAGCAGCGTAAGGCGATGGAGGCAATGCTGTCCAACAGCGCCAGACTTTGCGGGTTAATATCGGCACTGCTGGTGGAAAATAAAATGGTGTTATCACGCAGCGCGACAGAGAAAAGTTGTTGGCATTGCGCGGCTTCAGCAATGGGAGCGCCCTCAGTAACGGCAGTATTGGGGTCTGCGGTGTTTGGTTCATCCAAGACCAACGCGATCTTTCCTAGCAATGGCGGTGGCAATTGCGCGAACTGCGCCTCCAATTCGGCTTTGATATTGGCATCTGTAGTGCGTCCGTTCAAAGACTGGGTATTGTCCTCAAGGCGCGCAACGCCTTCATCAAGGCGCTCAAGCGCTGCCAACAAGCTTTGCGTTTGCCCATCCCATGCGGTGCCAATCCCGGTTTCGATGTGCAAGGTGTCGGCTATGCTTGTGGCGTTCGAAATACTGGCCAGCCCCATTTGCCGGGCGGCCTCAGTGCCAACATAGCCAGACAATGTCCATGCGCCATTTTGGGTTTTTTCGGCCTGCCAAAAATGGCTCTCAATAACCGGGTTTAGCGTCACCAATGTGGCGTTAACGCGGGTTATACCGCCCAGTATTAGGCCGCCACTGCCCGTGCTTTCGCGAATAAGCTTTATAGTCTCGTCACGTGCCGCCTCATTGGCAGCATTGCCGCTTAATACTGCCTGTTGACCGCTTATCTTTAATTGTGCCCAGTCAGTATTGGCGGCGCGCAGCTTTTCTACGGCATTGTCACGCAAAGTGGATTCCACAGATCTCGCACCCAGACCGCCGGGCAGGCTGGCCAGCACATCAAAATGTATGCCAGCAATGCCTAAGGCCAAAAAGCCCGCAAGAGCGACAATCCACTTCACATTCATCCCCAAAACCTGTTTTTATACTAGGATTTGAACCCAATTGGATTCAGATCCCAAGATGAAGGTAGGCCGAAGGACAGGTATTAGCAATAAGGGCAATTCACCTTGCTGAAGCGGGTCTTAACCCGCGTATTTTACTGGCCCATCGCTTGAATGGAATGAATAACCGCTTCCGTCGGCGGGCGGTCCCGATAGCCATGTTCCGCCAGTTTGTCCTGAATGATTTTATCCGGCCCAATGATGAAAATCATCGGGTGCGGCACGCCGTGGGCAAAGTGCATTTCGGGATAATTCGCGTTGCGCAGGCCAAACGCGTCTATCACCGTAGAGCTCGGGTCGGACAGCATGGTAAATTTGGGCTCATGTTCGGCCACATAACGCTGAATATCTTCAACAGAATCATAGCTCAAAATGACAAGCGCATAGCCAAGCGCGTGGATTTCGTCGACATTGGCAGAGACATCCATGAGTTGCCGCTTGCAAAACGGGCACCATTTGGCTGAGCGTATAAACATCAAAACCATGCCGTTTTCACCGACCAGATCGTCAAATTGGCGCGGGGCACCGTGTTGATCAACACGATCTAGTTCAGAGGGGATGATGGTGCCGATAGCACTACCGCGATCAGTCGCCTCCATCTGCACATCGTCAGCGGCGAATGCGCTGAGCGGAACAAAAATAAAAACAAAAACTAGCAAAAATAAACGCACGACCGTCTCCAATAAACATTACCGAACGATCATGAATTGGTCATGGAATTTATCAAATCAATAATGCGTGATTTTGTGTAAACTCTCCTAAATAATCGCCTAAACAATCACCGATTATTGGCGTGCGCGTAATCCCTGCTTCTTCATGCGCCAGATCAGGCTGTCAACGCGATCCTGACCAAAAAACGGCTCACCTTCAAACACCATTAATGGAACGCCCCAATGACCAGCCGCGCGTTGGTTGGCTTCATTTTTGCTGATTTGCGCGTCCAATTCATCAGGTTGGGTGCGCAAGACCTCTTCCAATGCTGGCAAAGCAAGGTCGGCCTTTGCCGTGGCTGCCGATAAGGCATCGCCCTTATTCCAGTTTTTTTTGCCGCCCCACAACCGGGCGCTGACGGTAGTGGCGAAAGCCAGGCCTTTGCCTTCGCGTTCGGCGGCAACCCCAAGCCGGGTGAGGTGGCGTATATAAGGTTGTTCGTCGGCTACTTTCATAGTGGTGAAATCCTGCACGATCGGATCTGGGTCCGGCCAATGCAGAGGCATGCCCAGCCGTTCCGCCTCGCGGGGTAAATCATGCATCAAATAGCCCGGCCATAAAGGATTTACCGTCTCGAAAAAATTCTCCACGCGCACTGCCAGAGGGTAAACCGGGCGAAATGTGCACACCACTTTATAGTCGCGGGTAAGGGCCAGTAATCGCGGGGCAATTAAATAGGAATAGGGAGAGCGAAAAGACCAGTATAGATCAAAACTTAGCGCCTGCTTTCGCTTCATGGGGCACCATGGGCACTCAAAAAGGCAAACACTGCCTGCCAGGTGGCGCTGGTATCAGACTTGGTGCGCGCCTCAACCAGCATGGAAGAGCCATGTACGCCTTTTTCGGCGACAAAGGTTTGGTGGCCCCTTGCTTCAAGAATGTCGAATTGTTTTTTGCGGCCGCGCATTTCATTGCGCGGGCTAAGGGCAAGGGTCGGCGCAATGACGCTATCCACATAATTATTGCCATTGCAGGCCCCCATGGCCGGGCCGTTCCCGGGCGAGAAGGAAAGCACGCCGGTAAGGTCGTCTTGATGTTCGCCGCCAAGTTTAAGCACTAAGGCGGCGCTATAGGAGCTGCCCCAGACAAAACGCGGCCCGCTAAAACCCTGTGCTTTGGCATAGTGCAAGGCGGCCTGCATATCGGCATAAGCCGGGCAAAATTTAGTGCTCTTGCCCAAAGCTTCGACCGTGCGATTGGTCGAGCCAAAATGCTTGCCTCCAGAGCGTTGGTCGACGACCAGCACATTATAATCATGTTCCGTCAAACGCGGGATTATGGTGCCATATTCGCCGCGCCCGTCGGACCCGGCCTGATGAAACAGAATAATCAGTGGTGCCGCTTTGCCCGCCTGCGCCAGATAGAGATCGGCATAAACCGAGACATTATCGGCGGCGGCAAACTGCACTTCATGTTCAGTATTGGTTTTGGTGGCCAGGGCGAAATTCGCCATCAGAGCAAAACCCATCAACATTTTTACAAACATGGTATTTCCTTTTTTCTGGACTTTTCGTTCGTTTTCAGGCCCATTTTCAGGCCATTTTTCTATTGTGCGGCAAAGCTTTCGGCGCTGGCGCTGGCCCATGAACTGGCCAGATAGGTGCCGTTCGGATCATCGAGCAAAATATTACGCTGCAGCAAATCATACACTTCATCGGCGGGTTTGGCGTTGGTAGCACTTATACGGTGATAGAGGTGGCAGGGCAATAATTGTGATGGATGGGTGCACCCGGCAGCGGCCACCACTTCGCCAAGCGCGCGCACGGTATTGCGATGATAAGCGGCCACGCGCTGACTTTTATGGTCGACCACAAGGCCGCGTTGCAGGAGCTTGTCTTGCGTTGCGATGCCGGTGGGGCAGTGATTGGTATGGCAGCTCAACGATTGCACACAGCCTAACGCAAACATGAAACCTCGCCCGGCATTGCACCAATCGGCCCCCATGGCCATGGATGACGCCAGACCAAAGCCGGAGATCATCTTGCCCGAGGCGGCAAGGCGGATATCGTCCTTAAGCCCGGCCCCGACCAGCGCATTGCGCGCAAACACCAAGCCATCCCGCAAGGGCACGCCTATATGGTCCTGAAACTCTACCGGCGCAGCGCCAGTGCCGCCTTCAGCCCCGTCAATGACAATAAAGTCCGGCTTAATGCCGGTTTTCAGCATGGCCTTGATGATTGCCAGAAATTCCCACCGATGGCCGATGCACAGCTTAAAACCGACCGGCTTGCCACCCGATAGTGCGCGCAGGTCTGCAATGTATTCCATAAGCCCGATGGGCGTGGAAAAGGCGTGATGGAAGGGCGGCGATTCGCAAGTGACGCCCTGTTCAATGCCGCGGGTCTGGGCGATTTCTTTAGTGACTTTCTCGCCGGGCAATACCCCGCCATGGCCGGGCTTGGCCCCTTGGCTAATTTTTATTTCGATCATTTTTACCGCTTCAATGGCGGCATTTTCTTTAAATTTTTCCGGATCGAAATTCCCGTCCTTGGTGCGGCAACCAAAATAGCCGGTGCCCAATTCCCACACCAGATCGCCGCCTTTGAGATGATGGGGGCTGATGCCGCCCTCGCCGGTATCATGGTAAAAACCGCCCTGTGCCGCGCCGCGGTTCAACGCTTCAATGGCGTGGGCACCCAGCGCCCCAAAGCTCATGGCCGAGATGTTAAAGACGCTGGCCGCATAAGGTTGTTTGCAATCTGGCCCGCCAACCTCCACCCGCAAATCTTCATTGGCTGGTTCGCTGGGCGTAATCGAATGGTTCAACCATTCATAACGATCTTCATTAAAGTCAATATGGCTGCCAAACGGCTCGACACTGACCACGTCTTTGGCGCGCCGATAGACGAGGCTGCGTTGTTCGCGATTATACGGCATGCCATCGGTGTCGCTCTCCACCAGATATTGGCGCAAATACGGCCGGGCAAACTCCAAAATCCAGCGGGCGCGGCCGATAATCGGGAAATTGCGCCACAAAGCATGGCGGCGTTGGACAAGGTCAAAAACCCCGTACAAAACCATCATGCCAAAAAATACTACCCCGACATAAAACCAGGGCGAAAGCACTGCGAATTGCAAGCTGGCGACAAAAAGGGCAGTGGCAGCGAAGAAAATAAAATAGCGCATAAGAAACGGTAGCCATGCACATGATTCGCGTCAAATGATGCTGGTCAGCATTTCGCCGATGGCTTATCTTTCGCGCAAGGAAGGACATTTTCATGCCACAACTCTTGCTTATCCGTCATGCCAAAGCGGCGACCTTCGGTGCCGAGCCGGGCGATCATGGGCGCCCACTGTCCGATAAGGGGCATCGCCATGCACGCCAATTGGGCGTTTTGTTGCGCGATGCCGACTGGGTGCCGGATTTGGCGATTGTTTCCAGTGCTGAACGCGCCAGGCAAACATGGGGCGATATGTGTGCGGTGTTTGGGGAATGCCCGGCGCGCTTTGAAGAAAAGCTCTATCTTGCTTCACCAAAAACATTGATGGCGCAGATCGCCGCCCATAGCGGCGCGGTTAAACGACTGGCATTGATCGGTCATAATCCGGGTATTGGTATGTTGGCGGACCATCTGGTGGATACCGGCTTTGATCATCAGGCGGCGGCCAACCGGGCTTTGGCCATGGGGTTTAAAACCGGTTGGGCGGCGGCATTTGATCTGCGCGAGGAAGGGCCAAGGCTGGCGCAGGTTTTTGATCCGCGCCTTTGATTTGACTTCACATAAGCGTGGCTGGACGCCGCGGGCAGTGGGGCGTATTACACTGGCAAAATGACGGCGCCGAAGCGCTGGCCAAAATTCAAGGAAATTCATCATGCCTCGCGAACTTAACCATTTCATCAATGGCAAAAACATTACCGGAAAATCCGGCCGCTTTTGCGATGTTTACAATCCCAATACCGGTGCCGTGCAGGCGAAAACGCCGTTGGCCACGACCGCCGAAGTGGGCGAGGCGATCGCCGCGGCACAAGCGGCATTTCCGGCATGGGCGGCGATGAACCCCCAGCGCCGGGCGCGGGTTATGTTTCGTTTCAAGGCCCTGCTTGAAGAGAATATGGACGAATTGGCGGCCCTGTTGTCCGCCGAGCATGGCAAGGTAATCGACGATTCCAAAGGCGACGTGCAACGCGGGCTGGAAGTGATCGAGTTCGCCTGCGGCATCCCGCATTTGCTCAAAGGCGATTATACCGAAGGCGCGGGGCCGGGGATTGATGTTTATAATATGCGCCAGCCTTTGGGCGTGGTCGCTGGCATTACCCCGTTTAACTTCCCGGCGATGATCCCGATGTGGATGTTTGGTGTGGCCATTGCCTGCGGTAATACCTTCATTCTCAAACCTTCGGAAAAAGACCCGTCCGTGCCGTTGCGTCTGGCCGAGTTGATGCTCGAAGCCGGTGCCCCCGCCGGGGTTTTGAATGTGGTCAATGGCGATAAGGAAGCCGTGGACGCGCTGCTTGAGCATGATGATGTCAAAGCAGTCAGCTTTGTCGGCTCGTCCGATATTGCCCATTATGTTTATCATACCGGTGCCGCCAACGGAAAACGGGTGCAGGCCATGGCCGGTGCCAAAAACCATGGCATTATCATGCCTGACGCCGATATGGATCAGGTGGTGCGCGACTTTTTGGGCGCGGCCTTTGGCTCCGCAGGCGAGCGCTGCATGGCGTTGCCGGTTGCCGTGCCGGTCGGCGAGGATACGGCGGACGAATTTATCGCCCGCATGATACCCGAAATTAAAAAGCTCAAAGTCGGTGTTTCGACCGATAATGACGCCCATTATGGTCCGGTGGTCACTGCCGCCCATAAAGAACGGGTGGAAAATTACATCACCATGTGCGAAGCCGAGGGCGGCAAAATGCTGGTCGATGGTCGTGGCCTGAAACTGCAGGGCCATGAGGACGGTTTCTTTGTTGGCCCGACCCTGTTCGACCACGTCACCGCCGATATGAAATCCTATCAGGACGAGATATTTGGCCCGGTATTGCAAGTGGTGCGCGCACAAACTTTGGAAGAAGCCGCGGCTTTGCCGTCCAACCATCAATACGGCAATGGCGTGGCGATTTTCACCCGCAATGGCCGCGCCGCGCGTGAATTTGCGGCCTCAGTTCAGGTCGGTATGGTCGGCATCAATGTGCCGATCCCGGTGCCGGTGGCCTATCACAGCTTTGGCGGCTGGAAGCGCTCGGCCTTCGCCGACGTCAATCAACACGGCCCCGAAGGCGTACGCTTTTGGACCAAGGTCAAAACCATCACCCAAAGATGGCCCGAAGGCGACATCGGCGATCAGGCGTTTATTATTCCGACTATGGGGTGAGAAAATACAACGCCCCGGCGGGGCGTTGTATTTTCGAACGCCTGACATCTAAGATGTTGGGCCGGGTAAGAGGCGGATAAGAAAACGTGCCAGTGGCACGTTTTCCCGCCGAACGCCGAAGAGCTGTGCTCGTAGGCCGGGTAAGAGTCTGGTAGGTATCCGCCCTTGCCCTTATCGCGAAAGCATTGTCTGGCGTTTATACCCCGATGGAGGTTCAAACTCGGCCGGGTCTATGGTTCGTCTTTTGGCACGGCGCAATGCCCACTTCTCGTCCAATTCGCCATCCTCAAAGGAATGCGAGAGAACCGGAAAGCGGTCGTCCAATTCCTCTAGCGACCCAAAAATACTGCCATCATCGTCATCACCAAAGGCGCCGCGGCGTTTTTTCATATAGTCTTCAAAACCCAATATCCCATCGCGCATGGTTTTGCCGCCTTCAATGTCGGCTATTCGGGCCGCCCAAATTCGCTCGACCAATTCGTCGCCTTCATAGGTTTCAAACTCGACCACCGGATAATTGTTTTTGCGGCTTTGGCGGTGGGTGTTGATGACCCGGCGTATTTTTTTCGCAATTTCCTCATTTTCGGCCAGTTTTCTATGGTCTTTTAGCGCCTTCATCATTTCGGCCATTTTTGCCCGCTGATCAGCCGGGACATTTTTCATGGCTTCGGCAAGTAGGCCCCCAATGTCGCCTTCGCCGCCGGGGTTTTTGCCAGTTTTACCGGAGCCATTAGCGCCCATATCTGGCATAATAAAATAGCTTTGCGTGTCATGATTAACGACCACCATGCGTCCGCCATTGGCGCAGGTATAAATCATCTCCTCAAGAACATTCGTATCAAGACCACTGGTCGGCTCATCCATAATCAGGATTTCAGGGTCATTGATGAGTGGCCGGGCAATGGCCACCCGGCCTTGACTGGCAGAGTCGGCGGTAGTGGCGCTGGCGCTGGAAGAATTATCCATGCGGGCGGTTTCGCTCATGGTTGTGGTTTTACCGGTGCCGGATGGCCCGAAGGAGCCCACCTGACGACGGTGCGATATCTCCATTTTGAGATTGCACCCTTCAGCATAAGCGAGCATTCTTTCGTCTGGTCGTCCGCTGCCCGATTGATAAGTGGTTTCAACTTCAAACACGACGCCAGCCAATGCCGATGTGGTCATGATGCTCAGTGAAAATGCCGCTAGTCCCGCCAGGTGTAATTTGCGCATGATGCTATCCCGTGTTTTGCTCACCACAGGCGAGCCAAGTCCCTGCTGCTTTTATAGGCGGTTCACGGCGCGGTAGCGACCAATACAAATGTGCTAATTGGTCGCATCATCTTTTGCCGGGGCATCGCGCATAAACACCTCATCCAGCGGCACCTTAAAAACCTCGGCAATGCGAAACGCCAATTCCAGCGAGGGTGGGTATTTCGCCGCTTCGATGGCCAAAACGGTTTGCCGGGTGACGCCGATTTTTTGCGCCAATTCAGCTTGCGTCATCTCATCTGCGTGAAAGCGCAAAGACCGGATGGTATTGCGAATATCGCATTTAGCCATCTTAATATCCCCGCCGGTAAAGGACCAATTGTGCCGCCCATTTGGAAAAGTCAGATGCGGTAATAGCCAGCACCAAGGCATGAAAGACAAAAAACGGCGTATTGATTATGTTGCCGGCGCTAAACGCTGCACCAAACCAGCTGCCCATAAGAACGCCCCCCATCACAATGACAACACCCAGTAGCAAAACCGTATAGGCTATGGTGTTGGCCTTACCCTCAATGGCACCGTCGCGCTCGTCGGCCGCTTCGGGGGAGGTGCGGCCATTGATGACAACGTGTAAAATAATGGCCAAGATGATCGCCAAGCCGATAGTTTTTCCAACAATGCCGCCAAGCTCAAAACTGGTAAGGTCCGGTCCACCAGTTAATGCCATGGCCTGTGAAAAATAATACACGGTAACGGCGCCATCTAGCGCCATTGCACCAATGATGTTCTTTTCTCGATTTGAAAAACTCATCTTCACCTCCTTCGAACAATTTTCAAATGAAATGTATGATAAAGTTACCGTAATGTCAAAAATATTATACTTTATGTTAAAAAAATAGAACTCATTCTCGAAAACCAACAACTATGCGATTGTTTTTAATTGAGCTTTTGCCGGAAGTGCCAGATCACAATATCTAGCCGGACAGTGACCGCATCTCGGTGCTCAATTCGTAATGACGGTTGTTCAACTTATCTCGGCCAGCCTTGCGGCCACGCTTTGCACATCGCGCCAGACGTCGCGTTTGGCCAAGGGGGCGCGCAGCAAAAATGCCGGGTGAAAAGTTGGCAAAGTGGGAATGGTTTTTTCGCTAAGGCTGCCGTCGGCTTCTTTAACTGCATAGTCATGCCATTGGCCGCGCGCGCGGGTAATGCCGGTATTGATTTGCAAGATAGATTGCAGCGGTGTCGCCCCCACCAAAATGATGATTTTGGGGGCCTTAAGGGCGATATGGCGCTCCAAAAACGGCAAGCACATGGCCAGTTCGTCCGGCGTCGGTTTGCGGTTTTGCGGGGGCCGCCAGTTAAACGCATTGGTGATATAGGCATTGTCCGGCCCCAACCCGGCGGCAGCCAGAATGCGGTCGAGCAATTGTCCAGATTGACCAACAAAGGGCAGGCCCTGTGCGTCTTCATCGCGTCCCGGCGCTTCGCCAATGACCATGATATCGGCGTCCGCATTGCCGCGCGCGAACACGGTGTTGCGCGCATTTTCCTTTACCAGCCCGGCATCAAAACCCTCCAGCGCGGTTTTAAGCTCGTCAAGGGAATTGGCGGTGCTGGCGGTTTTGCGCGCCAATTTTGGCTGTTGGTTATCGGGCGGCCGAGCTATCGCATCTGCCTTGCGGGGTTGGGGCGTTGGTGCAGATGCGGTCATGCCGTCTTGCCGGGCGGTTGGTTGATGCTGACCAGCGCTTTTAGCTTTAGGTCCGGCATTTTTTGGTGCGGGCGCTGGCGGCACTTCAACACCGGCGGCCTCCCACCAGCTTGTCAAAGCTTGGTGCGCCTGCTGCGTTGAAACTTTGTCGGCATCATCCATGGCCGTAGTTTAAGGTAAATTTCGTGCAAATGCACGGCCTGCACAGCATCAAAAGTGTTGGCGCTCGGGCCAAGGGTCGGTTAAGAATTAAAACCCAGCTTGATGGACTACATTACAAAAGAGGAAGCCGCATGAGCGAGCAGACACAAGAACGCGAAGCCATGGATTTTGACGTGGTGATTGTTGGGGCCGGGCCAGCGGGTCTAAGCGCCGCCATCCATCTCAAACAATTGGCCGCCAAAGCCAATCAGGAGCTTTCGGTGGTGGTGCTGGAAAAAGGCTCCGAAGTGGGGGCGCATATTCTTTCCGGTGCGGTACTTGATCCGTCGGCATTGAACGAATTATTGCCCGATTGGCAGGCACAGGGCGCGCCGCTGAAAACCAAGGTCAGCAAAGACCGTTTTATGGTGCTGGGCGAAGCCGGCAAGCTGACTATTCCGGGCTTTATTATGCCACCATTGATACACAATCATGGCAATTATATTGCCTCGCTGGCCAATGTTTGTCGCTGGTTGGGCGAACAGGCGGAAGGCCTGGGGGTTGAAGTTTATCCGGGCATGGCGGCGTCGGAAGTATTGTACACGGCCGATGGTGCGGTGCGCGGCGTGGTTGCCGGTGTGTTTGGCGTCGGTGTTGATGGCAAACACAAGCCTGATTATCAGCCGGGCATGGAGTTGAATGGCAAATATGTTTTGATTGCCGAGGGCGCGCGCGGCTCGCTGGCCAAACAACTTATTGCGCGTTTTGATCTGGATAAGGATTCCGACCCGCAAAAGTTTGGCCTTGGCCTTAAAGAATTATGGCAAGTGCGCGATGAGGCTTTCAGTTCCGGCCTGGTGCAACATACCTTTGGCTGGCCGCTGGATAATGCCACGGGTGGTGGCTCGTTCATGTATCATTTTGACGACAATTATGTGTCTTTGGGCATGGTCGTGCATTTGAATTACAAAAACCCCTATCTGTCGCCTTATGACGAGTTCCAAAAGCTCAAAACCCATCCCGCCATTAATGAAGTTTTGCAAGGCGGCAAGCGCATTGCCTATGGCGCCCGGGCGCTGACCGAAGGCGGGTTCCAATCGGTACCTGAGCTGACCTTTCCGGGCGGTGCGCTTATCGGTTGTGCCGCAGGCTTTATGAATTTGCCGCGCATTAAAGGTAGCCACAACGCTATGCGCACCGGCATGATGGCCGCGCAGGCGGCGTTTGACGCCGTACAGGCCGGTCGGCAAAGCGATGTATTGGCGGCTTATGGCGAAGCCTATAAATCCAGCCCGGTTTATCGCGAGCTCAAAATTGTGCGCAATGCCAAACCTTTGTGGAGCCGCTTTGGCACCTGGCTGGGCGGCATTGGGCTGACCGGCCTGGATTTGTGGGTGAACACCATTACCGGTGGTTTTTCCTTCTTCGGCACCATGGGCCATGGCAAAAGCGACGCCAATACGCTGGAACCGGCCGCGAAACACAAACCGATTAATTATCCCAAACCCGATGGGATCATCACTTTTGACAAGCTGACCAATGTTTCGTTTTCCGCCACCAATCATGAGGAAGACCAGAGCGTGCATTTGCACCTTGCTGACCCCAAATTGCCGGTGGATGTCAATTTGGCGCTCTATGCGGGCCCGGCGCAGCGTTACTGCCCGGCCGGTGTGTATGAGTTCATTTATGATGAGAAGGGCGAGAACCCGCGGTTTCAGATTAATGCGCAAAACTGCGTGCATTGTAAAACCTGCGATATTAAAGACCCGTCGCAAAATATCACCTGGACCTGCCCCGAAGGTAGTGGCGGTCCTAATTACCCGAATATGTGATGTCTTGGTGACTTGCGTGCTGGCAAGATTGGATTATCGTAAAATGATGGCTTATTTAACTTTTTTTCGTCGCTATTTGATGTGGCCCACCATCGGGGCAACGCTTTTCCTGTTGGCCTCGTGCGTTACTTCTTCCAAAGAGCGTGGCAATGGCATCCAAACCAGCGAGTCCGCTTATGGCAATTATCTGGCGGCGCGTTATGCCACGGCATCCAATGACGTAAAGGCCGCCTCGCGGTATTTTTCGGCGGCGCTGGAAAAAGAACCGGAAAACGAATTATTACGGCAAAATTCCTTCCTCAGCGCGGTTTTGGCGGGCGAAATATCCAAGGGTGCAGAGATTGCTCGCCCGGCATTGGATACCGAAGTGGAAGCCCGCCTAATGCGTCTCAGCATCGCCGCCGAGGAATTGGCGCATGAGCGTTTCATGTCCGCCGAAGCGGTGTTAGCACAAGGCGAATACGGCCCGTTTAGCGCCATTGTTCGCCAGCTATTGCGCGCTTGGGCAAGCTATGGCGCCGGTGATGTAGACAAGGCTTTATCGTTACTGGATGGCGCGAATTCAAGTTCGATCTTTACCTCCAATATTGCCTTTAGCCGGGCATCCATGCTGGATTTGGCCGGGCGCAATGCCGCCGCGCAAGATGCCTATAAAGCCACCATCGCTATCGGCAAATATTCCGACCGGGTGCTTTATGCCTATGGCTCGTTTTTGGAGCGGCAAGGCAAAGCCGATGAGGCGCGCGCGCAATATGAAAAAGCCATGGCGGTTTTTCTCGACTCGCCAATGGCAAATGCGGCGTTAGCGCGTCTTGATGCTGGTAAAGGCAAAGGCGTAAAAGCGATAAAACCGCTGATCAGCAATGCCGCAGAGGGGGCTGCGGAGGCCCTGTTTGGTCCAGCGCAAATTCTGGTGGCGCAACAGCATTTTGATCGGGCGTTGACCTATCTGGAAATGGCGCGCCATGTTGACCCCCAGCATGCGGCGGCAATTGATTTATTGGCACTATTGATGGAGGCGGTTGATCGTCCCGACGATGCATTGATTGCCAATCAAAGCATTAAACGCAATTCGCCCTATGGCATGAAAGCGGACCTGAACAAGGCCAGCATGTTGTTTCGTATGGATCGCCGCGATGAAGGCGTCGCATTGTATCGCAAGTTGGCGCAGAAACATCCGGGGGATGAGCGGCTGTTGGCGGTTTATGCCGATGTTTTGCGTACCATTGAAGACTTTGATGCGGCATTGCCGCTCTATACGCAAATCATCGACGCTATGGGGGAAACTGCAGGCTGGCAGTTGTATTTCTCGCGCGGCACGGTGCTCGAGCGTTTGGGACGCTGGCGCGAAGGTGTTCCTGATTTTCGAAAAGCGCTGGAAATTAAGCCGAACCAGCCTGAGGTACTGAATTATCTGGGCTACACTTATGTTGATGCCGGCGAGAACCTTGAAGAAGGCATGACGATGATCGAGCAGGCATTGAGCCTGCGGCCGGAAGCCGGGTTTATTGTCGATTCGCTGGGCTGGGCGCATTATCGCCTTGGCAATTATGAACAGGCGGTGCGCTATCTTGAACGCGCGGTTGAAATGTCGCCCGGAGAGGTCACCATAAGCGACCATCTGGCTGATGCCTATTGGCAGACAGACCGGCGTCTGGAAGCTCGGTTTCAATGGAAGCACACCCTGACATTGGAAGAAAATGACGATGTCGATTTTGCCGCAGTTGCGGAAAAGCTGGCCCATGGTTTGCGCGATAAACCCACCGTGGCTGTCGCCGACCCGTGAGCGTGGTTTGCGCGTCTGCGCCTGCGAAAATCAATCTCAGCCTCAACGTCGCGGCCCTTGGCGATGATGGCTACCATCCCTTGCAAAGTCTGGTGGTGTTCGCCGCTATTGGTGATGACCTTCGTTTTGAAAGCGCACCAAAACTGACGCTGAATATTGACGGGCCTTTTGGCTCCAACTTGGCCGGTGCTTCGGATAATCTGGTTTGGCGCGCCGCTCGAGCGCTGCAAGAAACCACCAATACCACCCTTGGCGCGGCGATCAGCCTGACCAAAAATCTGCCCATTGCCGCGGGTATTGGCGGCGGTTCGGCCGATGCCGCTGCGGCGCTACGCGGCCTCAATACACTGTGGCAGTGCGGGCTTTCACCACGTGATTTGGAAGATATTGCTGCCGGGCTTGGAGCAGATGTCCCGGTCTGTGTGCAAAGCCGTCCGCGCTTTATGCGTGGCCGCGGGCAGATTTTGGACGATATATCGCCATGGCCGGATCTGTATGCCGTGCTGGTCAATCCCGGTATTGCGATCAGTACCAAAGAGGTGTTTGCACGTTTTGATGATTTCGGTGCTGGCAATGTGTTGAACGGATTGGCCCCCAAACCGACCAAAGACGTTGATGCAGCGCTCGCGCAATTGGCCATGCTGGATAATAGTCTAACCCAAGCCGCTTGCGCGCAAAGCCCGGCCATTGGCGCTTTGTTGGCGACGTTGGCACGCCATGACCCAACCGCATTGGTGCGGCTTTGCGGCTCTGGTGCGACCTGTATGGCGATTGTCCGTAATGCTGCTGCCGCGACGCAATTAAAGCAGGCTTTGCGCGCTGAATTTTCGCAATATTGGGTGGTGGCGACGCTTTTGCGCGGCACCTGCTCATTCATTTGACATCACCCAATGATCGCGATAGGCGAGGGGCCTGATTTAAGCACCTGGAAGCTAAGCATGCCTTTGAATTCTACCTTGATGATTGCCTTATTGCTCGGTGGACTGGTGTCCTTTCTCAGCGCATTTTTGGTGATGAAATGGCGGGTGCTTGACCACCCCAATGAACGGTCCGCGCACACCGTCTCAACCCCCAATGCCGGTGGTTTGGGGGTCATGGTTGGCACCGTATTACCGCTAATGTTTGCCCTGTTTATCGGAGATTTTGGGCCGCATGGGTTAGCGGTTCTGGCGCTGGTGGTGATTGCCATACTCGCCGGGTTTTTAGGGTTTTACGATGATGTACGCGATTTATCGGCGCGGACCAAGTTTTTGGCCCTCGGGGTTTTGGCATTTTTGGCGGCGATTTATATTTACCCGGTACGCCTGTTCACGCTGGACGGCGGCGCGCTGGCAATACCATTGATTGCGGCTTATCTGGGTACCGGTTTATGGATATTTGTGCTCGGCAATGCGGCCAATTTTATGGATGGCTCAGACGGATTGGCGGTTGGCAGCGCGGCCCTTGCGGCTTTGGCGTTGATGTTTTTGTCATTGGATTCGGGTAATATGATGGCAGTGTTTTTGGCCTTGGCATTGTTGGCAGCATTGATCGGGTTTTTCCCGCTTAATGCCCCCCCGGCGAGATTATTTCTGGGCGATACCGGCGCGCTTTTCATTGGCGTGTGGCTGGCGGGTGTGGCGCTTATTTTCATTCAGGACGGCCCACCGAGTGCGGTATATGCGGTGGTGTTGGTGTTCATGCCATGGCTTTCCGATGTGTTGCTTACCATGGCGTGGCGCGCCCATAAACGCATGGATTTATTACGCTCGCACAAGGATCACCTTTACCAGTTATTGTTGCGTCGCGGCCTTAGCCACAAGGCAGTAGCGGCAATGTTGGCCGGGCAAACGGCATTGTGCGGCGTGCTGGCGTGGGTATTTCGAAGCTCGCCGACAAGCGCATTATTGGCGCTCGCCGCGATCGCGGTTTTTGCCATTATCGGCCATTGGTGGGCGCGGGTAATTTTTGCCGCCACCGCGCCGAATTTCCAAGATTCAGATCACGAAGTTTAAACCCATTTTGCCGAGGAGCTTGATTGCCCTTGCCAGTGCGGCACTATTGAATGGAATTAATCAGGCCAGCCCCTAAGCGGAGTTTGGGGGTGGGGTTTTTGCCGGCTCTTTGTTTTTGCGCCGGGTATTGATGGCGGCGAGGATGGCGTCTTTTAGCGCGTTGGAGTGCACCGGCTTGGTCAAGAAGCTATCCATGCCGCTTTGCAGGC
>JAJFFO010000012.1 GCA_021776615.1 Robiginitomaculum sp. | reverse complement strand
TTCCGCGCAACTGGCTTTTGTCCGATACGCGGCAGCAAATCAGGGCAACCCATTCTGAATCTTGGTTGGTCAAACGTACCATTATTCCGTATCCTTTCCCTGCGCGGCTCCGGCATTGAGATCGGCAGAAACAAAGTTTTTCATGAGAGAACTATCCCCAAAGTATAGCGGATTGTCGCCTGTAGAGCCACTTTCATTTGCCCCACCATCCATTTGTTCACAGGTATGATCAACGGGTTCAACATAAAACCCAGATCAACAAAAATAACGATCATGCTCCACAAGGCTTCAAGCATGTCCTGTCGTTGATCCCAACAATCCTACACTGGAGCAAATAGCATTCAGAGCGCGTATCGAGTGCGAGACAATATTAGATGAAAATTTTGGACGCGGTGATATAAGAACCATCCTGAGTATGGCGATTTCGCGCAATGGGCGCTGTTAGAGCATCAGCGGCGCGAAGCGATCAATGACAAGAATATCCTGCTTGACCCGCATGCTGCTCCGGAGAAACAACAGGCCGTCATTCACAAGGTGGAAACCGAGTATGGTGTAAACCAAAATAACCAGCTTGATCAGGAACTGATCGGCGCGGACCCTGACAATGAGGTCGTTCAAAAGGCAAGCGCCGCGATTGTAGCGTAAACGGATGAACAAACTCTGGTGGTCACTGACAATGCAGCCAAATTAGCAACCGAAGGATCAGGGTTTTTAGTCAATTTTGGCAGCGGTCCGGGCTAATTCAAATCTCGGAGCATGGAAACCTGTCGAAAAGGCTTAAACCCTGCTTTCTTGACAAAATCCTTTACTGTTTCTGGAGAAACATCAGCAAACGCAATTGCCGCTGTAACATATGAATCGCTGTGGAAATTGAATGCCGTAGCGGCGCCTTTGCCTTCTTCCCAATAGATTCGAATGTTATTTGGGTCGACACCTTCTTGCGCAAATAGATGTTCTAATCCGGATTCAATATTGGCAAAAATGGCGGGATTGGACTTGTGACCTTTGGTTACAGAAACCGCCACACGATCCGGATTATTGGCAACCCATGCATTTGCTGGCCGATGCGCGTCTTCGAGAACTTCAACACCAGCAGGAACATTGCTTTGCTCGGGTGTCGCCGCAACCTGCGTAATTTGCGCGTCATTGCTGTTCACCGCCGGAACCTCCTGCGCACAGGCCGCCAAAGGGGTTGCCACAAGCGCTAAACTTGCTACCGCACCACCAAATCCATCTTTTAATCGTCCTACAAAGCTCATTTTCAAGAATGATGTTGTTGTTATTGCATGAGGAAAATAGCAAATATTACCAATAAAAGCAAGATAATTTCGTATTATAGACTTGCTTTGTATGGCTCTGTTTGAATTTAAAACAAAATTACAATTGATAGTGCCGTGTTTATTCATAATGCTTCTCTTCTGCTATTGTGTTGATTTGCATTATTCTGCGGGTTAGCTGGTCGCTACGCTGAACAGCCAATAAACACGCGCGGCGATAAGAGCGAGCGCGGCCAGCAAAAAACCGACATGAAAGGCAACCCGGACAGCAAGGCTGACGGCCCAACCCCCTATGGCCCCAAGGACGGTTCCAACGATTGCGCCAATAAGAAAGCCGGTTTCGGGATCGGCCGCGCCGATTGTGCCGCCCCACAAAAATCCGGCGAACCCGCCGATAAATTTCAGGGCATCGCCAAGTGTGGTTGTTTTTTGAGGTGCAGTTGTATTCGCCATGAGAAATTCTCCTTCATGCTGGCGTAATGATGAATGGGTGAAGGGTGGGAAGCGCAAGACTTACCCCTGCGCGTTGTTTGGTACGCCGGGTGTGCGTAAATATGTTCAGGTAGAGGTTGTTTATATACGGAATATAGCGTGCTGAATGGCACTCAAAACATGAACTATATCAAGATATACACTTATAAATGTTGAACAGAATGAGTGATTGTGTTTAGTATATTGACATTGCTTGATAATTTACTAACGTAACCTCTCGCAACACAAGGGTCACAGCGGGTTTTGGTGTTTTAAGTCTTTGAAAAGCATAGGGATATGGAACCGTGAAACAGATTCACTCATTCTGTTTAGCGACAAATTGCAAAAGGACGCTATATTATGACCCGCAATCAATACCAAAACTCGGGCATGAGCTTGTTCACCGAAGTCGGTGAACGTAAATATCTGTGTGGTGCTGAGCGCAAACGGTTTTATGCCGCGCTTGGCGTGCTGGATGATCCGAAAGATCGCAGTTTTTGCGAGATGATTTACTGGACGGGCTGCCGTCCAAGTGAAGCCTTGGCGCTGGCAGCGCTCAATATTGATATGGATGAGCGCGCCATTGTGATCCGCAGTTTGAAGAAGCGCGGCGAGCATAAGGGCAAGCATTTTCGCTCCGTCCCTGTGCCTGCGCCGTTTTTAAAGCGGCTGGATCAGGTGCATGGGCTGTCCGGCATGTTCGAATTTGATCGCCGGGTGCGTCTGTGGCGGTTCAGCCGTACAACGGCATGGAAACGTATGCGGGTGGTGATGGATGCCGCCGGGCTATGCGGCGAAAAAGCCTGTGCCAAGGGGCTGCGTCACGGTCTTGGCGTTCATGCGGTCATGAATGATGTTCCCGAAACCCGCATTAAAAACTGGCTCGGCCATGCCAGCCTTGCCACCACGGAAATCTACATCAACACCGCCGCGCCGGAAGACCGCGCAATGGCTCAAAAAATGTGGGCAGCATGAGAGAAAGACCAACAGATGAGCAACTTATAGATTTGATGATTGACCTTATGTCTGATTTGGAAAGCTTTGAGTTGGAAGCGCGCAGGATGCGTGAGCGTGTGGCGCTGGTGTCAAATGCACTAATGCGAGGAAGGTCGTAACAAGGGGCATCCGGGCGGGCTTTCGTGAACCAAGTCCGCAAAATGCGCTCTTGGCCATTCGGCTTCAATCCCTGATGCGAGAAAGGAAAAAGAAAATGGAAAATCAAGAAAAACATTCTTATATACCAAAACATATGATATATTGGTACTAATTAATAAGGATCAGATATGAGCAAAAATACATCAATTGTGCTGGGAGAACGCTTTGACGCTTTTATCGGCGCACAAATTCAAGACGGAAAATATGGCACCACGAGTGAAGTGGTACGGGCAGGCCTGCGGCTTTTGGAAGAGCATGAGCTAAAGCTTCATGCTTTGCGCTCTGCCCTGATTGAGGGAGAAGAAAGCGGCATGCCGGTATCTTTTGATTTTGAGGGTTTTCTTTCCCAAAAACGCGCCAACAAACACGAAGGCGCGTAAAATATGTCAACGCCCGTATTTTCACCCGCTGCACAGGCGGATATTGAAGACATATATGATTATACATTGCAAAAATGGAGTTTGGAGCAAGCGGAAAAATATATCCGTGCCCTTGGCCTTTATTGCAATGACCTTGGCACTGGTAAACGCAAAGGTCGTGATGCAAGTCTGATCCGCGCCGGATACAGGAAACAACCTTGCGGCTCTCATATTATCTTCTTCAAATCCGGCAAGGCCGCGCAAATAGAGATTATCCGCGTTCTGCACCAGAGAATGGATGTGGAGAGGCATTTATAATCACGCGTCCTATTTTCTCGCCTTTTGAACAGAGTGTTTGATCTGATCTTTGCTTTTTGTGCTTATCCCGCACCCTTCCGCATGAATGAGAGCGGCGCGGATATATTCCGCCTCCAGTCGGTCAGCTTCTTCCATTATGCGTTTGCGCCGTGCGGGCGGCATGGCATCAAGAATATCCCTAAAATCAGTTCCCATCGTGCTGCCCTCCTACTTCCGCCAGTTCCCACGCATCTTGCATACGCATCCAGCTTTCCGCCGTGGAGCCAAACACGGCTTCCAGCCGCAGTGCCATTTCAGGAGAGATTCCGGATTTTTTGCCGATAAGGCGGGTCAATTTCTGGCGCGATATGCCAAGGTGCTGCGCTGCCGTAACAACGCTCAAACCGGCTTCGCCGATCAGGTCTTTTACAATTTGGCCCGGATGGGCCGGTGTCTGCATATTCATGATGCGCCGCTTTCTTTGTGAGGCGCTGGCCTTGATCTTCTTTTTACGACTCTTAGGAAGACCGTCCCACAATTCCTGTAAAATCGGGCCTTTCGTCATCGGTTTACCTCTGATTTTGTGTTTAGAGCTGTTTGTACCGGGTCAATTCCAAATCCGATATGTACAACGCTCTCGCAAACAGACCAAAGAAAATGAATAAGTTCACGTTTCTCATTTTCAGAAATATCCACACCTTCAAGAACTGACAAATAGCTTTCTGTCTCGCAGCCATCCGGCGAAGTATCAAAATCCAAAGGCAGATTTGAAACAATTTTTGTGAAATCAATATTTGTCATGACTTACAACTCTTTCCATGACGCTGATCCCGTTTTTTCAAGGGAAGATTGCACCATAAAGGCTACACCGCTTTGAAACACAGGGTCGACCATAACATCATTGAAAGAGGCAGGTGCGGGGATGGTTTCTTTGTCTTCAATCAAGCCTTCAATGTGAAAAGCCAAGGCTTCTACAGCCATATCTTTAGCTTCTTCCAAAGTTGCGCCCACTGTTACGCAGCCGGGAAAATCAGGAAAACTAACGCCGTATTTGCTATCCGTATCCTTGTGAATAATCTCAATATAATCCATTTAACTTTCCTCGTCTGTTGAGTGGCTAACATTTGAGCCCGCGTTATGATGATTTCTTGTTCACCGGAAACCTTACTTTTGTCTTGCTGAAAAAGGACGCATCAAGTTCGGGAATATCGCTATAATCAATATCTTTGTCCTTCATGGCGCGAAGGTGGTTCAATTCCGCTGGATCAAGTTTCGACTTGTCCAGAGATTTGCGCGTTATAGTCATGATACACGACCTTCCTCATGAGACATGGCTATCCATCTTCTGCGGCATAAGCTGATAGCCAAACGCATTCATAATCGCATTGATGTTTTCAAAGCGCGGATTGCCTTTTGCAGAAAGTGCTTTTTGCAAGCCTTGGCGCGTAACACCAATTTGCTTCGCGATATTGGAAATCCCTTTGACCTGTGCAATCACGCGCAATGATGCCAGCAATGCCGCAGAGTCTTTGGTTTCGGCATAGTCTGCAAAGACCTCGTCAATAAAATCATCTATCTCTTCTGGGCGTTCGTGGAAATACTCCGCAACAACCTCATCCAATGCTCTATAATCTCGTTTACTCATTTTCAAAATACTCCTTCCAATAGGCTTTTGCGAGCTGAATGTCCTTTGTCTGCGTACTTTTATCACCGCCGCACAAGATAATGACAATCCGATCACCATCTTCACCAAAATAAACGCGGTATCCCGGCCCGAAGAACATTCGTAACTCAAACAGGCCATCACCAACCGATTTGCAATCGCCAAAATGCCCTATTTCCAAACGTATAAGCCGTTGGATAATGCGCCGCCGACCTTGCGTAAGTACGTCAAAAAGGGAGTTCATATCTTTTCCCTTAAGCGGCACCATTTTTGCTTCATCCGCCGGGGAACAATCGTGGGCCGTGTCACCTTCAATGGGAGGTGGATGGCGGGAGCGTGGGCAGCATTTCTTTTATCTCGCGGCGCGAAGAAGCGCCTCCGACGGGGCGGCGAACGGTCGCCGGGGCGCGGTCGCACCCTTGGGTGCAGTCGAGTATTCTCGGCCGCACCAATTTTACTGAGGCACTCAAACTTCGAACTTTTTCTAGAAAAGTTATTGTCTCTTGTTACAATAGACTAGTTTAGAAGAGGGCTTTGATGTCAAAATATACTTTATTTGTAGACGAAAGTGGCGATGCTGGAATTAGCCGCGTACGCACTGTAGATAACGATGGAGCTACGCCCTACATGACACTAGGAGCTGTGCTGATTGAGAATTCTGTATTTGGTGAACTAAGAAGTACTTTAAGGCAATTATGCGAAGATTTTGAAAAATCAGATATACATTGTAAAAACCTAAACCACTTTCAAAAAATTCACTTTGCGAAGGCGTTTTCGCAAATGCCGCTTATCAGTTTTGGAGTAATCTCTCTTAAAGAAACATTGGGTTGGTACAAAGGCAAGATAGATAAAGATTCAAAATTGTATTATAATAAATGCGCTCAAATATTGTTAGAATGTGTGGGTGAATACGTTAATTCAGCTGGGATTAAAGCTGAAGAGCTAGATATTATTTTTGAAAAAGGAAATTTTGCGTACGAAAAGCTAAGAAACTTAATTAGAGTTTGCCAGCGCTATCCTATTCACCCACGTGTACGATTATTGAAAAATCTAGATGCTGATAGAATAAGCGCAACACCAAAAGCAGATGAGACATTGTTACAACTCTCTGATCTAGTCGCTCATAGCCTTTTTAAATGCATTGACAAGCCACATGCCTGCCATGAAATTTCGGAGCCTAGATACCTCATTGAGATTGGCAACAGTTTTTATTGCGACACAGATAATGGAGAGATCATTGGCAAGGGCATTAAGCCAATTCACTCACTAACTGACCTTAGGCTTGATAGAGAAATTCATACCACTCTAAACGGTTTCAAAAATGACGCTCATTCAGCAAAAATTTAATAAAGCTGCATGATTTAGTTTGGTTTTTGTGAGCACAAATATCTAGAAAACTGGGTCTCCTAGCCTTCCAACTCCTCCTAAAACTGGTTCGAGAGTTTCGTGTCTAAGCGCGCAATCTTCATCGTGCCACCGCTTCTCTATATGAGCACGACTTATTTTATCGCGGCGGCCATCCACACTTTTACGCGGGCGGCGCAAAATTTATCTGTGGCCTTGAACGCCGGGATAATTGTTTGGGCTTTTTCTGGTTCGGGCACGTCGACGCTAAGGACGCTTTGCATGGTTTTACGCAAAACCTGGGCATTAAAAGCGTTGGCCATGCGGGCCTCAAATCCGCTTTCCATACAGGCTTCAAACCGGACGCTTAGGCCGGCCATCACGGTCTGAAATTCGGCTTCGGCCAAGGGCAGGGAGCCGCGCATTTTACGTTTGTTTTTGTTGGAAAATGCAATTTTTGTATAAAGTTTGGCGGCGTGGGAAACTTCGATAAGGCGGATTTTTTCAAAGTCTTCATCGCGCAACTGAACGGTGGTTTCCTTGGTGCGTATTGCCTCATTCGTGGACTGCGCCATTGCTGCCGGCACTGCAAAACCAGCAGTAAAAAGCAAGGCAGCAATAGCTTTGCACGCAACAGATTTATGTAATCGGTATCGCATTAAACGCCTTCCGGCACTGGCCAATTCATGCGCGCGCAGGCCGCCAAAACCGTATTGCGCAACAGGCAGGCAATGGTCATCGGGCCGACGCCGCCGGGAACCGGGGTTATGGCACTGGCGACGGCTACCGCGCCATCAAAGTCGACATCGCCGACAAGGCGGGTTTTGCCCATCCCCCGTTCTGGCGCATCAATCCGGTTAATGCCGACATCGATAACGATTGCACCGGGTTTGATCCAATCGCTTTTGACCATTTGCGGGCGGCCAACGGCGGCGATTAAGATATCCGCCGTGCGGCACAAGGCCGGCAAATCGCTGGTGCGCGAATGGGCGATGGTGACCGTGCAATTTTGCTCCAAAAACAACATGGCGGCCGGCTTGCCGACCAATATGGAGCGGCCAACAATGACGCAGGATTTGCCGGTCAGATCGCCTAATTCCTGCCGCGCCAGAATAACGCATCCGGTCGGTGTGCACGGGCGCAAGCCGGGTTTGGCCAAGCTTAATCGTCCGGCGCTGGCTTCTGTCAGGCCGTCGACATCCTTCATTGGGTCGATCTGTTCAATGACCGCACTTTCATCCAAATGTTTGGGCAGCGGTAATTGCACCAATATGCCGTCGACCAAGGGATCGTCATTTAAGGCTTTTACCGTATCGATGACCGATTTCTGGGTGGCGTCGGCGTCGAGCTGGTGCTTAATCGAGTGCATGCCAATTTCTTCGGTTTGGCGGGCTTTATTGCGCACATAAACATGGCTTGCTGGGTCGTCGCCGACCAACACCACTGCCAATGTCGGTGCGCGTCCATGCTGGCTGTGCAGCGTATCAACCGCGCCTTTGAGGTTTTCGCGCAGGCTTTTCGCGCAGGCTTTGCCATCAATAAGTTTTCCATTCATGGGTTTTGGCATGGGTTTTGGCATCGGTTTTGGCATCGGTTTTGGTCCGTTAATTTGGCCATTATGGCGTTTTGAGTGTCGGCATGTGCCGTTTCAATGCGAAGGGTTTTCACCCTGTCAGTGCCGCCTTTGACGACGCTCACAGCCGACCGCGGCAGGCCGACAGCTTTTGCAATGAGTTTTTCCAGCGCCAAATTGGCTTTTCCTTTTTCCGGCACTGCCCGCACCCGGGCCTTTAAAAACCTAATGCCGGCAGCGTCGCTGGCCAAGCCTTCTAACCGGTCCATACTGGCATTGGGTTGCAGACGAACCCGCACTAAAAGATTGTTGTTCTGACGGCGTATTACCGCTTCGCTCAAAATCCGACGACCAGAACTTGTTTCAACAATATGCGCACAAATTCCAGACCAAATAGCAAAACGATCGGTGAAAGATCAACGCCGCCTAAACTTGGGATGATTTTGCGAATGTGGCGCAAAGCCGGCTCGGTGAGGGCGTAGGTGAAGCGGCTAATCATCTCGACAAACTGGTTGCGTGGATTGACCACACTGAATGCCACCAGCCAGCTCAAAATTGCGCCAGCGATCACCACATATTGGTAAAAGCTGATAATGCTGCTCAGAAGCCGAAATATATCATAACCCACAAGGCATCTCCTTTTTTGCGTATTACGATGTAGCCGCCTGTGCCCGGCTTCGCAAGCATCCATACATGACAAAGCCAATATGGCGGCTTTGGACTTGAGCAAGGGATACGATTATAAGCGTCAGGCATGAGAAAATTTGTTAAAATATTTATGGTTTTGTCGGCTTTGACTCTGGCCAATTGTCAGGCGGATACCGAAGCATTTCAAAACGCTGCCTTTGTCCCGTTGGTGATTATCACCGATATGGAGCCGGATGACCGTATTGCGATGATGTTGGCCAGTGATCTGTTTGCTGACCGAATGGTGATGGTTGGTACCAGTGTGCGCCATGCGGGCCGTAAACGTGATTTGGCCGCGCGGGCGCTAAGGCAAGATGCCCTTGAAAACATCCTTGTTGTGCAAGGCTCTGGGGGCGCTGCCGAAGATTACCCGGATGTGATCAGCACCCGCCCGGCCCGCCTTTATCAAAACGAGGGCAAGGGTATTCTCAGTGATGATGCGTTGCGTAATTACCGTCTTGCCCCCCGCTCGTCCACAGCTTCTGCCGATGCGCTTATCAACCGTCTGGCGGGGCATGAACAGGTCGAGATCATTGCGCTGGCGCCACTGACAGACCTTGCGGCGGCTCTGGCGATGAGGCCAGATCTCGCCAAGCGGATTTCACGTTTGCACATTATGGGCGGCTGGACACTTAGAAAAGGGATCAAGCGAACCAGCTATAACTGGACGATGGATGCCGCCGCTGCAAACCAGATATTGGCGCTTAAAGGCGTGCCGATTTATCTACATTCATCGCATGTTTTTAAAAGAGAATTTATTGGCGGCAGCCTTAACACCGCTAATGCGCCGCGTGTCATTAAGGCATTGCTTGCCGCCCACGAAAAATCCGCAAATATTCGTGATTTTAGCATTGCCGCCCAAAGTTGGGACCACCATGTGATCCGCCTTATACCAGCACTGGCTGAGCGCATTAAGCCCCATGCCGGCCAGCAATTCAGCCCGTCAGACCCATTTACCGTGCTTGCGGCTGCCGACGACAAATTGGTCGTGTCTGCCCGACCGGTATTTGTGCAGATTGATCTTGAGGATTTGGATGGGCAGTCAGGTTATGCGGTGACGGTCACCGATGATCCCAAAAGTGCGATGATGTTGGTCGAGAGCATGAATGCGGAGCGTTTTCGATTATTGCTTGAAGATAGTTTCAATCGACGCTCTAGTGTAACGGATACCCCTTAGGCTCTCGAGCGCGTATGGCGGGTTGGGAGCGGGTATTATGTTGGTTTTTATCAGGCAAAATTTTCGCTGGATTGCCGGTGGCTTTCTGCTGACCTTCTTCTCCAGCTTTGGCCAAACCTTTTTCATCTCTGCTTCCGTCGCAGAATGGCAAAGCGTTTTTGATCTCAGCCATGGCGAATTTGGCCGGATTTATATGGTGGCGACGCTGGCCAGTGCGGCCTGCCTGCCTTTCGTTGGCAAATTGGTAGACACGGTGCCCATGCATCGGATGATCGCCTTCACTATGCCCTTATTGGCGATTGCCACCTTGCTGGCGGCTTTCGCACCCACCCTTGGCGTGTTGGTTTTGGCGATATTTATGTTGCGCCTGTTTGGCCAAGGTATGATGACGCACATTGCACTGACCGCTACGGGACAATGGTTTAATGCGCAGCGTGGCCGGGCTTTGTCATTGGTGGTGCTCGGCCATCAAGGCGGCGAGGCCAGCTTGCCGCTGGTTTTTGGCGCGATTACGCTATTCTTTGGCTATCAGATTGGTTGGGTTAGCGCGGCATTGGCTTTGCTGCTGGTTGGTCTGCCATTTGCGCTGTGGGCCTATGGCCAGCCTCGCCAGCCTGAAAGCGCGCCTCGCGAACACAATAGCGCTATGGTGTCCTGGACCCGTTCTCAGGTGCTGCGTGATCCGATTTTTTGGGTATTGCTAACCGGGGTTTTGGCGCCGCCTTTTATTGGTACCACTATTTTTTATCATCAGGATTATCTCACCGATTTTCGCAACTGGCCACCGCAACTCTTTGCCCAAGGCCTGTTAGTTATGGCGGTCGTGACGGTGGTTTTTGCCCTGATCAATGGGGCGTTGATCGACCGTTTTGGCGCTATTGCCATTTTGCCATTTTTCCTGCTGCCGCTGGCGGCGGCGTGTTTTGTTTTGGGCATGAGCACTGCCCCCCATTCGCTTTTTGTTTTTATGATTTTGCTGGGTATTAGCTATGGGTTTTCGTCGACGCTGTTCGGGGCGCTTTGGCCCGAAGCCTATGGCGCGGCGCATTTGGGCGCGGTGCGCTCGGTGATTGTTTCGGCAATGGTGTTCGCTACCGCGGCCGGTCCCGGCTTAACCGGGTCGTTGATCGATATGGGCGTGGATTTGCCCCGTCAGGCGATGGGTATGGCGCTTTATTGCCTGCTGGCGGTTGGCGCGATGACTTTTGCCAGTCTTAAATTGCGCACACGCCTTCGCCGGGCAATGCCGTAGACATGAGAATAGGGTACACACACTTGCGTGTGTTATGTCGGGGTGTTCAAATCTGGCTCCATTGATAGGGTGGTCCCCGGTGGATGTAATGCTGGGAACAAGACCTTTAAATGGCCGATATTGACGTTTTTTCAAGACTGTTTTCGCTTGTACAAAAACACTATGCCGAACAAACCGATGGTGCCGTTATTGAATATTGCGCGCCAGCGGATTTACGCAAAAAACTGGATCTGCCGCAGGCAACTGATTTAGAGAATTATGACGAGCTTTTTGGTTGGGTTGAGAAATATCTAAAATATTCTGTCAAAACCGGACACCCGCAATTTTGGAACCGCATGTGGGCCGACCCCAATCTGCCAGCCATTATCGGCGAAATTGTCAGCACCATCGCCCACACGTCCGCCTGCACTTACGAATCAGCACCGGTTTCGACCGAGATGGAAAAATACCTTATTGGCGAGTTTTTGCGGCTTGCCGGGTTTCGTGATGGCGAAGGGCAAATGACCACCGGTTCTTCCAACGGCAATTTGGTCGCCATGATGGCGGCGCGCAATCTGACGTTAAAAAATGTCAAAGCATCGGGTCTTTCCGCCGCGCCTACACTCGTAGCTTTTGTTAATGCCGACGCGCATTATTCGATGGACAATGCCGCCAATGTTTTGGGCATTGGTACCGATAATTTAAAGAAAATCCCGATAGACGAGCATGGCAGAATGCGACTTGATGCGCTTGAAGCCGAGATAATGGCGGCGAAGAAAGCGGGCAATATTCCGTTCTTTGTCGGGGCAACGGCTGGCACAACGGTGCGTGGTGCCTATGATCCCATGGACGGTATCTGTGATCTTCAACAAAAGTGCGGGGAAGATTTTTGGGTACATATTGATGGGGCATGGGGCGGATCTATATTTTTGTCGGAAGCATTATGTGACGCTTTTTTGCCGGGCCTTGATCGGGTTAATTCCTTCACTTTCGATTTTCACAAAATGCACGGCATACCGATTGTCTGTAATTTTCTGCTTACTAATGGTCGGTCCGGGCTTCTTAAATCGACGGTTTCAAGCGGTAATGAAGATTATATTTTTCATGGACAAGACCAGGAAGACACCACGGACCTTGGGCAATCTTCCTTGCAATGCGGCCGCCATGCCGATGTTTTAAAGCTGTTTCTGGCGTGGAAATTTTACGGCCAATCCGGGTTTATCGCGCGCATAGAGCGGTTTTTGCAAAAAGCTAAACTTGCCGAAAACCTTGTCTTGCAAACTCCGGAATTGGAGCTGTTGGCCCCGCGCGAAAGTTTCAATGTCAATTTTCGTATGCGTACTCCCCAAGGCGTGTGCCCGGACGAATTCAACAAGAAAGTTCGCCAAAACCTATATGAATCTGGCACCGCTATGGTCGGTCTTGCCACTATTAATAATCAAACCAGTATCAGATTTCTTATCGCCAATGATAGGGTCGCCGATGGCGATGTCGAGGACTTCTTCGCCCATGTGGTTGCCGCCGGAAAAGCAATATTGGCCGAGAGCCGACCATAGCACCCGGTAAAGGGCGCTAACCGTTAAAGGGTCGGCGCTGCCGGGAAAGTAATTTCTTCACCAGTGTCTTTCCAAACCGGGTATTTTTGCATCACGCCATTGAACAGGGCGCTGTCCAACAGGCCGGATAGCCATTGCTGAACATGCGAGATTGAGGCGCTATCAAACCACCTCGCGTCGGCAATGCGAAATTGGCGCACGAAGGGAAAAATCGCCATATCAACAAAGCTACGGGTATCGCCAGCAAGAAAGGCGGTATCGCCCAAGCGCATATCCAGCTTTTGCAAAAACGCAAATCCGGCGTCTCGATGAGCTATGGCCTCGCTTTGATCGTAGCGGCTGGCGTATTTATACCGATCAAGATGGTGTTTGAAATCGCCATCACACTCCTGCACCAGCGGCTCCATGGCGGACTTGAGCCAATTTTCCGGATCGTTGATCGCCAACGCCCAGCGCATAATTTCAAGGCTTTCATCAACAGTAAGGTTGCCGTCAACCAGCACCGGAACCGTGCCTTTGGCAGAGATGGCAAGCATCTCGCCCGGCTTGTCGCGCAACAACACTTCGCGCAAGCGGACCGGGGTTTGGCTGATCATGATGGCCATACGCGCACGCATGGCGAACGGGCAACGGCGAAAGGAATAAAGAATGGGCGGTGCGGCGGAGACGGCTATTGCCCCTTTGATTGCACAGCGCCGATATGAACTTCGCCGCGCTTTGCGGCCAGCTCAACCTGCTTTTGTCGTTCCGCCAGTCCGCGGCGTTTTTTGTCATCATGCAAAGCATAACAAGCCGGACAGGAGACACCTTTCGCATAGTGCTCGGACGTTTTGTCCGCCTCGGTAATTGGCTGGCGGCAGGCATGGCACATATCGTAGGAGCCGGGGGCCATATCATGGCCGACAGAAACCCTTTGATCGAACACAAAGCATTCTCCCTGCCACAGGCTTTGCTCCTCCGGTATGGTTTCCAGATATTTCAATATGCCGCCTTTGAGGTGGACCACATCGTCTATGCCGGCCCCGCGCAAAAACGCCGTCGATTTTTCACAGCGAATGCCGCCAGTGCAGAACATGGCGACTTTTTTAACGTTATTTTTCTGGCGAAAATCTCGAAACCAATCAGGAAATTCACGAAACGAATTGGTATGCGGATTAATCGCTCCCTCAAAAGTGCCGATCGACACTTCGTAATCATTGCGCGTATCAATAACCAAGGTTTCAGGATCAGAGATTACCGCATTCCAATCGGCAGGTTCCACATAGCGCTCAAAACTGTCTTCCGGGGCAATATCGGTAACGCCCATGGTCACAATTTCTTTCTTGAGCCGCACCTTCATGCGGTAGAATGGATTGTCATCCGTATAGGATTCTTTCCAATCAAGAATAGCACAATTGGGAATGGTTTTTAAATGCGCCAATACCAGATCAATGCCGGTACGCGAGCCAGCAATCGTGCCGTTCACCCCTTCGGCAGCCAGCAAGACGGTGCCAAAAACCCCGGATTTTTGAGCGACATCGGCCAATGGCAGGCGATACTTCTCAAAATCGGGAAGGTTGGTGAATTTATAAAAGGCGGCGACGACAATTTTAGACATGGGGCGAGTATTTATGCGATCCTGCCATATGGCTCAAGAGCCGTTGTCAGAGGGATATCAATAGCGTTTTATGTGTTGTTGGGATTGTTTTGCCAATATTGCCGGGCATGGATTAAAAATATGCTCAAACAGCGCGGTTTTTCGCGACCTGAGGAAAAGGCTTGCCCAATGGGCGTAAAACAATCGAAAACACATGACCTCTTTGCTTTAGCCATAGACAATGGGGGCAGTGAATTTCAAAGGCCATGGCCGAGGATAAGATAAAATGAGCACTGGTGAGCAAAACCCAACTTCTGCGCTGCTGCCGGTAGACCCGTTTGACATTGTGGTGTTTGGCGCAACCGGAGATTTGGCGCTACGAAAATTGCTGCCGGCATTATTCCATCGCTGGTGCGACGGGCAAATTCCATCCGGGTGCAAAATCATTGGTGCCGCGCGCGCCAGCATGGCTCGGGACGCCTTTATTACTTTGGTGCATGATAGCTATCGCGGGTTTTTCCCCAAAGAAGAGTTTGATGAGCAGCAATGGGCGGCCTTTGCTGAACATTTGGAATATTGCGGCTTTGATGCCGGTGATGAAAATGCCGATTGGTCTGATTTGGCCGATTTGCTGGCCCCCGGCATTGACAAAATCCGGCTGTTTTATCTGGCTTTGCCGCCCGGCCTTTTTGGCCCGGTCAGCACCAATATTGCCAAAGCGGGCCTGAATAGCGCCAAATCACGTCTGGTGCTGGAAAAACCCATTGGCCGCGATTTGGCGTCGGCGCACCAGATCAATGCCGCCGTCGGCAAGGTTTTTGACGAACGTGCCATTTTTCGCATCGACCATTACCTTGGCAAGGAAAGCGTTCAAAACCTGTTGATTTTGCGGTTTACCAATTCGCTGTTTGAGCCGGTCTGGAATGCCAATGCGGTCGACCATGTTCAAATCACCGTTGGCGAAACCGTCGGGGCGGGCAATCGCGCCAGTTATTACGACAAATCCGGTGCCTTGCGCGATATGGTGCAAAACCACATTTTGCAGCTGCTATGTCTTGTGGCCATGGAGCCACCCAATGATTTTGGTGCCGACACGGTGCGCGACGAAAAAATCAAAGTGCTCAAAGCTTTGCGGCCGATGACCAATGCCATGGCGCAAAAAGAAACTGTGCGCGGACAATACACCGCCGGTGCCATTGATGGCGAAGCGGTCGATGGTTATGCCGACGAGCTTGGCGCAGCGTCCGATACCGAAACATTTACGGCGATCAAGGCGCATATCGATAACTGGCGCTGGTCAGGCGTGCCGTTTTACTTGCGTACCGGCAAGCGCATGGCCGCCCGGCGCTCGGAAATCGTCATCCAGTTTAAGCGCGTGGCCCATGCGTTGACGCCGGCCGGTGCCGGACATTTGCACCCGACAAGGCTGGTTATTCGTTTGCAGCCCGATGAGGGGGTAAAGCTGCTGCTGATGACCAAGGATCCGGGGCCGGGGGGGATGCGCTTGCGTTATGTGCCGCTGAATTTGAGTTATGCAGATACCTTTAGTGCCCGCTATCCCGATGCTTATGAGCGGGTGCTGATGGCGGTGGTGCGCAATGATTTGGGGCTGTTTATGCGCCGCGACGAGGTTGAGGCGGCGTGGTCGTGGATCGATAATATATTGGGAGCATGGAAGAGCGGCAATATTGCCTGCCAGCCTTATCAGGCGGGCACTGACGGACCCACGCAGGCGGCTATGCTTATCGATCGCGATGATAAGGAATGGTTTGATGGCATGTGAGCGGTATACTTCTTCTGTCTCGCGGCGCGAAGAAGCGCCTCCGACGGGGCGCGGAACGATCCGCGAGGTGCGGTCACATCCAGGGGTGGGTTCGAGATGAGCCCTCTCACCCGCCCAAACCCCGGCCTTATTCGCTTTGGTGATGGCGCGGATATGGAGGCACATCTGGCGTGGTTGATTGCCGCGGGCCTTAAACTGGCTTTGGCAAAAACCGGTGCCGCCAGTCTTGCCCTTAGCGGTGGCAGCACCCCGCGCGGGCTGTATACGCGGCTTTCGCGCGTTAAGCTCGATTGGCAAAATGTGCAGGTGACGCTGGTCGATGAACGTTTTGTGCCGCCAGATCATAAGGCTTCCAATGAATTTTTGGTGCGCGAAACTCTATTGCAAGACCGCGCCGCCAAAGCCCAATTCCATGGCTTGTGGCGCGAAGGTGAGACCATAGAAAAAGCCGCGCAATCGTGTGATGACGCCCTGCGTAAACTTTCCTCTCCCTTTGATGTCACGGTGTTGGGCATGGGCGATGACGGGCATACCGCTTCGTGGTTTCCCAATGCTCAGGGGTTGGCAGCGGCTCTGGATCCAAAGACAGACAGATTGTGTCTGCCGATAATGGCGCAAAATTGTCTGGTCGCCGGTGAGCATGTGCACCGGCTGACATTGACCCTGCCAGTGATTGCCAAGGCGCGCCTTTGCGTGCTTGCTTTGCGCGGTGAAGGTAAGGCCGCCACCTATGCCCGCGCATTGGAGGATGGTCCGGTTGAGGCCATGCCAATGCGGGCATTATTGCGCCAGCCATCACCAGAATTTTGGCCCTGTTGGGCACCATAGGAGATTTACCAATGCACCCGGTATTGCAAAAGGTAACCAAGCGCATTCAAAAACGCAGCCGCCAAGCCCGCAATCAGTATCTGGCGATGATTGACGCCACCGCTGAAGAAGGCCCGCACCGCGGGCATTTATCGTGTGGTAATCTGGCCCATGGTTTTGCTGCCTGCGGCCCGGCAGACAAGGACGCACTGGCCGCCAATGAGGCGGTCAATATTGGCATTGTCAGCGCCTATAATGACATGCTCTCGGCGCACCATCCGTTTGCTGAGTATCCGGACATCATCAAAGCGGCGCTTAAAGAAATTGGCGCGGTTGGGCAATTTGCCGGCGGCGTACCGGCCATGTGTGATGGGGTAACCCAGGGTCAGGATGGTATGGAATTATCGCTGTTCAGTCGCGATGTCATTGCCATGGCCAGCGCCGTGGCATTGTCGCACAATATGTTTGACGGCGCGATTATGTTGGGTGTGTGCGACAAAATCGTGCCGGGCTTGCTTATCGGGGCGCTGCGTTTTGGGCATTTGCCAACAATTTTTATTCCTGCCGGGCCGATGCCCTCCGGCCTGCCCAATGAAGAAAAAACCCGTATTCGCAAATTGTTTGCCGAAGGCAAGATCGAGCGCGATGCTCTGTTGAAGGCTGAGAGCGAAAGCTATCATTCGCCCGGCACTTGCACATTTTATGGCACCGCCAATTCTAATCAAATGCTGATGGAGATTATGGGTCTGCATTTGCCCGGCGCGGCGTTTATTAATCCGGGGACGGAATTGCGCACGGCCATGACCGCGGCGGCAGCCAAGCGAGTGGCCGCCATTAGCGCGCTTGGCAACGCTTATACGCCGGTCGGCAGGCTGGTTGATGAACGGTCGATTGTGAACGCCATTGTCGGGCTTAATGCCACCGGCGGGTCGACCAACCACACCATCCATATTATTGCCATTGCCCGTGCTGCCGGGATTATTGTCGATTGGGATGATTTTTCTGAACTGTCAGCGATCATTCCGCTTTTATGCCGCATCTATCCCAATGGCCCTGCCGATGTGAATCAATTTCATGCCGCCGGTGGTTTGGCGCTGGTAATGCGCGAATTATTGCAAGCCGGGCTGTTGCATGAAGAGGTGACGACCGTGGCCGGGCAGGGGCTTAATGAATATTGCAAGGAGCCGGTTTTGCAAGACGGTGGTCTTGTCTGGCGCGATGGGGCCAAAACCTCTGGCGACACCAAAATCGTCGCCAGCACTGCCGCGCCATTTAGTGCAGATGGTGGTTTGAAAGTTCTTAAAGGCAATCTTGGCCGCGCGGTGATCAAGGCTTCTGCCGTAGCGCCAGAACATCACCGCGTCGAGGCCCCGGCCATTACCTTTTCTTCGCAAAACGAGCTGATGGCGCGCTTTGGCAAAGGCGAGCTGGAGCGTGATTTTGTTGCCGTAGTGCGTTTTCAAGGCCCGGGTGCCATTGGCATGCCGGAGCTTCATAAACTGACCCCACCGCTTAGCATTTTGCAAGATCGCGGTTTTAAGGTGGCGTTGGTGACTGATGGGCGCATGTCTGGCGCATCTGGCAAAGTGCCTGCAGCTATCCATCTAAGCCCCGAAGCATTGCACGATGGGCCTATCGCCAAAGTTCAGGATGGCGATGTGATTGTGCTCGATGTGCAAGCCGGTGTATTGACGGTTAAAATTGCCGATGAAGTTTTTGCGGCGCGCTCCCCGGCGACGGCAGATTTGCAGGCTAGCCATAATGGCATGGGCCGCGAATTGTTTGCCGGCATGCGCGGCGCAGTCACCAGCGCCGAAACCGGGGCATTGTCATTTGGTGTCGATTGGTGATCTTCAATGCTGTTGACCCCGGATGATGTTGCGCTGGCCGGGGCAGTGCATGGCAATGATGGAGGCCGATAATGGGTGTTGAATTTGAACAGGTCTGCGGGCAAGCGGGTGTCATACCGGTCATTGAGATTGATGATGCCGACAAAGCTGCGGATCTTGCCAATGCGCTTTTTGATGGCGGCATACGAGTGGTTGAATTGACCATGCGCACGCCTGCGGCCTTGGCGGCAATGCAGGCGATGAAAACCGCGCACCCGGAATTAGTGGTCGGGATGGGCACTATTTTAAATGCCGATAATGCGCGCCGCGCGGCCGACCATGGCGCGGATTTTTTGGTGTCGCCGGGCCTGACACCGGCCTTGGCTCAGGTTGCTATTGGTCTTGAGTTGCCATTTTTGCCGGGCGTGGCGACATCGGGCGATGTTATGCAAGCGCGCGATGCAGGATTTAATTTTCTCAAATTTTTTCCGGCAATGGCCGCGGGTGGCATCACCTATCTCAAAGCGTTTGGCGGGCCATTTGGCGACGTAAGGTTTTGCCCGACTGGCGGTATTGGCGCGGACCAGGCACCGCAATTTCTTCAGCTCAAAAACGTGGTTTGCGTTGGTGGCTCGTGGGTGGCGACGCGGGCGATGATTAAGGCGGCAGATTGGGCCGGGATTACCGCCAATGCACAAATTGTGGCGGCCATGGCCAAGGCCAAATAATCATGTCGAAAAGCCGGTAAAAACCGGCTTATTTGGTTGGTGCCATGCCGCCCTCGGCCATGCCGTGCGAGCGCCGTGTGCCCGGTACGCGAATATCCTCGACCAGATCCTGAATGTCTTGCGGCGGGGCCGGGGTCGCCAAAGATACGCCGATGCCGGTTCCGGCGGCCAACCACATAAACAAAAAGCCAATGCCTTCGGGGGAAATGCCGAACCACCAGCCCGCCGCTGTACCGCCCATGAATTTAAAATAAATAATATAGCTGGTGGTCGACACCAGACCGACCAGCATAGCGGTTATCGCGCCTTCCTTATTCATTCGTTTCCAGAAAATTCCCAAAAATATGATGGGGAAGAGCGATGCCGCCGCCAGTCCAAAGGCGAAGGCAACCACTTGTGCGACAAAACCTAATTGCGAGGCGAACAGCCCAAGCAGGCCCGCGCAAACCACAGCACCGGCCGCCGAAAAACGGGCAATGCGTAATTCGGTTTTGTCATTCATCGATGGAAATAAAGTCCGGCGGCATAAATCATGACTGATGGCCGACGATATCACCATAAGCAGGCCCGCCGCCGTCGACAAAGCCGCTGCCAGACCGCCAGCCACCACCAGCCCGATCACCCAGCCGGGAAGCCCGGCAATTTGCGGATTGGCCAACACAAAGATATCGCGGTTAGGGTTTACCTCATTGGCAATACCGTCCGGCGCATTTGGCCCGCGATATTGCATGATGCCATCACCATTTTTGTCGTCATAGTGCAGCAGGCCGGTTTTTTCCCATGACTTATACCATGCGGGAACCGGCTTGCCGCCTTGGGCAATAATGGTGGCGGCGCGGGTCTCATAGTCCTCATCATCGGCGATATAACTGGCTTCATTGACGGTATCGATGAAGTTCATCCGGGCGAACGCGCCAACCGCCGGGGCGGTTGTGTACAGCACGGCAATAAACACCAACGCCCAACCGGCGGAGACCCGTGCGGCCTGTGCCGATTTCACGGTGAAAAAGCGGATAATCACATGGGGCAGACCGGCGGTGCCGAACATTAAAGCGGCGGTGATGGCAAACACGTCCACCATGGATTTGCTGGTCGAGGTATATTCCAAAAACCCTAAATCACGCACCACCGTGTTCAGCTTATCGAGCATGGCAATGTCGGTGCCTTTGACATTGCCAATGAAGCCAAGTTGCGGCACCGCATTGCCGGTTATGATCAGGGACACAAAAATGGCCGGTACGGTATAGGCAAAAATAAGCACGCAATATTGCGCCACTTGCGTGTAGGTGATGCCCTTCATGCCGCCCAAAACCGCGTAGAAAAACACGATGACCATGCCGATAATAATGCCAGCTTCAAAAGGAATGCCAAGAAAGCCGGAAAACGCCACGCCAACGCCTTTCATCTGCCCGGCAATATAGGTGAAAGACACAAACAAGGCGCAGACCACGGCGACCACCCGAGCGAAAGAGGAGTAATACCGATCACCGACAAAATCGGGCACGGTGAACTTGCCAAATTCGCGTAAAAACGGTGCCAACAGCAGGGCCAACAGCACATAACCGCCAGTCCACCCCATCAGGTAAACCGATCCGCCATAGCCCAAAAACGCAATCAATCCGGCCATAGACAAGAATGACGCCGCCGACATCCAGTCTGCGGCCGTGGCCATGCCGTTAATTACCGGGTGAACGTCATGTCCGGCCACGTAAAAATCTTCGGTTGAACTGGCCCGCGACCAAATGGCGATGCCGATATAAAGCGCGAAGGTGACGCCTACGAATATAAAGCTCCAGTTTGCCTGATCCATGATGCTATCGCTTCACGCCGAATTTTTTCTCAAGCTTGGTCATCGCCCGGCAATAATAGAAAATCAGCGCGACAAAGACATAGATCGCGCCATTCTGGGCAAACCAGAAACCAAGCGGCGCACCGCCAATGCTAAAATTATCGAGCTGATCGCGAAACAAAATTCCCGCCCCATAGGAGACGGTAAACCAGATGATCAGCAACGACACGGTAAGCCGTTTGGTGGCTGACCAATATGCCTTGGCGTCAGGTTTTTGATCTGTTGTCGCCATCGTGCTTACCCCCATTTTCCCCGGTCCGATTGTGCGCGGTTATTTCGTCGCCGGGGCCTCGTATAGCGCGTTCAGATAGGTGGCTAACCGAATGCCTGCTTGGCTAAGCCGGGTATTTACTGTGGCCATGTGTGCGAATGGGTAATCCCAGGAGATAAACGGATTTTGTGGATAGATGGTGTCGCGAATGGCCGTGCTTTCGGCGATCCAGACCAGAGGGTCGACCTCGGCCCATAGGCTGGCCTGCTGCGCGGTAATTTTACTTTTCAACCAGCCGGATTTTTCCAAGAAGGAAAGCCCTTCGCGGTCAATCATGCCACTATCCCACACCGAATGCAGATTGCTGACTTGATTAAAGAACACTACATTGAAGCGGTTGCCGCCCCGGTCCGTGCCATTACCTGCATGGAGGGGTTGGTGCAAATCACCGATAATGTGGATGGTAAAGCGCAGCGCCAACGCCTTTTCTTCTGCGGAGGCCTTGGGGTCCTTGAGGGTTTTTGCAAACCCTGCCAACGCTGTCTTCGCATCGCCTTCTTCCGGCGCGCCGACTTGCTCATAGGTTTTGCCCACGGGGACGGTGACATAATGAAATGGCCCGGCAGTATTTTTCCAATATGGCTCGGTGCTGGAGCGCATAAAATCGGCCCAGGTCGAGGCTTCCGCCAGGCTTTCCGTTCCTAAAATTTTGACGATTTGCGCGCGGGCCTCATCACTCAAATAGCTTTGCGCAATTTCGCCGGTGACCCGGTGGCCGGTCTGTCCCCACGCTAATGCGGCGCTGGCCACTGAAAATGTGCTGATAAAGGCGATAATGAATCTGAGCATGTGCAATCTCTCCCAAGCGGTGGAGCACATCTATGAAGGTTTTTGCCGTGGTTGTCAGCCCTTGGTCATTCGCAAGATTATTACAATTATGATAGGCGCCTGTGCGGTGATGGCCTCGGCCAAACCCCGGTTGCGTGTCTGTGAATTTGAAAAGGCCATTATGTATTTTCAGGTTTGGGGGTCATTTATCCGCGCATAAAGCAAGCTGTCGCGCACGCCAATATGGGTGTCCCAATTGGCTTTCAGGCGACCTTCATAGGTCATGCCACATTTTTCGGCGATACGAATTGAGCCGATATTATCTGGGTCTGCATCGGCAAAAATACGCCTTAGCCCCTCGACCGCAAAGCCATAATTGACAACGGCCTGCGCCGCTTCGCCAATAATGCCGCGACCCCACGCGTCGCGGCGTACAATATAACCAAGTTCGGCAATACCTTCGCGGTCGCCGGGAAACAGGACCACCCAGCCAAGTGCGGGCTGATCTTTGCCTTCGGTAACCGCCCATGTCAGGCTGTTAGAAAAATTGATGTTCTCTTCAACACGCTTTTGCGTTTGTTCTATGGATGTATAGGCGCCGTGGGACCAATATTCGCATGTTTTTTCGTCGCTAAAAGCAATATGCAAATCCGCTGCGTCTGTGGGCATTAACGTGCGCAATACCAAGCGTTTGGTGGTTAGTGTTGGTGCCGGCATTTTCATGATGGATTGGCGGCGGCCAAACGTTCTTTTAGGATATCACTGGCGCGTTTTTTGATGCTTTGGGAGCGCAATTGACCGCAAGCGGCATCAATATCGCGGCCACGGGGCGTGCGAATGGGCGAGGCATAACCGGCCTTGTTGACGATTTGCGCAAAGGCTTCAATCCGCCCCCAATCGGAACATTCATACGGTGCGCCCGGCCATGGGTTGAACGGGATCAGGTTGATTTTCGCGGGGATGCCCGCCAATAAACGCACCAGTTTACGCGCTTCGGCATCGCTATCATTGACGCCTTTTAGCATGACATATTCAAAGGTGATGCGCCGCGCATTGGATGCGCCCGGATAGTTTTTGCAGGCACTGAGCAATTCTTTTAGCGGATAGGCTTTGTTGATCGGCACCAATTCATCGCGAAGCTGATCATTCACCGCGTGCAGCGAAATTGCCAGCATGGCCCCGGCTTCAGCGCCCAATTCATGCATTTGCGGCACCACGCCAGAGGTCGATACGGTGATCCGACGGCGCGAAATGGCAATGCCTTCGCCATCGCTGATAATCTCCATCGCCGTCATGACATTGGGCAAATTATATAGTGGTTCACCCATGCCCATAAACACCACATTGGTGATAGCGCGATTGTCTTCGTCGCTTGGCCAGTCATTCAGATCATCGCGCGCAATCATAATTTGCTGCACGATTTCTGCCGCCGTCAAATTGCGCACCAAAGCCTGCGTGCCAGTATGGCAAAACGTGCAATTGAGCGTGCAGCCAACCTGACTAGACACACAAAGTGCCCCGGCACGGCCGACGCCTGGAATGTACACAGCTTCGACCTCAATGCCCGGCCCAAGCTTGATAAGATATTTTCGCGTGCCATCTTTAGACACCTGCCGGTCGCTCAAAGCGGGCCGTGCCAGCGCGTGGCTTTGCTCCAATGTCGCCCGCAATGGTTTGGCGATATCGGTCATTGCCTCAAAATCACGTACACCGGAATGGTAGAGCCAACGCCAAATCTGACTGACGCGCATGCGCACCTGCCGCTCTGGAACACCGGCATCCATAACCACTTCGCGCAATTGTGCACGCGACATACCCGCAAGGGTGGGCAGCGCAGCAATGCTGATGGGGGTGGTCGGCGAAGGGGCGGCGGCATCTGAGGTCATAAAGCGGGTTATAGCCCGCCAAACCGGCAATGACCAAACCTCTATTTACACAAGCTTTGCGCCTTTTGCAGCGCAGTATGGTCAAGGCACAACCACAGTATGACGTTATTTTTGTATTTTATTCAACACAAGGCTGATGGCTTTTTAGCGGTATCGGTAGCCCTTTATGGTTTTGACGGCACACTTTGTTCCATACGGCTCAGCGCATTAACCGCTAACGCCCTTAAAACGACAACGCGCGCGGCCCCTCCCCTTGTTTTGGCAAGATCATCCATTCTACTTTTCCAGTCGGGACCATGGGCAACATCTAATATACTTTCATCATCGACATAATCCACCATCGCTAAAGGGTCTGCCTGGTTAGCGACCCAGTTTCTTTGGTCGCCTTTTTCTGTTTTGAAAAACGGAATATCGGACCATTGCGGGTCAAAAAAGCCGACCAGCTTTTTGGGAATCACATTGCCCACGACGTCATTGGGCGCGAGCATCATCGAATACCGTAGAAATTCGGTGCAACATAAAGGCGCGCAAACATCAACTCTGCGGGCAATATCCGACCACCGCCGTAACCGGCTTGTATAGTAAAAAAAGTCAAGAAATTTCAAAGGGTGCAGATGTGAGCCATATAAAAGATCGAAGGTTGCTTTTTCTTGTTGTAGCATGTGATGCATCGTATCTTCGACAATGTTTTGTGAAAAAGAAACCCAGGCGATCCTTCTGTATAAGTTTTTAATAAAGCCAACATACGAATCTGGGAATGTCTTCGGATAATAAAACCCATGGACCATTTCACCACCCAGGCCACTTAACGTATACTGCGTTCTTGTGGTTAGGCTTTTTTGTACTTTTGATGCGGTTGGCGCGACAGCGCCAATGCGGCTGGGTTCAAAATGGCCGCCAAAGCTCTGGCACAAGAAATCAGCGGATTCGATGGGGTTAACCGCCTTTTTGTCTGAAGGTCCAGGCTGGGTGACGACAAGCTCGCAATGCTCCCCCCTATACTTATGTAATATAGTTTTTACAGTTTCGGTTTCGCGGTCGAAATTATTCGTTGTTTTAAACGTGACAGGAATATCCTGAGAGAGCACCAGGGAAGCGATAATGCGCGAATCTCTACCGCCCGATATTGCCGATGTAATGCGTCCACCGCAGATATTAGCGACCCGCGCTACCAATTTTTTCATAGCACCGTAGGCGACGATAGCGGCTTCTTGCTTCGCCCCTTCGGTGTTGCGCGGAAGGTCGTCCCACCCGACAGCTCTTGAGCCGGAAAAGACAACGCTGTTTTTATCAGCGTTCGAGTTTCCAACAATTCGTGTGTTGGGCCTTATCGCGCTAACCTGAGAGACAACGCTTTGATCTTGAGGGACCCAGCCGATTCCTAAAAGTACAAGCATGGCGTGGCGATTAAGCCGCCACTCCCCATATGCCCAGCGCAAAATTGTTGTCGGTGCGCTCGTGATAAACAGGCATCTGCGGTTTTCGCCGGTAAAAACATTAAATAACCCGGTTTTGTCATTCAAAAATGTGTAATCGCCGGTTCGCTTATTATGGATAAAAACGAAGTATGTTCCGATAAAATGATTGTCCAGTAACGCAGTATCAATGGCGTAAAAATCTATTTTTTCCAGTTTAGAGAGCAATTGTTCTTTGTCGTGAATAATTTGGTAAGAAGCTATAAAAAAATTATCGTTTTCAATCAAGTCATATTCACCTATACCTGTGTTAACAACAAAAACACTTCTGCAATTATGAACATTTCCATTTGCTATATCTTCTGAAATAAAATTAGATAAATTCATGTTTCGATTAAATTTTAATCCGAACAATAATGCCATTAATATACAATCCAGATGGTTGTGTTAAGTTCCAATAACTTAATTAAGTTTGGAGCGTATAAAAATTAGCACTCTATCTACACATGGGCAACGTTTCATATATAATTTCAAGCATCTGAGTGCATTGAAGCCTAACGCTTTGCATACAAGAATGCTAGGCGACATTATGCTCATTGTCAAAAAGCGTGACGACATATGCATTCAAAAAAGTATTTTAAAGAAAATGTAGTGTTGGAAACAACCTTTACGGTATACTGCTATTTACACAGGTCTTGGGTCTTTTGCAGTGCGGCAGTAACGCCGGATAGTGAAAACTCATAAGCGGTGGCAGTGCCGCGTGCTGAGCGGGCATCAACGCGCAGCAGAGAACCTTTGCGCATGGCGGCCACCAATTTGCGTTCGTCCGCTTCTTCTTCAACAAAGGCTTCATTGTCCGCCGGATACATGGTGATGCGTGTATTACCAACCCGCGCTTGCGGCGGCGGTGCGGCTTTAATGTTATATCCGGTCATCAGGCTGGTTTGCGGGGCAGCGCCGCTGGACTTCCATAGAGTGATAAAGAAAACCACATCCCCATGGTCAACATTTTTTGGTGCTTTGTCCTGAGCGAAACTGCGTGCATAGCAGATCGTATCGCCATCGCTTTTCATGGTGAAAACCGACCATTCCCGATACGTCTGTTGCAATTTTGGTCCGTCTTGCGCCATGGCGGCTTGCGCCCCAAAAGCACTCAAAAACAAAGCCATAATGAAAATAAATCTAGCGTGCATAATCCACCTTTTCGTCGATCCACTTAACCGGACCTTGGCTTAACCCCACCTTAACGAAACACTTTGACCGTGACATTACCCTGCGCATCAATCGCACCGCGGCGCATACCATGCGAATAAAACGGCATGGCCACGCGCCCCTGCGTGTCTACGGCAATCAACCCGCCATCGCCGCCTTGGCGCTCCATGTCGGCCAATGCCCCGACGGCGGCCGCGTCAACACTCATGCCCGCATAACTCATCCGCGCCGAGACATCGACAGCCACTGCTGCGCGAATGAAATATTCGCCCTGGCCGGTGCACGAAACCGCCACCTGTTCGTCGGCCCAGGTGCCAGCGCCAATTAGCGGCGAATCACCAACGCGGCCCGGCATTTTGTTCAGCACGCCGCCAGTCGATGTCCCGGCGCATAAATCGCCAAACTGGTCGAGCACCACGCACCCGACCGTGCCATGGGCCAGTGCGTCGGTGGCGGATAATGAGCTGGCGACTGGCGTGTAATATGCTTGCGGGTCATCAACCCGTTGCAAACCTTCATCATCGCAAAATTTGGCGGCACCGGTGCCCGCCAGCAAGACATGGGGGGTGTTCTCTAATACTGCCCGCGCCGCCTTTATCGGGGCGTAAAACCCGGACAAGGCGCACACCGCCCCGGCATTGCGGTTTTTACCGTCCATAATGGCGGCATCCAATTCGAACACACCATCGCGATTAGGGGCCGCACCCTTGCCAGCAATATAAAGTCCCGCTTGCTCCAGACCGGCAATCACCTCGACCACTACATCAACGGCGTTGGCGCGTTTTTGCAGCATGGTGTGGCCGTGCTGCAAAAGCGCGGTCATATTGGCAATCTCAGCCGACTGGTCGGCATTGCGAATTGGCCCGGCACCACCGTGCAGGGCCAGGGCGAAGGGTGCGCTCATAAGCTCTCTCTTTTTGCAATCAGGTGTTTATGCAGTAGTGACCTTAACCTTGCGGCGCAAGAGCTTGCGTGCTTCGTCCATATGCTGTGGTTTAATGTGGGCGCCGACCATGCCCATGGCAGTCGCCAAAACGGTGGCATCATCGGTGAAACCAAGGGCAGCAATAAAGTCCGGAATCACGTCTGTGGGCACCACAAAATATGCCAAAGCCGCAAACAACACGCCCTTTACCCGGCGCGGGGTATCGGCGTCGCTGGCACAATAAAACGCCGCGGCTAACTCTTCCGAGAATGGGACTTTGCCTAAGGTTGCCCAGAATTTTGGCCAAAAGCGCCGCGGTGCCCGGCGCTGGTGAACATTAAGCACCATGGGCAGGGCGGTTTTTGGTGTCGGACGTGTTTCTAATGGCTTGGGTTCTTCGTGCATTGCGATAACATGCCTCCTCAACAGCATTATAGTTGACCAATTGAATACGGCAAAGAAAAGGCAAAATTCATGCAAATTAATTCACAAATTTCCGCCATCGTTACTGGCGGCGCCTCCGGCCTTGGCGAAGCAAGTGCGCGCATTCTGGCCTCCAAAGGCGCTAAAGTCACGCTTTTTGACCTTAATGAAGAACGCGGCACTGCATTGGCCAGCGAAATTGGCGGTGCCTTTGCCAAGGTCAATGTCGCCGATGAAGCCAGTGTTGATGCAGGCTTCGCCATCGCCCGTGAAGCCCATGGGCAAGAGCGCATTATGATCAATTGTGCCGGCATTGGCTGGGCTGCCAAAACCGCCGGGCGCAATCGTAAAACCGGCGAAATTGTCTCGCACGGGATTGCTGACTTCCAGCGGGTGATTAACATTAATCTGGTTGGCACGTTTATGTGTCTGGCCAAATCTGCGGCGGGCATGATGACTTTGGAACCCGATGGCGATAGTGGCCGCGGGGTGATTATCAACACCGCCTCGGTTGCGGCGCAGGACGGCCAAATTGGCCAAGTTGCGTATTCGGCATCCAAAGGCGGCATTGTCGCTATGACCCTGCCCATTGCCCGCGACCTCGCCCGTGAAGGCATTCGCTGCAATGTTATTTTGCCGGGCTTTTTCGACACGCCGATTTACGAAACCTTGCCTGCGGAAGTGAAAGACAGTCTGCGCGCGCATCTACAATTCCCGGCGCGCTTTGGTCGTCCGGAAGAGTACGGCCAATTCGCCGCCAGCTTGATTGAAAATGACTATATCAATGCAGAGGAAATTCGCCTCGATGCAGGCGCGCGTATGCCGCCACGCTAAGGAACTGGTTATGTCGCCAAAAGAAGTTGTTGAGGAGTGGGTGAAGCGCTTTAACGCGGGCGACGCGGATGCATTGGCGACGTTGTATCATGATGACGCCATCAATCATCAAGTTACGCAGGACCCAATAGAGGGCAGACAGGCCATTTGCGCGATGTTTGTGCGCGAGTTTGCACAAGCAAAAATGGTCTGCATAATCGAGGCCATCCATGAGGCCGACAATGTGGCTATCCTCGAATGGCGAGACCCGTTGGGGTTGCGCGGCTGTGGCTTTTTTACCGTGCACGATGGCCGCATCGCCTTTCAACGCGGCTATTCGGACAAGCTATCGTTTATGCGCTTGCACAACTTACCGATTGAATAGGCCCTGACCCTCGGGTCAGGGTGCCTTTCTTATTGGCAGGCGAGGCATTCTTCGTAATCGGTGGGCGCTTCCAATTGCAAATCATTGGCGACATCTTCTTTCGTGCCATTGGCAAAGGCGGTGCGCTGTACGGATTTGGAGCGGCAATAATAAAGCGATTTAACGCCCTTTTCCCATGCTGCCCAATGCAACATATGCATGTCCCATTTGCTCACATCGCCGGGCAGGAAGATGTTGACTGATTGCGATTGGCAAACCAGTGGCGCGCGATCGGCAGCGTGCTCAATAATCCACCGTTGATCAATTTCAAAAGCGGTGCGGAACAAATCTTTCTCATATTCGTCCAACACGTCCAAATGCTGCACTGAGCCTTCGTGTTCCAATATGCTGGCCCAAATTTCGTCTGTGTTGGCAGCTTTTTCCTCCAGCACTTTTTCCAAATTCGCATTGCGAACGGTAAACGAGCCAGACAGGGTTTTATGGGTGTAGATATTGGCTGGAATGGGCTCAATACCCGCCGAGGTGCCACCACAAATAATCGAGATGGACGCGGTTGGAGCGATCGCCATTTTATGAGAAAAGCGCGCTTTTAGCCCGGCATCTTGTGCGTCAGGGCAAGCGCCGCGTTCTTCGGCCAGTGTCACCGAGGCGGCATCCGCCCCGCGACGAATATGTTTAAACAAGCGCAAATTCCACGATTTCGCCATTGCCGACTCAAACGGCGCATTTTGCGATTGCAAGAAGGAATGAAAGCCCATCAGGCCAAGGCCGACAGAGCGCTCGCGTGTGGCAGAATAAACCGCCCGCGCCATTTCAGAGGGGGCGCGATCAATAAAGTCCTGCAGGACATTGTCCAAAAACCGGTAAATGTCCTCTATGAAGTTTTCGTCTTCACGCCATTCGAGAAACTTTTCGGCATTGACGGAGCTTAGGCAACACACGGCCGTGCGCTCTTCGCCCAAATGGTCTGGCCCGGTGTGCAACATAATTTCGGCGCATAGGTTGGATTGTTTAACCGAAAGACCAAGGTCGCGCTGATGGCGCGGCATGGCGCGATTAACCGTGTCCGAGAAAATCACATAAGGTTCGCCGGTCTGCACCCGCATTTCCAGCAGTTTTTGCCACAATTGGCGGGCATTGACCGAACGTACGGGCTCGCCACTTTTCGGGCTTAACAGGTCAAATTTCGCATCATCGCGTACCGCTTCCATAAATGCGTCGGTAATATTCACCCCATGATGAAGATTAAGCGCTTTGCGATTAAAATCGCCGGACGGTTTGCGAATGGCCAAAAATTCTTCAATTTCCGGATGGTGAATATCAAGGTAAACCGCTGCCGAGCCTCGGCGCAGGGACCCTTGAGAGATGGCCAGAGTCAGCGAATCCATAACCCGCACAAACGGAATAATGCCTGCGGTTTTTCCCTTCTGCCCAACCGGCTCACCAATAGAGCGCACCCGGCCCCAATAGGTGCCAATGCCGCCGCCATTCGACGCCAACCAGACATTTTCATTCCAGGTCTCAACAATGCCGTCGAGCGAATCGCTAACCGAGTTCAAAAAGCACGATATTGGCAGACCGCGCTTGGCCCCTCCATTGGACAATATCGGAGTTGCTGGCATGAACCATAAATCAGACATATAATTATAAAGCCGCTGCGCGTGTTCCACATTGTCGCCATAGGCTGTCGCTACGCGGGCATACATGTCCTGATAACTTTCGCCAGCCAACAGATAGCGGTCGCGCAGGGTGGTTTTGCCAAATTCTGTGAGGTTGTCGTCTTTGCTATGGTCAATTTTGACGCCTTTAACGACGCGCAATGCTGCCTCTTTATGGCTGCCAGCCTTGGCGGGTTTGCGAGCGTGTATTGCCTCTGCCTTATTGGTAAGTGGCATTATCGTATTCATTGCGTGTCTTCCCCAAAATCTGGCCCTAAACTTGGCCCAAATCTAAACCCCATTTGGGCGTAAATTAGCCCCTTACGCACCTGCTAACCGCCCAGCGCGCGCCGTCTGTTAATTCTCTCTGATTTGCCGAGTTTTTCGCCTCGACACCACATATAGTGTTTCGCTTCGCTGTCAGGGTCAATATGTGTGGTGCCAAGAAAGTGACTTTTTTTATTAACAACTGGTTAAGGCCCGAAAATTGCTTGAGAAAAAATTTACCAAGATTACCAAATTACTACCATGGATTGTGCTTCTATGCAGTGCGTAATTTGGGTGATTATTGGCAATAATTTGCAACATCCGTTACGTCATAAGGGGTTGGTGCAAATGCACCACCAGAAGGCGAAATTTGCGCCGTAACCGGCGCAACAGACATTAACCGAGCGAAAGCAATTCCGGATCGCCGCCTTGCGCCGAAATATTCACGGTCACGGTCCGCTCATTGGCAAATCTGTGCAGGTAATGCGGGCCACCGGCCTTGGGGCCGGTGCCGGAAAGACCGCAGCCGCCGAAAGGCTGCACGCCGACCACAGCACCCACCATATTGCGATTGACATAGACATTGCCCGCCGGCACCTGCGCCATGATGCTATCCGCGAAGCTTTGCAGGCGTGAATGCACTCCAAGCGTCAATCCATACCCTTTGGCCGACAAGGCGCTGCACAGGCCCTCCAAGGCCTTGCTCTTATAGCGCAAAATATGCAGCACCGGCCCAAACACTTCGCGCTCCAGCACGGACAAATCGTCGATCTCAACCAAAGTCGGCCCGAAAAAATGTCCGGGCAAATGCGACACATCTAATTGATGCAAAACCTTCGCCTCGCTGTGCATGCGTGCAAGGTGGGCACCAAGCATGTCATGGGCGGTGGCCTCAATTACCGGGCCAATATCGCTGCGCACGTCCGCCGGGTCAGCAATGACCAAAGCCTGCATGGCCCCGATAAGCCCTTCAATCATCACATCGGCGGTCTCATCGGGAATCATCAAAATGCGCAGGGCGCTACATCTTTGCCCGGCTGAGCCAAACGCCGAATCGATTACATCGCCAATCACCTGTTCGCGCAACGCCGTGGTATCGACCACCATGGCGTTCAAGCCGCCGGTTTCGGCAATCAGTGGCACAATTGGGCCGCCGCGATGGGCCAAAGCCCGATTGATATGATTGGCGGTGTCGGTGCCCCCGGTGAACACCACGCCATCATGGCGTTTATCAGCGGTTAAAGCGCCGCCCACCGCCGCGCCAGTGCCGGGCAGCAAATGCAATACCGCTTTGGGTATGCCCGCCGCATGAAACAGGCGCACGGCTTCAAAGGCAATTAACGGTGTTTGTTCCGCAGGCTTGGCAAGCACTGCATTGCCTGCCGCCAGCGCACCCATAATTTGCCCGGCGAAAATCGCCAATGGAAAATTCCACGGGCTGATGCACACGAACACGCCGCGCCCGCTCAAGGATAAATGATTGGTCTCGCCTGCCGGGCCGGGCAGGCGGATTGGCGCGCCAAAATCACGTTCGGCCTGCGTCGCATAATAGCGGCAAAAATCCACTGCCTCGCGCAATTCGGCAATGCCGTCTTCCAGCGTTTTTCCCGCCTCGCGGCACATTAAAGCGATCAGGCGCGGGCCAGCTTCTTCCATGGCGTCGGCACAAGCGCAGAGAATGCGCGTGCGGGCGGCACCGCCCATAGCATTCCATGCGGGTTGCGCCGCTTTTGCACAATCAAAAGCGCGGTCGATATCTGCCGCTTGCGCGGCGCGCGCAGTGCCGACGATTTTTTGGTCAAAAGCCGGGGCGAAAACCGCTTCGCCATCCTCAATATTTACCTTGCCATCAATAATCGGCCCGGCGGCCAATGGCATTTCATTATCCAGTTTGGTGATCGCGGCTTCCAACATATCAATCTCGCTTTGCTGGCTTAAATCTATCCCGAGTGAGTTTTTCCGCTCTGCCCCATAGAGCGCGGGCGGGGTTGCAATGGCGGCATTGCGCGACAGGCTCGACGCCTTGGTGAACGGGTCGGCGGCCACGTCCTCAGCAGGGACGCGGGCATCCAAAAACGAATGTACAAAAGAGGTGTTGGCGCCATTTTCCAATAAGCGCCGCACCAGATATGGCAACAGGTCTTCATGGCTGCCAACCGGGGCATATATGCGGCACGAAATATTGCCATATATAGTTTGTGCCGCCCGATACAGCGCCTCTCCCATGCCATGCAGGCGCTGAAATTCTATATCGACACCGCTTTGTGCGGCCATATGCGAAACCGCGGCCAGCGTATGGGCGTTATGGGTGGCGAACTGGGCAAAAAGCAGATCTGGTTCCGCCAACAAAACCCGCGCGCAGGCCAGATAGTTCAAATCGGTCGCCGTCTTGGTGGTCCACACCGGAAAGTCGGCCACGCCTAATTGCTGGGCGAGTTTAATCTCGGTGTCCCAATACGCACCCTTCACCAAACGCACCATGAAACGGTGGTCGCTAATGCGTGCTAAATCTTGCAAGCGGCGCAGCACTTCGGCGGCGCGTTTTTGATAGGCCTGCACCGCCAACCCCAGACCATCCCATCCTTTGAGCGTCGGTTCGTGCGCCAGCTTTTCTAAAATTTTCAACGATAAAACCAGGCGATCAGCCTCTTCCGCATCAAGGCAGAAGCCGATATTGGCCTTGGCGGCATCACGCGCCAGCTCAAGCACCATCGGGTACATTTGCTCAAACAAAATAGCTTCATGATGCATTTCATAGCGCGGGTGCAGAGCGGAAAGCTTGACCGAAATGCCATTGACCTCGTGCACCGCGCCGTCGCCGCGGCTTTGCGCGACGGCGGCTATGGCATCGCGATAGCGTTCAAAATAACGCTGGGCGTCGGCATGGGTGCAGGCCGCTTCGCCTAACATGTCAAACGAGTGCAAGCCGGGATCCTTGCCCTCGCGGCCATTTTTAAGAGCCAGCTTGATTGACCGGCCCAGCACAAATTGTTCGCCCATAATGCGCATGGCCTGCATCATCGCGCCGCGGATGGCCGGTTCGCCGATGCGGCCGGCAATATTGCGCACATAACCGGCCGGATCGCGCGTCAGTTTTGCATCAGGCTCGATCAAACTGCCGGTTAGCATCAATCCCCAGGTCGAGGCATTGACCAAAAAAGAATCAGATTGACCGGCATGGGCTCCCCAATCTCCTTCGCTTATCTTTTCCGCGATTAGCGCGTCCTTGGTCCGCGCATCCGGTACACGCAATAACGCTTCGGCCAGACACATCAGCGCCAGGCCCTCTTTGTTGGAGAGGCCAAATTCCTGCAAAAAGCTTTCCATCATGCCTTTATGGCGTGTGGTCGCGCGTGCCTCTTGCACAAGTTTGATGGCATTTTGGTGGATTTCTTGTTGCGCATTGGCGTTCAAATCAGCGCGCGCGGCAATATCGCTAAGCGCGTCGTTCTCATCCGCAAATTTGTCCGCGTCCAGCTTATCCCACTTGACCAAATCTACCATTTTCTTTCTCCGTCAGGGCCGCCGGACATTGGCGCGCAAACACCACGCTGACAAGTGATTTTTGCGTCAAAATTTACCGCCGCAAAAAGCTTATATTGGCTCCCGATATCGTGCCAGCAACCAAACCCGCAAAGCGCTTGCCAAACTGGCCTTTTCTGCGCCTGCATGGCGGGATTTATCGATGTGCGCGACCAATTGCGCCAAGGACATATCGCGCGCGGCGGCTTCGTCTTCCAGCGCTTGCCAAAATTGCGGCTCCAACGCCAAAGACGTGCGATGACCACTAATGGCGATGGAGCGTTTCACCAGCATGGCCGTTCTTTACACCCGCTCAAAAACGCTAATGGAGTAGCCATATTCATCCTTATCCGATGGCGTATGGTCCAATGTCCCGACCCGCTGCCATTGTGTGTCCGGCAGCGGCATAAACCATGCATCGCCTTCAAGGTCGGCATCAACACTGGTCAGATATATCCGCGAGGCAAAAGGTAGAGCCAGCGCGTATAACATGGCCCCGCCAATAACGACCATTTCCTTGGCTTGTTTTTCCCGGGCCAGCTTCTCGCCGCATTGCAGCATGGTGTCAAAATCAAAAAAGCATTCCGCCCCCGCCGCCCGATAATTTTCATCGCGACTGAGCACCAGATTGTCGCGCCCCGGTAGCGGTTGCACAAAAAGCGATTCCCAGGTTTTGCGCCCCATCAATACCGGCTTGTCCAAGGTGGTACGTTTAAAATGCGCCAGTTCCGAGGGGATGTGCCACGGCATTTTTCCTTGATAGCCAATGACGCCATTTTTGGCGTGGGCGACAATCATCGACAAAATTATTTGTTCTTCTGGTTTCATGCTTTAGGGTCCGGCCCGAGGCTCAATAGGTGCGGTTTAATGGAGACGATATGCCTTCCCTTATCACAACGCTTAATCGGTTCAAATGGACGCTTTTCTATGTGGCGCTGATTCCATTGGTAAATTGGTCTTTCACCTGGGCGCCCAATTGGACCCTTACCGAGGGCTGGTCGTTTAATCCGGTGACCATGGTCACCGGCCTGATTTTGGTGGTTCGTGATTTTGCCCAGCGCGAGATCGGCCATAAGGTTTTGTTGGCAATGGTATTGGCGCTGTTGCTGACCGTATGGCTGGCCGGGCCAGAATTGGCACTGGCCTCCGGCGCAGCCTTTGCTATTGCCGAACTGGTCGACTGGGCGATCTTCACCTTTACCAAATGGCCATTATCGCGCCGCGTATTTATCTCCAGCCTGATAGCGGCCCCGATTGACAGTGTCGCGTTTTTATATGGTGCCAATTTTATTCGTGCCGGTTCGCTGAGCTTTGCCAACGCCTTTATGTCCGTCGCGGGCAAAATGGTGGGCGCTGTGGTGGTCGCGCTGGTGGTATGGCGCGGCGAAAAAAGAGAAGCCACTTCATAATTTTCTATACGGCAACTTTGGCGGCGATATGCGGCTGCGGATCATAGTTTTCCAGCGCAAAATCCGCAAAGCGAAACGCGAAAATGTCGTCAATTTTTGCATTCATTTGCAGGCGGGGCAGGGGGTGCGGCGTGCGTTTTAATTGTTCTTCTGCTTGGCTCTGATGGTTCAGATAAAGGTGCACATCGCCAAAGCTGTGGACGAAATCGCCGGGTTGCAGGTCGCAAACTTGCGCCATCATCACTGTCAGCAGCGCATAAGATGCAATATTAAACGGCACCCCCAAAAAGATATCGGCCGAGCGTTGATAAAGCTGGCAGGATAGTTTTCCGTTCGCAACAAAAAATTGAAACAAACAATGGCAGGGCGGCAGCGCCATAGTGTCAATATCGGCCGGATTCCACGCCGAAACAATAATGCGCCGCGAGTTTGGATTGTCTTTAATCTGCTGGACCGCGGCGGATATCTGGTCAATCACCCGCCCATCGGGCGTCGCCCATGAGCGCCATTGCTTGCCATATACCGGGCCTAATTCACCGTCTTCATCGGCCCAATCATCCCAAATGCGCACACCGTTTTGCTGTAAATAACCAACATTAGTGCTGCCTTGCAAAAACCATAAAAGCTCGTGAATGATGGATTTGAGGTGCAGCTTTTTGGTAGTCAGGACCGGAAAGCCTTGCGCAAGGTCAAAGCGCATCTGCCGTCCAAACACGCCTTTGGTGCCGACGCCAGTGCGGTCGGATCGTTCCACACCATGGTCATAAACGTCCTTCAAAAGGTCAAGATATTGCCGCATGACCACCTCCGATTATTCAGATAAGCTGATTCCGCGTCATTCGTCATCGGCTTAAATGACGCAAATCTGCGTAGGGGGGGTGTTATGACCAAAACACATCAGGAATTTTCTAAACTGGACTTTTTGATATTGGCAGTGGTGGGTGCGCTGTCGGGCCTCTTGCTTTATCTGCTTTTTCTGGATTTTGAAGGCCAGTTGATTGAGGACGGGCAGAAGCTACAAGCTGCCACCTTTATCATCGCCTTCTCCGCCGGGTTTTATTTATTGTGGCGGCGACAAAATATGTTTGCCCGGCTTGGCGTAATCACCTTTATTGCCACAATCATTGCCGGTTTTACCTGGATAAATTCCGCCAATAGCACGAGCGAAAATGACGCCACTATGCTGTTTTGGGTGTTAATTGGCGGGCCGCTTTTGGGGTTTTTGTTAAGTGCCTTTGCCCGCGCCAGTTTCCGGGAAAATTCGCTGTTTTGGCCGTATAGAGCCTTATGGCAATCGGGATCCTCCATTTTGGCAGACATGCTGATTGCCGTCGCCGTCGGCGGGGCGGCCATTGCCTTTGTGCTATTGTGGAGTTTTGCCTTTAATGCCTTTGGCATGGAGGCGGCATCTGACGTCACCCACCATGCTTTATTTTTGCTGCCCTTGGGCGGTGCTGCTGCGGCATTGGCTGCTGGGCTGGCCCGCAGCAATGCTCGGCTTGGCGAAACGGTGCGCAGCATTTTGCTTATTGGCTGCCGCATTGGCCTGCCATTGGCGGCTTTGTTTTCGGTCGCCTTTACTATTGGCCTGATCAGTGGCGGCTCCACCACCCTCGAAAAAGCACCGTTAACGCCGGCGGGTCTGTTATTGGCCTTGGCCTTGGCGTCGGAACTTATTTTTAATGGGGTTTATCAAGATGGGGCCAAGACGCCGCCGTCCTGGTTGCGATTTTCGTCGTGGATTGCGCTGGCTATCTTGCCGGTGTTTACGTTGACGGCCACTTTTGCGTTGTGGATGCGCATTGGCGATTATGGCTTAACGCCGCCGCGCATGATTGCGCTCATCGCCCTTACCTTGACCGCCGCCTACACCATATTGCTGCTCGCCGGGCTTTTGAGTGAGCTAGCCAAAAACAATGAAAGCTGGATGCCACCGGTCGCCAAGCTAAACACTTTGATGGCAGGGGTATGGGTGCTGACTCTGGTGCTAATGCACACCCCGCTTTTGGACCCCACTGGGGTTTCGGCGCGCAACCAAATGGGACGTCTGTTAAGTGGTAAAGTGTCGCCAGAAGCGTTTGACTATGGGTTCCTACGTTTCAAGCTGGGGCGGGCGGGGGAGCGCGCTTTTACGGCATTGGAACAATCGGATGATCCCAAAATTCTGGCTGCCATGGTGTCGGCGCAGAACGCTGATGATTATTGGACCTATAAAACCGCCAAAAAAGAGGGCACGGAAATCGCACCGGACCCGGAGGTCGAAAAGGAGCCGGATGCGTTTGCGGCCATCAATGCGATTTTAGCACCCATGAATATGCAGATGCAGGACGCCGCCAGTTTTGATTATGGGGCTTTGGTCCATACGTCTGAGGAAAACAGCAAGGACGTGCTCAATGCTCTGACCGAATGGGCGCGCCAAACAAACGCCGATGATAGCGGTCCGGTGCAGATTTTGCGCGAGCTCGTAGGCCAAGGCATAATTGCGGCGCGTCAAACCCGCTCTTTGGAAGAATGGGAGGCCGCCAGTGCCGCCGCCAACGGTTTTCGCGAAGATTTTGAGGATCAGGTTGAAACTAATTTTAAGGCGATGCGTCTGAACGCTATTGCCGCCAAAGACCGCCGGGCGCGGGCTTTGTTCGAAACGCAATCGAAAAACCAAAATGACATGCCGTTGGCGCAGGCTTTGCTGGAATTGTTGCAAGCCAATGCGGTTATCGATGCCATGGACAAAGAGCATTTGGAAATTGTCAAAGGCCTGCTTGGCGCGCGCCAATGGCTTGATCCCGATGAGATTGGCAAGGCGGCGGAGCATGATGCCTGGCTGATTGTTATGCACGGCAATCACGACCCGGCGTTTCAGGAAAAGGTGCTGGGCATATTAGAGCCGCGCGCTTTAGCCGGTGAATTTGATGGGCGGCGCTATGCCCGGCTTTATGATCAGGTGGCTTTGGCCCGCGGCGAGCCGCAGCGATATGGCACTAAAACCGTATGCGAAAACGGCAATTGGGTTGCTGATATCACCGAGGATCCGGACAATCTGGATGCCAGGCGCGCCGAAATGGGCCTTGGGCCATTGGTGCAGGCGCTTATGCAAGAAAGGGCAAGGTTTGGAACCTGCAACCCATAATGCGCTTGACCCCGCAGCGCCGCACGTTTAGGTGCGGCCAATCCTTCGGCCAACCCTTCGGCCAATCTGGAGTGAGAGCAGATGACCGACACCAATACCGATAGTGTTGCCCTGGCACAAAAAGCAAAGGCGTGGCCATTTGAGCAGGCGCGGGCGTTAAAAAAACGGCTCGACAACATGGAACGCGCCGGTAATCCCAAGCAAGGACCGGTGGTGTTTGAAACCGGCTACGGTCCATCGGGCTTGCCGCACATTGGTACTTTTGGCGAAGTGGTGCGTACCGCCATGGTCCGCCATGCTTTTCATGTGCTGACCGACCATAAGATCGAAACCCGGATGATTTGCGTGTCGGATGACATGGATGGCATGCGCAAAATTCCGTCCAACGTGCCCAATCAGGAAACGCTGGCCACCCATTTGGGCAAGCCGTTAAGCGCGGTTCCAGATCCGTTTTCCAATGAATATGAAAGCTTTGCCCACCATAACAATGCGCGGCTAAGGGCGTTTCTGGATAGCTTCGGCTTTGAGTATGAGTTCCTCTCGGCAACGCAATTATACTGCTCTGGCCAGTATGATCCGATGTTGCTGCGGGCGCTGGAAAAGTTTGATGAAATTATGGCGGTGATGTTGCCGACCTTGGGCGAGGAACGCCGCGCGACCTATAGCCCGTTTTTGCCGATTTCGCCCAAGACCGGTCGGGTGCTTTATGTGCCCATGCAAAGTGTCGACGCCAAAGCCGGGACCATAACGTTTGAAGATGAAGACGGGTCGGAAACCACCATTAAAGTCACTGGCGGCAATGCCAAATTGCAATGGAAGCCTGATTTTGGCATGCGCTGGGCGGCGCTGGGTGTCGATTTTGAAATGTTCGGCAAGGACCATCAGGACAATGCGCCGATTTATTCGAAAATCTGCCGCATATTGGGCGTGCAGCCGCCAGCACAATATGTCTATGAATTGTTTTTGGACGAAAAAGGCGAAAAAATATCCAAGTCCAAAGGCAATGGTATTTCGGTCGAGGAATGGTTGGCCTATGCCCCGGCGGAAAGCCTGTCGCTTTATCAATTCCAAAAGCCACGTGTGGCAAAAAAACTGTACTTTGATGTGATCCCCAAAGCCGTGGATGAATATCTGCAGCACCTTGGCGCTTATCCTGATCAGGATGAGGTACAGCGCATGGCTAATCCGGTATGGCATATTCACAATGGGGACGTGCCATTGGCGAACTCGCCGGTCTCGTTCGCGCTTTTGCTTAATCTGGTCAGCGCCGCCAATGCTGCCGACAAGGAAACCTTGTGGGGTTTCATCTCGCGTTATGCGCCAGATGCCTCGGCGCAAACGCACCCTTTGCTGGACCGTTTGGCGGGTCATGCCATTCGCTATTATCAGGATTTTGTAAAACCCAATAAAACCTACCGTGCCCCGGATGATAAGGAGTGCGCGGCGTTGGTGGATTTGCGGGCGCAATTGCAGGCGCATACCGGTGATGTGGATGCGCAAACCTTGCAAAACCTGGTCTTTGCCGCTGGCAAGGCCCATGAATTTGAAAACCTGCGGCTGTGGTTTTTGGCGCTTTATGAGGTGTTGCTGGGCCAAAGTCAGGGGCCGCGATTTGGTTCTTTTATCGCCATTTATGGTGTCCAAGAGACCATTGCCCTCATCGATCAGGCGTTGGACGGGAAACTGTTGAGCGCATAAATTTGGCGATACACTATAAATCGCTGCCAATCACTTCTGCGCGAGGCGCACTGCCCATAGCCGCGCGTTGGCGTTATAGCACGTCGAACGATTTACCGGAGTATGTTGTATGCGCTTGTTTCAGACCATTATTGTCGGTCTTTCCATTTTTGCCTTGGCCTTGCTGGCCAGCGCCAATCTCGCTTTTGCCAATACGGTAAAGACGGAAAACATCACCGCGCATTTGCAGGCCGATGTTACCACTATTGCCCCGGGCGAGGCCTTTAATGTTGTTCTCAAAAAAGAGATTAGGGAACATTGGCATACCTATTGGCTGAATCCTGGCGATGCTGGTCTGCCGACCGCGATTAATTGGGATTTGCCGCCGGGCATAGAGGCAGGCGACATTCAATGGCCGGTGCCGCAAACCATCGCGCTCGATACCTTGATCAATTACGGCTATGAGGGCGAAGCGGTTTACGTGGTGCCGATGCGCGCCAGCGCTGATCTGGCGCTTGGCCAAACCCTTACCCTTAGCGCCTATATCACCTGGCTGGTTTGCGAAGAAATTTGCATTCCCGAGGAAGGCAATTTCACCGTCACTGTGCAAACCGGTGAAACCAGTATTGCCGACCCCGAATGGAGTGCCATTGCGCAAACCGCCTTGGCGCAGATGGCGCAGCCGGATACCGAGATTGAAACCGGGGCCGTGCTTAACGGCGAGACGCTGAGCTATAGCTTTGCTGGCAAGGCGCTGAAAAATGTGCGCCAGGCTTATTTCTTCCCGGTCGATACCGGCGCGGTGCGTCATGCCGAACCGCAACAGCTATCCCATGGCCCTAACGGCTTCACGCTTTGGACCAAGCCGGGTTTTCGCGCCAAGGAAGGGTTGCATGGGGCCATCGACGGAATTTTGACGTTTGATGGCCAAGCGGTTTCCTTGAAAGTTCAACCCGGCGCGGCTCCGGCGGGTTCTGGCGCTGAGACCATGCCCGGCACCAAAACCCCGGGATCAGAATCTTCGGGCGGCGGCGCTTTATTGCAAGCTTTGGTGTTCGCGTTTATTGGCGGTGTCATTCTTAATTTGATGCCGTGCGTGTTCCCGGTGCTTTCCATGAAAGCCATGAGTTTTGTCACCCGCGCCCACGAAGATGCCGGTGAGATCAGGCGGCATGGGGTATTGTTTCTTGTGGGCGTTATGGTGTCATTTTTGGCGCTGGGCGGCCTATTGGTGGCGCTTAAAGCCACCGGTCAACAAATCGGCTGGGGCTTTCAACTGCAATACCCACCGTTTGTAGCCGGTTTGGCGATTTTGTTTTTCGTGCTCGGTCTGATGTTGCTCGGATTTTTGCACTTTGGCGACCGGCTTATGGGCGTCGGTAGTAATTTGGCTGGCGCTGGCGGTAATGCTGGAGCGTTTTTCACTGGCGTATTGGCGGTTTTGGTGGCTTCACCCTGCACCGCCCCGGCCATGGGCTGGGCGCTTGGTTTCACGCTGACGCAGGGAGCAGGCATTACCCTGACTGTATTTGGCGCGCTCGGCCTCGGTTTTGCCGCGCCTTTCTTTGCCCTTAGCTATTGGCCAGCGCTTTTGCGCTATTTGCCAAAACCCGGCAATTGGATGGTCCGCTTTGGCCAGCTTATGGCGTTTCCGATGTTTGCGGCGGCGGTTTGGTTGGTGTGGGTGTTGCAAGGGCAGGCTGGGTCTATCGGCGTTGCTTCGGTGTTGGCCACCATGGTGCTCCTCGCCTTCGCGGTGTGGGCCGCCAAGGGTGAACGCGTCGGCAAAATCAGCGCCATTGTTGCGCTTATCGCCAGTGTATGGGTGCTATGGTCTGGCCTGAATGGCAAGGATGCCAGTGCGTTGGAGCCGCAGCCATGGGCACCGGGCATGGCGCAAACCCTGCAGGCCGAGGGCAAAGTGGTGTTTGTCGATTTTACCGCCGACTGGTGCATTACTTGCCAGGTCAACGAGCGCGTGGCGCTGTCCGGTAAAAAGGTGCAGCGCACCTTTGCGGAAACCAATGCGGTTTATCTGGTTGGTGATTGGACCAATCGCAATGATGAGATTGCCCGCGAATTAGCCGCCCATGGCCGCGCCGGTGTGCCGCTATATCTGGTTTATCATCCGGGCCAGACGGCGCTGCAGATTTTGCCGCAATTATTGACCGAAGGCATGGTCATCTCGGCCCTGAAAAACGGTACGAATTAAGGCAGCGATTCCAGTTTTTGGTTTGGCGATGCTGTGCATTGGCTGGCAGTATTTGTGCCGCTCGCCGCACCATCGTGCAAATCTTTTAACGCGGCGGCATTTTGCGGGGTTATGTCAACCGCATCTTCAAACAAGGCCTGCATGTCGCCCAAAACAATGGCTTGCGCCCCGGCATTGGCAGCGCTTTGCAGGGCGGTAAGGCGCTGTTTGGCGTCCTCGGCCATGCCGCGATAAATGCAACGCAAATCTGTGGGGCCGCCTTGCGCATCAATTTTGGCGCTTAGGTCTGCGGCCAAATCGCTAAAATCAGCAATGCCATGGGCGAATTTGCTGGCCATGGTAAAACCGACCGGCGGGGCAAAGGGTTTGGCCCGTGCCGCCACGGACGCGCTTTTCGCATCCTTGGCCAGATCTTGCGCTTGCGTCCTGAAATTTTTCAATGCGTCCAGCAGGTCATCGGCGACAGCTGGAGCGGCGGCGCTGAGCACGATTAGCGCTAAACCGGCGCTTCTTAGCGCAGCAAAAACTGTCGAGACAGCCTTGGCGCACTCTTGCATTGGCGGTCGCCGCGAGGGAAAAGAACTCATGAGCAAAAATTCCATTATCAATACGCTTGCAAAGTGCGCGGCATCCGCATCGAACCAGTCTTTATCAGCCTTGTTTGCGGCTGATTCGAATCGCATGTCTCGCCTGCGTGTGCAAGCTCCGGGTATGGTCGCTGATTTATCAAAACAAAAGGTTGACGAAAAAACTCTCAATACGCTTATACAATTCGCCGATTCATGCGGCTTGCCGCAATTTTTCGCGGCCATGGCGGACGGCGCTGAGGTCAATAAGGCCGAAGGCCGCGCCGCGCAACATATGGCCCTGCGCGCCGGCAAGGACGCCAATGCCCACGCCTTGGGCCAGCCGATTTCATCTTTGGTGGCCGATGATTTGGCCAAAATGCGCGGCTTTGGGCAAAAACTGCGCCGGGGTGAATTGACCGGCAGTACCGGACGGCCGCTCAACACATTGGTGCATATTGGCATTGGTGGTTCAGATTTAGGACCGCGCTTTATTGCGCAGGCGCTGCACCGCCAGCTTAATCCGGGCATCACTTTGCGGTTTGCCGCCAATCTTGATGCCGCCGATATTAATGACGCCTTGCAAGGCTGCGACCCGGAAACCACCATGATTGTGGTGGTTTCAAAAACCTTTTCCACCCGCGAAACCCTGGCCAATGCCAATGTGGCGCGTGCCTGGCTGGTGCAGCATTTGGGCGCGGATGCGCCGCGCCATCATATGGCGGCGGTGTCGACCAATATTGAAGCAATTGCGGCCTTTGGTATCATGCCGGACAATGTGTTCGCCATGTATGATTGGGTGGGTGGCCGCTATTCGCTTTGGTCGTCAGTTGGCATTAGCCTGATGGCGGCCCTGCGCGGCGGTGCTTTTGACGAATTGCTGGCAGGCGCGGCGGCGATGGACGAGCACACGCTGGGTACGCCGCTTGAGAAAAACGCACCTTTTCTTTCTGCACTTGTCCAGTTTTGGAACCGTAATTTCCTGAATTTGCAGGCGCGGGCCATCGCCCCCTATGCATCGCGGCTGGCATTATTGCCGTCCTATTTGCAGCAATTGATTATGGAATCAAACGGCAAAACCGTTGGCGTGGATGGCAAGCCTGCGGCCTTCGCTGCTTCGCCGGTTATTTTCGGGGCAGAGGGCACCAATGCCCAACATGCCTATTTTCAGCAATTTCACCAAGGCCCGGTGCCGGTGCCGGTGGACTTTATCGGCATTGTCAAAGACGCAGAGCATAATCCCGGTCAGCATAATGGCGTATTGGCAAATATGTTGGGTCAGGCACGCGCTTTAATGGTCGGTAAACCAGCAATTGAAATCGCCGCACAATTGCGCGAAGAGGGCGTTGAAGAGAGCGCCATTGAGCGGCTGGCCGCACAAAAAACCATGCCCGGTGATCGCCCGTCATCGACCATCCTTCTTGACGAATTATCACCGTTTTGTCTGGGTGCACTGCTTGCGTTTTATGAGCATGAAACCGTGGCGCAGGCGGTTTTGTGCGGTATTAACCCATTTGACCAATGGGGTGTTGAGCTTGGTAAAAAACTGGCGCTGGACCTCGAGAGCCGCTTGAACGCGCATAATACCGACGGTATGGACCCTTCCACACAAGCCCTAATGGAGCGCATAAACCGGCCTGATTAAGTGACCTGATTAGGTGGCGTGCAGTTTGAGAAAATTATGAGTAAAAAAGTCAAAACCTTTCGCCCCAAAGCCCGCCGACCCAAGGGCTTTGAAGACCGCTTTGGCACTTTGGCCAATGCCGAGAACGCGCTTATAGGCGCGGCGGCGGGGGTTTATGCCAGTCATGGCTTTGAGCCACTTTCCACGTCGGCTTTGGAATATGCTGATTGTTTGGGTAAATTCCTGCCCGATGATGACCGGCCCAATGAGGGCGTTTTCGCCTTTACCGATGATGACCAGCAATGGATGGCCCTGCGCTATGATTTGACCGCGCCTCTGGCGCGCTTTGTGGCGGAAAATTATGACCCGCTGCCCAAGCCATTGCGGCGTTTTGCCGTGGGGCCGGTATGGCGCAATGAAAAGCCCGGTCCCGGGCGCTTTCGCGAATTTATTCAGGTGGATGCCGATACCATTGGCGCGCCGGGTCCGGCCGCCGATGCGGAAATGATTATGTTGGCCGCTGACGTGATGGACGCGGCGGGCCTAGCGCGCGGTGAATATGTCATTCGCGTCAATAACCGTAAATTGCTCGACGCCATTTTGGGTAATATTGGCGTGCCCGACACCGAGGAAGGTGCGGTGCAACGATTGCGGGTTTTGCGCGCCATCGACAAGCTCGACCGGCTTGGTGCGGATGGCGTTGCTCGCCTGCTTGGTGATGGGCGCAAGGATGATTCTGGTGATTTCACCAAAGGCGCGGGTCTGAGTGCGCAAGGTATTGTTGCCGTGCTTGGCTATACCCAAGCCGGTGCTGACACGCTGGAAGCCACGCTTGGTGCTTTGCAGCCATTGATGGGCGCGTCGACAGTCGGGGCGCAAGGCGTAGAAGAATTACGCGCCATCGCCGCGCTTTTGCAAGCCTGCGGTTATGATGATGGTCGCACCTTGATCGACCCCTCCATTGTGCGTGGGCTTGGCTATTATACCGGGCCGGTGTTTGAGGCGGATTTGCGCATTGAAACGGTCAATGAAAAAGGCGAACCAGCGCGCTTTGGCTCTGCTGGCGGCGGCGGGCGTTATGACGATCTCATCGCCCGGTTTCGCGGCCAGCCAGTGCCGGCCACCGGGTTTTCATTCGGGGTTTCGCGTTTTGCCGCCGCTTTGCACGCATTGGGCCGTCTTGGCCCGGTCGAGCCGGGACCGGTGGTGGTTTTGGCGTTGGAAGTGGACAGAATGGCGGACTATTTCGCTATGGCCAGCGAATTGCGCGCCGCCGGGATGCGCAGCGAAGTGTATATGGGCGGCAGCGGCATGAAGGCGCAAATGAAATATGCGGATAAACGCGGCGCCCCGGCCGTGGTTATTGTTGGTGAGGATGAGCGTGCGGCTAATAGTGTCACGGTGAAAAATCTGGTGCTTGGCGACAAATTATCCGGGCAGATTGAGGATAATAAGGAATGGCGAAGCGGCCGTCCGGCGCAAACTTCTGGCCCTCGCGAACAGCTGCTAAAATTGGTGCAGGACGCCTTAATTTAGACAAAACCTATCAATGAACACAACTTTACGCCCTGACCCGGAGCTTGACTTTGGGCGGGCTATCGCCAAAGATGTAATGAGACGGCGCGCTTGCGCGCTATCTGGCGTTTTCGGGGAGGAAGCGCCCCTCATCGACCGAACTAAAAAGGGCTGGCGTTATACGTCAGCCCTCTTTTTTTGGGATGTTTGTGCTCTCAAGTTTTACCCAGCCTGACCAAGATGCCATCAACAGAATGTGAATTCGCTCGGCGGCTTTTGCCATTCTTTGGACGTTGATGATGGTGTATAACCTGCGTATGCGGCAATTTTTTATAATAATGGTTTGTTTTTTGTTAGCGGCCTGTGTGAGCACACCTGATGTGGTGCCGGCGGCAGCACCGCAAGGCGCCTATAAGCTCGATAAAACCCATGCCAGCCTTATTGTGCGTATATCGCATGGTAAGGGGCTTTCGCAATTCACCGCCCGGTTTGATGAATTTGACGCCGCTTTGGATTTTGACCCCGCCACACCGCAAAACAGTAAGCTTAGCGTGACCATTAGTGCCGCTTCAATTAATACCGGCATGGCTGATTTTGACAAAAAACTGGCGAGTAATGCCGGTCTCTTGGATGCCGATGCCTACCCGCAGATTAGTTTTGAAAGTACGCAAATTACCCGCACCGACGCGCAGAGCGGACAAGTAACCGGCATGTTGACTTGGCGCGCCATAACAAAACCGGTGACGCTTAATGTGCGCTTCAATGGCAGCGCGCATGATATTTTACGCGGCGGAGAAGTGTTGGGATTTTCCGCCAATGGCATTTTTTCCCGATCAGAATTCGGCGCTAATGCCTGGTCCAATTTTGGTGTTGGCGACACGATTAGCGTGCAGATTGAAGCCGAATTTTTGAAAACCTGAACAATTTTTGCAACTTTCAATGAAGATGAGGAAATTCAAAATGAAAAAACTAATAATGCTGGCCAGTGCCATGCTGTTGCTGAGCACCACCGCTTCGGCCCATGAAGCGCACAAGAAAGCGGCTAATGCACAAAGCGCGACCGTGTCCTTAACCGACATACCCTCCGGGGCTTATGATATCGACATGAGCCATTCCAGCCTGACGGTGCGGCTGAACCATTTTGGCCTGTCCAATTATACCGCCCGCTTTACCAAATTCGACGTGGATTTGAATTTCGACGCGGCGGAACCGCAAAACAGCACGCTTTCAGTGCAGATCGACCCAACCTCCATTCGCACCCATTTCCCGAATCCGGAAGAAGAGGATTTTGATGCGGTGTTGGCTAATGATGAAAAATGGCTCAACGCACCGGCATTTTCGCAAATTAGCTTTAAAGCGACCGGAATTGAGCTTGAAGGCGATAATACCGGCACCATTACCGGCGATATGGCCATGCTTGGGCAAACCAAATCCATTACCATGCATGTGACCTTGAACGGGGCTTTTGCGAAGCACCCTATGGTCGGTAATCCCGCCATCGGATTTTCCGCCCATGGTAGTTTGAACCGCTCGGATTGGGGCCTAAATACATTTGTACCCATCGTCAGCGATGCGGTAGAGTTCATTATTGAAGCTGAATTTTATAAGGCACCTTAATGGAAAACACCGTGACCAGTCCGGAGCGTTATAATCGCATTGCGATTATTTTGCATTGGCTAATTGCCATTTTTATTATCGGCCTGGTGCCGGTTGGATTGTGGATGGAGGACGCGCCAAAAGAAATTCAGCTCACGGTTTTTCAACTGCATAAAAGCTTTGGCTTAATGGTGCTGTTTCTGTCTTTGGCCCGTATTGGCTGGCGGCTCTTAAACCCGCCGCCGCCTTTGCCGATAACCATGAAAGCGTGGGAGAAGTTTGCAGCCCATGCCACCCATTTAGTGTTTTATGGCTTGATTATCGTCATTCCCTTGTCCGGTTGGGCAATGGTCTCGGCCTCGCCAAAAAATATCCCGACCATGTTTTTGACCTTGTTTAACTGGCCACATATCTGGTTTTTGGCGCAATTGGGCATGGAGCAAAAAAAGGCGCTGGCTGACGGATTTCATGAAGTGCATGAATTGCTGGCCTTCGGGGCTATTGGGCTGCTGTTACTCCATGTTGGCGCGGCGTTAAAACATCAGTTCTTGAATAAGGATGACGAGATGGTGCGAATGATCCCCGTTTTGGGTAAAAGCACGCCGCCAACTCATAAGCCGCGGGGAGCATTGTTGGTTTTTGCTGTAATGGCACTGGCATTCGCATTGCTGGCCTTTATCGGCGGGCAGGCGGCCAGCACCAGAGCGGTCACCCCAAACAATGGCACGGCTCAGAACCCAATCCCCGCCGCCGGGAATTGGCAGGTCAATGCGCAAACCAGCACGCTTGGCTTCAACTTTAATCATGCGGGCAGCAATGTGCAGGGCCAATTTGCCAATTGGACGGCGGACATCAGCTTTGATCCGGACAATCTGTCGGCGGCGCATATCGTCGCGCACATAGACCTTGGCTCGGCCAGCACTGGCGATAGCACCTATGACAAAACCCTTCCCGAAGGTGACTGGTTTGATGTTGCTGGGGCAAGCCATGCTGTGTTTGAAAGCCAAAGCGTGAATGCCAATGGCGATGGCGGTTATGTTATGACCGGGGTTTTGCAATTGCGCGGGATAAAACTGCCGGTCACCATAAACTTTAGCCTCAATATTGATGGTGATGAAGCCGTGGCCGAGGGCCGTGGCAGTATTGACCGGCTGGCCTTTGGCATTGGTGCCAGCACGGACGGCACCGCCACTTTTGTCAGCCAGATGGTGCAGATTAATCTGCGGATCGAGGCGCAGCGCCGCCGCGGCCCTTGAGCGCCCCGCATCAAGAGGCTCTAATGCTGGTATGGAACCGGTTCTGATAAATTCGCCAAACCACATACCGCGCGCCGTCGGCGCTTTGCGGGGCGGGGAGTTGCTATTAATTCCCACGGACACCGTCTATGGGCTGGCGGCGGATGCGCAAAATAGCGATGCCATCGCTCGCCTTTATGCGCTTAAACAACGGCCACACCACCAATGCTTCAGCCTGCTGGTCAGCGATTTGCAAATGGCGCAACGCTTTGGTGTGTTTGATGAGCGCGCCGTGGCTTTGGCCGAAAAATTCTGGCCCGGTGCCATGACCATTATCGTGAACGCAAAACCGCAAATACCAGTCTGTCCGGCGATTATGGCCGGGGGGGCAACCATTGGCTTACGGGTACCGGCCCATGCGCAGATAAGGCAGATGATCGCCCAATTTGGCGGTGCGCTGGCGGCACCAAGCGCCAATATTGCGGGTGCACCGGCGCCTTGCTGTTTTGAAGATATTGCCCCTGAAATTCGCGCCGGTGCCGGATTGCATTATAATGATGGCCCGTGCGCGCAGGGCATTGCTTCTACATTGGTGGATGTGAGCGGCGCTGAGCCGCGTATCTTGCGCGAGGGAAATCTGGCCCCGGCAACCATTATGGCGGCATTGGCGTGCCAGCATAGACCCGCTGATCGCCCATGAGCATTGCTGCGCATCATATCGAGCATATCAAAACGCTTTTGGGTCCCAAGGGCTGCAAGCAGGACGCCGAAGACATCGCGCCATTTGTGCACGAATGGCGCGACACATGGCATGGCCAAACGCCGTTGATCGCCTTGCCTGCCGACACCGCACAAACGGCTGAACTGGTGGCTTATTGCGCGGCAAACCATATCCCGATTACCACCCAAGGCGGCAATACCGGTCTGGTCGGGGGCCAAATTCCTCAAGGGGAATTATTGGTCTCCACCAAAAGGTTGAACAAAATGCGGGCGCTGGATCGGCAAAATTCCACCCTGACCGTTGGGGCTGGCATGGTGTTGGCCGAGGCCAAGGCGCTGGCGAAAGACGCGGGACTATTATTGCCCCTAAATCTGGCCAGTGAAGGCTCGGCGAGCATAGGCGGCGTGCTGTCGACCAATGCCGGTGGCATGGAGGTTTTACGCTATGGCAATGCCCGCGATCTGACGTTGGGGCTGGAAGTTGTCACCGCGCGCGGCGAAATTTGGGACGGTTTGAGCGGCTTGCGCAAAGACAATAGCGGTTATGATCTCAAACAGGCGTTTATCGGCGCGGAAGGCACGCTTGGCATTATCACCGCGGCAACGCTTAAACTCTTTGCCGCCCCGGCATCGCGTCAAACCGCCTGGTGTGCGGTGCCAAGTGTGGAGGCGGCCATCGCCCTGCTTGGCCATGTTCGCGAAGCCCATGGTGATGCAATATCCAAATTTGAGCTTATCCCGCAAATCGGCGTGGACTATGCCGTCAAAAATATTGCCGGGAATAGGGCAGTTTTTAGCGAACCTGCCCCTTGGCATGTGTTGTTGGAAATTGGCATCTTTGGTTCGCCGCAGGGGCAAAGCACCCTTGATCAAGCTTTGAGCAAAGCGTTGGAAGCGGGGATTATTCTCAATGCGGCCATTGCGCAAACCGAGGCTCAGGCGGCACAATTTTTGCGATTACGCGAATCGCTTTCTGCAGCGCAAAAGGGTGAAGGCATAGCGCTTAAGCACGATATTTCGGTGCCGGTATCGCAAATGGCGCGCTTCATCCATGAAGCCTCGCAAGCGGTGCAGGTCATCGGCCCCGATTGCCGGGTTTTTGCTTTCGGTCATGTGGGCGATGGCAATGTGCATTTTAATATCTTGCAACCGCGCGCCATGAGTGCCGACAGTTTCAAGGGGCTGGCGGCGGCAATAACCGCCTCGATCTATCAGCATACTTTGGCGCTTGGCGGGTCAATTTCGGCGGAACACGGCATTGGTATTATGAAAAAATCATCGCTAAAGGCGCAAAAAAGCGAGGTTGAAATGCGCCTTATGCGCGCCTTCAAGACCGCTTTGGACCCGGACAATATTATGAACCCACGGGTATTGTTTTAACGGTTTTTTTGCAGACCAAAAGAAGTGGCGATTTTTCGGTCAAGAAAATTGCGGCAATCAAGGTAGGCCTGAACCCGTAAATCGCGTGGCCCGAACATTTCGTCGGTCGGGTTGGGAGTTTCCCAAAATTCAAGCCGCACGGCGCTGCTCTTTAGCATTTCTTCCGCAATTTGTGTGGCTTCATGGGTTAGGGTAATCACCAAATCGAAGGCTTGAAGGTCTAAATCTTCAAAGCTTTTTGGCACATGCTCCGCCAGATCAACGCCCCATTCTTCCATGACTTGCACCATGAATGGGTCGAGATAGCCATCATACACACCACACGAATCGGCGATGACAGATTTGCCAACCCGGCGGCGCAACAAAGCGGCGGCCATGGGCGAGCGGATAGAATTCATTGTGCACGCAAACAAAACGGAATCGGGTAAGGTTGCTGTGCTCATAAACTCATCCCCTCACATGCAAAACGCTAATCAGGGTAAATAGCCGTCTTGCGGTATCAAAATCCATTTCGACCTTATCCTGAAGGCGCATTTCCAACAATTCAGAGCCTTCATTATGCAGGCCGCGCCGTCCCATATCTATAGCTTCTATCTGGGTTGGGGCGGCGGTGCGAATGGCTTCATAATAACTTTCGCAAATCATAAAATAATCGCGCACAATCCGGCGAAATGGCGTCAGCGACAAAATCAAACGCCGTACCGGACTGCCGTCCATTAAAGCAATATCAAATACCAATTTACGGTCGGCGATGGACAGATATACCGCATAGGGCCCGGCGGGTGCACCCACCGGCTGAAACGCATTTTCCTCTAACAGGTCAAAAATCGCTACCCGGCGCTCATGCTCCGAATCCGCAGACAGTGCAGACAGCGAGCGCTCGTCCAATTCCAGCTTGGCGATGCGGCCAAGGCGTTGGTTATGGTCAGGGTCAGTCGTCATCGTGATTGGGCAGACGCCGCGTGCGCCAGGTTTGACTTACATCGGCAAGCGTCACGTCAATACATTCAACGTCGAGCTCAATTTCGCCGCCGCCAGCGAGTAATATTTGCAAAACCCCGGCCGGGGGATTGGCCGCATCGGCGATAAAGCTGAATGACAAAATATCGATAACCGCCTCGGGATTGGCCCGGCTTATTTTATGGGTGCGTACGGCGCTCACGCCGTCAATCATCAATCCGGCGCGCACCCGCGCGGGTGCCTTGCCTTGTTGCACTAATTCCCAACGAAAGCGGTTAAGGCCCAAGGTAAATCGCCGCGCGCCAGACTCGCGCTGCAAATCCTTAATGCGCGCCACCCCATCCTGCACCAAAGCGGAAATTACCTGAAGATCTTCCGGGCCGGCAGCCATTAAGTGCATCTTTGCGATCTCCATTGTCCACAAGCGCCATTTGTTCAAAAAAGTGTCGCCGTGCGTTTTCTGTATGAAGTAGCGCCAGTATGCAAGGGCGGCACCGCCAACACTATTGCGGGGGCAAAGTGGAATCGCATCGTCGATTGAGTGCTCGCCCGTTTTGGTTGTGTTGGCCGGGCATTTTCCTGTAGAGTGCGCCAATCGACGAGCGCCAAGAATGACGGGGCCGGATGAGAGCCAAAAAATGGCCATTACCCATCCCACGCCCCCCGCATTTATGGTTCGAAGCATTATTGATCAGGGGTTTTTCATGAAAAAATTATTCACCTTTTGCCTTGCCGCGTGTTTGGCAGCTTTCATTTTACCAGCACCGCTTATGGCGAAGGATGATGGTGATAAAAAGGAAAAATGGGATGTTGCCACGCCGCAATTTCCTACCCGCGAGGTGGCGATTGATGTTGATGAAGGCACATGGATGAGCCTTGATGTCAGCCCTGATGGCAAAACCATCGCTTTTGATCTGCTTGGCGATATTTATGTCATGCCAATGGCGGGCGGCACCGCCAAACCCATAGCCAGCGGTGTTCCGTGGGAAATGCAGCCGCGATTTTCGCCAGATGGGCAATTAATCGCTTTTACCTCAGACCGTGCCGGTGGCGACAATATCTGGATCATGAATAAGGACGGGTCTGACAAACGTCAGGTCACCAAGGAAAAATTTCGACTGCTGAATAACCCGACCTGGTCTGCTGACGGCCAATATCTGGCCGCACGCAAGCATTTCACCACCCAGCGCTCCTTGGGCGCGGGAGAAATTTGGCTCTATCATCTGGGCGGTGGCAATGGCGTTAAGCTGGTGAAGCGGCCAAGCGAAACCCACCAGAAGGAATTGGGCGAGCCGATATTCTCGGCCGATGGCGACTATATTTATTACAGCCAGAACGTCACCTCCGGTGGGCAATTTATCTACGCTCAGGATTCCAACACCGACCTTTTTAACATTAAGCGTTATGAAATGCGCTCTGGTGAAATCAGCACCGCCGCGTCAGGGGCCGGTGGTTCCGTGCGGCCTGCGCCATCTCCAGATGGTAAATATCTGGCATTTGTGCGCCGCGAGCGCATGGCTTCAAAACTTTATTTGAAAGACTTGCACAGCGGCGAAGAGCGCAAAATTTATGACGACCTTGATCGGGATTTACAAGAAGTCTGGGCCGTGCACGGTGTTTATCCGAATATGGATTGGTTATCGGATTCCAGCGCCATCGTGTTTTGGGCTGGCGGCAAAATCCGCAAGCTCAATATCTACACTGGCGCGAGCGAAATTATTCCGTTTCGCGTACAGGATAACCGCACGATTATTGACCCGCCGCGGCCAAGTGTAAAAGTCGCACCGGCGAAATTCAAAACCAAAATGCCGCGCTTTTCCAGCCTGTCACCAAATGCCAAACAGGTGGTGTTTGAATCGCTTGGCCATCTCTATGTAAAATCGCTGCCCAATGGCAAAGCGCGAAGATTGACCGATAGCGACGATCGCGAGTTTTTCCCGTCCTGGTCTGCCGATGGGCAAAGCATTGTCTATGTCGCCTGGAATGACGATGATCTTGGCACCATCCGCATCATGGCTGCCGATGGCACTGGCGCGCGCGCATTAACCCAAGAACCGGGGCATTACCGTCGGCCGCGCTTCTCCCCCGATGGCAATTCCGTGGTTTTTGAAAAGGGCAGGGGTGGATTTTTAACTTCCAATAATTGGTCACAAACATCCGGCGTCTATCAGCTTTCGGTCGATAATGGCGCGATGGCGCGGGTCACCAAATCTGGCGCATCACCGCACTTTGGCGCGCAGAATGATCGGGTATTTATGACCAAGTTTGATGGCGATAAAGCTTCGCTTATCAGCGTCAATTTTGCTGGTGAGGACGAGCGCATTCATGCTTCTGGCGATATGATCACTCAGTTCGAGGTTGCGCCCGGCGGCGACTATCTCGCCTTTGTCGAAAACTATAATGCCTATGTTATGCCCATGACCCGCGGCCCGCAAAACATAAGTGCGGGCAGAAATGCGTCTGCTAATCCGGTGGTTAAGGCCAGTGGTGACGGTGCCAGCTATATTGGCTGGGCGGGGGCGCAGCTTAGCTGGACTTTGGGGCCGCAACTATACAGCGCGGGCGTTGGCGAGATGATCGCCAAAATGCCAAAAGGCGAGCCAAAAGCCGGGGAAGATGAGAGCGAAGCCTATAGCCCGCCAACCAAAGGCGCGGACCTTTCTCTTAGTGTCAAAGCCGACCAGCCGGACGGGGTGAGTGCCCTGATGGGGGCCAAGATCATCACCATGGCTGGCGCAGATGGCGGCGTCATTGAAAATGGCGTAATTATCATTGAGGGCAATAAAATTACCGCTATTGGCAATGCGGATGATGTGAAAATTCCCGATAATGCCCGGCAAATTGATCTTGCTGGCAAGACCATTATTCCGGGCTTGATTGATGCGCACGCGCACGGACCTCAGGGCCGTGATGACATCATTCCGCAACAAAACTGGGCGGCAATTGCCCATCTGGCCTTAGGGGTGACGACGGTTCACGATCCTTCCAATGCTGCCAGTCATGCCTTTAGCGCCGCTGAATATCAGCGGGCCGGATTGCTATTGGCCCCGCGCATTTATTCGACCGGCGAAATTGTCTATGGAGCCAAGGCACCGGGATTTTACGCGGTGATCGACAATGCCGATGACGCGCTTTCGCATGTGCGCCGCTTAAAGGCGCAAGGTGCGCATTCGATCAAAAACTACAACCAGCCGCGGCGTGATCAGCGCCAGCAGGTTATCGCCGCCGCGCTTGAAGAGGATATGGTGGTGGTTGCCGAAGGGGCTTCATTGTTTCATATGGACATGGCCTTTGTCGCCGATGGCATTACCTCGATTGAGCATAATTTGCCGCAATCCATGCTGTATGAAGACGTTCTTAGCTTCTTCGCGGCCACAAAAGTCGCTTACACGCCGACCCTTGTGGTCACCTATGGCGGCCTAAGCGGCGATAGCTATTGGCGTCAGGCAATGGATGTATGGCGGCACCCGATCCTGTCCCAACACGTACCACCGCGCCGTTTGCAGGCCAGCTCCATACGGCGGCAGACCGCACCAGAAGAAGATTTTTCTGATCAGGTCAATGCGGCCACTGCCAAGTTGTTGGCCGATCGCGGGGTGGCGGTATCCATCGGTGCCCATGGTCAGGAAGAGGGCCTCGCCGCCCATTGGGAAATGTGGTCCTTTGTGCGCGGCGGCATGAGCCCGCTCGAAGCGCTCAAAGCGGCAACCATCACGCCGGCCACCCATTTAGGGTTTGCTGGCGATATCGGCTCGCTGGAAAAGGGCAAACTTGCCGATCTGGTCATCCTCAATAGCGATCCGCTTGCCGACATTGGCAATACGGACGACATCGCGCAGGTGATGCAAAATGGCCGTCTGTATGATGCCAAAACCATGAATGAGGAAGTTACCGGCGATTTCACTCGCAAGCCCTATTGGTGGGAATAGCCAATAGGGCTTAAGCCCCTCGGTAAACGCCAATACAGGCCATGCCAATTGCGCCCAGAAGGGTGAAAGCACCGCCACCTCTTTATTTGGGTGGCGGTGCTTGTGTGCGTGCACATAATTTATTGACATAAAAACAATTAGTTAACTGCAATTTGCAGAAATTTTCCATTTTTTGCTTGCATAATGAAAGTTGGTGTACTACATAACCAATACACCGCTACAACAAAGCACCCCAGCACCGGCCTAATACCCCCCCCAAGGCCAGCATCTATGCCCACTAAGAGGTGATGCAATGCACCCCCGTAGCGATGTGATGAGAAGCGAGAATATTAATCTCGTCGATGAGGACGACGTGTGCGGGGCCGGAACAATACCGGCCCCCACCGTCAAAACAAAAACCTAGGGCAACTAGGACACTGAGGAACGAAAATGCCAACACGGTCCTATCTTTACCCGAAAATACACAATCGCCGAGATCATTGTTTAGCGCCTCAAAATGACGTGCTGGCCATGGTTCTGGCTGGGCCAATAGCGCCCTCGCTTTTGGTCATTATCGTTTAGGAAAAGGAGTAAGCATGACGCCGGATTGGACGGACGATCAACCGATCTACCGGCAACTGAAGGACAAGGTAGTTGTTGCGATTATGGATGGAGCATTGCCGGAAGGCGAAGCGCTACCATCGGTAAGAAACGTCGCCGTGGATTTGCAAATAAATCCACTCACTGCCTCGAAAGCCTATCAGGAGCTGGTTATGGACGGATTAGTAGAAAAGCGCCGCGGACTGGGAATGTTCGTGGTTGAAGGCGCGCGCAATAAGGTTTTGGACTCTGAGCGCACGCGTTTCATGGATGAAGAATGGCCGCAAATTCTGGGCACTATTCACCGGCTTGGTTTTAAGGCCGATGAGTTGCTCAAAAGCGGCTTGAGCCAGAAGGGAGGCTGATATGACAGATACTGTAGTTGAAGCCCCGGTAATAAAGGCGCGAAATCTGGCCAAAAGTTTTGGCAAGTTTCAGGCACTAAAGGGCGTAAGTTTTGAAATTCCGCTTGGCCGTATCGTTGGTGTTATTGGTGCCAATGGCGCCGGTAAAACCACCATGTTGAATGCGGTTCTTGGCCTCTCCTCTTATGATGGCCAGCTTAGCGTTTTGGGTCTGGATCCGTCAAAAAAGCGCGATGCGCTGATGAAAGATGTTTGCTTCATTTCCGATGTGGCGACCCTGCCCAAATGGATGAAGGTCTCCGAAGTGTTGGATTTTGTTGAATCCGTTCATCCGAAATTTGACCGCCCAAAAGCGCTGGACTTTCTGTCCCGGACCAAAATTCCGCAAGACCGTAAAGTGCGGGCCTTGTCCAAAGGCATGGTCGTGCAATTGCACCTTGCGGTGGTGATGTCGATCGACGCCAAGCTTTTGGTGCTTGATGAGCCGACCCTTGGTCTGGACATCATGTTTCGCAAACAATTCTACCAAAGCCTTTTGGAAGAGTATTTTGATGAAAGCCGCACGGTAATCATCACCACTCACCAGGTCGAGGAGATCGAGCATATTCTGACCGATGTCATATTCCTTAAGGATGGCGACATTGTTGTCGAGGCGCAGATGGACACGCTCACTCAGCAATTTATCGAATTGCAAGTGGCACCCGGAAAAGAAAAAGAAGCCTTGGCCTTAAACCCGATCTCTACCGGATCAAGCTTCGGCAAATCCACGTGCGTATATAAAAACCAAGATCACGAAACACTGGCCAATTTGGGCGAAACGCGCCGCCTCGGGCTTGCTGATATCTTCGTGGCAACCATGACAGGAGAACCGCAATGAAAACCTTTGCAGCCCTGATAAAAAGGGAAGTGCTGGACGGGAAGAATGGTTATATTCTCGTGCCGCTTATCCTGACCGGCATAACGCTGGCTCTGGTGGTGCTGTCCTCCTTAGGTGTGGGCAACATCCTCCATTTTGACGGCATGGCGGAAAACGGTATTACCAACCTTGCCGACGCCCTGAACCAAACAGTGCAGCAAGAACCCGGAGAAATGGCCGCAGGCGTAACGCTGCTATATTGGACAACCGGGCTGTCGTGGATAGCGCTTCCCTTTGTCATCTTTTTCTCGCTTTTGGGTACGCTTTATGAGGAGCGCCGGGACCGGTCTATCCTGTTTTGGAAGGCCATGCCGGTCGCCGATTGGCAGGAAGTATTGGCCAAGTTATTTACGCCTTTGGTTTTGGCACCCCTGATGTTTTTGGCCGTCGCTATAGCCGCCCAATTGTTCACCGCACTGTTTTTGAGCCTGATTATGATTTTTCAGGGCGGCCCGGTGCTTGAGCTATGGCCATTGGGTTTGATGATCAGCAGCTGGTTTGCCTTTATGGCGCATTATCTGCTGTGGGCTTTATGGGCGCTGCCGGTCCTCGCCTGGTTGCTGTTTGTATCGTCCTTTGCCGGACGCATGCCGTTTCTTTGGGCAATACTGACGCCAGTTGTGTTGGTTGTTGTTGAAGGCATGTTTCTAAAATCAAGCATTGTCGGCAATTGGCTAGGCACCCATTTGGGCGGTTGGCAGGACCATGCCACCACCCGCTTGGATCATGATATTGATGGGCCGCGTGATATATTGAACATCGTCATCGGCGACATTCAATGGGACAGCTTAACCTACTCTATTGCCAGTGCGCAGTTCTGGCTGGGTATCATCATCGCCGCCGGGTTTATCTTCGGTGCGATTGAAATGCGAAAGCGCGCGATTTAACCTACCCGCACTTTTTATTACGCAAGAATGGAAAACGGGCTGCCTTGGCAGCCCGTTTTTTATAGGTATTAGGGTTTGCGGTATTTGTGGACAAAACTGGTGGTCTTGCCTCTCAATCCGGCTTCATTCCAATTATTAGCGAGATCATCATCGGGGTTGAAATATATTGCCGGCGCATCGGCGACAAACTCAAATCCCAATCCCATCAAATCCGCTTTTGCCAGCTCTGGTGGTGTGCGGTGCCATTGCGCGCTCTGCGCCCGGCTTGCGCCATCTTGGGCAACATGCTCGATGATAATGAAACTGCCACCGGGCTTGAGCACACGGCGAAATTCTTCAAATAACGCCACCGAGCTGTCCGGCAAAGCATCGCCAGAGGCCTCTTGATAATGAAGATGATGGATAAGGTAGGAAAGCATAATGGTGTCGACACTGCCGTCGGCGATTGGCAATGTTTCGCCTCTGCCAACCGGCATCAGTTCGATGCTTTTGAAAGCTTCATACTGTTTTACTAACGCTTCTTTTCGGGATTCAAACCGTTGGCCATTGCTATTGTGGGCATATACTTTCCCGCCATCGCCTACGGCACCAGCAAACAATTCCGCCCAATAGCCGCCGCCGGAACCATAGTCGAGCACGGTATCATCTTGTTTTAATCCAATGAAATTGAGCACTTCAGCCGGCTTTCGCGCCGAATCCCGCTCCACATTCGCGGCCGTGCGGCGCGTATCTTCAACGGCTATTTGCGGCGCGCTCTGATTATAATCAGCCGAACAAGCGGCACTGGTCAGGGCAATGGCACCAATCAGGGCCAATGATCTCAAGGTGTTCATGTAATCCTCCAACGAAAAGCTCGGACAAAACCAACCCCGTGCATAGCACGCTTTCGCCTAAGCGACGATTTCAAATTTTACGATGCCAAAACACAACCGTGCGACGGAGGCGCATCTTCGCGCCGCGAGATAAAAACAACCACCCCCAGGGTGCGTCCGCGCCCCGGCGACCATTCGCCGCCCCATCGGAGGCGCATCTTCGCGCCGCGAGATAAAAAACGATCCAAGTAAATGAATCATACCCAGACCTACCCCCAGGGTGCGACCGCACCCCGGCGACCATTCGCCGCCCCATCGGAGGCGCATCTTCGCGCCGCGAGATAAAAAAACTGGCGGTGAGAGTGGGATTCGAACCCACGAGACGGGAACACCGCCTACACGCTTTCCAAGCGTGCGCCTTCGACCACTCGGCCACCTCACCAGCGCCGCGCGCACTATACCCATGGAATGGCTGCGGACAAGTGAGCGGCGCGGGTAGATAACACATGACGATTTTGACCGAATTAGCGGCAATCGCTGCCGGGTCTGTCGATTAGGGCTTTTCACCGCTAATAAAAAACCTACATAGTAGATCGCTACTCAGTATGGCGCACTCAAGGACGAAAGATAATGGATGAAGCCACGCCCAAAACTGATGTTGATAAAGCGCAAACCGATAGCCGCACAGCGGCGGATTTGGTGGCCCACTCGCTGCCGCCCCATGCGGTAAATGGGCGGTCGCTTTTTGAGCCATGGCCGCAAGGTTTTGAAATGGCGACATTTGCCATGGGCTGTTTTTGGGGTGTCGAGCGGTTGTTTTGGCAGACCAAGGGGGTTTGGGTGACCATGGTCGGCTATGCTGGCGGTCACGACACCAACCCAAATTATTACAATGTTTGTGCTGGCAATACCGGCCATACTGAGGCGATACGCCTTGTTTATGATCCGAGCGTTATTTCCTATGAGGCATTGTTGCAGATGTTTTGGGAAAACCATGACCCGACACAAGGTATGCGTCAGGGCAATGATGTTGGGACGCAATATCGTTCCGCCATTTTTGCCAATGATGATCAGCAATTGCGTCTGGCGGAAACCTCCAAACAGCAATATCAAAGCCGTCTGACGGAAAACCAGATGGGCGGTATTACCACCCAGATTGTTGCGGCCGTACCGTTTTATTATGCCGAGGAAGATCACCAGCAATATCTGGCTAAGACGCCGGGAGGCTATTGCAATATGAAGGGTACCGGGGTGTCTTGCGTATAGGCCCGATATTTGCCCAACAAACGGCGAATGAACGATAGAAATGGATATATCCCCAAAAGGCAGGAATACATCATGAGTTTTTACCCGAGCATGAAAGATCCGGCCTATTTAGATGCGCTGTTTTTAAAATTCTCGCGCGGTGTAGCGCCGTTGATTGAACTGCACGACGCGGTGTTGCGTAATGATGATAGCGCCTTGTCTTTTGCCGAACGCGAGACCATTGCGGCTTTGGTTTCGGGCTTAAATGCCTGCGTGTTTTGTTACGGGTCACATACAGCGATTGCCGCCGATTTTGGCGTGGACGAACACGTCATAACCGCGTTGGTTGCTGATATAGATACCGCCCCGGTAGACGAAAAACTAAAACCGCTATTGCGCTATGTGCACAAGCTTACGCTGACCCCCTCAAAAATGGTGCAAGCGGACGCGGATGCGGTGTTTGCGGCAGGCTGGCCGGAAGAGGCTTTGAACGATGCAGTTGTCGTCTGCGCCTTGTATAATTTCATGAACCGTATTTTGGATGGTTCGGGTATTAAATCGCGACCACCAGTAAAGCCCGGTAATGCGGCCAGTGTGGCATCGCAAAAGGGCGGCACCTATAGCGAATGGGCGCGTGCCAAGGGCATTATCGAATAGGGCCAGAGCTTTAAAGCGTAGCAAGGGTCATCGTGGCCGTGCGGGAGAAGTAATGATTATCCAATTGCTCGACCATCACCACCGAAAAATTCAATTTGTGTTTTGGCTGACTATCGCGGCGGTGGTCGGGTTGTCGCTGTGGCCCAACGCTTTTTATAGCGTCAGCGTGCATTATTCTGACAAGGTTGGGCACTTATTGGCCTATTTTACGCTTGGTGTTCTACTGGTGTTTGGGTGGAGATTGCGCACCATGCGGGCTACCCTTATTGCCTTGGTTCTGCTTTTCGTGCTGGGCGGCGCGATTGAATTGATACAGGGCCTGCCAATGATAAAGCGCACCACATCGGCACTGGATTTGCTGGCCAATAGCATGGGCGCAATGCTTGGCTTGCTAAGTGGGGCATGGGTGCGCGGCCGCTAAACTCTAGCTTACCGGTAAATACAAAAGTGCCGCGCGGTATCGTCAATACTGTGCCGATTTGGCACCATTGCTGGTGAAACATTCTTAATTGTCTTGGTTTACAAAGGTTTTAAGGCCCATTTTCATTGTGCATCATTATTGCATAATCATTTGGGTATTGTACCGCATGGGGACACCGGGCGATGTTGAGATCATCCGGCAGGCCAAAATGCGGACGTTAATCAAGGGTGTGGGCATGACTTTCCCGGCTTTTCGTAAGGTTCTGAAACAAGGCACAGCAGCGGCTGCGCTTTTTGCTATCAGCTTTAGCGCGGTGGCGCCCGCGCAAGCCGGTGTGCCAGCGGGCACGCCATTTGACGATTTACCAGATGCCCAGCCCGGCGAATGCTTTGCCCGGGTGATGATCCCGGCGCAATATGAGGATCGCTATCAGGACGTAATGGTGGATGAAGGCGGTAGCCGCATTGAGGTTAGCGACGCGCAGTTCGCCGCACAGAACCAACAAATTCTTATCCGCGATGCCGGGGTGCGCTATGTGGTGCGCCAACCGGTTTATAAAGCTGTGTCCGAGCAGATTGTGGTGCGTCCGGGCTATGAGAAATTAATGGTCGAACAGGCGCAATATCGTAACGTCAGCGAAGAAGTGGTGGTCGCGCCGCCGCGCACCGCCTGGAGACCTGGCAAATCATTGGCCGCCAACGCCAATATCAAAGTCACTCAAACCCATAATGGCGAGGTCTATTGTCTGGTCGAAGTGCCAGCGCAAACCAAAACCGTAAGCAAACGCGTACAAATTCGCCCCGAAACCGTTCGCGCGGTGGCGGTGGCGCCGATTTATCGCACCATTACCCGCCACGTATTGGTTGATCCGGGCGGCGTGCGCGAAGTGCCGCTGGACGCGCAATATGCCAATATCATCACGCAGGTTTTAACCCGCGCCGCCGGGCATCAAAGCTATGCGACGCCGCCAACGACCAAGCGTCTGGCAACACGCCAATTGGTGGCCAGCGAGCGCTATGGATGGATCCGGGTTTTGTGCAAAACCAACGCCACGCCGGATGCCATTTCTGGCGTACAAACCCATTTGCAACAGCTTGGTTTTTACCATGATCAAATAGATGGGCGGATTGGCCTGTCGACGGAAAATGCGGTGCGCCAGTATCAGGAAGCGGTGGGTATTGCCCATGGTGGGTATTTGTCTCTGGACACCATTGCCGCTTTGCGCGAGGGCCGCCGGGCACCAGCTTATGCCCCAACCCATACTTCAGCTCATGCTGGCGCGAATGTGGTGACGCAAAGCGTGCAAGAGCATGGCTTTAACAATGGACAAGGGGCCCACTCTGACCCCGATGTGTTTTCCAGTGACTTCTCTTCCCATGGCTCCCGCCCCGATGCTTATCCGGCACTGGCGGGCAGTGTATCGTCTATAGCGCCGCACGCGCAGACGGTTTATCGCGAAGGGCAAATTATCACCGGGCAAATGCCCAGGCTGACGCCAAATGCCAGTGTGTTGCAGGGGACGGTGCCACAATTGCAGCCAATCACGCGCCCCACCACCCGACGGCTGACTTGGGCCGGAAAATCCTGATTTATTTTTAAGTGGTGAAATAAATATACACGTTATAGATGTGTTTTGCATGAAAACCCGGTGACTATCGGTTAAGACTTCTGCGCTATCATTGTTTCATAGGCGTCGTCTTGCGACATGCGTGGAGCATTTATAGAAACTATGTCCGGTTTAGAAAACGTCACGATTTTGGTCTTAGAAGATAATTCGCACATGGCGTTGATCCTGCGCGAGGTTATGCGTGGCTTTGGCCTGCGTGATATACGCGAGGCGCGCGATGCTGCCACAGCCTTTGAGATTATTAAGGATAATCATATCGACATTGCCTTGGTCGATCAAAATCTGGGCGATCTGGATGGTACCGAATTTGTACAATTAATCCGCAATGCGGACGATAGCCCCAATCCCTATATTCAGATCATTATGGTTACCGCGCACGGCGACCGCAAAACCGTAATGGAGGCGCTGCGCTCCGGGGCCAATGAATTTATGGTCAAGCCGGTTACGCCAATGGATCTTTATAAAAAGCTTGGCTCGTGCATTGATCGCCCGCGCCAATTTGTGCGCACTTCATCCTATTTCGGGCCGGATCGCCGTCGTCGGCAGGATCCTGGCCATCGCGGCCCATGGCGGCGCAAGGATGATCCGGCCGAGGGCCTCAATGATCCCAATGAACATCAAAATCAAGGCAATAGGCCGAACGTGATAGAAGGCTAGGCTGTTAGTGTAGGGGCTAACACCCCAAACCCCCAGCTTTCCATCACATAGTTTATCGCCTTATTCCGCTGGTGCTTTTTTGGCCTCGGCTTCTTTCTTTTGTGCATTGCGGGTCATGGCGAACACCACCCCGGATAAGCCAAGCAGGGCAATCAGGTTTGGTGCGGCCATCATGCCATTACCGATTGAGGCCAGGGTCCAGGCCAGCTTGCTGGTATATACCGCACCCAAAAATACAATGCCGCACCAGGCGATGCGATAATACGGAATAATTTTCACTCCAAACAGGAATTCCATCGACCGCTCGCCGTACAGCGCCCACCCCAAAATGGTGGTAAAGGCAAATACCGCCAAACCGATGGTGACGATCCATTCGCCGCCCGGTATAGCCGCCCCAAAGGCGCTGGCGGTTATGGTTGCACCAGACGAAATGCCGGTTTGCCAGATCGGCAGAATGCCTTCAGCGGCACCGCCCATGGCGAACATCATCGGCGCGGTGAGAATCACCAAAGCCGTCATGGTGCACACCACAATGGTATCAATGAACGTGCCTAGCATGGCAATCGTGCCCTGACGCACCGGATCATTGGTGTTGGCAGAGGCGTGGGCAATGGCGGCAGAGCCAAGTCCGGCCTCATTAGAGAAGGAGCCGCGATTGGCCCCCTGGCTAATGGCCATCATCACCGAGGCCCCAAGGAAACCGCCAGCGGCGGCGGCAGGAGAAACAACGCCGGTAAAGATTTGGCCAAAGGCAGCGGGAATAAATTCAAGATTCATACTCAGGACGACCAATGCCCCGCCGACATAAAACAGCGCCATAATCGGCACCAGGAAGGAGGCAACTTTGGCAATGGATTTTACGCCGCCCATGATCACCAAAAATGTCAGGCTGGCCATGATCAGACCGCTAATCCAGGTAGCAAGGCCAAGGTTTTGATGCAGCAAAGCGGCAACTTCATTGGCTTGCACCAGATTGCCGGTGCCCGGGGCGGCAATTGCCGTCAAAATGGCGTAGGCAAAAGCCAGCCACACCCAGTTTTTGCCCATACCGTTTTTGATATAATACATCGGGCCGCCAACATGCTGGCCGTTTTCGTCCACTTCGCGAAAGCGCACCGCCAGCAGTGCTTCGGAATATTTGGTGGCCATGCCAACGACCGCTGTCATCCACATCCAGAACACCGCGCCGGGTCCGCCCAACGATATGGCGATGGCAACGCCGGCGATATTGCCGGTGCCAATGGTCGCCGATAAAGCGGTAAACAAAGCGGCGATGGGGGAAATTTCGCCCTCGGCCCCTTCGCCAGAATTCTTTTTACCGGCAAAAAGAAGAGAGATTGCATAGGGTAATTTGCGGAGCGGCATTAGCCGCAAGCCGATGGTCAAATAAAGCCCGGTACCAAATAAAAGGGCCACCAAAGGTGGTCCCCAAATCCATCCATCAACTGTGTTCAGCGCAGAAATAATATTTTCCATGTACCCCTAAGACCCCTTTTGCGGCATTTTCATTGCGCGGAACCCTAGACGCTGACCCGCAAGGGAGCAAGCGATCAATAATTACGATCTCACCGTGCGCCTAATACTCGCCACACATTTTGTTAACCCTGTGCGCTCACACTTAAGACCCCTTACGCCCTTGTGGCGGCTATGAATGAAATATGATGATAAATAAACCAGCAAATACCCTTGTTTTATTGGCGCTCAGCGCCGCGGCATTATCCGCCTGCTCAACGATCGGGTTTCCCGGCAAGAAGGTAGCGGCTGTGCCCCCACTCGGGCCAACGCCTGTTTCGGCACCGGCACCGGTGAAGGAAATTGTGCGTGAACCCAAGCCGGTACAAAGCGCTGATTCATACTATCAAAGTGGTGCCGCGCAACTGAACACCGCCCTCAAGCACCAAAGCATAACTGGCCGGGCCAAAAACATCATCTTGATGGTTGGCGATGGCATGGGCATGTCCACCGTAACCGCCGGGCGCATTTTCACCGGGCAGGCAAATGATGTCGACGGCGAAAGCTATATTTTGAATATGGAGAAATTTCCCCACACGGCATTGTCGCGCACCTATGCCCATGATGCCCAGGTTTCTGACTCTGCCTCAACCATTACCGCCTTGACCTCGGGTGCCAAAGTCAATCGCGGCACCATCGGTGTCGACCAAAGTGTCGCCTTTGGCGATTGTGCGGCTTCAAAGGGCCATAACCTCACTTCCTTGTTCGAGTTGGCGGAAACCGCAGGCCGGGCCACCGGCGTCGTGACCACCGCGCGCATCACCCACGCAACGCCTGCCGGTGTCTACGGCCATGCGGCCAGTCGGGGTTGGGAGCGCGATACCAGGCTTGATGAGGAAGCGCAGGCGCAAGGCTGCGTTGATCTGGCGCGCCAACTGATTGAATGGCCTTATGGCGACGGGTTGGAGGTCGCTTTTGGTGGTGGCCGCGAGAACTTTTTACCCGATACCGAAATTGATCCAGAGTATGACGATCAATGGGGCAAGCGGGGGGATGGCCGCAATCTGGTGGATGAATGGGCGCAAAAGGCCGGTCATGAATGGGTGTGGAATGGTGAGCAGTTCGCCGCGATAGATTTTTCCACGCCGACCAAAGTGCTTGGCCTGTTTGAGCCATCGCACATGAAAGATAGCACCGAGCATCGGGCCGGGGCCGGGGAGCCAACTTTGGCGGCATTGACCAAAGCGGCGATCACCCGGCTGTCGCAAAATGATGACGGCTATGTGTTATTGATTGAGGGGGCGAAGATCGACCTTGCCAATCATGACAATAATGCCAAGCGCGCTTTGCAAGAAGTGATGGCGTTTGACCAGGCGGTTGCCGTCGCACGGGCAATGACCGACCGGGCCGATACGCTGATCATTGTCACCGCCGATCACAGCCATGGGCTGACCATTAATGGCTACCCCAAGCGCAATAACCCGATTACCGGTTTTGCCAATGAAGGTGGGTTTGCGCGTGATAACGCTGCCGACGGCAAAACCCATTCTACCCTCTTATATTCCAGCGGTCCCGGCACATTTTTGGCGACCGAGGAGCAGTTGGTACAGGATAATGAAGGCGAGGCTGTCGATTATAGCGCCAATGAAACCATGGCCTTATCGCGCCCGGACCCAAGCGCAATTGACCCGCAAAGCCCGGAATTTCGCAATCAATCGCTAATCCCCACACGCTTCAGCTTTCATACCGGTGAAGACGTCCCCGTATTCGCCGATGGCCCTTCCGCCCATCTGGTGCGCGGTGCCATAGAAGAAAACACCCTGTTCCACATCATGGCTTATGCCGCCGGTCTGGCTGGTTATGCACCTGAAGAATGAATCGGATAGAGAGAGGCCCTTTAGCTGACCTCTTCTTCGGGCATGCCGACGGCGTGGAAGCCGGCGTCTACGTGCATCATTTCGCCGGTTACCGAGCGGCCAAGGTCGGACAAAAGCCACAAAGCGGTTCCGGCGACGCCTTCCATGCTGGTGTCTTCTTTAAGCAGGCTCCATTCCTTGCCGGTGGAGATCATGCCGCGCCCGCCGGTAATCCCGGCCATGGCCAAGGTGCGCATTGGGCCTGCGGATATGGTGTTCACCCGAATGCCTTTGGGACCAAGGTCCTTGGCGATATAGCGGGTTGATGATTCGAGCGCCGCTTTGGCAACGCCCATGACATTGTAATTGGGAATTACCCGTTCAGAACCAAGATAGCTCATGGTAATCATCGATCCACCATTATGCATTAACGCCGAGGCGCGCTTGGCGGCGGCGACGAATGAATATACCGAAATATCCATGGTTAGTTTAAAATTTTCGCGGGTGGTGTTTTCGACAAATGAGCCTTGCAGGCCGCCGCGCTCGGAAAAGCCGATGGAGTGCACCAGAAAATCAAGCTCGCCCCATTTCTCCTGCACTTCGGCAAACGCAGCATCCATGCTGGCATCGTCGGAGACATCGCACGGGGTAAATATGCTGGCATTGACGCTGTCGGCCAAGGGGCGCACCCGTTTTGCCAAAGCTTCGCCCTGATAGGTGAAGCCAAGCTCGGCCCCTTGGGCAAAAAGCTGACGGGCAATGCCCCAGGCGATGGAGTTTTTATTGGCGACACCCATAATCAGGCCGCGCTTGCCGCGCATTAATTTGCCTCTTGGGAATCCTTCGGTGACGTCATCAGTCGCAGCATCGCTCATGGATGTTTCCTTATTTGTTGTGTAATTGCTTACCCGTCGTGGCGGTTAAAAATGACTGAACCATTGGTGCCGCCAAAGCCAAAACTATTGGACATGATCACATTAAGCTCGGCCTTGGTTGGCTTGGTGATGATGTTATAGCCATCCAGCTCGGGATCGAGATTATCAACATTGATGGACGGGGCGATAAAGCCGTCGCGCATCATCAGCAAGCTGTAAATCGCCTCTTGGGCACCGGCACCGCCAAGGGAATGGCCGGTCATGGATTTGGTCGCCGAAATCGCTGGCATGTCTTCGCCAAAAATGCGGTGGATCGATTTCATCTCGATGACATCGCCGACCGGCGTTGAAGTGGCGTGGGGGTTGATATAGTCAATTTTTTCCGGCGAGGTTTCCATGGCCAGGCGCATGGCGCGCTCGCCGCCTTCGCCGGATGGCTGGACCATGTCATGGCCGTCCGATGTTGCGCCATAGCCGGTGATTTCCGCATAGATTTTTGCGCCGCGTGCAAGCGCATGTTCGCGTTCTTCCAACACTACAATCCCGGCACCGCCAGCGATGACAAAGCCATCGCGATTGGCATCAAAAGCGCGGCTGGCGCGGGTTGGCGTATCATTATATTTGCTCGACATTGCGCCCATGGCGTCAAACAATGCCGACATCGACCAAAATAGCTCCTCGCCGCCGCCAGCAACCATCACGTCCTGTTTATTCCACTGAATTTGCTCCGCCGCTGCGCCAATGCAATGCAAGGACGTGGTGCAGGCCGAAGATATGGAATAGCTAAGACCCTTAATTTTGAGCCCCGTAGACAAGGTTGCGGAGCCGGTGGAAGACATGGCTTTTGGCACGGCGAGGGGGCCAATGCGTTTAACGCCTTTTTCGCGCGCAATGTCAGCGGCGTTGACCAACGTCTCGGTGGACGGGCCGCCGGAACCGACGATAAGCCCGGTGCGCGGATTGGAAATCTCATGTTCTTCAAGGCCGCTATCTTCAATCGCCTGCTTGGCCGCTAACCAGCTCCATGCGGAACCTTCGGCCATAAAGCGCAATAAGCGTTTGTCGATCAGGGCTTTTAAATCCATCTCCGGTGGCGGCGCTGCAATTTGCGAGCGAAAGCCCATTTCTTGAAACTTTGGATGGGCTTTAATGCCCGATTTACCAGCCCGTAGCGACGCTGCAACTTCGTCAACGTTCAGCCCGATGCTGGAAATGATTCCCAAACCTGTAATGACGACTCGCCGCATGTTTCTGCCCTATGCCTGTTCTTTAGACTGGTCCGGCTGGAATAATCCAACCCGTAAGTCTTTCGCCTTATATATGGTCTCGCCGTCGGCTTGAATGCTTCCATCTGCAATTCCTAAAACCAGACGACGATTAATCACCCGTTTGAGGTCAAGGCGGTAGCGTACCAGCTTAACGTCCGGGGTTACCTGTCCGCTGAATTTTACTTCACCAACACCAAGGGCGCGCCCGCGGCCTTCGCCGCCAGTCCACCCCAGAAAAAAACCAACCAATTGCCACAGCGCATCAAGCCCCAAACACCCCGGCATCACCGGATCATTCTCAAAATGGCAGGGGAAGAACCACAAATCGGGGCGGATATCCAGCTCGGCCTCAATATATCCCTTATCATAAGCCCCGCTGTCACCGTGAATGTGGGTGATACGATCAAACATCAGCATTGGCGGTAAAGGCAGTTGCGCATTGCCGGGGCCAAATAATCCACCATGTCCGGAACGGATGAGCGCCTCGTAATCGAAGCTATTTTCGGTTAGCCGCATAAAGTCGGTGCCTTTGTGTAATCAGTGAAAAACATAATCACAATTAATTGATATCGCAAAATCAACATAATACTATATGAACCATTTTTGAAATCTATTGTGTTCTGTGCTCGCCTATCATGCAAGCCGTGAGCACTCAAGCAGGAGGGGGCACGTGACAGTGTATATGCTTAAACCAGTTGCAGATTCGAGCGTTGATTATACGGCGCAAGCGCAGCGTGCGGTAGAAATGCTGGAGGCTGCAGGACTGCGGGCAACGGCGCATCGGGTAATGTTGCTTTCTTATCTAAACAACGCTGGTGGAAATAACCATTTCTCGGCAGAAGCGGTTTACGATTACGCCAATAGAAACGGCAATAAAATTTCGCTGGCCACGGTGTATAATACCTTGCGCTCCTTTACCGATGTAGGGCTGTTGGATCAGGTCACCCCGGATTCCACACGGGTATATTTTGACACCAACATAAAGCCGCACCATCATTTCTATAATGAAAGCACCGGCGTGTTGGAAGATATTGATGCCAGCGTGATGCATGGTGTGGTGCTGCCGCAATTACCGACGGGCACGTGCCTGAAGAGCGTCGAGCTTATGGTGCGGATTACCGAGAAACCAAATTGATATAATTTAGCCGGTAATCGGGGCGGGAATTTCAACGCCCCATAGCGTCTGCTTTTCGGCCCAGCCCCGAATATTGTCTTTCTTCACCAGACAGCGATCCCCAAGGCATTGCACTAGGCGCAGCACGGCAAAGGGGGCGGCGTAAGCACTGACCGTTTGGTCATCGCCTGCGGCGCGAAAAAGCGGCGCGGGCTGTGCTGAAACAACCATCACCGTGGCCCGCAAGGAGAGCAGGGATTTATGCATCCACACCTTGTCGCCCTCATGGTCCAAAATCTGTCGCCAGAACGGCGTTTCATCAATCACCAATAGCGGTAAGCCGCGCCGCCGGTATTCCCATAATACCGGTTGATCATAGGAGGGGCCGCGGCGTCCCCACGCTTCATCGGGGCGCAAGCTGGCAAAATATGGTGGCTCGCTGGGTTTGCGTGTCTGGCCTTTTGGCATGCACGCGCTGATCAAAACGAGGCCTAATAACAGTCCAAACAGGGGCATTGTCGATTGCCCAAAAATCAGCGACAACCGCGCGGCGCTTTTGCCTTGCGCGTTGACATTTGAACTTGGCCTTGGGGTTTGTATTGGTTTTGGCACTTGGCGATGATGTCCCTGATTTGCTACACCTGCAAGGAGAAGGAAAAATTTGTTAATGCGCAAGACTAAAACAACCGTATCAGTAACCCGCGCACTGCCAAAATCAGTGGAGGACCGGCTTTGCGCGCTGTTTGACGCCCGCCTCAACGAGGAAGGGGCGGCGCTGTCACATGAAGCGTTAAAAGCCGCGGCGGCAAGTTGCGATGTATTGGCCCCCACGGTTACTGACAAAATTGATGCCGATATTATCAAAGCTGGTGGCGACAGGCTGAAGCTGATTGCTAATTTTGGCGCCGGAATTGACCATATTGATCTTGAGACAGCAGCCAAAGCCGGCATTACCGTCACCAACACGCCAGATGTTTTAACCGCCGACACGGCGGATATCGCCATGGCGTTGATACTCGCCGTGCCGCGTCGTCTCACGGAAAGCGCCCGTATTATGCGCGAAGGCAAATTTACCGGCTGGTCGCCAACCTGGATGATGGGCAATAGCATTAGCGGCAAAAAACTGGGCATTGTTGGCATGGGCCGCATTGGCCAGGCCATTGCCCGGCGTGCGCGTGCTTTCGGGTTGGAAATTCATTACCATAATCGAAACCGTGTCAGCGCCGCGATTGAGGAAGAGTTGGGGGCATTATGGTGGGGTGATCTGGACGCCATGCTGGGCAATATGGATATTGTCTCGGTCAACTGTCCCAAAACCCCGCAAACCTATCATTTGCTCGATGCAGAGCGTTTATCGAAACTGCCCCGCCATGGGTTTTTGGTGAATACCTCACGCGGTGATGTGATTGATGAAAAAGCATTGGCGGATTTGCTGGAGCAGGGGGCCTTGGCCGGTGCCGGTCTGGATGTTTATGAACACGAACCAATGGCCGATCCGCGGCTTTTGCGTTTGGATAATGTAGTGGCCTTGCCGCATATGGGCTCATCAACCATTGAGACGCGCATTGCCATGGGCGAGAAAATGATCATCAATATTAAAGCCTTTGAAGATGGCCACCGGCCGCCGGATCGGGTGATATTGGCGCTGACCTGAATGTGTTCACACATTTGTGACGCCGTCCCGGTGGGTTTTGCGCTACCGTGCCGCCTGAAAACAAAGAGGGAATTGCCATGAAAAAACTTTTGTCAAAAACGCTAGTGAGCGGATTGTGCGCTTGTGCCGTCCTGAGCATGCCGGTTGTGGCGCAAGACGTGGAAATCCGGGCCACTGACCTTGGCGGCGGTGTCTATATGATGACCGGGTCGGGCGGTAATTTGGGCCTTAGTGTTGGTGATGACGGCGCTTTTTTGATCGACGATCAATTCGCGCCTTTGTCAGACAAGATCAAAGCTGCCATCGCCGAAGTTAGCGGCTCGCCGGTGCGGTTTTTGGTCAATACCCATTGGCATGGTGATCATACGGGCGGCAATGCCAATTTTGCCAATGATGGCGCGATTATTGTCGCCCATAAAAATGTGCGCAAACGCCTTACCAAGGACCATTTTATTGAAGCGATTAATTATGATGTTAAGGCGTCAGCGGCGGTGGCATTGCCGGTTATCACTTTTGCCAAAGAGATAAATTTCTATCAAAACGGCCAAAGCATTCATATTTTACATGTGGAAAATGCCCATACCGATGGCGATGCGCTCATTTATTTTGAGGAAGCCGACGTCTTGCATATGGGCGATACCTTTTTCAACAAAAGCTACCCTTTTATTGACACCAGCACTGGTGGCTCGATCAATGGTGTCATCGCTGCACATGAGCGGGCCTTGGCGATTATCACGCAAAGCACCAAAATTATTCCCGGTCATGGCGTTTTGGCTAATCGCGCCGATCTTCAAAATAATCTGGCTATGCTCAAAGAAGTACGCAGCAAAATTCTAAAAACCATTGCTGATGGTTTGGACGCTGATGCGGCAGTGGCCGCCGATCCTTTAGCGACGCTAAATGAACAATGGGGCGGTGGCTTTATTAATGCCGAGCGAATGGTGCGGATCGTCCACGCCGACCTTTCTAAATCTTAGAACGCTAATTACCACAAATTTTGCAGGCCGGGTCGCGCGGCAATTTAAGCGTGCGGCATCGCCCGGCCAGCCCGTCATAAATCATCAAGCGGCCAAACAAGGGCGTGCCGCTATTGGTGATTATTTTTATCGCTTCCATCGCCATCATCGCGCCAATGATACCGGTGAGTGCGCCGACAACGCCGGCATTTTCGCAAGTTTGCGCTTCGTCGGGCAAGCTCGGCACCAGGCATTGATAGCAAGGGGTGTTTCCCCCGTGCGAGTTAAAGCAAGCAATTTGTCCATCAAAGCGAATCGCGGCGCCGGATACCAGCGGTTTGGCCAAAGAATGGCAGGCCGCATTTATCGCAAAGCGGCTGTCAAAATTATCGGTGCCGTCGAGCACCAAATCATAATCACGGAGACAATTGCTGGTATTGTCGCCAAACCAGCTGGTGTGCAGGACGGTGTTCACATGGGGGTTTATGCGCGCCAGCAAAGTGGCGCTGGCCTCGGTTTTGGGCTGGCCAATATCTTTATCACCAAACAGAATTTGACGCTGCAAATTGCTCAAACTCACCGTGTCATCATCCATAATGCCAAGAATGCCTACGCCCGCTGCGGCCAGATACAGTGCCGCTGGAGCGCCTAGGCCACCGGCGCCAATGATCAATACTTTGGCCGCTTTTAGCGCCGCCTGTCCGGGGCCGCCGATTTCTTTGAGCACCAGATGGCGCGCATAGCGCTGTATTTCTGCTTCATTCATTTCGCCGCGCCGATCGTTATTCGTGTTCAAAGCTCAAATATACCAAAGCGCGGTTTTGCGCCACCTGAATGCCATCATCCGTGTTGATAGCCAAAATTTCGCGTGCGCGCACGCGCATGGCACGCTCAAAAGCGGTTGTGCTGCTATTATTGTTGGCCGCCGCCTGCAGTGTGGCAAGGCCATGGGCCTGCATTTTTGGCGCCTTCAATACCAGCAAGGATAGGCCACATTGCACGCCGATGGCGGCGTCATCAGGGGCGTGGGCAATGGCAAACTGGCATGCTTTTAATCCTTCTTCGGTACTGGCCCCGGTGATGCGCGCGCCGGTTTTGCCGGCTCGGCGGATAATTTCCAAATTCCATACACCCAGTATGGCGTGGGCGCGCGGCGATTCGCGCTGCAATGCCAGTGCCGCCTTGATATGTTTCAAGCTTTTGCGCGCAGTACCTTTGGTATAATTGGAAAACTTACTGCGCCCACGCGAGCGAAACCCAAGCGTCGCCGCTTTCATCAAATGGGCATGGGCATTATCAGGTGCCAGTTTTAACGCCGCATTGGCGTTTTTAAGTGCAGCCTTCAACGCCTTCTTTTTGCCAGTGCTTTGGCCAAGATCGACCATTGCCAATCTGGCCTGCGCCGCCAAAGCAAGGCTAGCGGCGGTGTTTTGCGCCTCCGCCTCTTGTATGGCGGAGGCATATTCGCCAAGGCGATATAACGCCAGCGCGTCAGCATTGGCAGGCCCGGCCACGGCCATTGCGGTCAAGGCAAGCATGAATACGGTCAATATAAAGTGGCGCGTCAACATGAAGTGGAGGGTATCAAATGCGCAAATGCCGCGATAGCGCCTTACGCTGCTATGCTTGTGGCGGGCGAAAACATCAGCAAAAGACAATCGACAAGCAAGGCCGGATCGGTCTAATTTGCGAGCATGCGAGATATATTGGCTGTATTGTGGACATTGCAAACCGAAGACTTTGTCGAGATTGCTGACAAGGGTGGCTCGCTTTTGCGCACGGCCATACAATGGGTGCAGGACACTTTTATAAGTGTGGATTCGGGCATTCAGGTTGGCGCGGTAATCGCCGCTTTTGCCGCTATGTTGGTGCTAACGCCGTGCATCAAAATTCCGGGGCGCCACTTTGCCAGTCGCGATGCGTTAAAGCGTTTTCTTATGCCTGTGGGCAAAGTGCTGGGGCCACACACGCCAGCGGTGATTTTGCTGATCGCGCTGATTGTTGCGCAATATGTTTTGCAACTCAGCGAGCGCCCGGTTGTGATCGTGCGCGTTTTCACCTCGCTTGCCGCGGCGTGGGTGATTATCCGGTTTTTCACCGGCTTTATTGCCGAACCGTTTTGGGCAAAAGTTATTGCTTATTCCGCGTGGGGATTGGCGGCCCTGAATATTTTTGGCTTTATTGGCCCGATCACCGAATTTCTCGCCACCGACATCACCATCCTGCCCAACATCGGCGATCAAAATTGGTCAGCATTGCTTATGCTCAAAGGTCTGGTGACCATCATTTTATTGCTTTGGGGTGCGAATGTGCTGACCAAAGTTCTGCGCAAACGCATCAGCACCTTGCCCAGCCTGACACCCTCCATTCAACTGCTGCTCTCCAAAGCGGTGCAGATAACTCTGTTTACCATGGCGGTGGTTATTGCTTTGGGCACGATCGGGTTTGATTTCACTTCTCTGGCCATTGTCGGTGGTGCGTTAAGCTTTGGTATTGGTTTTGGCTTGCAGCGCATTTTTGCCAATCTCATTTCCGGCGTCATTTTGTTGATGGACCGTTCCATCAAACCCGGCGATGTGATTGAGGTCGACGACACTTATGGCAAAATTGGTTCGCTGGGGCTGCGGTATACTTCGGTCATCACCCGCGACCGCAAAGAACATCTCATTCCTAATGAGAGCTTTGTTACTGGCAAGGTCGTCAATTGGTCTTATTCAGACCCGGTGGTGCGGGTCAAACGCTCGGTTGGCGTGGCTTATAATTCTGATGTGCGCCAAGCTATAACCTTGGCTTTGGAGGCGATGTCAGACATTCCGCGTGTCCTTAAAGTACCAAAACCCGCTTGCCTGCTCAAAGGTTTTGGTGACAATTCGATCGATCTTGAATTGCGGTTCTGGATTCGCGATGCCGAGAATGGGGTCAGCAATATCTCGTCCGAAGTGTTGTTGAGGATTTGGGACGTGTTCAATGAAAACGGTATTGAATTCCCGTTCCCGCAGCGCGACGTGCATTTGTCTTCCGATGCGCCGCTCAAAGTCATTATTGATAAATAACCCCCAATCGTACCAACTCACCAAACCTTAATCTCTATGGGTTATATCTGCCGCCATAAAAAGGGTCGAAAACGACCGAGATGGGGAAATACGATGAAATACAAAACGCTTGGGAAATACAAAATACTTGCTCTTGTGCCGGTTGCCATTATGGCGTTATCCGGCTGTGCGGTCGCTAATTCAGGTTTTCATCTGGCCAATGGTGCCATTTCAACAACCAGCAAAGCCGTCAAGGTTACTGGCAAAGTGGCCAAAGTCGCCAAACGCACGGTCCTTCGCGAGAAAAAACCCAAATCCTAGGATCTGGCTGACCCTGATCATCAAAACACAAGCCATTAGGGGCTGAAAGCAAACGGCACCGCCGCGTGCTTGGTTTCGTCGGCATATAAGCGTTTTTGCAATGGCGGAAACGCCCGTTGCGCGCAATCCTGGCGTTCGCACAGGCGACAATTCAGGCCAACCGGTGTTGGCACGGGGTCGGATAAATCAGCGCTTTGGCTTTGGTGCGTGGCATAAACAAGCTGCTTTGCTTCTGCCAACGGGCAGGCCAGCATAAGAATGCGCTGGGCAGCATTGTGCGGGTCTTCAAGATTGGGGGCACGCACCGCGCAGACAAGGGTGAAATATTGCGTTCCATCAGCAAAGGCGATGGCCTGGCTGATGATTTCACCGCACCGTTCCGACGCGCGCCACAAGGCCAATTTGGCGCACGAGCCACCGGTTTTGGCATAGGCGAAATTTTCCGGCCCGAACCGCTTGGTGATATTGCCAGCGGGATCAGCGCGCAACATGGCAAAATTAACCCCGCGCGCGCCGGGTTTGCGCAAATTGGTTAGCCGGTGGCAAAGTTGCTCCAGGCTTACGCCCAAGCGCCGCCGCAGGGATTCCAGATCATAGTGCAGGCTTATGGCGGCTTTCAGGGTTCGCTCATACGGCATAATAAGCGCGGCGGCGAAATAATTGGCCAAGGCCATGCGGTAGAAACGCCGCGCGGTTTTGGCCTTCAGTCCAGAGGCAGCCTCCATGGTGTCCAGAAGATCGCGTTGCTCTAGGTGCGCGATCTGCACCGCCAATTGAAACACCCGCCCGGGACCATCCAGTAACTCATTAAGGGCCAGACGTTTGGCGTGGCGATCAAACCGGCGCAAGGAACCGCGCATTACCTCGAGCGGCAATAAGCGCGTGCGCACCCCGTGCATTTGCGCCAAATACGCCTGCAATCCGGCACTCAAATCCATACCAGATAATTGTGCTTCTTCGGCAAAGCCTTCCGCTGCCGCTTCCAATGCCGGGAAATAATTATTATTGGCCTGCAAAAGATCGCGTACTTGTTGCAGGGGATGTTCGCTGGTGTCCAAATGCCCATGGCGTTCATCAAAGCGGTCGGCCAGATTGGCAAGATCGCTGGCGGTGCCGCGATAGTTTTGGTGCAATTGTATCAGTGCTCGCGCCGCGCGGGGGTGGGCGTCGGCAAGTTCCTTAAGATCCGCCAAATCAAGGCCAATATCTTCAATCGCAGGGTCTGCCGCCGCCTCGCGCAGGGCTAAAAGCGTGCTTTGGTCTGGTGCCGAGGCAAAGCTTTTAAGGTCGAACTCAAAGGTTTCGGCCAGACGGATAAGCACCCGCGCGCTCAATGGCCGTTGATTGCGTTCCATCAAATTAAGATAACTTGCCGACACCCCAAGGTCAGCGGCCATTCGCGCCTGGGTAAGCCCGAAGTCCTTGCGCAAGCGTTTCAGCCGTGCGCCGGCAAATAGTTTTTTCTCTACCATAAAATTTACAAGCTTTACAAATTGACGAATTAATCTGTCACAAGAATGAACACATAAACCTCTATTTTCGTGCAAATTTCAAGTCACCTGCGCATAATTGTCATCGAAGTTATGTAAAATTCATCATGTGATGAATGAAGGAGGTTGATATGAGCGCTGATATTTTTGAATCCTTAATTCCCAATGCACCCGTCGGGCGCTTTGATGGCATTGAACGCAATTATAGTGCCGCTGAAGTGCAACGCCTGCGCGGATCCTTGCCGATTACTCACACCTTGGCCGAACGCGGTGCCAATCAGTTATGGAAATTGCTGCATGAGGAGCCGTACATTAATGCGCTGGGGGCGTTAAGCGGTAATCAGGCCATGCAGATGGTTCGCGCCGGGTTGAAGGCGATTTACCTTTCGGGCTGGCAAGTGGCCGCCGATGCCAATACCGCCGGGGCGATGTATCCTGACCAATCGCTCTATCCGGCTAATTCCGGCCCCGAATTGGCGAAGAAAATTAACCGCACTTTACAGCGCGCCGACCAGATTGAGTGCGCGGAGGGCGGGGCCCAGCGAGACTGGTTTGCACCGATTGTCGCCGATGCTGAAGCCGGGTTTGGCGGGCCGCTGAATTGTTATGAGATTATGAAAGCCTATATCGAAGCCGGGGCGGCGGGCGTGCATTTTGAAGACCAATTGGCGTCCGAGAAAAAATGCGGCCATCTTGGCGGCAAGGTGTTGATCCCGACCAAGGCGCATGTGCGCAATTTGAACGCCGCGCGGCTGGCAGCAGATGTGTGCGGCGTGCCGACCCTGGTGGTGGCACGCACGGATGCGGAAAGCGCCAAATTGTTGACGTCCGATGTGGACGAGCGCGATCACGAATTTATCGACTTTGATCAGGGGCGCACGCCGGAAGGGTTTTTCCGCCTGCATGGCGATGGCGTTGCCCATTGCATCAAGCGCGGGCTGGCTTATGCCAAGGTTGCGGATCTTTTATGGTGGGAGACCTCCAAGCCAAATCTTGATGATGCCCGGCGTTTTGCCGAAGCGATTCACAAGCAATTCCCCGGCAAGTTACTGGCCTATAATTGCTCGCCGAGCTTTAACTGGGAAGCCAATCTCGACAAGGACACAATTGCCAAATTCCAACGCGAATTGGGGGCCATGGGCTATAAATACCAATTCGTCACCCTGGCCGGATTTCACAATCTCAATCATGGGATGTTTGAATTGGCTCGTGAATACCGCACTCGCGGCATGGCAGCGTATTCAGAGCTTCAGCAGGCGGAGTTTGCCTCCGAGAAACACGGCTATACCGCCACGCGCCATCAGCGCGAAGTTGGTACCGGCTATTTCGACGCCGTGGCCAATGCTATTTCCGGCGGCCAGTCCTCGACTACTGCCTTGGGCGAATCTACCGAAAGCGCGCAGTTCAGCACTGCCGCCGAATAAATACCCTCTAAGGAAGAAAGGCGCCGCGAGCATATCGCGGCGCCTTTGGTTTATGAGGCTGGACTTTGGGGGCGGCCCTAATTGAAGTCCATTTTCAATTCCAAACCAATAATACGGCCTTTGTTCAAGGGGGCGAAGGTGCCGCCGCCAAGCGAGGCCGGCAATTGCGTGTCGCCGCCATGGGTCACTTCGTTGAGCAGGTTTTTGCCGTAAAGCGCGATGGTGAGTTGGCGCTCGGTGGTCAGGCTGAGGCTGAAATCTACCATATTGGCACTGTTCAAAACCCCAAGATTATTATCCGTATAGGCGGAAGCGTCGCGGTGGCTAAAACTGGATTGCAAATTCCAGCTGCCAACGCCTTGCCATTCGCCGGTGTATAAAAACCCGACGCTATAGGTCCACGGCGCGAGGCGCGGAATATCCAAAGCCGCGTCGGCAGCATCAACGACAAAATCGCCATTTAGATCAAACACCACATTGTCATAATCGCCATTAGTATAACCAACGGAGCCAAGCAAGGTCAGGGCGTCATTCATCGCAATCTGTGCTTCGGTTTCAAAACCCCAAATGCTGGCGTCGGCGGTATTGCGAATAATCTGCACCACACCGGCTCTAGGGTCGGCCAGATTTATTTCGCGCTGCAAATTATCAATGGCGTTGAAAAAAACCGCAGAATTAAGCCGAATTTTGCCATTGGGTTGGGCTTTGAGACCAATTTCAAAAGCATCAATTCTTTCTTCCTCGACTGGGCCGGGGGCGACCAGCGCAGAGGCGCTGCGTAAATTATAGCCGCCGGAGCGAAATCCGCGGGTCCAGTGGCCATAGACATTGAGCGTATCATCGGGCGCGTAAGTCAGGCCCAGTTTTGGCGAAAAATTGGACCAGGAATCCCTGTCCTGAAAATCAAAAGGGCAGGTTTGGTCAATCACATTGCATGGTGAGGTGTTCAGGGTCACGGTGGCAATATTGACGCGCTTGCTTTCATAGGTGTAGCGGCCACCAAGGCTGAGAGTGACGGTGTCAGTCAGGTCATAATCGCCCTGCGCAAACGCGCCATAAGTGTTTTGGCGTTGCAGGCCGCCGCCAAAGAAAGTTAGGAAGCCGTCGAAAATATTGCGCGATTCCTGATAGCCGACATCCTGAGTAAAATAATAAAGCCCGGCGGTCAGATCAAAGCGATCATCAAACCGCCCCGCATAGCGCAATTCATTGCTCCATTGTTGCTGGGTGGTGGTGGTGTCAGAGCTGAACACTTCGCGCGGGCTGGCGTCAATGTCCGCGCGGGTGTTGTTGGTAAAGTCGCGAAACCCGAAAATATTGGTAATCGTGCCATTGCCAAAGGCAATACCCCAATTGCTCTCAAGGGTGAGCTGATCCCAATGATTATCGTAAAAACCGTCCTCATTGATGGAAAAATCAAAGCTGTTGCGATCAAAGCCTGGAAACCCGGCAACCACAGGCCCCCGGCCATTGGCGTGTTTTTGTGCCGCCGGTCCATCGCCCTCGCTATCGCCATGCTCATAGCGCAGCACAAATTCGACATCGTCATTTGGCGTGAACACAATGGTCGGGCGGACCATAATCGTTTCGGCCTCGCCAAAATTACTAAATTTATCGGGCTGTCCAAAAACCGGACCACCCTCATAGTTTTTGAAATAGCCATCATCCTTATTGTAATAGCCAGATACCCGTACCGATAAACGATCCGCGACCAGCGGCCCGCTAACGGCACCCATAAGATAATGATTTCCCCCGGTGCCGCGCAGGCCGGTTTCGATGGCAGTTTTTACCGAGGCCTCAAATTGATCGCCCGGCTTTTTGGTGTGCAATAATACGGCGCCGCCGGTGACATTGCGGCCAAATAACAAGCCTTGGGGGCCACGCAAAATCTCAATGCTTTCCAGATCGAAAATATCCAATACTACGCCGGAGGTTATCCCCAGATACAGACCATCGGCAAACACGCCGACGGTGGGGTCGATCGACGGAATGGAGCTGTTAATGCCAAGGCCGCGAATGGAGAAATTCGCTGCGCCGCGCCAGGTACCGATATCATCCAGCGAAACATTGGGAACCGAATAGCTAAGGCTTTCCAAATCCTTGACATGCAAGGCGTCCAATTGTTCTGACCCAAAAGCCGTAACCGCCATGGGGGCCTCCTGCACGCTGACGCCATTGGCCTTTTTGGTGGCGGTGATGATGATTTCATCTTCAAAAAAACTGTTGGTTTGGGCCTGTGCGATGTTGGCAGCACCGGCGAGGGCGCTGGAGGCGGCACACAATAGATAGCTTTTCTTCAGGAGTTTCATTACAGCAATTCTCTTTCGTGACAGGGTTTGGTTATTGGTGTTTTACGAAAATGGCGGTCAGCTCAATTCAGTTGCCGGCAGATTGGCGCTTCCTATACATATTTGCGCCATTCCACTAATGATTAAGATCGTATATTGGTCGGGTTCGTGGGTTATTCTGGCAACGTGTCCGATTGGCAACACGCGATCATCGCTTCGCAGCAAATAATGCCGCGCCCGGGCAAAGAGGAGAATATTTTGAGTAAAAAAAATCGCCATACTGACCGCCCTTCGCGCAAGGCCTATGAGCGCGATTTAAGAGAGTTGCAAATTGCCTTTGGGCATTTGCAACGCCGGGCGGTAGAGCGCGAATTGCGCGTGTGTCTGGTGTTTGAGGGTCGTGATGCAGCGGGCAAGGATGGCACGATTAAGCGCATTACCGAGAATTTACCGCCGCGCGAGGTCCGTGCTGTGGCATTGCCCAAACCTAATGATCGCGATCGCGCCTCATGGTATTTTCAACGCTATGTGCCGCATCTGCCGGCACGCGGCGAGATGGTGCTGTTTAATCGCTCCTGGTATAATCGCGCCGGTGTTGAGCCGGTGATGGAATTTTGTACGCCGGCGCAAAATAAGACCTTCCTGCACGCCGCCCCGAAATTTGAACAAATGCTGGTGGAAGACGGCATTGTGTTATTAAAATATTGGCTGGATATCACCAAGAGTGAACAAAAAGCCCGCCTTGATGCGCGCAAGAATGATCCTTTGAAAACCTGGAAACTCAGCCCGCTGGACGCTTACGCGCAATCGCGCTGGGAAGCCTATAGCGCGGCGCGCGACGCCATGTTGCAAAACACCGACCATAAGGATGGTCCGTGGCGGGTGGTACGCGCCGAAGAAAAACGCACCGCGCGGCTCAATATCATGCGCGATATTTTGCACCAGCTTGCCCCTGATTTGTTGGAAAGCGCCGGTAAGCAGAATGTGGACCGCGATATTGTGCGCGGCTTTGCTGATGGTGTTGCGGGTGCCGGGTTCTTGGCCCCATGAATGTGGCCAGCACCGATGAAGGTTGGGATTTACCCGTCCCCTTTGTTTTTCGCGTAGAAGCGCGGCCAGAGCATATTGATAGCTTCGGTCATGTAAATAATGCGGTGTATAATCAATGGCTCGACGAGGCCGCATGGGCGCATTGGGACAGTTATGGCTTTGATAAGCAGACCTGCGCGGCAGCGCGGCGCGGCATGGCGGTGGTGCGCGCCGAAACCGATTATTTGGCCTCTTGCTATGATGGCGATAAACTTGACGTGGCGGTGTGGATTACCGCGTCGGACGGGCGCTTGCGGGCCGAGCGCCGCTATCAAATCCGCCGTGTTGATAATGGAAAAACCGTCTTTCGTTCAAACTGGAAGCTGGTTTGTTTTAATCTCGATAGCGGGAAACCTGCGCGCATGAGTGCGGAACTGGTTGCACATTACGTGGTTAAAGACCAGATTAGAGACGTTCTCGAACAAGAAGCGAAGATATAATGATGACATTTACTGATGCCGCCGAAGCCCCCGCCGGGCGCACGAATATGATTAAGCTGCACACGCCGGAAGATTTTGAGGGGATGCGCAAAGCGGGCCATTTGGCCGGTGCCTGTTTGGATATGCTGACGGAACATGTAAAAATTGGCGCGGTAACTGACGATCTCGACAAATTGGCGCGTGAGTTTATTTTAGATAATGGCGCGACCCCGGCCTGTCTTTATTATCGTGGCTATCCGAAAACCCTGTGTATTTCGGCCAACCATGTGGTGTGCCACGGTATACCAAGCGAAAAGGCGCTCAAAAACGGCGATATTATCAATATTGACGTAACGCTGATTGTCGATGGTTGGCATGGCGATACCAGCCGCATGTTTGCCATTGGGCAGATTAATCGCCGCGCGCAACGGCTTATCGACATAACCTATGAAGCCTTGCGCCGCGGTATAGCGGTGGTGCGGCCGGGCGCGCAGCTTGGTGATATTGGCCACGTTATTCAATCCTATGCAGAAAGCGAACGCTGTGGCGTGGTGCGCGATTTTTGTGGCCATGGTTTGGGCCGGGTCTTTCATGATGCGCCAAATGTGCTGCATTATGGGCAAAAAGGCACTGGGTTGGAGCTAAAGGAAGGCATGTTTTTCACCATTGAGCCGATGCTGAACTTGGGCAAACCGGCGGTGAAAATTCTGTCGGACGGGTGGACTGCGGTTACCCGTGATCGCTCCTTATCAGCCCAGTTTGAACATTCCATCGGGGTGACCGCGAATGGCGCAGAGATATTCACTAAATCGCCTGCCGGCATAGATAATCCGGCGCAATCTGGCGCTAATGCCTAAGGCGCATAAGGTTAAATGAGCGACACGGAAAAACCAAAGCCGCATTATTATGGCCATAGACAACGTCTGCGCGAACGCTTTGCGCACAGTGGCTCGGATGCGCTGGCCGATTATGAGCTTTTGGAATTACTGCTGTTTCGCATTATTCCGCGCCGTGACGTTAAGGCTTTGGCCAAATCCCTGATCGAAAATTTTGGCGGGCTTGCCGAGGTCATGGGGGCACCGCCGGAACGCTTGGCGGAAATGCCGGGCATGAGTGCCGCCTCGGCTTTGGAGCTAAAAATCTTCCACGCGGCTTCTTTGCGCATGTTGCGCCAAGGGGTGATGAACCGACCGGTGATCTCCAGCTGGAGCGCCATATTGGATTATTGTCGCGTGGCGTTGGCGCAAGAAACGCGCGAGCAATTTCGGGTATTTTTTCTGGACCGTAAAAACCGCCTGATGGCCGACGAGGTGCAAAGCAAAGGTACCGTCAGTCACACCTCTGTCTATCCGCGCGAGGTTTTGCGCCGGGCGTTGGAGCTTGGCGCGTCGGCGGTTATTTTGGTGCATAACCACCCAAGCGGCGACCCGACGCCCTCCAAAGGCGATATTGAAATGACCAAAGAGGTGATGATTGCCGCCCAGGCTCTTAACATAACCGTGCACGACCACATTATTGTCGGCCGTGAGCAAATCACCAGCCTCAAGGCGCTGGGGTTAATGTAGGGTCAGTCCTTGCACCGGTCTTCGGCCAGTTGTGCGTATTCCAACATAGTCATGGCCGTGTGGTGCAGTGTGCGCGACAGATCATTCATGCTTTCCTCATCCACCGAACCGCCTAAAAAAGCGCACCACCGTAAATGTGCTTTAATGTGGTGGCGTAATTGCGTGTCCGAGGTCGACGCTTCGGTCGCAAAATCAGGTCGAGTCTGATCCGCATTTGCGTCTTTTGTCACGATGACCATCCCCAGTCGATTCGCATTTCTTGAGGCCGTCCAATTCCTCAACGAATCAAAAACACACCAATGATTCGATTGTAAGAAGAGGGTGAAAAAGATCACCTGTACCTTTGGGCATCAAAAGAATTTATAATTTTACTGAGAATTTTTAGCTGGGTTTATATCGCAGATTTTTTATTTTTATTTTGAATTATAAAAAGATATCCACATTTCTTTGGGCGATAATAACAGCTTCCAATCGACTTGGTGTACCCAGTTTTATTTTCGCATTCTCTATATGGTATTTCACCGTTCGCGTTGAAATGCCTAATACTTTGGCAACTTCCCAATTGGTCTTGCCTTTGGCAATCCAGGTCAGGCATTCGCGCTCGCGTTCGGTCAAGGAACCCGTGGTGTTGTGGCGAAATTCAAGATTGCTATTGCCGTCAATAATGCAGGCCCGCTCATAAAACCCGACACTTAGGCAAGACAGCAACCAACGCGCCGCCGGGGTTAAATTATTCGGGTTGCCGGTCAGGGCAATGCCGGCAATGCGGTCATATCGTCCTTTTAGCGGGAACACCATGCCGTCAGTAATGCCCGCCTTCGCCGCCTTATCCAGAGAGGCACGTTCCTTTGGCGTAAGCAGGTCATAATCAGATAGAACATCGGTAACCGTGAACGGATGCCCGTTCAGTTTTGTGTAGCGAATGAGCGAGGAATCAAAAGTTTGACGTTCTTTCCAAAAGGCATCCAAATAATCATTGGGGAAAGTGCCCATGACCAATTGTCGTTCCCAATGGGTCTCGACCGACGCCACCTCGAATAAACAAAACAGCTCCATGCCCATCATTTTGATGACTTTATCAAAACAGGCGACCAGCTCTTGCTCGTTAGGTGCGTTGAGAATCGTGGCAAAAAACGGCAAATACGGCTCTAGCCCAACATCTGCCTTATGTGCGTCCATACGCTTTCCTTTGCGGCCCCCATATACAACCTAGCATAGTTTTTTAAGATGAATAAATCGCTTATCAGTTTATTTCACACATGGAAATTCTCTCTATACAGAGGTTTTTCCTCTATTTGGTTTTTTTATCCTTAAAATGAGCTTGGCCCTTAGGGTGTGCCTGGTCAAAAATGCGCAAAAGCGATTGCGCATCAACATCAGCATATATTTGCGTGGAGGACAGGCTTTCATGGCCCAGAAGTTCTTGCAAAGCGCGTAAATCACCACCGCCGGCTAATAAATGGGTGGCGAAAGAATGGCGCAAGGCATGGGGCGTGGCCGTGTCGGGCAAGCCAAGTTGGCCGCGCAAATTTTGCATCAGTTTTTGCGCGGCCCGGGCCCCCATGGCCCCGCCGCGCACACCGCGAAATATCGGCTGGTGTCGGACTGTAGGCCAGGGGCAGGCATGCACATAGGCACTAATGGCGTCGCGGGCCACGGGCAGTATCGGCACTATGCGGGTTTTATTGCCTTTGCCGGTAATGCGTAAAACTTCGCTTATAGGCAAATCCGCCCCGGTCAGGCTAAGGGCTTCGGAAATGCGAAGGCCAGCGCCATACAGCAAGGTTAGCAAGGCGCAATTGCGGGCCGCAATCCACGGCGCATTGGCATTTTGCACGGCGCTAATTTCCAACACCTCTTTGGCGGCTTGTGGTGACAAAGGTCGCGGCGCCGCACGGCCAAGTTTGGGACCCTCAATCAGTGAAAGTTCGTCATTCTTTAGCTGCCATCGGCGTTCCATATAGCGGTAAAAGCTGCGAATGGAGGATAATGCCCGCGCTAAAGAACGCGAAGAAAGTGGCGGGGTGCTGCGCCGCCGCGCGGCCAGATAGCTGCGAAAATCCTGCGCTTTTAAACCGACCAGCAGCCCCAAAGTGGTGGCACTGCCCTTATGAGTGCAAATATGTACAAAAAATGCTTCCAAATCGCGTTCATAGGCGGCCAGCGTATGGGGGCTTAGGCGTCTTTCGGCGCGTAAATAGTTGATAAACAGGCCAAGTGCCTCGTGGGCGGCAATGGTTAGCGCGGTGCCCATGCGGCCACCAGCCGTTCAATGATGCGCGTGAAAAATGATGCCATATCCGTACCATGGTCGACCTTGAAGGTCAGCCGGTTGGCACTTGCCAGGGCCAAAACCCCCTCATGGCCATGCACATTTATCCGAAACAGCGCTTCCGACGCCATGCTGCCCGCCGCATCGCCATAAAGCGCGGCGGCATTGACGGTGCACGGGCCGAGGCGTTCATTATGATCTTCCAAAATGCGCGCCACAAAGCCAGGGGGCGCGGTGAAAATCGCTTTGCTGTCGCGCGGTATGTCCAGACTTTCAATATGGATGCGCAGCACGTCCGCACCCAGCGATTGCTGCGCCAGCGTGCCAAGGCGCTGGTCCAGCACGCTCAGATCGCGCGCATCAACCAGCTTCAATATGGCGCTGTGAATTTGTGCCATGGCCACATGGTTGTCGCGCATGGTTTGCGCCAGCGCATCACGTTCCATGGTCAACCGCCGCACCTTGCCCTCCAGCCGCAATTTGGCAGCGGTGTCGAAGTCAATGATGGAAGCGCCGGTTTCCTTAGTCATGCCGGTTTCCTATTGGGGTAAAATGCTTTGGCCGGTGCTTTCCCAATCGGCCATAAACGCGGCCAGACCTTTATCGGTAAGCGGGTGTTTCGCCAATGCACTTAAAATATTGGCCGGAATGGTGGCCACATCAGCGCCCATAAGCGCCGAATCCTTCACATGCAAAACCGTGCGAATACTGGCCGCCAGAATTTTGGTGTTCAGTTCGGGAAAATTGTCATAAATGGCGCGAATTTCGCTGATCAATTCCATTCCGTCGGCCCCGGTATCGTCAATGCGGCCAATAAAGGGCGATATATAAGTGGCCCCGGCTTTGGCTGCCAACAGTGCTTGATTGGCGCTAAAACACAAGGTCACATTGACCGGGTGGCCGTTGCCGGTCAGCTCGTAAGTGGCTCTCAGGCCGTCCATGGTCAGCGGCACTTTTATGCAAATATTGGGGGCGATGGTGCGCAAAAATTCGCCTTCCTTGATCATGCCTTGCGCGTCCATAGCGGTGACTTCGGCGCTGACCGGGCCATTGGTCAGGGCGCAAATCTCGCTTATATTCTCAACCATGTCGCGACCGGATTTGGCAATCAAAGACGGGTTAGTGGTAACGCCGTCCACCAGGCCGGTGGGGATTAAGGCGCGAATCTCGTCCACATTGGCGGTGTCGAGAAAAAATTCCATGGCAATTGCCCTCTCTTTTGTCGGTCATCAAGAATACGGTCTGACATGATGAGTGATTCGATTAATCTAACGTGCACAAGGGCACGAGGCCAGACGGGGAATGGCGGATGACCAAGCCAAAACTGGTGGCGTCAGTGCTGTTCACCATACCGGTGCCCGAACCGTTTGATTATGCGATTGAGCCGGATTTGGACGTGCAACCGGGCGATTATGTGTTGGCCCCTTTGGGCGCGCGGCAAATGCGCGGCGTGGTCTGGGCTGTGCGTGATGCCGGGGTGCAAGACGAAGGCCGCACGCTCAAAACCATTGAACAGCAATTGCCGGTGCCGCCTTTGTCGGCCTCTTGTCGTGATTTTGTCGATTTTGTTGCGCGCTATACCTGCCATTTGCAAAGCGTTGTGTTGCGCATGGTGCTCTCCACCCCAGATGCCTTGGTGCCCGCCCCGGTGCAGGTATCTTATGCGCGCAGTCCAGCGTCGCCCGCCAAGCTGACCGCGGCGCGCGAAAAGGTTTTGCAAGCCTGCCAAAGCGGTAGTTTTGGTGCCACAGAATTGGCGCGCCGGGCCGGTGTGTCGGTGGGGGTGATCAAGGGACTGGCGGCGGCGGGCGGCTTAACCACTACCAAAGCCAGTGCCGACCAGCCGTTTGCCACGCCGGATTTATCACTGCGGGGGAAGACCCTTACCGCATCGCAACAACATGCGGCGGATGCGCTGGTGGCGCTTAACAAGGGCGATGCTTTCGCCCCGGCTTTGCTTGACGGGGTGACCGGGTCCGGCAAAACCGAAGTGTATTTTGAGGCATTGGCGGATGTGTTAGCGCGCGATGAAACCGCGCAAGTATTGGTGCTATTGCCCGAAATTGCCTTGACCCAGGATGTGTTGGCGCGCTTTGAGAAACGCTTTGGCGCGCAGCCCGCTCAATGGCATTCCGAGCGGTCAATGCCGCAGCGCCGCCGGGTTTGGCGCGAAGTGGCCCATGGCCGTGCGCGCATTGTCGTTGGGGCGCGTTCGGCACTGTTTTTGCCCTTCGCCAATTTGCGTATGATTGTGGTGGACGAGGAACATGATAATTCGTTCAAGCAGGAAGAGGGCGTTTTATATCATGCGCGCGACATGGCGGTGGCGCGCGCTAAAATGGCCAATGCCGGGATAATTTTGGCCTCGGCGACGCCGTCACTGGAATCGCTGGTCAATGCCCGCTCCAACCGTTATGCGCATATGCGCTTGGCCGCGCGCCCAGGTGCGGCCGTTTTGCCGCCGATATCGACCATCGATTTACGCGAACATTCGCCCGGTCCCGGGTGCTGGTTATCGCCGCCGCTGCTTGAAGCCATGGATGGCACCTTGGCGCGCCGCGAACAGGTTTTGTTGTTCCTCAATCGCCGTGGGTATGCGCCTTTGACCATTTGCCGTCATTGCGGCGAACGCATGAAAGCGCCGGACAGTTCGACCTATTTGGTTGAGCACCGTTTTTCTGGCCGTCTGGTTTGCCATCTTACCGGCTATTCGCGGCCCAAACCGAAAAACTGCCCCGCTTGCGACGCCCAAGACAGCCTGCACCCGGTGGGGCCGGGGGTGGAAAGGCTGGAGGAGGAAGTGCGCCTGCGTTTTCCTCAAGCTGTCACCGAGGTTTTCTCGTCCGACACGATGGACGGGGCGGAGCAGGTGCGCAGCCTGATTGGCCGCATGGAGGCCGGGCAAATTGACATTCTCATCGGCACCCAAATGGCAGCCAAGGGCCATAATTTTCCCAATCTGACGCTGGTTGGCGTGGTCGATGCGGATATGGGCCTGCAAGGGGCCGATTTGCGCGCTGGTGAACGCACTTACCAAACTTTGGTGCAGGTGGCGGGCCGGGCCGGGCGCGCCGACCGGCCCGGGCGGGCGTTATTGCAAACCCACCAGCCGGACCATGAGGCCATTGCCGCTTTGTGCTCTGGCGACCGCGAGGCTTTTATCGGCGCGGAATTGGGCCTGCGCGAAGATATGGGCTTTCCGCCCTATGGCCGTCTGGCCGCTTTGGTGTTTTCATCCTTGAATGAGAAGGAAGTGGATGCGCTCTCCCGGCGCTTTGTGGCGGCGGCGCCGTTTGTCGACGGGGTTGATATTTGGGGGCCAAGCGAGCCGCCGTTTGCCAAAGTCCGCGGACGCTGGCGACGGCGAGTGCTGGTGCGCAGCGACAGAAGTATTGACCTTTCGGCCCTGATCGCCGCCTGGCGCAGCCGCATTGATCTGCCACGCAGCATCCGCCTCAAAGTTGATATCGACCCGTATTCGTTTTTGTGATGGTGCTTATCGGGCGAAGTCGGGCGCGTATTTTGGGTTGGTGCCCTGTTCAAAATATTCGCGGTCGCGCAGCAGGGCATTGACCACATAATCATACACCATGCGAATGCGCGGGGTTTTACGTAAATCCTCATGGGCGACGACCCACAAATCTTCGGAAAAGCCAAATTCAGGCAGTAAACGCTCAACCGGTGCCGGGTTCATTTTTGGCGGCCAACTGAAATATGCCAATACGCCAATGCCATGCCCGGCGGCCACCGCCTGGCCTTGGGCATGCCAGGAATTGGAGCGATAGACGGTTGTGCTGGGCTTGTGGCTGGGTTTGCTGAGTTCATCTGGCCAAAATTCCGTGCCATTGGCCGGCGAGATAACCACCCCCTCATGCTCGTGCAAATCTTCGGGCGTCACCGGTCGTCCATGGCGTTGGATATAGGAATGAGCGGCATAAAGCCCGAAGCCAACGGTCATAACTTTGCGCCCAATCAGGCTGTTTTGATTGCCCGGCCCCATCCAGCGCAAGGCAATGTCCGCCTCGCGCTGGGCCAGATTAACCGAGCGATGGTCAATCAAAACTTCAATTTGGGTTTCCGGGTGTTCATCGCGAAACGCCTTCATCACATAAGGCAGCCATAAATCGCCAATGCCCTCAGTGCACGATAAGCGCACCGGCCCGGCCAGATCCTGATCAGCACCGGCGCTGGCGCGGTCAATGGCGTCGGCCTCGTCCTGCATACGGCGAATACGGATCAGCACGGTTTCGCCAAACGCGGTGGGTATCAGGCGGCTACCCTCTTTGGTCAATAAAGGTGCGCCAAAATACTCTTCCAGCGCCCGAATGCGCCGTCCGGCCGTCGGTTGGCTGACGCCCAATTTCTGTCCGGCGGCGGTTAAACTGCCAATTTCAGCCACTGCCAGCAGGATGGGGAAGTCCGCCCAATATTTATTCATATGCCTTGCCCTTTAAATTCGCATTCATAGATGAATGACTGACCTGCAATAACAATTCATGGTCTTTTGCCATAACAGCACCGATAATACCATTATGTTAGCTTATCTATTTAGGGTGTCGACCCTTGAATTTAAGGGGCTCAACGCATAAGGGTCGCGCGAAAGATAGCCAAACATTGAAGGTTCCGCCTCACCATACAATAATGAATGATCGATATACAAAAAAAGTAAACATTGTTTACTTTTCAAACGATCAATCGCACCCTATATGTGACTGATCGTTTGATGAGGAGAAACACGATGTCTTACCGTTTTGGATTAGCCGCCTTGGCGGCAACTGCTAGTTTCGCTTTGGTTGGCCTCCCCGCCGCCGTCGCTGAAACCACCGCCCCAAGCTTTGCCGTACAAAATGCCGCGAACACCTATACCCGTCTTGGTTTCAAGTCCTATGAGCGTGGCAATTACGAAAAAGCCGCTAACTACGCCACGAAAGGCGCGGCCAAGGGCTTTAAAAAATCCCGCCGTGCCATTGCCTACACCATTTTGTGCGCCAGCCTTGGCCAGCAAAATGCGCTGGATGAGGCTTTGGCCGCCTGTGATGCCGCTATCGAATTGTCGGCAACAAACTGGCAGGCCGTGAATAATCGCGGCGTGATCAATTATCTGGCTGGCAATGAAAGCATTGCGCTTGCCGATTTCACCGCGGCGGCGGCTTTGCCAAAAGGCGAATTTGCCCAAGCCAATGTCGATCTGTTGGCTGGCATTAAGCTCGCTGCTTCGAAGTAAGGCATTACCCTGACTTGGCGGACGAGGCTGGAACCATAGCTCGGCCTTGTAGCTCACTCCCCCCGGAGCCCGCCTTTATCCCGCGTCCTTAAGTTAGGGCGCGGGATTTTTTATGTCCGGGTGCCGGTTTGGCTCAAATTGTGCGCAAATTCGATAAAGTTTTAGGGGGCAAACACACCTTCAATTGCGATCCGAGCTTGGCCAACGGGCTATTCATGAAATAAAGGGGTGTTCTTGAAATAAAGAGGGGGGCCGTGTCGGCTGCTTGTCTTTGAAAATACGGTAGGAAAACAAAATGGGCATTAATGTAGCATTGGTCGGCGCGACCGGTAACATTGGCCGCGAAATATTGGCGATCCTGGACGAGCGCTTATTTGCGCTCGATAGCATGCACGTTTTGGCGTCGCGCGGTTCAATGGGGCGTGAGGTATCGTTTGGCGATCGCGATCTCAAATGTGAAGACATTGAGCAGTTTGATTTTTCCAAGGTGGATTTGGTGTTTATGGCTGCGGGCAGCGCTGTAGCTGAAAAGTGGGTCCCCAAAATTACGGCTGCCGGGGCGTTGGTGATTGATAATTCTTCGGCGTTTCGTATGGACAAGGATGTGCCGCTGATCGTGCCCGAAGTGAATGCCGATGCGATTATGGGCGCACGGGTAAAAAACATTGTTGCCAATCCCAATTGCTCGACCATTCAAATGCTGGTGGCGCTAAAGCCAATACACGATGCCGCCAAGATCAAGCGCATTGTTGTCTCCACCTATCAATCGGTTTCCGGTGCCGGCAAAGCGGCTATGGACGAATTGTGGGACCAGACCAAAGGCATTTACGTTACCGACAGCCCGACAATCGCCAACTTTCCCAAGCAAATTGCTTTTAACGTCATCCCGCAAGTGGATGCATTTATGGGCGATGGCGGCACTCGCGAAGAGCACAAAATGATCAATGAGACACATAAAATGCTCGACCCGAACATTAAGGTCAGCGCCACCTGCGTGCGCGTGCCGGTATTTGTCGGTCATGGCGAGGCCGTCAATGTCGAGCTGGAACGGCCAATGAGCGCCGCCGCGGCCAAATCGCTGCTGCGCGAATCCCCCGGTCTGATGGTCATCGATAAGCACGAAGACGGCGGCTATATGACCCCGGTGGAAAGCTCCGGCGAGTTTGCGGTTTATGTGTCGCGTATTCGCGAAGATAAATCGCTGGACCATGGTTTGAGCATGTGGGTCGTGGCTGATAATCTGCGTAAAGGCGGTGCGCTTAACGCCGTACAAATTGCTGAATTGGCCCGCAATCGCGGTATCATTTAATTGCCCTCTTCCTCTTTGGTTGATACGCGGCGCGGCACCCTTGCCGCCTTGGGCGCTTTTTTGCTCTGGGGCTTTATGCCGCTGTATTTCCGGGCATTTCCTGCGAGCGTCAGCGCGTTCGAAGTAACTTTCCACCGCATTGGCTGGACCTTTGTTTTGCTGTTTGGCGTGCTGGTGTTTACCGGTGGAATGCCCCGCGCTTTTGCACTTTTTAAAAACCCTAAAGTCATAGGCACCTTGTTTTTAAGCACGCTGCTGATTTCGGTAAATTGGCTGGTTTATGCGTGGGCGGCGATGAATAGCCATTTGGCTGATGCCGCGCTTGGCTATTTCATCAACCCGCTTTTCAATGTTGCCCTTGGGGTGGTGTTTCTGCGCGAGCGTTTGAATAAATGGCGCTGGCTGGCCGTGGGCTTGGCGGCGGTCGGCGTGCTCAACCAAATTGTCGTGGTCGGCGAGCCGCCATGGATCGCCTTGGCACTGGCTTTCTCCTTTGGCAGCTATGGCTTGTTGCGCAAAACCGTCGCGGCGGAGGCTACCGAAGGATTGTTTGTTGAAACGCTGCTGGTGGCACCGTTTATATTTGGCGCGATTTTCTGGATGGAAATGCACGGCGCCGGGCATTTGCTTAGCGGCACATTGTCTACCAAAGCATTGCTGCTGGTTGGCGGCGTGACCATTGCCGCGCCCCTGACCCTGTTCGCCTTTGCCGCCCGGCGTATTCCGCTTTCGGTTCTTGGGCTTATGCAATACATCGCCCCCAGCGCTCAATTTGCCATGGCAATATATTTTGGCGAAAAACTCAGCCTCGGCGCGCTGACCACATTCGGTTTCATCTGGGCTGGCCTGGCGCTCTACACTTTCGACCTATGGCGAAAACGCCCGGCCACGCCGAATAAAAATGGCAAAAAATTAAGCGCATAGCGAAATAAAAGACGGCGCGCGCCCCTTCCTCCTCTCCCATGGGGAGAGGATAGAGGTGAGGGGTAACGAAGTAGAAAGTGCTCGCTTCCTTGGTAATCTACAGGCCCTTTACCCCTCATCCCAACCTTCTCCCTCCCCAAAGCAAGGATGGGGGAGAAGGGGTGAAAAGGCGCTCTTCAACCATTTTTCGTCATCCAAGCCCCAGCCTTTGTCGTTGTGTGCTGCCCCTCACTTCGTCATTCCGGCGCAGGCCGGAATCCACTCTTTTTGCGGCTTGAAACACACGAAAGGTGGACCCCGGCCTACGCCGGGGTGACGGCCAGAGAGGGCATAGTGCCCCTAATACACATCTCGTCATCCTCCGGCTTGACCGGCGGACCCACGCAATCATCTAATCTGCGCTCGCCCCTGAGATGGATCCTCCGGTCAAGCCGGAGGGTGACGGAAGAGGGGGGGGTAAAGCGTCATTCCGGCTAAGGCCCCCGCCGCCGGAATCATTTCGTGTACCTGACGGGGTACAGCCTGCTATTTTGAGCGGTGAACAATGGTCGCTAATCGGGTGATTATTTGACTAAGTTGCTATCAAACCAATCAACCATCGTATTGGACAAGTGTTTATCCTGTTCCAACAAGGGATAGCCATGAGCGCCACCTTTATAGGAAATAAATTTAGAATTTACGTTTTCATTTAAGGTAAAGGCCCTTTGAGTGCCGTCAAAGGTGCCGTCTTCTTCTGCCGAAATAAATAAAGTTGGTTTTTTAGAGATCGATTTGTAATCAGCAATGGTTTCGTCATCGTCATTATGGACCACGTTTGATGAAAAGAAACTAATCGCATTGATAGGATTGTTTTCTGCGACTATTTTTGTTTGCCGGCCACCACAACTTGCCCCTACCACACCAATGATCCCATCCTTGCCTACTTTCTGGCGTAGAAAATTATAAGCCAATTGCACATCTTTTGGCCAATGCTTCATATAACCCAACAATGCACTTCTTCCGAATTTTTTCCGATCAGTCTCTTCGTTAATGCTCCCGCCGAACCCGCGAAAATCTAAGCTTAGTGCATGAACGCCACGCAGGCTGAGACCTTTTCCTATGTCGTCATACATAGTGCGGTTAAAGTTGCATTGATGTAATAAAAGCACGGCTCTTTCTTCAGCGTTTTCGGGTTGATAATAATCCGCTTTAAGTTCAAAGCCTTGCTCTGTCGTTAAGGTAAGCTCGGTTGCTTGGCTGGCGTTTGCTTGGCTGCTGATCGTTGCCGCAAATAATGCAACTGAGAATAACTTTAGTAGTGATGGCATAATATTTCCTATTAATTGTTAAGTGCAATTGATCTAACCGTAACTTACCATATCGCCTGAAACAGGAGTGCCGGGTTTTGCCTGGTTAGGTGCGATACTATCAACCATGAGAGTTACCTCTCTAAAGTTTTGATGTTGAATAAGCACCTAAAAAAGCTTTAATGTTGAATGAGCATCAATATCAAAACTGACACCCCTCATCCCCGCGCCCTGATTCAGATATAATTATACTTCCTCTTCCTCCTCTCCCATGGGGAGAGGATAGAGGTGAGGGGTGGAAGAGTAGAAAGCTCTCGCTCTCCCCTGATAACCTACAGGCCCTTTACCCCTCATCCCAACCTTCTCCCTCCCCAAAGCAAGGATGGGGGAGAAGGGGTGAAAAGTGTGGTTCTGCTTTTTGACCTTCGTCGGGGCGGCGAAGCGGGGGGTGACGAATGAGGTGTTATCCTGAGGATAGTTATCGAAGGGCAAACGTAGGATCACACGAGTATCAAATGACCCTTGGCATGTGTCCCTTAGCCGCCCCTCATTGGTCCCTTATGTTATGTTTATGCGGCAAAATTTGGCGAATAAAGGGCGCAAAATTTAAGCTTATTGACCCTTTTTGTACCGGCTGGGTTTTGCGCT
>JAJFFO010000011.1 GCA_021776615.1 Robiginitomaculum sp. | reverse complement strand
TTCCGCGCAACTGGCTTTTGTCCGATACGCGGCAGCAAATCAGGGCAACCCATTCTGAATCTTGGTTGGTCAAACGTACCATTATTCCGTATCCTTTCCCTGCGCGGCTCCGGCATTGAGATCGGCAGAAACAAAGTTTTTTATGAGTGAATTATCCTCAAAGTATAGCGGATTTACGCCTGTAGAGCCACTTTCATTTGACCCACCGTTCATTTGCTCACAGCTATGAGCAACGGGTTCAACACAAAAACCCAGATCAACAAAAATAACGATCATGCTCCATAAGGCTTCAAGCAGGTCTTGTCGTTGATCCGGTGTTAAATCGGAGTTCTCCAGCATACGCTCATAATGCTCAACATCCATCTGCAAGACGGGTGATGGCGGCGCTGTGGGGGGATGGGTTGTGTTTGCCATTGGCTTTGTTTCCTTTACTTATCTGGTGTCGCGTCTCCCTTTCCTGTGAAGAACATAATAGGAACATAATCCTATATTCTCCATTTTGGCAAGATAGTTTTTGCGACAGATTATTGCGTTTTTGGTTTTTATTGCTCCGGTGTGTGGCTGGGTTTTATGGTGTCGGGTGCAGTCGTGCCTTGTGCAGGTGCGGCATTATTCAGGGCGGCATCACGCTGGGCTTGTAAGCCTTGAGGTGCGGGTTCTGGTTCCTGCGTTGATAGCTCTGGCTTTTGCGCATGGGCGCGATCCATGGCGCGTTCCTGCGAGATTGTATTATAGGATTCGCCCAGCAGGGTTTGAGCCTTGAGAATGTCCGTCCCGCTTAAAGAACGGCTTTCGCGTATCTCTCCTGATTGCTTATCAGTGAAGGTGCGTCCCACGGTGACGTTGTAAAAAGCATCGCCGTTTTCTTGGACGTTGCGCCAAACCTTGGCGAAGACGGCTCCGTCACGATGCGTCATGATGGGTGGGCTGGCTTTTTGTTGAGTGCTCATAGTGATCTCCTTTTCTAATGAGCGGGTGGAAAACTTTAACGGCTAGGTGTCTGGCCCCGGCTTGGCTGCGCCGGACTTGGTGAATGATCGATAGTGCGTGGGGCCGGGGTGGGACGTGCCGCTGATTGCATGGCCGCGCCCTGTTGCTGGCCAAGCCATTGCCCCTCTCGAACAGCGCCGCGCATATGGGGCGGCGGTTTGTTTGCGGGCGCGGGCTTGTCGGTGTGCTTGTGTCTGGTCTTTTGAACTCGGCCACCATCACCGCTTTCCTCACGGCGTTGGGCTTCAGTTTTCTTCAGATCATCGCGCTGCGCGGCAATGGATGGATCGCGGTTACGATCAAAGTCGCTGTAAAGATCAGGCAGGGCTTCGCGGGCCTGCATTTGCAGCCAGCCGCCTTCGATCATTTTGCTATAGGAGGTGGGTTTCACGGCCATTACCACATCCCCCGTCCGCGTGTATCAATCAGGGCGATGAGAGGGCATGGGCCGTCATAATCTTCATCCATAAAGCCATGGGTGCCGACATAGGTGCAGCTATACGTATTGGGGACGCGCACATGTGGGCTGATCGGCGAGATAATTGCAAACGCCAAGACAAACACCGGCCAGCGCAGGCTTACCCAGCTCATGAGGCTTGCCAGTGTGCTCAAACGCCCAAGAAAACTCGTATTGCCCTTCATGACCGGCTCCACAGATTTTTCAGTGACCAACCTTGCGGCCAGTAATAGCGCCACAAGCGAAGCTGGACGGGCAGCCGGTACGGCTTGTTAAAAAAAGGCGAAATTCCCTGTTGATTGCGAAACGGTGCAATGGCGGCAATGCTGGGGGTATGTACCAATGCAGGCTTGTTCTGGCGGATCAATAAAATGGTGCGCTTGCAACGGCGGATTTCGTCCGCATTCATCAAAGGCGCGGCGTCTTCTTGCGTGCCATAACCTTCAAGGCCCAGCGGCCCGCGATCCCCACCTTTATAATTATGAGATATGTAGGAATACTGGCCCAGCATCTTTTCAATCATGTCCAGCGTCTCAGGATCACGCTGGCCGGGTAGGAATTGCTTGATCTCTGTCTCAGACAGCAAGGTAGACGTGGCTTCTTTGCCATAGGTTTTACGAAAAGCGCTAAGCGACTGTATGTATAGAATAATTTTAATGCCATAGGCTCGCCCCCACGTTAACAGACTCTCCAAACCGATCAGGCGGAGGTTGGTAATTTCATTGGCGAACAGATAAACTGGCTTTTTCTTGTTGGGGTGACGTTTCCATTCATTGAACATGGAAAACTGGATGATCTCCAACGCCAGTTTTTGACTTTCAAGGCGCGAACTATCAGCTTCGATGAACACGGTTACCGTTTTGCCTTTTTCCTTTTGTTCGGCAAAACGAAAGCTGCTTTTTTGCATGACTTTATGAGCGCGGGTGGTGATGTTTAGCGGGGAAAGCTGATCGGTTGCGCCGGTGAGAAATGACTCAACGCTGCGTGTATCGTCTGCCGTAAGTTGATCGACAATTTTTGAAGCCAGCGCCCGCAAATATTCGGCAAAATTGGCAATGTCTTCAGTACTCTGATTCTCTGCCCACGGACTTTCATGCAAGGGGATTTTGGCAAATGACCCGTCTTCCTGTTCTAACCTGCCCGAAGCCCATAGCGCATGATGCAAGAGGCTGGCCCGGTCATTGAGCATTTGCAGTGCATCACCAAGTGTTGCGTCATAGCCTTTGATAAGGGTGCCATTTAAGTTGCAAAAACTGATATAAGTGCATGAACCGTTATCAAAAAACCTGCTTACGCCGCTACCACTCGGTGGTTCTGGGTAAAGCCGCTTGCTGAATTCCTCGATTTCACTGGTAACATCGGCGATACCGCCTTTGCGGTAGAAACAATCAGCCACATTATCCAATGGATTATAGCAATCTGATTCATCTTCACCGTCATTGGCGTTGAGCACACCTCCAACACTGATACGGTAAATAATCTCACCCCGTTTGCGCAGGGCATCGGCATAGACCTGATATGTATCACGTTTGAGGCACAGGATGGTTTTACTCCCACGGACGGCCAGTAAATTGGGACCAATATTTACGGTATCCTTCCCGGAACCAGCCGGGCCAAGGCACAGGGCGTTTGAGGCAAAATCAGAATAAATTGCGCCCCGGCCTTTTTTAAGGCTGCCCCAAAAAAGCGCAGGGCCGCGCCGAACTAAGTCATGCCTGATCTCTCGTAAGGACTTAACCCAGCCCGCCGTTCCTTTATGACCGCGCGGGGTTTTGATATCCAGCCAGTTAAGTGTCTTGCTCAAAAGCATGAACGCATCACTGAGGAGGTGCGTACCGGTGATGGCAAGAACGGCAAGCGCCCCCACCTCCACCACATCCATGCCGCCATAATAGAGCGCATAATCGTTGGCCAACGCCGCCACACTGCCTGCGGCAAGGATCACTGTCCCTAGCGAGCTTTTACGGCTCCACTGACGATTATATGCCACCTTAGTTGACGTTCACGATGGCTTTGAAATCAGCGCCAGCTACCTTGAAATAAGCCTTCCATGCCTTGTTCAGGTTTTTGACGTATGAGAGTGGCAAGCTGCCTTTATCGGTTTTGCCAAGACCGTAAAAGACGACAGAGCAACCTTCCAGATACCCCGCGTCGGGTTCCGGCAGGCCGGTGCCTTTTTCCAGCAGGGCCTTGGGATCGTTTATGTCAGACGAAAACTCGATTCCATCGGTCACAACGATAATCCTGTCACCGGCATCACAGTTAAAATCGGTGAACTCCAGATAGAACAGGATGTTGGTTTCATTTTGGGTTTCAAACGAGCCGTCAGCCAAAGAAGCAATCAGACGCTTTGCAGAATTACCAATGGCTTCGGCCTTAACGCGGCGCGTCACTTGAGCATTGAAGCTCTTGAGGCTGTTTTCCAACTCCAGCGAGCCAAACATATTCATATGCAGCCGATCACCGGGAACCAATTTGGTGATTTCCTTGCGCACATATTCACCGGCCTGCATGGCATAGGGTTTGCTCTCCACAAGCGGATTGGAGGAACTTAAATCAAACCCCGCATGAAGGGTTTTGGGCGGTGGAATATCCTTGGCCATGGCGGCGCAAGCCAGACTACAGGCAAGGATGGTGGATAAAATTAGGGATACGGTACGCATGATTCATTACTCCTGCGGTTCAATTTTTGTGGTGATGATGGTCGAAACTTTTTGCGGGGTGATTGCCTTTAGTTGGCCGATCAAGCCTTTAAGAAATTCAGGTTTGATGCCATCGGGTGGTGATGACTCAAAGTCGTGCGTGAAAGCGTCTTGCTTTTTCCTGTCGCCATAACCGGTCAAAAGACCGTGCCAATAATCCAATGAGCGAATACCTGCCTGTATGTCGCCGAGAATGCCATGTACGGCGCTCGTATGCAGTTCTGTCTTGGAAATGGCTGCCAAAGCTTTGCGCTCTGCGCTAATTTTCATCAGCTCCTTTAGGTCAGCTTTCCATTGTCGATATGGCTTGGCAAAAGATGTTATAAGCTGATTGATTTTTATAATTTCGGTGATGGTTTTTGTGAGCGCGTCAATCAGATGATTGGCTATAAAAAGCGCGACTAGCGCTAACCCAGCCGCACCAAAACCAAATAGCATTCCAGCATAGGGCAGCAAATTTTTTACAATCCAGACAATTGGTGCGGGCAAGCTACGCTCAACTACGGCCTGCGCCGCTTCGCTACGCCATTCACCAGAGGATATGGTTTCCTGAATGCTTGGCAGATTGGACAAAAAGACGGCTACGTCTGTTGTCATCACTGTGACGAACAATGCCGCCGCGCCGATGAAGTAGATCGGTATTAGCGTCTTTGCCATACGATCTAGCAAGCCTAGCAAGCCAGTTGCGCCATAAATTTTACGGGCAAAATGGTAGCCCGCAATCATCAAAGCACCACTGGCTACCATGAAGACCACTTCGATATTGGAGTCGCTTGGCACATTCGCGCCCTTAAGAGCGAAGAATATTTTGAAAAGCACTCCGCCCTCGATGACCGTCACGACAGCTACCGCAGAAGTTAACATTGCTGCCTTGGCATAGCGCCATGTCTGGGAAAGCTTGTGCCTGAAAATCCTTGCCGCTTGCGTTTTTACGCGGACAACATTTTCTGGCTCCACTGGTGCATTATCAAAATCGTTGGGACGTAATTTCATGACTTTTCCTCCTCATCTTCGCTATTTTTTTCCATCAAGCGCCGTAACGCATCTTGTGGTGAAGGTGGAGGCTCAGCATCGAGCGCACTTACGCCACCCGGATGAAACACCTCACTCATGGCGCTAATTTCTCCTGCCAACCGAAGTTTGAGGGTTTCTTCCTTGTCGGAAAGCTTGGCGAGTTTTTCGTGATGGGGTTTGAGAAATGATCGCGCCCGCAGCCATATCGAGCTGTCAGACGGCACGCTGTATGCCGCTATGTCGTCGGCGACGGGATTGCTAAATTTTCGTGAATTCATTAGAATGAGACTCCTTCCAGAGATCGACGAGATTTTTGAAGGCCAGCGCGTGTGGGAATTGCCGTTCCCACCGCGCTTTTTTACATCACCCAAATAAATTCAGATGACGAGCCGGGCCAGTCTCACAGATTGGCTTACGTAGAATGGTAAAGTGCTTTCTTGAAATAAAAAACGCTGTGTGTTGCCTAAAACTACAGAATCTAATTTGGCTCAGAGTTTTCCAAACCACTTGCTTGGTTTGACAACCCAGCCGCTCGCGTCTCTATGCTTGTGGCAAACCCACTAATATCGCCATTGTCTATTGCAATAACTCCCGGCGTACGCTCCCAACGGTCAAGCGCCCAAAGATCAATATTTGGTTGTGCAAGGAGGAGATTAAAAAGTTTAGTAAAATTTTTGGCCACAGCAATGTGGAGAGGTGAAAAACCTGTTCGTTCTTCGCGAGAATTCACATCGGTGCCGTCTGCGATCAAAGCTTTAACCGTAGTTACATCATTATTGTAAGATGCATCTATAATATCATCCATATGATTGTTGGTTTTGTTTTTATGGTTGAGTCTAGGATGCGCCATCATCAAACATCCCAATAAATACTATTTATAACATTATAGAGCATACTTCCTATATCTAAATCAAATTTTTCATGTGAAACTACCCTATATTCTAGCGCACGGCTCTGATCTTCAGGGGCATAATAGTGCCGCCTAGGACTGTTACCCATTATGCTGATGGGTCTAAAAAATAGTTCTGTTGGAGAGTGGAAAATCAAATTATTAATAAATATTTGATCCCGGTCATCGGCCTTTCTGGCAAAAACCAGTATTTCACCTCCGTTAACGAACCCATAGCCACTCTCTCGTTGTGCAACATATATAAGAGAATGCCTATTGCCCCGCACACGTCCATTTTTAGTGTCTGTAACTTCACTTTCTGCCAAGCAAATTCTGTGTATTATTAAGAAATCTTCCTCAGGCACTTCTAAGATACACAAGCATTCCATACTTAGGGCATTCCCATTAATACCTTGAGAATGCCAGCCGGTTTTTATGAAATATAGGCCAAAAATTTTGTGTTTTGCGGTTTTTATGCCTATTTTGTATTTTTCCGAATTTTCTTCCCCATAAAAATAACGCGCTAAAGCCCGCCCGTTAGCTACTGCCTTACCTTGCTTTGACAATTGCATATATAGTTCTGGATCATTCTTAGCTATGAATTGCTCAACTTGCTCTAAAATTTCTACATTTGTAATGTCACCATTTCTATCTAACCAGTAATCAAGCTTGCTTTTTAACTTAAATGGATCGCTATATGGAATCCTTTTTGCCAACTTTAAATTTCCCACGCCCAAACGTGCGCGAGTTTGTTTCAATAGCGCCTTTAAACGTTTTCTGTAAAAAGGGTCCAAAAATCGATTTTCTTGTAAAGTAGAGGCCATATTTAATTTGTCAGTTTGGAAAGCGCTAGCACTATAATTACATTTTGTAGCATGCGTAGATCAATCCGCAAATGAAGTGATATTGAATCGAAAGTGTCATGCCGTACGGGACCTGTGCGTCAAAACGCTAAGCGGGACCTGTGCGTCAAAACGCTAAGCGCAAGCTGTGTACCGTATATACGGTACGCTTGCAAAAGGGGTGCTGCGCCCCCTGTTTGATACCCCCGCCATTGGCGTAAATTCAGACCCATGCGTTGCTTTCCTGGCCACCTTTACACCAGCAAACCGTATCGCCGTTTCACCACTCGCAAGGAGATTTCGCTCTTCCTGCACCCTTCGACTTAAGAGCGTTTCCCCGCCCCTTGAAACCCACGCTATCGATTGTTACCTTTTTGGTACGAAACTACAGGCTCGGTGCGAGGAAATTACGCATGGAGCGTAGCTCACCCTTTGCCAACAATAATGCAGATTCAAGCCCGTAATACTCAAACCCAGTTTTTGATGCAGAGGGTTTAACCCTCAAACCGGCTTCAAGATGAAAAGCACAAGCACAAAAAGAATGCTCGTTACACATCACTAATACGTTGCAAGGCAATGAAGCAAAGCACATATTTAGCTTGTTAGAGTCTTTTTTCTATGATGCCATAGTGGCAAAAGGGGAATTGTATGAGTAGCGTTGACATAGGAACAGTGTTTCAACCAACATCTTCTAGTGTATTAGATTTTCTTCGGGAATCGGGGCAATGTCTTTATATTCCAGTTTATCAGCGGCCGTATTCGTGGGGTAAGGAGAATGTAGATCGGCTTTTTAACGATGTCGTAATGGGTTTAAACAAGATTATTTTTTCAGCGGAGGCTCTCACGTTCATAGGCACAATAATCTGTATTCACGATAATAATTACACTACGATTCAACCAATTTTTCGATCCCAAGTCCCCAATCGAGTTATGACGGTAATTGATGGTCAGCAGCGGATAACATCTATCACCCTGCTAAATACAATTCTCCATGCGGAGATAACAAGACGGCAAAAAAAGTTCGCAAATAAACCGGAGGGCCAATTTGATTGGGTTTTCGATCATTGCAGCGAAACGATCAGTGAGCTCGAAGGCACAATTTGGGAAAATCGAAATAAGGGAGACAAGCTATGTCGGTTCTACCCAAAAATTATTAGAGCTATTGACGACAAATGGTCAACACGTCCAGGAGAAGCAGGTTACAATTCACCAATCGGAAGATATTTGTCTGACTACATCAAATTTGTGAAAGAGGATGAAACGGGCGCGTTCAAATTTGATCCAAAAGATACAAACGGAAAGGCTCTCGACAAATATTCAATCCTGACTGAAAATCGAAAGCGCATGGTGCGAACGGTTAGTCAGATAGCGCGTGGCGAATACCAGGATTTTCCAGAACCCACTAGCATTCTAACTAAAAGACACTTGTCTGAGATGATCTTACGTCATGAGACGCCCCCCTCTGTGTTAGAATATTTAGGAAGCGGAGATTCTGACAAACTATCAGAACAATATTTGCAGTTGGTTCGTCTGCTCCTCTTTACAAACTACCTAAATCGAAATGTAGCTGTAACGGTCGTTACCACAAAAGAAGAAGATTACGCTTTTGATATGTTCGAGGCGCTGAATACGACAGGCGAACCGTTGAGTGCGTTTGAGACTTTCAAGCCAAAGATCGTGGATGCTGAGGGTGAAGGAAAATATGAGCAATCGCCATCGTATACAAACGTCCAAGTAATTGACGAATATCTAACACAGTTCAAAACCGCCAACGAGAGACATAGTGCGACGTCTGACCTATTGATCCCCTTTGCGCTGCTGGAAAACGGAGAAAAGATCGGCAAGAAACTAAATGACCAGCGATTTTACCTGAGAGCTTCCTTTGACAAAATAGCGAGAGACACTCCGAAGGCACAAGTTCTTGATGAAAAAAGAGAGTTTGTCAGGATAATATCTAATGTTGCTCAATTTTTGAATGATTGTTGGCCCTCGAAGAACGAAACAAAACCGTCATTTCCAGGGAGTCCTATTGAAGTGGATGACCAAGCGCTGATCTGTTTGGATTTGTTAAAGCAAACCAATCACTCCATCGTGATAGCTATTCTATCGGCATTCTATTCAAAAGCGGTAGATGCTGAAGGTGAGGATGAGCGCGAGAAAGCGTTTACGGAACTTTTTGGCGCTATCAAAGCGGTGACCGCCTTTTCAGTAATTTGGCGAGCTGTTGAGAAAGGAACTCGGAATATAGACAATGTTTATCGTGAATTGATGAGCAAAGGTCTAAAAGAAAAGAAAATTGCAGGCTTCTCTAGGAAGCAGCGGGGAGGCAATTTCGCAACTATTACATTGGAATCCTTACAGGAAGTTTTGCGTCATCACCTAAAAAATGGGAAGGAAATATCTGATCAATCCGATTGGGAAAGGAAAATGAAAACGGCAGCACTCTACGATCATCATTCTACAATAGCTCGGTTTTTGCTCTTTTTAGCTCACAACGACACTAGCTTAGACAGTTCAAAATTGCCGCTTCTCCAAAAAGGTAGAAAAAGCATATGGGATATTTTGGATTATAAATCATGGAAGTCTGAGGCACTCGCAACGGTTGAACATGTTGCTCCTCAAAAACAAGAAGAAAGCTGGGATGACAATATCTATGAGGACGACAACTTTTATCATAGCTTCGGAAATCTTTCTTTATTGCCAGTGGGGGAAAATAACATGGTAGGCAACGGGAGTTGGGCGCATAAAAAACTCTATTTCAGAATTTTTGCTTCTGAGTCACCTGAGGAATTTGAAAAAAGAAAAGCCGAAGCCAAATCAAAAGGAATTAATCTCAGCAGGCGTAAGCAGGATATCTTGGAAGCATCGCAATACCTTAATGCGGTTAAACCAATAGCGAATTTTGATGGAAAATGGGATAGATTATTAATCGAAAATAGGTCTCAAAATTTGGCTGGATTATCTTGGCGATATCTGTCTAATTGGCTGGGAATGTAATCATTTGTGACAGGCCAAACAAGACTTAGCTTTACCATATAGGTCATCAATATCCAAAGGTTCATCGTCAGGTCGCAGAGGGTTCTTAACCGCCTTAGATTTCATGCGATCTACTCTGACCCGATGATCGGCTTTAATTTTCGCCACACGTTCTGGCTTTGCGAGTTCTTCAAGTGACTCGCCCTGACTCCAAGTGAACGGCGAGCCGTGTTCAACCGCTGTTTTTTCGTAGGTCTTAGCCTCTTCAAAGGCGTCGGGATGGCGGTCCATTAACCTCACCCATTCAATTTTCTGCTGGAAAAAGCAGAATGTGCATCCGCTGCGGGTTCGCCATTCATAGTATTTTGGCAAACCTAGTCCGGAGCTTTCCAAAATATCCATGACCCCGGGCTTATCAACATTAGCATCCTTGAACGGTAGCTTGATGATTAGATTGTCATCCTTTGAGGCATAGCCCTCTCGGTATTCCTCGTCACTGCGGATGGCGACATAAGAATAAACTTTCTGTCCATCTTCGAGCATGGGCTTCACCCATTGCTCAAAAGGACGAAGTTTTAGCTGTCTTGTACACCAGCGCGATTGCGCAGAAGGAAGAAAAGTATTGTATTGCTTCAACCAGAAATCAAAATCTCGGTCGGGATTAAGGCGTTGCACGGGCTTACCGAGAACGCCTTCTAAGCGACCCAAAAACTCATAGACTTCGGGAAGCTCTTTGCCCGTATCCGTAAAGAAATATTCGACGTCAATTTCGGGATGGTACTGACGCATATATACGGCAAGTGCTGCACTATCGCGTCCCCCTGATAATCCTAGGACGTGGCGAACTTTCTCACTCAAAGCGCCACCTCATCATCGGCATTCTTAGCCTTAGCCAATTCTTCCCGCTGGCGACGCATGTACTCGTATGACAATTCGGCTAGCGCGGCAAAAACGATATTCTCATTTTCCGGTTTTTCATCATCAATTTTTTGGATCAGTTTTTTGGCTATAGTCGTCGCCTTCTTTCTGTCACCGTCGTTAACATCAAACTCGTTCATATAAGAGGTTGGGCGATTTCCCATACCAACCACAACCGCCATAGAATGTCGTTTGTCCTCACGACCTTTAACTCTGGCAAAAACTTCTGCACGATTAAATTGTTGCGCAAAATCAGTTAGCTCGATAGCAGCCTTGTCGAGATCTGAATCTATCCAATCTCGTGCTGGTTTATTTGTGGCTAGGCTAGCTAGTCCTTCAATGTCGTCTCTGCGCCCTTCGTACATTGCTAGGCGACCCACATAGGCGTTCAATCTGAAATCACCGCTTAATTCTCTGATATTTTCAGCACGGGCGCGTAATTCAGCCAGCGCTTGAGCAGACGAATTAGGAACTTGCAACTCAGCAAGCATGTTATCTGCAAGCCGTTCAAGCATACTAGGGTATGCACCGACAAGCTCTTCCAGCCCATCTCGAACGCGGCCAATGATTTTCTTGAAACCAGCTTCCGATTTGAGTTCGCCTTTTTCCCCAGCCAGAAGGGGCAGGTCGTTGAAGATAAACTGGTTGGGGTCGTTTGCTTTTTTGAACAATCCCCGAATTTGAATGGCGTTAGCAGATAAGCGCATCGTGCGATGCGTCCATCCAGGCAAGCCTACAAATATTGCTATTAGACCTCTACCAACATCAATCGGCTCCATGTTTTCTAGATTGTTGGCGCTATCAAGTTCGCGGACGATCTCAGCCAAACCCGACAATAGCTTTCTTCCAAGATCATTCAGATTCATCCAACGAAGTTGAATGTCGAGTGGGTCTTTAGTGAGATAATCGATATCCAAGTCAGTGAATCGGGCTTGGAAAATTTGGCGGTTATATAGTGCAACCTTATCCTGTTTTGATTGGATGTAGGCGACTACCAAGACTGGCATAATGCCGTCTTTCACACCAAACGGTTCTTTGCGCCAAAGATCATAAATCTCGCTCAAAGTTACCGATCTATTTTCATGCCCTGAAAGCAGCTTATCTGTTTCTGCCCAAAGAGAGGCAAGATTTGAAACATCACCTTTACCAAATTCAGGGGGCGCGAAGCCCCATCCATCGTCAATTTTTTGGTACAGATTGGATTGTTCTAAAATTGAGGCAAAGAGCCCGCCTTCGGCCGGGAAACCTTCGATACCAAGGCACTCCTCGCCATCGTTTAGAACCATTTTTTTCAGCAAGCCATTTTGGGCTGCAATGGCACTACTAGACGGCTTCATACGATTCAGAAGCTCATTTGCAATAAGGGGGCAATCAGGGAATCTCTTATCGGCTAAAGTTGATGCCAGACTGCTCAAAGCAGACTGTGCAAGCTTCTTTTCCTTCTGATCTCTTAGATACCATGTGGCAGTGTCAAAAGTTCGTTGCAATTCAGCTTCAAGCTGGGCTTGGAGCATAGAAATCCGCGCCATTACCTCACGCCGTGCCACGGCATCTCCAAGCAATTCCGAGCGTGTTTCTCGCACATTTTCGAACGCCAATAAATCGTTTGCTAATGCGCTGATCGCCCATGATCTTGGTGAAAAACCAGCTACTATATCGTGATTTTTCGAAACCTTGCTCGCTGTGCGAGCAACCTTTTCTGCTTCTTCCGCACTTTCATTTTTGTTCGGAATACACAGTAGATACAGACCGATGCTATCAGCACTAGGTTGGAATTTTTCGGCTTTCTCTACAGCATTTTCGACTGGCGCAATTTCGATATCCATCCAGCGAAGCGCACCTGTTTTATGATAATGGCGTTTGGCCATTACAGGCTGGAGTCCAGCAAGTTCGTTTAACCGCTCGAAATCAACTTTCTCAATATCTGATGCAGACTGAAGCATAGCCTGTTCAAGGTCAAAGTCGCTCCCCGCATAAAGAGCATATCCTCCAAGAAATTTTTTGAAGAGGACAAGCGACCAATCACTTAGCTGTTTGACCAGTTTTTTAACTTTGGCAGAAGTCAGCCCTAAGCTGGAAAGTTCCAAAACCTCCTGATTAGGAACCAGCCCTGAACGGTCTTTGAAAAGGTCGATCACGGCAATCGTTTTGAGCAAATCAATCAGCTCAAGATCACCACCTAATGTTTCGCATCGCGCTATTGCTTCAGCCGCTATCGCCCAACGGTGTCCATCGGGCGATGCCAAGATGGATGGTTCAAGATTAAGTTGCAGATAATCCCATAGAAGGGCCGGAGTGTATAAGTCCTTCTCGGTTGCTCGGCTCAAGAAATCTTGAAACCCCATAGGCTCTGCTGAGTTGAGAAACCCAAACAAACTGCGCTGGTTTTGGCCGAAACGTCTTTTCGAGATGGGACCAAGCAATGAGGCAACGACAGGGTGGAGTGGCCAGCAATCAGCAAGACTGGATGCAAGATGCTTCGATATCGCGCCTTTTTGACCCTGCATATTCTTGGCGACCTGAGCTGCCAATTCGTTGTAGTGTTTTGGTGTTTTCGACGTTTCGATGGCACGGGAAAGCAAGTCAATTTGTTCCTCTCCTGCCGCATTGACAATCAAGTCAACGAAGCGCCCTTGAACTTTTGACCATTCATCCCTTACACCACGACCCAAGCGGTTTGCATATTCATCGAATGCTTGATGAAGGATACCGACAAATACAAATTTGCCATTACTTCTCGAAGCAAGCTCGGCTATCTGCTGGAAAATATATAGGTCACCATCATCTTGTGCCGACGCCTCTAAGACTTTTCCCATCTCATCTGCGACAAGCAAAAGTCCGTCATATTTTTTTGATGCGATAATACTGGATAATGCAGAAAGGACCGCATTTTCACTCCAAGGCCCTTTGGGCTCTTTTACAAGTCTGTTGGTTTCCAAAGACTCGCCAACAATTTGCGCAAGACTTGCCCGTCGTCCAACCGTTCCGACAACGGCCCACCCATTTTGGGATACGGGCATGGCTTGTTGAATTTTATCTGCGACCGGCTTGCCGACAACACCAATACCTTCGGCGCGCAATCTTTTATCAGCACTTAAAAGTGAATTTAGAAGCAAGACCAAACTCGATTTTCCGCTTCCATACGGACCTGTCCATGTGAATGAGGCGTGGCCCGATGATGCAAGATGATTTGCCATGCTGGTCAAAACATCTTCTGAAGATTTTGGACAAATAAACCCCTCCAAAGCGGAGAGGTTGTTTATGTCCGTGTCTATACGGATGGATTTTTGGAAACGACGAGCGATGGTTACATTGTTAGAGAGCTTCATTATGCGACCCCCTTCATTTCAACGGCGATGTAATCTGATTTAACGAGGTTGTATCTTTCATTTTCAGTCATTTCTTTGCGGCGGCTGATCTGCTTCAAACCGGCTGTTTCTGACCAAGTGATTTTACCTTGCGTTATATCTTCAATGTTGCTTAAGCGGCGTAGCAACTCATTTTCGTCAAGATTGAAAACCCGTCCCGGAGAACCCGGCTCGTGTGCAAGCGCCTCAAACGAAAGTGAGTTTGCCCCACTAAAATCGTTCCAAAATTCAGCAACGGCAAATGCAAACACGCCCTGTCCTAGGCTCGATTGTTCTCCGCGAACAAAACGAAATCCGTCTTTTTTCCCCGTTGCTTTTAAGAGGTTAAGTTCTACCAATGGGGATTCGAGACTTTCTTCGTGTAATCCACTGCGTGCTGTGGGTTTTGCAGCATAGGTCCGCACGAAACACTCCACATCCTTTTTGACTGTTGCGGGCGACACTCTCGACCACTCTCGCTCTGATGCGAGGCGCAAAAGTTCTTTAACAAGCATTTCGCGCTCAAAATTGAGTGCATGAAAATGATTGAAGGCAAAATACCACGTGGTGCGGTCGGGCTGTCCGCAGAGCTTCCAATGTGTTAGCCAAAGTGTGGCGACATTTTCCATGAAGGGGTCGAGTCCCTCGTTGCCAAAGATCAAATCGCCGATCTTTGCAGTTTGAATTTTGGTGTTATCAACGGTTTCGATAATTCCGCAAGCTTGCGCCCAATATCGAATGGAGGACACCATATTCTTACCAACGCCAAAAGTGGCGATTGCACTACCATCGGTAAATATCGCCTTGTTCTGCTTTTCGTCTCGCGCTTGCCATACGCGATCATAGGCTTTTTTGAGCCACCCGTACCGAAGCGGAAATGTCTCGTGTCCTGAAAATTGTGGGCTGTAATTTTTTGAGTATAGTTTTCCGCGTGACATATTGATAAACTGGATGCTCCTTCCAGTTGGACACTAACAGCATTATTGTGATAGCGTCAAAACAAAACTGGACGCCTCTTCCAGTTTGTCCACTAAATGTGATTTCCCTGTCATGGATATGGAAAATTGGTGCAACATACTGAATAACAATGCAAATAAATAATTCTTACTATTTTGATCATCAGGCAAGCTGCCCGTTAGATTGCCGTGTTTTTGACGAAATGCGCCGTTTTATGGTGAACTCTGTCGGGAATGCACATTCAAATGAACATGCCTTCGGGTGGGGAGCAGAAAAAGCTGTTACGGATGCGAAAGCTAACATTGCCGAAATAGTCGGTTGCGACCCTGATGAGATATTCTTCACGTCTGGTGCGACTGAAGCAAATAACTTAGCTCTCAAAGGCTATGATTACGGCACGAGGAAACGACTTATTCATAGCGATATAGAACATAAATGCATTATTGAGACTGGACGCTATTTGCATAAGAAGGAAGGGTTGGCCATTGAAACCATCGGCGTTGATGATAGCGGCAATATAAATCTCGATGAACTGGCAGAGTCAGCGGATGAAAGCGTATCCATTTTCAGTTTCATTGGTGTCCATAATGAAGTTGGGACGATCCAGAATTTCCAAAAGATTGCCGATATTTGCAGGCAACATGACATAAAAATTCATGCCGATATGGCGCAAGCTCCTCTGGCGATTTCTCTGCCGAGTATAATCAGTCAGGTAGATACACTTAGTCTGTCGGCACATAAATATTATGGTCCGATGGGGATTGGGTGCCTGTATATCAGGCGGGATATTCAGCACCTATATAGTCCCATCATTCATGGTGGGGGTCAGCAGGATGGAATGCGCTCTGGCACCACTCCTGTTCCGCTCGTGGTTGGCATGGGCGAAGCATCGAAAATTATCGCCGAAACTGAAATGGTAATTTCGACTCTACGAGACAAAAACCAACTACTATGGGAGGAGCTAAAGACACTTGGTTCTTCTGTTGTTTTGAACGGGCCTGATATTTTGGATCGTCACCCCGCTAACTTGAATGTCAGCTTTTTAGGCTTCGATAGCGCAGACATAATTGCAGTAGTGCAACCTAAATTAGCTATATCAAGTGGCTCGGCTTGCACAACGGGGTATCCTGAACCGTCTCATGTTTTGCAAAATATGGGACTGTCTAATGATCGCATTTCCTCTGCCATACGGATTAGCTTAGGTCGCCAGACTTCTGAAGATGATATCCATAGTGCCGTTCAGATTCTACGCCATGCTTTGGAAAGACTTCCTAAAGCTGCTTAATGTATCAGGTAAGCTTATTGGTATCATCCCCTTTGAAATGAAGGATGTTGAGCGCACAATCGTTACCCACAACTAACACCACCCATTTGATCCGGTTTCTTTGACCTGCGGCCTGTTTGATCCCAATCATTGTTTCTATGGCGCTGATACCACTTACACCGGAGATAATGACAGAACTCAAAACCCTGAAAGTGCAAACGGGGATTGGCCCCTCTCGGCTGCTGGCGGGCCGTAAGGACATACCCCATGGCTTGAACTCCAGTACCATTGGTGGCTGGCTTTCAGGCCATACCAAAAGCGCTCGCAAAGCGCATATTGAGTACGCCCTAAAAAGTTGGCGCGAAATCACGCCGCGCGTTGAAATCACCCCTGAAATCATTCACACCATATTTCATAACTCATTAAAAGTAGGTCGAACATATCGTGCGCTGCTCTCGGCCATGCCAGAGATACCGGAAGGTCTATCCGCTGAAATGATCGCGCGATGGGTAAGCGGTGGAACGCTCACAGCCAGAAAAGACCATCTTGATGCTGTGCTTGATATATTAAGTTCCCTTCCACCGAAAGACCCTGAAAAGCTCCATTATTACGAAGGTAGAACGCGCCACACAGAGCGGCGTATATTTAAAAAACAAGATGGCTTGGCCCTTGAGGCCGAACGTGAGCGCACAGCGATATCGGCGTCTGAAATGCTCAAATATTTTTATCGTGGATGCGTCCCCGAAGGATTATCCGCAAGCATGATATCCGCGTGGATTAACAGTAAACCACGAACGATTCCCTCTGATCTGTATGATTGGACTCTCAAGGCTTGGAAAGCACTCCCCGACAAAGAAGAATAGAATAAATACAATATAAATTGTATAGATTATTCAATGTAATTTAATGTTATGTAAAATATATCTTAACACCCTTTACGTATACTAATCAATACTAATTACGTGTGTTGTTAAATGCGCAAATGCAGGGTGTAAGGGAATGGTACGGGGGCAACTCTCAGAAACATATGAAGCGGCGGCGAAGGGCAATGATCCTGACCAGCGCGCACGTGAAACCGCCTTTAACCTATCCATGGGTGGTGACGAGAACGCGCTCAAGGCCGGTGTTCGGGCCACAGGTGCGGGTGCCGCACGCGGGGAAATAAATCGCACCGAACAAGAAGCCGAAAAAAGACGTAAAGATACCGAGCGTGCGATACTACTCGCTGCGCTGAATGCGGAAATTGCTGAATTGGATTTCCAGATTGGTGTTGGTGAGGACTTTTTGAATGATTTGCGGGCTGGAAAAGCGCCGGAACTTGATGATGATGGCAGCCTAAAAAACAAAGACCGTGAGAAAATCATCAAAGATTATGAGGATCGCACGGGCAATAAAGTTGACCGGACAGATATAGATGCTTTGGAAGCCGCCGCCGCCGCGCAGATCGAGGAAATGAAGCGCCGTATTGCCGGACTGGAATCCAAAAAATCCGACTACGAAAGCACAACCAAAAATGAGCGCACTTCTACACCAACAGCAACATTGGATAATAATAGCAAAGACCGTGTAGAAAGGTTCGAAAAAGCAGAATCTGTTGATGTAAAAATTGCCGGGATCAATGATGATATGAGCACAGCTTTTCTTGCCGGAGGTTTAGGTTTAGACAAACCCACATCGTCCAGTGATACCATCAGCGCCGCTTCATTTTTAGATGGCGATACGAGCATTGGTGACGGTGTATCTTTAAAAGACCAGTTTGACCCGGCTGCTGCTGGTATGGCTGCGGTGCGGCAATCACAAGAGATTGCGCAGGCTCCATCACAGGAGCCGCCAGATCATACGAACAGCGGAATGGATAACGGGATTTAAGCCGCCATTCCCGGCAAATACATGCCAGCAAAAAACACCAATACTGCTACAAGAATAGCAACCACCCCTAGCTTTTTATCGGCATGGGTCAGGGCAAAGCCGATGACTCCCGCACCGCCAGCAACAAATAGCGGGTTGAACAAATTAAACTTGGCGGAGGCAACGCCAAAGCCGACCGCACAAACCAAGGCGGCAAATTCTGCCAACCCCTGAATGGTATTTACCTCTACGTCTGCTTTAACTTCATGCTTGTTATTGGCCATGCGAATTCTCCTTCATGCTTGCTGTAGTCGTGAAAACGGCAAAATATCTGAAAGGAAGGGCTATTCTGAAATGGAAGCCGGGGTGAGTGAGGCTGTTTTGGATTTCGCATCTTGTATTTGACGAAAAACTCTTGCACCCAAACTTGTGACTTCTCCGCGATCCAGATTGGATTGCGTGAAACGAAATTTCTCATTAGTGCGGCCATCTACGATCAGGCGGATAAGACCGTCCGGGCCGCCGGGGATTGCAATGGTTGGTGTTCCATTTTTAGTCGATGCTAACGCCGCTAAGCCCGCATCAAGAATTCCGTTGCCAAAGTGCAAAATAACACGATCTTTGTATAAAGATGGAATTGCATTGATTTCTGTTAGACTCATGGGCGTACCGAAACCTTCCGTCGCACATGCCAGTTCGGGGTAGCCTGCTGGAGTATCGCAATGTGTGCTCCAAAAACTATCAGCACCATTATCAGGTGCATTATCTCCTGCAAATGCCGCCATGGGGCTAAGCGCGAGTGTCCCCGCCGCAATTGTTGCCGCCGCACCACCAAATTTCTGCCGTAATTCCCTTATCGCTCGCATTATCAAATTAATATAATGATTAAATATAGGGTGTTTATAGCAAGAATATTGCGAAATTGCAAGGTTACTATATTTATTTATGACTAGCTTAAATTCGTATATTGATGTGGAACACTCTATATAAAACTGTTTCACTACTTGACTGGTAAGGGTTATTTCTTAATATCAGGTGACGATTTTACCTAAACACACGTCCTGATTTTGGTTGAATTGCACGTAAATAAAGGGGAGTGCGGCCTTATGAAACAGTTTTATATATTCTGTTTCAGCCCGTCGCAAAGCTGGAGCTACCACTATGCCCGATCAAGATCATGCCTTTAACCGCTCAGAAATGACTCTCTTCACCGATTTAGGCGAACGTAAATATTTATCGAGTGTGGAACGCGGTCGGGTTTACGATGCAATACAGGATATCACCAATCCGATAGATCAGACTTTTTGTGAAACAATCTATTGGACAGGTTGCCGACCATGCGAGGCCCTAAACATTCGGTTTTTGAATATAGAAATGGATTTAGGTTGCATCATCGTGCGTAGCGCCAAAAAACGCGGTGATAAGAAAAATCGTGTCTTTCGCGCGGTGCCAGTTCCTTCCTCTTTCATTGATAAACTTGAGCAAGTTCATAATATTCACCGCATTCAATATTTTGATGATATGCGCTTGAATGATCGTCTTTGGCGCTTTAGTCGCACTACAGGTTGGCGGCGCATGGCCGGGGTGATGAACAAAGCCGGCTTGTCAGGCGTTAAAGCCTGCTCACGCGGATTGAGGCATTCAATGGGGGTTCATGCCGCCTCAAATTTTGTACCGGAATCACGAATTCAAAAATGGCTTGGCCATGAAAGCCTCGATACGACCGCTATTTATATGGATATGGCAGGCTTAGAAGACCGGGCTATCGCTAAAAGGATGTGGGCAGCATGAGAGAAAGACCAACAGATGAGCAGCTTATAGATTTGATGATTGACCTTATGGCTGATTTGGAAAGCTTTGAGTTGGAAGCGCGCAGGATGCGTGAGCGTGTAGCGCTGGTGTCAAATGCACTGATGCGAGGACGGTCGTAACATGGGGCATCCGGGCGGGCTTTCGTGAACCAAGTCCGCAAAATGCGCTCTTGGCCATTCGGCTTCAATCCCTGATGCGAAATATGCGCCGCCTCTATCGAGACGGCATTTTTGTATCCAAGGCTTAGTCCGCATGACTTTTTGCTATCCTGATTTTTGAGGGAACAGTTTGGTATATTCCAACATGTTTTCAACGATCAATCAGGAGGCGATATGAGTGAGGCACTTTATGTAGGTTTGGATGTTCATAAATCCAGTATTTCA
>JAJFFO010000002.1 GCA_021776615.1 Robiginitomaculum sp. | reverse complement strand
CCCCGTCGGGTTTTGGAGAGTAACGCCGAAGCGTTCACCGTGAGTATGGCATTCAGGAGAATCGCAAAAAAAACTGATTTTACCGTACCGGCAACTCTGAATGCGAGAAGCAAATCAAAACCCGAAATATGCATATCTGGGCAGTATCGCTAAAACTTCTCCTTTAAAAGAGATAAATGCGATGTAATCTTCTTTACGTTCAGGATACTTGGTCATGGGCCCATAAATAACGTAAGCGCGAAAAATCATACTGATGTGCCCCTAGTTTGTTAGACTCCTTGCGATTTCACTCTTTGCTGCTGTTCAAAGTCGACGGGTGCAGAATCCAGTTTGAATAATGAATTTGGCATGGGTGCGATAGTACATTGATTTATTAAGGGAAATGCTTTATAAAGCTCGATCAAGAAAACGAACCTGATAGCTTCTCGGCCGCACCAAGACTTAGAACCGCTCTCGGAGTTTAATCTGATTTGCCGTCTATGTTGAAAGACGGATATTCGTCCATCACAGCTTTATCTATTTTTGAACGACGTCGGTATCAGTACTAGTGTCTTGCTTTGGGCGATTTTAATATGCTCATACGGTTCCGATACTAGAAAGGTTTCCTTACAAATTTCCTGGATGCACTCATAACCGCAGGGGGGCCCATATGCTTGTCATTATGAGGCGACACCTGTTAGAACGTATGAAATGTCGGGGGTACGAGCGTGCAAAAATATACACTTCCTTTAATCGCAATTATAATAGGCTTATCGGCATGTCAAAAAGCTGACGAAGTCATACCTGAAGCAAAGATACGTCCAGCCAAACTCGTCACTGTCACGTTGGCTAGCACCTCCAGATCAATGAGTTTCCCTGCCGTTATTGAAGCAGAAAACTCTTCCGAACTGACCTTTCAAGTGAGTGGGCAGATTACCCGGCTCAATGTTTTAGAAGGCGACCGGATTAAAAGAGGGCACATCATCGCCCAGGTCGAAGAACGTGACTATTCCAACGCACTCGCCCAAGCTCAAGCGCAGTTTGACAATGCCGAAACCGAATACCAACGGGCCAAACGATTGGTCGATCAGGACGCGATCTCACGTAGTGTGCTTGAGACACGCCGTACAAATCGCGATGTGGCGAAGGCGGCACTGGACACGGCCAATAAAACTAAAGGCGACACGGTACTCCGCGCTCCGTTTTCGGGGTTTATTTCCAAAGTCTTTGTGAAAAAGTTTCAAAACATCCAGGCCAAAGAAGCCATAGCAAACATTCAAAGCGATGATATGGTCGCGATCATAAATGTGCCGGCGGACATCGTCGCCCGCACCCCGCAAATGGAACCGAGTAATACCAATGTGATCTTGGACGCTGCGCCTCATATGACATTGCCTTCTGTTTTTAAAGAAGCGTCAGGACAGGCCGACCCGACCACTCAAACTTACGAAGTCAGCTTCTCATTCGCGTCTCCCGAAAATCTGTTCGTCTTGCCTGGCATGACGGCAACCATCAACACAGACTTTGAGTTCAACAATCTGTCCGATATTGTCCCGACCGGCATGTCTGTGCCGGTTTCGGCTGTCGTGGCGGAAGGAAAGAATTTATTCGTTTGGCGGGTCAACCCCTCAACCATGGAGATCGCAAAGACGCAAATTGTGACCGGCATGGGCATGTCAAAGCAAGATGTCATTGTGACCAGTGGGTTGAACGCGGGAGATACGATTGTCGCCGCCGGCGGATCGTATCTGCATGAAGGTATGAGAGTTCGCGCTTGGCAATCGAAATAGGACTGGCGCGATGAACCTGTCAGAAATTTCGATCAAAAACCCATTGATCTGTTCCATCGTCATTCTAATCTGCCTGATTGGCGGATGGCGCGCTTATGAGAGCATGCCGCGATTTGAAGATCCGGAATTCACTATTCGCGTCGCCAAAGTGTATACACAATACGCAGGCGCCAGCCCGGAAGAAGTCCTCAATGAGGTCACCGAGCCTTTGGAAACGGCGATCCAGCAATTACCCGAAGTCAAATCCGTAACATCAGATTCCTCAACCGGTCTGTCCGATATCAGCGTCGAAATTAAGTTCGAATCCTCTCCGTCTAAAAAAGACCTTCAAATCGTCTGGACGAAACTGCGGAGCAAAATTGACGACGCGCAACGCGATCTGCCGCCCGGCGCCGGCCCATCCATCGTCAATGATGATTTTGGGGACGTGTATGGGCTGTATTATCTATTGACGGGCGAAGGTTTTACTCCGCCAGAGCTTTTGTCATATGCGAAGACGCTGCGCAAAGAACTCCTGCAAGTCAAAGGCGTAGGCAAAGTAGCGATTGCGGGCGAACAGGATGAAGTCATCTATGTCGAGATCTCGCGTGAAAAGGAGGCCGCCCTCGGCGTCTCGCTCACCAACGTCTACAACACGTTGGCCCAGCATAATACGGTAACCGGTGCCGGCAAACTCCTAGTGGGCACGGAGAGATTGGAAATTCAGCCAACAGGTGGATTGAACACGGTCGAGTCTATCCGCAATCTCATTATCAATGATCCGTCCAGCGGCAGCATTATGCGTCTCAAGAACGTTGCAAATGTGACCCGGGGATATAAAGACCCGGTGGAGAAAATCCTGCGCTATGATGGTCAACCGGCTTTGGGAATTGGTGTTGCCAACGTCTCTGGCGTCAACGTCGTCAAAATGGGCGAGGATATTGATGCTAAACTCGCGCAGATCGACAGCCTGCGTCCTTACGGAATTGAACTGCACGAATACTATCATCAGGGCAAAGTCGTCGACGTCGCCATTAAGGATTTTGCCGCCAATGTCTTAATGTCGTTGACGATTGTATTTGTCACCCTCCTCGTATTCATGGGCTTTAGATCGGGCTTTGTCATGGGGGCAACCGTCCTCATTACGATGGCTTCAACCCTGCTGATTATGTGGCTTGGCGGCATACCAATGCACAGAATATCGCTGGGTGCACTGGTTATCTCTTTGGGGATGCTGGTCGATAACGGGGTAGTCGTCACAGACGGCATTCTGGTCGGTGTGAAACAAGGGCGCAACAAGCTGGAAGTGGCCAAAGATGTAGCCAAAGCCAATATGAAGCCGCTTTTGGGCGGCACACTGGTTGGGATTATTGCCTTTGCACCTATCGGGTTTGCACCGGGCAACACGGCGGAATTCACCAATCATTTGTTCTGGGTTGTTATGATCGCACTGGCCATGAGTTGGGTGTTTGCCTTCACGCTCACACCTCTATTTTGCTATTGGCTATTCCCTGAAGTGAAGGGGAATGGCGGCGAAATTGTGCTTCCAAAAAAAGGCTATTTCATACGTCTCTATGAAGGCATGATACGTAGCGTCCTTTCACAAAAGATACTCGCTCTTTTGGTTGTCATTGGGGTATTTGCCTTTTCGATGTGGAGTTTCCAATTTGTCAAAAGCGGATTTTTCCCGGCCTCCACCTCACCGCAAATTGTGGTCGACTTTCAACTCCCCGAAGGCACCGATATTTCACAAACCACACGTGAAATGTTGCGAATGGAAAATCATGTCAGAGCGATGGACGGCGTCACCCATGTTCAGACATTGGTCGGCGGCGGCACATTACGTTACATGCTTGTCTATGACGGGGGGGCAAATAATTCGTCCAATGGACAGCTGCTGATCAAGGTCGAGGATTACCGGTTAAGCGATGACATCATCCCCAAACTGCAGGCCTATATGGATGGTAACTTCCCCGATGGCCTGGGCAAGGCTTGGAAATTCAGATTGGGCCCAGGCGGCGGCTCCAAGATCGAGGCCGCGTTCAAAGGCCCCGACGCACAAGTGCTGCGCCGCTTGGCTAATGAGGCTAAAGCCATTATGGCCGCAGACGATGAAGCGGTCCTGATAAAAGATGATTGGCGACGCGCCATCAGCTATGTCGAGCCGGTATATTCACAAAGCAAAGGCGAACGCGTCGGGATCACCCGAAAAGAGTTTGCCGATGCCCTGCAATCGAATTTTTCGGGCATTCAACGCGGCGTCTACCGCGAGGGCGTTGACCTAATTCCGATCATTTTTCGAGCCCCTGCCTCCGAACGCGCCGATCCGTGGGCTATGGCCACCATTCAAGTCCTCAGCCCGACAACGAACAAAACGGTACCAATGGGGCAATTGTTGGAGGGTGTTAATATACGGTGGCGCGATGGACACCTCTTACGCGAAGATCGTGTGCTGACGATCAAAGCCCAAAGTGATCCGGCGTCTGGCGTGCTGACCGCCGATTTGTACTCCCGCATCAAACCTAAAATCGAGACCATTGAGCTTCCTGACGGCTATTCTATGGAGTGGGACGGCGAGTTTGGGAGTTCAGCCGAGGCGCAAGCCAGCCTCGCCTCCACCATACCTTTAGGCTTCTTGGCCATGGTCCTCGTTGTTGTCTTGCTGTTTAACAGGATCCGCCAGCCAATCATTATCTGGGCGGTGGTGCCGCTTGGATTGATCGGCGTGGTTTTTGGATTGATAGCGACCGGCACGCCGCTCGAATTCATGGGTATTCTGGGCTTGCTCTCCCTTTCCGGCCTATTGATACAAAACTCTCTGGTCCTCGTCGACAATACGGACAATCTGATCAAAGCCGGCGTGCCGCGATTTGACGCCCTGGTCGAGTCTGCCTCCACGCGATTGCGCCCTGTGACCATGGGGGCCTTTACTACGGTGCTTGGGATCATGCCGCTTTATTTCGACGCGTTCTTCCGATCCATGACTGTTGTTCTCGTATTTGGTCTTAGCTTTGCCACCTTGATCACCCTTTTGATTACGCCGGTGCTGTATTCGCTATTCTTTGGTATTAAAAAGACAGAGATAGCGCCCGTACAGGAGGTGGCAGCATGAGGCAGATGAAACAAACCCTTCTCATCACCAGCGCCCTACTGGCAACGGGGTGCGCGACGCTTTCTGACCTTAAGTCCAAGACAACTGATACGACAATTCAAACAGCGATTACGCAAAGCGTTACAGATATCCCGGATAGGTGGACAGCAGCACAAACTCAAGTCGGGGACGTGCACATTGGGTGGATTGATGCGCTTGGTGATTCCATTCTGTCCGGCCTTGTCGAAGACGCACAAAACAATAACCGCAATTTACAAGCCGCCGCACTCAATGTTCAACGCTCATGGGTTTTAGCACGTCAAGCGGGTGTTGGGCTCCGGCCCAATATGGGCCTTAACCTCGGCGCCAATCGACAGGCCTTTTTAGACGGCCCAATCCCGGATACAACTGCTTTTAACTGGGGCCTGCAAGCCAGTTGGGAAGCTGATATCTGGGGACGGATTAAAGCCGGCGAAAAAGCCGCTATTGCCAACGCTCAATCAACCCAAGCCGATTATCGCTTCACACAGCACTCAATCGCAGCAGCGGTAGCGAATGCGTATTTCATTGGATTGGAAGCAGCGCTGCAGGCGCAAGTGGCCCAGCAAACCTTGACCACACTTACCGACACGAACCGTATTGTGAATGTTCAATACGCGGAAGGAATTGCAATGGCCCAGGACATTGCACTGTCAGCATCAGACCTCGCTTCGACCCGCGCCTCTCTGATTGCCGCCGAAGGATCATACCGCGACGCCATTAAAGCGTTAGAAGTGCTGGTGGGCCGCTATCCCGCTGGCGCGTTAAAAACCCGCACAACTCTGCCCATTGTCCCGCCAATGCCGAGCGCCGGACTACCGTCTAGCCTATTGGAGCGACGACCGGACATTATCGCTGCCGAGCGCACGGTCGCAGCCGCATTCTACGCGCTAGATCAAGTGAAAGTTGCCAATTTGCCGAAACTGACTCTAACCGGAAATACCGGTGGAAGTTCCAACCAACTGTTCGACATATTCGACCCGAAAAATATTCTGATCAATATCGCCGGGAGCATTACCGCGCCTATCTTCGATGCTGGCTTCAACAAGCTGCAAATTGAGCAGGCCGGAATCGAGCAAAAACAGGCCGTGGCCGCCTATGCACAAACCGTGCTGACCGCCTTCCAAGAAGTCGAGAGCAGTCTCAATCAAATGATCGTTGTCCGTGAACGAGCCGAAGCCCTGCGCGAGGCAGCGTCGCAATCGGATCGCGCCCTCAAGATCGCCATGATCCGCTATGAGGAAGGTGAAACTGATCTGCTCGATATGCTCACCATTCAACAACGTGTCTTTAACGCCCAAAGCGCCCTTGTTAGCGCGGAACGTGCCCGTCTTGATGAATGGATTGATCTCAACCTCGCACTTGGTGGTCATTGGTAGAAGCCAGGAATGTGCGGGTCGACTCTCCTGGCCGTCTACACACTATCTCGCTCCAAGTACGCAAGACATTTTAAGGGCCACCCTATCACCCCATCATAATTCTCTTCTACGCGCCACATCTTTGGACATTTTGTTTTGACTTCATTCAAGATGGATATTCTCTTGCCTACATTTTTCGTGACGTTAGCTTTCGTCGCTAACATTCAATCGACGGCCAGCCAGTGCATAAAATACTGCCCCCATAATGCCAAAAATTTGTACGGCACTTAGGCCAATGGCTAACGGGTTGTTGGAAATTATCTCGTACCCGGCGGCACGCCAATAATCCGATAGTGCGCCAACAATAAGCGGGCCGAAGCCCATGCCGATAAAATTGATAGACAAGAGCAAGAGGGCCGAGGCCACGGGTTTGTTTTTTGGCGGCACTCTGGTGTGTAAAACAGATATTGTAGAAGCCAAATATGTGCCGCCCAATGCGGCGGGCACTGCCAGAAAAATGAGTGCGGTCAGCGGTTGTTGAGACAAGAGTCCAACAATAGTGAAGGGCTTGGCGATAAGAATGGCCAGCGCCGGCACCCAGACAATCCAGCCGGCTTTGCGCTTTGCAAAATGGTCGGAAAGGCGCCCGGCCAATTGCGCGCCAATCATGCCAAATACACCAATTGTGATGGCAAGATAGAGACCCACCTGAATGAGGCTCAACCCGTGTGTGCGCACCAGAAAACTGGGCAACCATGCGGCGATGCCAAAGGTGGTGATGGCACTGAAAATGGTGCCCAATAGCAAAAAGCGCAGAGATATGTCACTCCACATAATTCGGGCGGTTTGTAAGGTTATTGAGCGGTTCCCGGGGGGCGATGGCGTTACTATTGAGTCTTTTACCGGCACGGGCATAGTAAAGCGAATAATCAAGGCCAGAAACAGACCCGGCAGACCAGTTGTAATCATAGCCCAGCGCCAACCAAATTTTTGCGCCACAAACCCGCCAAGAACCAACGCCAGTGCCAAACCAATATTGGCACCGGAGACAAAAATGCCCATAGCGGTGGCGCGTTTTTCCGGAGGGTAATGGTCGGTTATCGCGGCATGGCTGGCGGGCAACGCACCGGCTTCGCCAATGCCAATACCAATGCGGGCCAAGAGTAAGTGTATATAGGATTGAGCCATGCCGGTCAGTATGGTCATGGCGCTCCACACGCCGATCGTACCGGCAATGAGCTTGCGGTGTTCAACCCGGGTGGCGGCAATGGCGAACGGCAAAATCAGCAAAGAGAAAAACATGGCAAAGGCAAAGCCAGACAACAGGCCCAATTGCAAATCACTCAAGCCAAATTCACGCCGGATCGGCTCCAGCGTGATGGTGATGATGTGCCGGTCCATATGGGCGATTGCAAAATAGCAGGTGAGAAGTAAAAGCGTATAGCGTCGCGCGGTCATGTGCTGGCCTGAACCTTTGTTCTTGCGTCAATCATGGTGGTTATTTGATGACGCAACCAGATATGCCCGTCATCCGTGTCATTGCGTTTGTGCCAGATCATGAAAAACTTCTGATCGGTGACCGGCTCAGGGAGATCCAGAACCTGAAAGCCGAACAGTTCGGACACATAATCAGCATAAATTCTGGGTACCAGGCCAATCAGGTCTGTGGTGCCAATCAAATTGGCCATCGAGCTTAGCCGGTTAACATAGCAAACTGTACGCTGTTTTGTGCGCTTCCAGATCGCAACTTTTTCCGAATTGGCCAATTTTCCGGGGGCCAGCGACAGCGTAATATGGCCTTCGCGGGCCAGGTCTTCGGCGGTGATCACCCCATTAATGCGCGAGTGCTCTTTGCGGGCCAGCACCACCAGATCAAGCGGGCATAATGGCTCGCAATGCAGGCGCGGCTCGTTGGCCGGAAACGGGAAAATGGCCATATCGGTTTTGCCGTCGATCAGCGCCTCTTCAATGTTCAGAAATTGCGGCGGCTGTAATTCAAATGAAATCTGGCCGCCATCAACGGAGCGCAATAGCGGCGGCAGCACAATCGGTTCCATCGGATCGGCGATGATCATCTTGAAATGCCGCTCCGAGGATTGCGGATCAAACCCCGGCGGAGGGATAATTCCTTTGCGAATGGCCTCTAGGGCTTCGCGGACAGACCCCACCATGGCCTCGGCGCGCGGGGTTGGGGCAACACCCTTGCCAGCGCGCACAAAAAGCGCGTCGCCAAGCTGTTCACGCAGACGCCCAAGCGCATTGGAAACTGCCGGTTGGCTGCGGTCCAACATATCGGCGGCGCGGGAAATATTGCGGGTTGAATAGATGGCCTCAAACACCAGCAGCAAATTCAGATCCAGCTCATTCTCATTCATAATATGAATAACCGTTATTGGCTTCACCGGGTTTTGGTGATGTGTCCGCCAATTTATAGGTGATCGCTAGGAACATAGAAAGATAAATACTGGGATAGGGGTGCGTTTGCATGACGGGGAAGATGTGTGTAGTTTCAGAGGCTTGTCAAAGCCCCACCCCTCCTTCACGAAATCGTGTTCGTCAGGGTTTTCGACGAATTCTGGCCGCGCTGGTCATTCTGGTAACATTTGCTGTGCCGGTTAGTGCTTTTGCACAAACAACGTTTTCCCACAGTTTTGTTCCCGATAACATTACTACCGGTACAGAAGTCGAATCCCGCTATTCCTTTGGCCATAACAATGCAGGCGGCGATACAACCGCCATTAATTTCACCCATACACTGCCTGCCGGGTTAGTGGTTTCATCGAGCGGTTTTCCGGTTTCCGAAACCTGTTCCAGCCCCGGTAGTGTAGTTACGGCGGTGGCTGGTTCCAATATGATTACGGTCAATGGTGCGGTTATTGGTTCCAGTTCAAGCAGTTGTCGGATTGATGTACGTCTCGCGGCGGCGGCACCGGGAACGTATAACAGTACGACCAGCGCATTAACCGCTTCCCAAGGCGGCAGCCCGACGAACGCACCTGCCGCATCAGCAGTGCTAACCATTTCGTCGCCCACCCCGGAAATCAATGTGGCGCGGAATTCCACCAACATTCCAGACGACCCGGCTAATGACCCGGCCGCGTCCAGCGCAACACGTTTCAGCACCGGCGTTGGCGGGGGCACCGGGAAGATCTATACCATTACCAACACAGGAACCGGTTTGTTGACCCTTGGGGCCAATGCGGTGAGCATCACCGGGGCGGATGCGGCACGGTTTTCAGTATCCCAGCAACCTGCTGCAACCGTGGCATCACTTGGTTCAACCACCTTTCGGATCGACTTCGCACCAACTGCGTCAGGTGTCCTCAGTCCGGTTGATGTCGCCATCGCCAATGATGATGCTGATGAGAGCCCCTACAATTTCCGTATTCAAGGGACCGGCGAGGCCGTTGAGATAAACGTGAGGGGCAATGGCCAGTCCATCGTCGATAATGCAGCCCATACACCGGGGCTTGCCGACCATACGGAATTTGGCAGTGTGGATATCGCAAGCGGTACAGTCACGCGTACTTTCACGATCGAGAATAGTGGCTTTGGTCTGTTCCTTAATCTGCAAACCGCCAGCGCGGTCAGTATCACGGGCGCGCATGCGGGTGATTTCACCGTCACGCGGCAACCACCACAGCTTGTTGATGTAGGCGTGCCGGAAACCTTCGAGGTGACCTTCAATCCAAGCGCCACCGGTCTTCGTGGTCCCGTTGACGTGAGTATCACCAGCGATGATAGTGACGAGAACCCCTACAATTTCCGTCTTCAAGGCACGGGGAGTGCTGCGCCAGAGATACGGGTGGATGGCAGTAACAGTCTTGAAATTGTCTCAGGCGACACGAACCCCAGGATACTGGACGGTACGGATTTTGGTTCCCATGCGGCCAATTTTGCCAGTGTCCAAACCGTTTTCTTTATCGTCAATGAGGGTTCAGGGAATTTAAGCCTTGGGACAGTGACGTTCAGCGGGGCAAATGCTGCAGATTTTTCTGTCACTTCCGCGCAGGCGGCCAATGTTGCTGGTGGCAGCGAGTTTACAACCCTGGGGATTAGCTTTAGGCCAAGTGCGGTGGGCCTGCGCACAGCAACGGTGAGTATCCCCAACAACGATTCGGACGAAAGTCCCTATACCTTTGCCATTCAGGGTACTGGTGCTGACCTTACGGCGCCGCGCATAGCCTCGATTGTCCGGCAAAACCCGACAACACAAAATACCAGCGCCGACAGCCTGATGTGGCGCTATACTTTTGACGAGCCGGTGCAAAATGTGGATTTAACGGACTTTCAAGTATCCAATGTGACCGGTGCCAGCATTGCCGTAAATGCAGATTCTACCAGTGTTTATGACATCACAGTTTCCGGCGGTGATCTGGCAGGCTTAAACGCCACGGTCACACTGTCCCTGGTGGGTAGTCAAAACATCACCGATCTGGCTACGACGCCAAATGCACTCGGTATTCCCACGCCAACTGGCGCCAATGACAATGACTTCATTGTCAGTAATGCCGCCCCTGACATCGCCGTCACGGGCAACGGGCAGGCGATTGCGAGCGGTGACATTACTCCCGGCACCACAGACGATACGGATTTCGGCTCTGTCGCTGTCACCGGCGGTATAGAGGACCGCACATTCGAAATCAGCAATCCGGGCACTGCACAACTTAGTATTTCGAATATTTCATTCCTTGGAGTTTCGACCGGCTTTACCATCACCTCGCCCACCAGCGCGGTCGTGGTAGCAGGCGCCACAACCGACCTGTCCATCCGGTTTGATCCGACATCTGCCGGTTCCATCATCCCTATTGTCGTCATTACAAGCGATGCAGGCAGTTCACCCTACCAATTCAGCATTAAAGGAACCGGTGGTAATCCTGACATCGCCGTCACCGGCAACGGGCAGGCGATTGTGGATAACGACCTTACACCCCGAACCGCAGACGGCACGGATTTTGGCTCAGTCGCTGCCGTCGGCGGCATAGTGGACCGCACATTTGTCATCAGTAATCCGAGCACTACACCGCTCGATATTACGACTGTAGCTCTGGCTGGATCTACGGCCGGTTTCACCATCACATCCCCCACCAGCGCGACCGTGGCCGCAGGCGCCACAACCAACCTGACGATCCGGTTTGATCCGACATCTGTCATTACCACAAGCCCTACCGTGGTCATTACAAGCAATGCAGGCAATTCAACCTACCAATTCACCATTACCGGAACCGGGCTTGATACAACGGCTCCGCGTATTACCTCTATCGTTCGCAATACCCCGGCAACACAAGCCACCAGTGCCGACAGCCTGACCTGGCGGTATACGTTTGACGAGCCGGTGCAAAATGTCGATTTAACGGACTTTATTGCGGCAGGTCCGGGGGGTGCCAGCTTTACAGTCGATACCGTATCCACAACCGTTTATGATGTGACGATTGCCGGCGGCAATCTCGCCGGGTTTAACGGCACGGTTTCGGTTTCTCTCGCATCAGGGCAAAATATTAGCGATCTGGCCACAACGCCCAACGCACTGACCAACGAAACGCCGACTGGCACCAATGACGATGATTTCATTGTCAGTAATTTACCGGAGATCAACGTCACTGGCATGGGGGTGAACATTGCAGACGGCAGCACAATACCCAACACCACGGATGGCACAGATTTTGGTTCAACCCCCACAGGCTTTGCGAACGGCCGGTCATTCAGTATTTCCAATGCTGCGGGTACGGCAACGCTAACCCTGGGTTCGGTGACTTTTACCGGTGCGAATGCTGGTGATTTTTCGATTGTCACCGCCCCTGGGACCAGTGTTGGAGCGGGCAACTCTACTGTGATGGGCATTAATTTTACCCCACAGGCAGCAGGGCTTCGTACCGCCACGGTGAATATTCCCAATAACGACAGCGATGAGAACCCCTATAACTTTAGCTTGACCGGTAATGGCACTGCTGCCCCCGAGATCAATGTCACTGGCATGAGTGTGAACATTGCGGATAATGATGCTGCGCCGCAGGTTGCCGATGATACCGACTTTGGATCGGCAAACATTACCACCGGCATGGTCAGTCACACCTTTACCATTCAAAACACCGGCAATGCGGCCCTCACCCTTGGGGCGGCCACCACCACCGGTGACTTTACCGTAACTACCCAGCCGACAGGCCCGGTGGCCCCCGCGGCGAGCACAACCGTCATTGTGCGCTTTGACCCAACCGCAACGGGCGCACGCAATGGTACGCTGAGCATTGTCAATAATGACAGCGATGAGAACCCCTATAACTTTAGCTTGACCGGTAATGGCACTGCTGCGCCGGAGATGGATGTCAGCGGCATGGGGGTCTCAATTACCGATGGCGATACCACGCCAGCCACCGCTGATGATACTGACTTTGGTAATGTGGCGTTGACCGGAGGCAGTAATGCCAACACTTTCACCATCACCAATTCCGGAAATGTGGCATTGAACCTCACCGGCACACCAAGGGTGGCAATTACCGGCACCAATGCCGCAGACTTTACGCTGACCGCAGATGCGGACAGCACGGTAGCGGCCAATAATGACACCTCCCTTTTCACCATCACCTTTGATCCGAGCGCCACTGGCTCACGAGTGGCCACGGTCAGCATCGTCAATGATGATGCGGACGAAAACCCTTATACTTTCGATATTCAAGGCAGTGCGGGCAACACATTGCCCACCGGCGTACCTGTGATTACTGGCACGGCGACGCAAGGCCAAACCTTAACCGTGGATGCCAGTGTTGTGGCCGACGTCGATGGTCTTGGCCCGCTCAGCTTTCAGTGGCGTCGTGGGGGTGTCGATATTGCCGGGGCCAACAATGCCACGGTGGCACTGACCCAGGCTGATGTTGGCAGCACCATTGATGTGGTGGTTAGCTATACCGACCTTGGCGGCACCAATGAGAGCGTCACTTCAGCGGCCACGGCGATTGTGCAAGGGCTGACTCAATTCACGTTGACGGCAAGCACAAGTGGGCTGGGCAGTGGCACGCTGACCAGCACACCGGCCGGTATTAATTGCGGTGTCGATTGCACCGAGGATTATGACGACGGTACCAGTGTGACCTTGAGCCATATCGCCATCGCCGGTTCGTTATTTGCCGGGTGGAGCGGCGATTGCACCGGCAATGGTGCCTGTGTGGTGACGATGGGTCAGGCGCGCAGTGTCAGCGCCCGCTTTGAGCTGAGCAATCCCGGCCCTACCACCTTGTTTTCTTCAGTTCTGCCATCGGCGCGTTCCGGGTATATTGGCGGGCCAGTCATTACCGTGTTTGCTTCAGTCATCAATGCCGGTGCCAATCCAGCGCAAAACTGCCAGATCAGCATTCCTGGAACCGCGCCGGTAAGCCTGAGTTTTCAGGAGGCCGATCTATCCAATACTCCCTTTGGGCCCCCCGATAGCATTTTTGATATCGCTGCCGGTCAGACGCGCCAGTTTATTTTGGCCTTTACCCCGCTTCAGGTAACCGTGGGTGAGGAGGTCTTTCCCGACGTTGTTTGTGATAATGTTAATGTTGGCGAAATTCCTGGAGTAAATACCGCTTTCCTCTCCATCAGCAATACGCCGGGACCCGATATTTTGTCGATCAGCGCAACACTTTCTGGAGATGGGGTCATCAATATACCATCTGGCGATACTGGTTTCATGACGGTGTCGGCCATAAATATCGGCGTTGGCGATATACTATCTTCTAGCGATGCCGCCATTACGGTTTCCGTAGATACCGGCAATGCGGCATTACCAGTGTTGTTACAAGTCTGCGAAACGGATGCGACATCGGTCTGCACAAGCGCGCTTGGCCCGTCCGTCAGCACAACTATTGGCGCGGCCCCCAGCTTCTTTGCTGTGTTTGTGACCGATCAATCTTCCAACGGCATTGCACTGGACCCGGCCAATGCACGGGTGTTTCTACGTTTCGAGGATAATGCGGCTATCACCCGCTCGGTCACCAGCGCGGCGGTCACCGTGTCCGCCCCAGCGGACGCCCCGCTCACCATTGCCGGGGATATTCCCGAAGGACGTTGGTCAGTGATGGTACGCAAGCGCGATGGCAATTTCCTTAACCAGAAGCCCGGCACCCTCTATGTTTGGCCTGACGGCACGGCCTCTTTACAAAGCGCCGAAGAAACCTTGGCGTTTAACGTGCTGCCGTCGAACGATAATGCAATACCGGGCAGCTTTATGGGACTGGAAGAAAAAGGCGTGTTATCGGGAAGCTTCACCGTGGACCACTCCATCTTCATGGTCGATGAACGCCAAGACCACCGCCTCGATATCTGGGGCGTACACGATACCCGCGAGGCACCATAAAGACATTAGGCTCAGGCCTATTAATTGCGGGGATTTCCATTTGGTTTGATTTGTGATTCACCGTGGCAAAGGAGATTTGTCATGGATGATTTGTTTTGGCTTTCAAAAGAGCAATTGGCCATTATCGAGCCTTATTTTCCTCCGGCCCATGGCGTGCCGCGTGTAGATGACCGGCAGGTAGTTTCGGGGATTGTTTTTGTGACCCGAAACGGGCTTCGCTGGCGCGATGAACCAAGGGAAGTCTAACAAACTAGGGGTATATAAATCTGCCAGTTCGCAGTTTTATCGCTTTTGGTGCACCATTTTTGTCTTGACCTATGGCGGTGCTGACGCCCGCTATATGGGGGCGTTGTTTTTATATCTCGCGGCGCGAAGATGCGCCTCCGACGGGGCGGCGTGTGATCGCCGGGGCGCAGTCGCGCCCTGGGGTGCCGGTTCGTGCCCTATCATCCGCACCATTTTTATTCTGCCGACGATTTGCTTCTCAAATGCATAGCCTGACCGCCCCCAAATTCATGTATGGGATAAACGCTGCAAAATTTGCATTAGTTGTATGATGCGGCTCGATTTTTTGGGCGGGCTTACCTATGCTTTGTCACACGCAGCGCATTTTCAAGTCTTTTAGGCGAATCCATGAGCGAACCAACTCCTGCAGAAGCCAACATGATCCCCTCGGAAGAGTTTGCGCGCGGCGTTGGTGTTGATACGCAGGCGGTGGACGACGTGCGGGCCGCCGTGGCGCAACACAATGCCGAAGCCGTTGAGAAAACACTGGATGCTATGGACCCGGCCGATGCCGCCGACGTGGTCGAGCACCTATCCGCCGAAGAAACCCAGGCCGCCGCCAAACTGGCACCGGACGCCTTTGGCGGCGATGTGTTAGCGGAATTATCTGACGATGCCCTTGAGGACGTGGTTGAATCGCTTAACGCCGGTCAAATCGCTGATGCCATTAGCGATATGGAGTTCGATGACGCCGTTCAACTGGTCGAGGAACTCGACGAAGGCTCGCGCGAAGCGGTTTTGGCGCAACTGCCAACGCAGGAACGCGCATCGCTGGAAACCAGCCTTAACTTCGAAGAGGATAGTGCCGGGCGCTTAATGCAGCGCAATTTTGTCTCGGCGCCACAATTTTGGACGGTTGGACATCTCATCGACCATGTTCGTGCCGCGCTGCCCAATAAATTGCCCGATGTCTTTTATGAAGTGTATGTGGTGGACCCGGCGTTTCATCCCATTGGCACCGTGTCCCTGTCATCCTTGCTGCGCGGCCAACGTGCCACTTTACTGACTGAATTGATGACCGGATTGCGGACCATTGTTACTCCGGACATGGACCAGGAAGACGCCGCCTATCTGTTTGAAAAGTACGATTTGCCATCGGCACCGGTGGTTGACTCTCAAGGGCGTTTGACCGGTATGATTATGGTTGATGACATTGTTGAAGTGCTGCAGGAAGAGCATGCAGAAGACATGTTGGCCCTCGCCGGGGTGTCTGATGCAGGCCTCGCCGATACCGTGATTGAGACCGTGTCCGGTCGTTTTCCGTGGCTACTGGCAAATTTGGGCACGGCAATTTTGGCCTCTTTCGTCATTGCCGCCTTTAGCGATGTGATAGCAAAAATGGTTGCCCTTGCGGTATTGGCACCGATTGTAGCCTCCATGGGGGGCAATGCGGGCACCCAAGGTTTGGCCGTCGCCGTACGTGCCATTGCTTCGCGCGACATTTCGTCGGCCAATGTGCGCCGCATTGTGCAACGCGAGATTATGGCCGGGTTTGTTAATGGTCTTATCTTTGCCATCATTATGGGGCCGATTGCATATTTGTGGTTTAAGTCAGTTCCCATCGCTCTGGTTATTGGCGCGGCTATGTTGATCAATTTAATCATAGCGGCGCTGGCAGGTATCTTGGTTCCGCTCTCATTAGAGAAAATGGGCGCTGACCCGGCAGTTTCTTCGTCAGTTTTTGTGACAACAGCGACCGATGTCATAGGTTTTTTTGTGTTTCTTGGGCTGGCAAGTATCGTAATTCTCTAGGAGCAATTCATGCGTAAAGCGTTGGTGTTGAGCTTGCTGATCTGGCTGCTGGGCGTACCTGCCGCATTGGCGGGTAGCTGGAGCACCGGTGCGCCCTTGCAGACCGGCAGGGCCGGGCTTGGTGTCGCGGTGTTAAATGGCAAAATTTACGCCGCCGGTGGTTCGGGCATATTAATGCCCTTGGGCGATGCGGAAGCCTATCGGCCTGGCGGCGGTGGATGGCGGATTGATGCCGATTTGCCGGTCGGGCTTGAATCTTTCGGGTTGAGCATGCTGAACGACAAGCTTTATGCCGTCGGCGGTTATGCCGCCGACACTGACGGCGAGCCAAATGCACGCCTGTGGGAATATGACCAGGTGAATGAAGACTGGGTGCAAGGCCCAAGCATGCCGTCACCGCGCGCCGCCTTCGCCCTCATTGCCGCCGCTGGTAAGCTTTACGCACTGGGCGGGACCGGGCCGGATGCCGATAAAATATTTGTGTTTGATCCTAAAAGCCGTAAATGGTCGGTGCTGGATCAAGGCCTGCGCGATAGTCGTAGTCTTGCCGCCGTTGCCATTGGCAATAAAATTTATGCCATTGCCGGCGGCCCGGCAACAAACCCGGTCGGGGCCGTCAATATCTTTGACACCGCGGATGGCAGTTGGGCCGAAGGCCCTGCACTGCCCATTGCCCGCTCGGGCCATGCCATAGCCGTGCTGGATGGCAAAATACACGTTATGGGCGGACGTGGCGGTGGGCGCGGCGAATCGCTTAATGACCATTGGGTATTGGACATTGCGACGCAGCAATGGGTTGAGGCCGAACATTTACCCTCGCCGCGCACTGGCGCTGGCGCAGCGGCAATGGGCGGCGCGATCTATCTTATTGGCGGCGGCGCGGGCGGCGGTTTCTTTGCACCTTTTACGGCCATGACCACGACGGATGTCTGGCGTCCAGATGGGGACAATTAAAACGGCCCGGCCTTTGCAGTTTCATGCGTGGGGATCAATTTACTGTCCCGGTTTGATACGGCGAAGCAATGGCGCGACATATAACATCATCTACCGGCTTAGACCTGATTAAAGCGTTTGAGGGCTTTCGGGCCAATGCGGCACCGTTGCCAGATGGGCGTTGGGTAATTGGCCATGGGCACACGGCGTCGGCACGCGCCGGAGCCCACATTAGCCTTGAAGACGCAGCAGATTTGCTAAAATGGGACGTTCAACGCCTTGAAACACCACTTTTGGACCTCATCCATGCGCCCCTAACCGCCAACCAGTTTGATGCCCTGATTTCCTTTGCCTTTAATATTGGTTTGGAAAATTTCGAACACAGCACCGTTTTACGCCGCCTTAATGAGGGTTCACCGGTAGATGCCGCCGCCGGGTTTGATCTCTGGCGACGGGCACTTCTGGCTGGCCGCGTCATTGTTGTTGATGCTTTGGTGCGTCGCCGCACCGCAGAAAAAGCCTTATTTTTAGCGACACCGGGCATGCAGGTCACCGCCCCTACCCCACAATTGCCGCCGCTCTGCGACATGGAAATGGCAAAAGAGCACGAGGCCGAAACACCGCTGGCAGTTTTTGTCGATATGGAAGGCAATGGCGAACCAATTATCTCGGACACGCCAGCCACATTTTCTCCAACCGAAAAACCTGCTGAACAATCAGGTGATCAGACGGTCGGATTTGTTTCACTTGACGACGCGCTAGACATAAACGTCAAGACCGCGACGCCGGACGGCGATGCGCCGATAGAAATCACGCAAGCTGATGCAGAGCCAGCATCTGAGACCGAGCAAAACCCGGTTTCCGAAATGGCCGAACGCATTGCCGGGCGTTTGGAGGTGATAGGTTCCGAATCTATCAACGACGAGATTCAGCCTGTATCCCTAGAAACAGAGCCGGTATCTGACCCAGAGTCTGATCTAGAGTCAGGTCCAGAATCTAGCGAAGACATAAACGCCATCAACCCTGACGCTTTCGGAATCATCGCGCAAAACGCCGATAATTCATCAAAAACCCATGAAGGCGATGAGATCGCTGCCGTGGGGGTGGACAGCTATTCCTTGCCGCCGTCTGAATTTTCTGAAAATTTCCCTTTTGATAACGCGGCAGATGAAGATGAGGCCGACCAAGACGCGCCGCCTTTGGTCGATGAAGACGGTTTGCTGCTGGAAAACTATGAGCCCGACGCCGTAGATTATAACGAGGCCGGTTCACCGCCACATTATGACGAGACTTTGGACCTTGATCCGCAATCCATGCTGCCCGATGGGCAAGTGCTTGCCGAACCCCAAAGCTTTCAACCGGCCTATGATCGTGGTCGCTGGATATTTATCCTTATGGGGGTGATTGGCATTGCCCTGACACTTGGCGGCTTATGGCAAATTCAAAGCGGGATCAGCATGATAACGCGCCTCGATTATATTAAAGGACCGGGTCAGGCCGCTCTTGGCCTGTTATTGGTCCTGACCAGCGGCTATTATTTGCTGCGGCGCTTGTCACGATAGCAGACAAGCCCACCTATTTGCTAAGACGTAAATTGTTGATATCGCCACCAATTTTTGCGAACGCCGATTCAAGAGCGGCATTATTTTGTGCATCAAAATAATTGCCCGGGTCGGTGGCGCAATCTTCCAACATCTGTCTGGTGGTGCTCGAATTTACCTGAAACGCCACCGTGTAAATAAGGATATCCTTGGCCTTTATCGCATCGCAAAGCGTTGCCGTCTTGCTATTCCCGGACCAGCTTGACGCGCTGGTTTGCGCTTCGGGAACGCCGCCCGGCCATGACCATTGCACCGTATTGGCACCATCGGTCATCAAAACCAATACCTTTTGCCAATCCTCATCATCCGGTGGAACACCTTCCTGAAAGGGCAATTTGCTCGATAATACCCGCCAGCCCCATGCCAGGCCTTCGGGGATGTAGGTCCAGCCAACCGCCTGCATATCTTCAATCTTGGCGTGCAATGCCGAGGCGTCTACGCTCAGCGGTAAAATCGAGGGAATATTGCACGATGTCTGATCGCCATAAATGGGGGGAATTTTCGTGGTTATCGGGTTAGAGTCGCTAACATCATGGTTTGGAGCGCGTGGCCCCACGCACCCTTCCCAAGTACCATCGGGCGCATCCATCCAGTCCGCCATAGCAAACCCAACGCCGACATTGACTCCAATATCAAACGGCACCACGCCAATTTTTACGTTTTCGGACGCCCCTCCATCGGGCATCAGCAAATCCACCATATCGTGGGAGGCCGCACGCAGGGTTTGAATTTTACCGTAATTTCCCATGGAGCCGGTATTATCCAGCACCAAAGCCAGTTCAATTTTGCTGGTGCTGTAAACCGCTTCACTGCTAGCGCTCACATCAAACTTTTTTACGCCTGCAATGGCCATCAAGGTGGTATCAATTTGCGCTGTAACATCCACTTTAACACCGCCGCCCAGGGGTAATGCCTGGGCAATAAGGACAAAATTATTCCCAAATGGCAGGTCTTGCGTGTTGGCTGTAAAAAAAGCTTCCGCACGCGCTTGTAAATTATCAGCGTCCACATCAGGATCCCGCGCCGCCGCCAAAGCGGCAGCGTCAGTCGCCACATTCAACGCCGCTTGCAAACTAAGCGCGCGGCTATAATCAAACCCCAAACCAACGACGGTGATGATGGCAATAAAGCTGAGGGCAAAAATCATGGCAACACCACCGTCCTGCGACGCGTGGAATTTCTTTGCCAAGGAGATAAAATTACGACGTAAAATCATGATGTGCCCCGTTAAAACCCTAACGAGCATGCACCCAAGAACTTAAGCCTTCTCTACTGAGAGAGGTTTCCATTATCTAAAAGAAAACCCGCAAATTAGCCCGGTATTAAATGGTAAATAATGCGCAAAATTTTACTTACTAAGGCGTAAATTATTGATATCGCCGCCAATTTTTGCGAAGGCAGTTTCGAGTGCGGCATTATTTTGCGCATCGAAAAAATTTCCGGGCGTGGTCGCGCAATCTTCCAGCATTTGCTGTGTGCTGCTAGAATTCACTTTAAATGCCACCGTGTAAATGATGATACCCTTTGCCTTGATCGCGTCGCAAAGTGCAATGGTGTTACTATTGCCGGCAGAGCTTGATGTGCCAATTTGCGCGGATGGGACCTTGTTCTTCCAGGACCATTTAACGGTGTTTGCACCATCAGTCATCAACACCAGAATTTTCTGCCAATCCTTATTAGAATAAGCAACACCCTCCTGGAATGGTTTTTTCGGTGACAATACCCGCCACCCCCAACCCAATCCCTCGGGTATATAGGTCCAGCCAACAGCTTGCATATCGCTGACTTTATTATGTAATTTGGTCTTATCACTTGTCAGTGGCAAAATGGGGGAAAGATTGCACGATGTGAGGTCAGCGTAAATCGGTGGAATTTTTCTTTGGCCTAAAGGGTTTGTATCCTTGATGTCGTGTGGCGCAAACCGCGGACCGGCGCAGCCTTTCCATTTTTGGTTTTTTTGGTTGTATTTCGATCCCTTATTGGGGTTATGCATCCAAGGCGCAGTGCCGTTTTCAACCCCCACATTCACACCAATATCAAAGGGCACTATACCAATTTTCACGTTTTCTTTCGCGGCATTGTCTGGAATAAGCAAATCAATGAGACCATCTGACGCGTCGCGCAAGGTTTGGATTTTACCGCTACCGCCCATGGAGCCGGTATTGTCCAGCACCAACGCTAATTCAATCTTGTTGGTGCTATAAACAGCCTCGCTCTGCGCTTTGACTTCAAACGAATTTATCCCGGCAATGGCCATTAAGGTGGTATCAATTTGCGCCGAAACATCAATACTCACACCGCCACTTTGCGGAAGCTCTGTCGCCGTAATCTGCGCACTATAGCCAAAAGGAAGTGATTGGGTGTTGGCGTTAAAGAAATCGGTGGCCCGTTGTTGCATGTTATTGCTGTTCACGTCCGGGTCCCGGGCAACGGCCAAAGCGGCGGCATCGGCGGCAGCGTTCAGGGCCGCTTTTAGGTTGAGTGAACGGCTGTAATCAAACCCGACACCGATCACCGTGATAATGCCAATCAAGCTCAGGGCAAAATATATCGCAACACTGCCTTCCTCAGCAGCGCTAAATTGATTGCGCAATCGGCGTATATGTCCGCTTAAGTTCATGGCGATACCCCTTGATATGGCCACATAATGTCGCAAAACGGTTAAGATCCGCCTGACGGAATTGGTTTCTAACCGCTTAACCGCGCTGGCGGACGCTTTCTAGTTACAGAGATGACATGAAAAAAATGATGCAAGTTAATTGGCGCCATGGTATCGCAAGGCCATGATAACAAACGCCATATCCCCGTTCGATTTTAACCTCGGTGAAACTGCGGATATGATCCGCGACACCGTTCATAATTTCGCCGATGATCGGATTGCGCCACGCGCCGCACAAATCGATGAAAGCAATGTTTTTCCCCGCGATTTATGGCCTGAGCTTGGCGCTTTGGGCTTGTTGGGCATAACCGTTGCCGAAGAAGATGGCGGCTCTGGCCTGGGCTATCTTGAGCACGTCATCGCCATGGAAGAAATCAGCCGGGCATCGGCCTCCATTGGGTTGTCTTATGGCGCCCACTCAAACTTGTGCGTCAATCAGATACGCCGATGGGCAAACCCCGCACAAAAAGAGAAACATCTGCCCGGCCTGATCTCCGGCGAGCATCTTGGTGGCTTGGCCATGTCGGAACCCAATGCCGGCTCGGACGTGGTGTCCATGCGCCTTAAGGCCGAGAAAAAAGGTGATGTCTATATCCTCAATGGCACCAAAATGTGGATCACCAACGGGCCGGGTGCCGATGTGCTGGTGGTTTACGCCAAAACCGATTCCGATGCGGGTTCACGCGGCATCACCGCGTTCCTTATTGAAAAAAATATGCCGGGATTTTCGACCGCACAAAAGCTGGACAAACTTGGTATGCGCGGCTCAGACACTTGCGAACTGGTGTTTCAGGACTGCGAAGTGCCCGCGCAAAACGTCATGGGCGACATTGGCGGCGGCGTAAAAATCCTGATGTCCGGCCTAGATTATGAACGTACGGTGTTAGCAGCAGGCTCCTTGGGCATTATGCAAAACTGCATGGATATCGTTATTCCCTACGTGCATGAACGCAAGCAATTTGGCCAACCGATTGGCGAATTTCAACTCATTCAAGGCAAATTGGCCGACATGTATGTGCGGATGAATTCGGCACGCGCTTATGTCTATGCCGTCGCGCAAGCCTGCGATCGCGGCCAAACCACGCGCAAGGATGCCGCTGGTGCAATTTTGCTGGCCGCCGAAACCGCCACATGGATGGCGCTGGAAACCATTCAGGTTCTGGGCGGTAATGGCTACATTAATGAATACCCCACCGGCCGCCTTTTGCGCGACGCCAAGCTTTATGAAATTGGTGCCGGCACGTCGGAAATCCGCCGCTGGTTGATTGGCCGGGAGCTGTTTGCCCAAAGCGGCTGAAGGTTTTACAATTTCCCTTGAGTGAAAGCAGGCATAAAGACTTGCCAATTGCTTTCCCCAACAGAGATTTAGGGGGCAGCCTCGTTCAGATGATGGATCGGTCGTGCATTGATGAAATTTGAAGACAGTCATTGGCGGCGCGCTTTGTTTGTGGTCGGAATAATTGGCGGCCTTGGCTTAGCGGGCTTGAGCGCCTTAACTGGCGGCGGCGATGATCGTGATACATTGCCACCCGGTGCCATTGCGCGCGTCAATGATGTGGTCATTCTACGGGCCAATTTTGCCCAAGCGTTAAGCGCCGCATCGGCAGACAAGCAAAACCCGATACCTCCGGACCAAGAAACGGCGGTTTTGCAAAGGCTGATCGAGGAGGAAATATTAGTGCAGCGAGCGCTGGATATGCAATTAGCCCAGCAAGACCCAGCTTTGCGCAAAGCGCTGATCAACGCCCTGACCGAAGACGTTAAGGCGCGAAGCCAGATCAAGCCGGTCAGCGCTTTCAAATTGCGCGATTATTACTTCAAAAACAAAGCCCGTTTTGCCCGCCCGGCCCGCCTCTTTGTCCGCGCGGTGTTTATACCAAATGCGAACTCCAGCGCCCAAATCGCCGCCTTTGAGCAGGCGTTGAGCGCCGGGGAGACGTCCAAGAAATTAGCGTTGCGCTTCTTCGGCGAAAACACGTCGCCACTGCCCGAGGGCCTAACCCCCGCAGACACGTTAAAGGACCATATCGGCCAGGCCGCTTTTGCCGCCGTGGAAAACCTTGGTACTGGCCAATGGTCGGACTGGGTTGAAAGCGATGCAGGCTTTTGGCGGCTATATCTGGTAAACCGCACCCGCGCCCGGTCGCCAGAATTTGAAACCGTCCGCGATCAAGTGGAAGCCGCATATCGTGAGGAGCGCGTCCATGACGCCATTCGCGTCCATCTTGATCGGCTAAAGCGCAATAGCAAAATCACCCTCAGCGCGGACGCGCCGCAATAATGCGCCTGTGGCTAATCGCATTGTTATGGCTAACCGCCGAAACCGCTTTCGCGCACTCGGCCAGTCGATCATTCTCCAGCTGGACGCAAGACGGCCAAAGTGTGAGCCTTGTCTTCAGCATGGATCAAGTGCAAGCGACCTTGCTTATCCCTGAGCGGGAGACGGAAGGCGATTTAGAGGCGTTACTGGCCGAGCATTTGGCGTCGCATTTGCATGTCAGCCAAAACGGCGCACCATGCTCTGCCGCCGCGCCCGAGGCATTACCCGCGATGGCCGGGTCTTTGCAGATTCAAATCCATTATAACTGTGCCGCAGAACTCAGCAATTTGGGATGGGCCGTGCGCAATGACGCTTTTTTCGATTTGGCCTCAACCCATATTCACATCGCCCAAAACGAAAATGATCCCGAGCAAAGGGAGTTTATTTTCACCGACAGCCACCGCCGCCATGTGATGAGTGTCGGCGTTAATACCAGCAACGTTGATGCGCAGCTCGTAAAACAAGGGTTTTGGCGCAATTTCACCATTTATATCCGTCTTGGTATTGCCCATATTCTAAACGGCTTTGACCATTTGGCTTTTGTAACCGCATTGGTGTTGCTAGCCCGCCGCCATAGGGATTTGGCGATTTTGGTCACCGGCTTCACCATTGGCCATAGCGTCACTCTTAGCCTTGCTGCTTTGGGGTTTATCCACCCGCAAGGGGCGGCGATTGAAGCGCTGATCGGTTTTTCCATCGCCTTCATTGGCGCGGAAATTTTGTTAGTGCCGGGCAGTCGGCCCTGGCGTAATGCCAGCCTCACCACTGCGGCTCTATTTGTGCTGCTTGCCGCAATCGCCATCATATTGCCGCGGGCCCTTACGCCGCTTGGCTGGCTGGGGCTGGCGATATTTACATTTTGCTATGGCCGGTTGGTGAACAGTGCCCAAATGGGCGTTAAAGCGGCCCTGGCCTTGACCTTGGCCTTTGGCCTTATCCATGGTGCAGGCTTCGCCAGCGTTTTGGGCGAGGCCGGATTACCACCATCACAACGCCTATCAGCCTTGGCGGGGTTTAATATTGGCGTGGAGCTAGGGCAATTGGCGGTCATTGCCGGCTGGCTAGCCATTTTTACAATTATGCGCAGACTTGCCGGGGGCAATATAACCAAAATCGCGCAAATGGTATTAAGTGGCGTTGTTTTCCTGCTGGGTGTATACTGGTTTGCAAGCCGCGCTCTATTTTAAACAAAATCATGCGCTAAAGCTCGGTATCTTATTGTTAAATTTTGTCGACTTGTGGTACAAAAATTGCTGGATTTGGTTGAAACGTCCCAAATTCGTGCCCCTGGCTTGCACATTGTGGAGATTAGTATGTGTGGAATCGTTGGAATTGTCAGTGACAAGCCTGTCAGCACAAGGTTGATGGAGGGGCTGAGACGGCTGGAATATCGCGGTTATGATTCTGCCGGCATTGCGGTCGTCAATGGGCGCGGCATTGTGCGGCGGCGCGCACCGGGCAAAGTCCTCAATTTACAAAACCTTCTTGATGGTGCCCCCATTGATGGCAATTGCGGCATTGCCCACACCAGATGGGCCACCCACGGACGCCCTAATGAGCAAAACGCCCACCCGCATCAAGCCGGTAATGTTGCCATTGTTCACAATGGTATTATCGAGAATTTCAAATCCTTGCGTCAGGAAATGGCCAATAAGGGCCGGGTTTTTGCCACCGAAACCGACACCGAAGTCATCGCCCATTTAATTCAGGACAATATGGACGAGGGACTAAGCGGGGAAGATGCCTTTCTGGCCGCGGTGGAGCGGCTCGAAGGTGCCTATGCAGTGGCGGCATTGGTTGGCGAAGCCAACCAAACCCTCTATGCGGCGCGCCACGGCTCACCTTTGGTGGTTGGTTTTGGTAAAGGCGAAATGTTTGTCGGCTCCGACGCCTTTGCCCTCGCGCCCTTTACCAAGCGGGTGCTGTATCTCGAAGAAGGCGATAGCGCCGTCGTCGAAATAGATTCAGTGCGCGTTCGCGATGAAGAAGGCGCTTCGGTCAATCGCGAAATTCTCACCGCCAGCATATCCACGGTGATGGCCGAAAAAGGAAATTATCGGCATTTTATGGAGAAAGAAATCCATGAACAGCCGGAAGCGTTGGCGCGTACCATGGCCGCCTATATTGACCCGGAAACTGACTTACCAGCGCTTGGTGAAACCGCGCCATTGCTTAAGAATGCCGACCGCCTTATCGCCATTGCCTGCGGCACTGCCTTTTATGCGGCCTCGGTTGGTAAATACTGGTTTGAGGCATTGGCCGGCGTGCATGTGGAAACTGATATCGCCTCCGAATTTCGTTACCGCACCCCGGCTTTGCCGCAAAACGGCGCGGCCCTCTTTATTTCTCAATCCGGCGAAACCGCCGATACGCTGGCGGCCATGCGCTATTGCAATCGGGCGAAGGTCGACACGATTGGCGTTTTAAATACGCCCGAATCCTCCATTGCCCGCGAAACCAAAACCAATTTGCGCACGATGGCTGGCCCGGAAATCGGGGTAGCGTCGACCAAAGCCTTTACTGCCCAACTGGCGGTGTTGGCGATGACCGCCATTGGCACCGCGTCCTTGCGTGGCCGGTTAAGCGAGGCCGAAACGCAAGAACATATTCGCGCTTTGCAGGCATTACCTGAATTGGTGCAAAAGGCTCTGGCCACCAAAGCCCAATGCCAGGCGATTGCGCCGATTTTGGCCAAAGCCAAGCAGACCATATTTCTTGGCCGCGGGGGCTATTATCCGTTGGCGCTTGAGGGCGCGCTGAAATTAAAAGAAATCACCTATTTGGCCGCCGAGGGTTATGCCGCCGGCGAGCTTAAACACGGCCCCATAGCGCTGATCGAAGAAGGTACGCCGGTGGTGGTTATTGCGCCCAATGATCCGTTGATCGAAAAAACCGTGTCCAATGTGGAAGAAGTGGCGGCGCGCGGTGCTAAGGTCATCGCCATTACTGACGAGGCCGGGGCCGAGAGTTTTGATACCCGCGCCGAACACACCATTATTCTGCCCAATCTGCCGGGCTTAACCGGTCCAATTGTTAGCGCTATACCCTTGCAATTGCTGGCCTATTATACCGCACTTGAACTGGGAACCAATTTGGATCAGCCACGCAATTTGGCCAAATCCGTCACCGTTGAATAGCCCGCCCCTTGTCCCAATACCTCGCGACGCGTAAGGCAGATTTATGGACCATCAAAGCCAATTGGACGCCGCCAAAGCGGTCATAAATGCCGAAGCGGCGGCGCTGAACGCGCTTAGTGATCATTTGGATGGGGCGGCGTTTTCTACTGCTGTGGATATGCTTTTACGCTGCCAGAGCCATTGCGTGGTTTTGGGGGTTGGCAAATCTGGCCATATCGGCCGCAAAATTGCGGCAACCTTTGCCTCAACCGGCACCCCATCCTTTTTCGTACACCCGGCGGAAGCCAGCCATGGTGATTTGGGGATGATCACCCTTGGCTCGGTAGTACTGGCCATTTCTAATTCTGGCGAAAGCCGCGAATTGGTGGATGCCTTGCGGTTTTGCCAAAAACGCGACGTGCCGATCATTGCCATGACCTGTCGCCCCGAATCCACTCTTGGAAAAGCCGCCAATGTCCTGCTGAGCATGCCCGCCATCCCCGAAGCCTGCCCCAATGGGCTGGTCCCCACCACCTCCATGGCCATGACCTTGGCATTGGGCGATGCCTTGTGTCTCGGCGTCATGCAAAAGCGCGGGTTTTCCGCCGGTGATTTTGGCGATCGGCATCCGGGTGGCAAGCTCGGCCTGCAATTACAAAAGGTTAGCGACTGGCTGCAAAACCACGACACCCCGCCACCAATCGTGGCCCTAGGAGCGCCCGCGCAGGAGGTGTTGAGCGCCATCTCCAAAGGCCGCATGGGCTGCGCCGCCATTGTCGACGAAGGCGGGAAATTGGCAGGCATGATTACTGATGGGGATTTGCGCCGGGCATTATCCGATAATTTCTTCGAAAAAACCGCACAAAAAATGATGACGCGTAACCCGTTCACCGCCGCCCTCGATGACCGCATGAGCGACATTATCGCTGAGCTGACCCACAAGCGCATTGCCAATGTATTTGTGCTCAAAGACGGCAAGCCCATTGCCGCCATGCATTTGAAAGACTTGCTCGAAGAAGGTTATTTATAGGCGCTTATATGCTTGGCAAATTCAGACCAAATTCGCGGGCGCAATCAATGGCCTCGTCATAACCGGCATCGGCGTGGCGCATAACCCCGGTGGCCGGATCATTCCATAACACCCGCTTTACCCGCTCTTCGGCCTCTTTGGTGCCATCGCACACGACCACCAGACCGGAATGTTGCGAATAACCAATGCCGACGCCGCCGCCATGGTGCAATGACACCCATGTGGCGCCTGATGCCGTTGCCAGCATCGCATTCAAAAGCGGCCAATCGGCCACGGCGTCAGAGCCGTCTTTCATACCCTCGGTTTCGCGATTGGGGCTGGCCACGGAACCACTATCGAGATGGTCACGGCCAATCACCACCGGGGCCTTTAACTCACCACTGGCGACCATTTGATTGAAGGCCACACCCAAACGGTCGCGGGTTCCCAAACCAACCCAGCATATGCGCGCTGGCAGGCCTTGAAACTGAATTTTTTCGCGCGCCATATCCAACCAATTATGCAAATGCGGGTCATCGGGCACCAATTCTTTGACTTTAGCATCGGTGCGATAAATGTCTTCCGGATCGCCAGAAAGCGCGGCCCAGCGAAACGGCCCAACGCCGCGACAAAATAGTGGTCGAATATAATTCGGCACAAAGCCTTTGAAATCAAAAGCATTTTCACAGCCTTCATCAAGGGCGACCTGGCGAATATTATTGCCATAATCAAAGGTCGGAATGCCCATTTCGTGAAACGCCAACATCGCTTCCACTTGTTCGCGCATGCTGGCCGAGGCTTCGCGCTCTACCCGGCGCGGGTCGGACACGCGGCGTTCTTCCCATTCCGCCAATGTCCAATTTTTAGGCAAATAGCCGTTTAATGGATCGTGGGCTGACGTTTGGTCCGTGACCGCATCGGGACGCTCATTGCGGCGCACCAATTCCGGAAACACATCCGCCGCATTACCGAGCAGACCAACCGAAACCGGCGTCTTGCTGGTTTTGACGATCTCCAGTGCTTCATCAAGATTATCGGTGCTCTTGTCTAAATAGCCGGTCGAAAGACGCATTTCGATACGCGAAGGCTGGCACTCTACCGCCAACATGTTTGCCCCGGCCATGGTCGCCGCCAAGGGCTGCGCGCCGCCCATACCGCCTAGCCCGCCGGTAAGTATCCATTTGCCGTTAAGATTGCCGCCATAATGCTGCCGCCCCATTTCCACAAACGTCTCATAGGTGCCCTGCACGATCCCCTGACTGCCGATATAGATCCACGACCCGGCAGTCATCTGCCCGTACATCATCAACCCTTCCCGGTCGAGTTTATGAAAATGTTCCCAATTCGCCCATTTTCCGACAAGATTGGAATTGGCGATCAACACCCTCGGTGCGTCCTTATGGGTGCGAAAAACCCCTACCGGCTTGCCGGACTGCACCAGTAAAGTCTCATCGTCTTCGAGCTCGCGAAGGGCGGCAACAATGCGATCATAGCTTTGCCAATCGCGGGCCGCCCGGCCAATGCCGCCATAAACCACCAAATCATGCGGATTTTCGGCTACCATTGGATGGAGATTATTCATCAACATACGCAGCGGCGCTTCGGTCAACCAGCTTTTAGTGCTTAAAACCGGTCCGGTTGGCGCTTCAATATGGCGCGAATTATCAAATCTCTTATTCATCCTGACATTCCATTTTCGGTTTCAAACTTGGTGCAGCCTGATACACAGCCCACGCTGGCAAACCTCTTAGCGCGTCGTCGGCGCTAAATCAAAAGCTAATGGTGGCGTGGCACGCAATCCCCAATATATCGCTATGGCTTGTTGCGGCTGGTAAAGAAAGCCCTCCCTACAGCACTGCACATTGGCCGGCCTAATACACCGTTTGGGCGAAATGTCTTCCTGCAACCTATGGGAGATAATCGTTTAAAACTATAGGTTTACGCGAATTTAAGGAAGCATCGCTACAACGAAGGGTCTTAGGACAGCATAATATTTGGGGGCGAATATGGAACGGGGTCCAGTGCGATTATTTCGCCGTACACTAAAATGGAATTTCTCCGTTATTATGGTGGCGTTCGCTTTCTCAACGCTGACAATATGTTCTGCGGCATTGTTTGTGTCTAACGCGACCCGCAATTCCATTCATGACCAACAGCAATTGCGTTCACAGTATCAACGTACGATCGCCCTAAGCGAGGCGGTACATGATCTGATCTTTCGCAGCGCCGCGATGTCCAATTCGCTCTCAGACGCGTCATTGGATGCTTTTCTTTTCGCCAAACTTGAGTTGGAAAACATCAGCGCAACGCTTGAAGATCGGGGTCTCAAGAATTTTGTTGTTGAAAGCTCTTTAATCATTACTGAGGGTTCAATGCTCGCCGTTGACCACTACATTCGAGATGATCGAAAGGCTGGTGACGCGGCCATGAAAAAAGTGAGCGACACATCTGGGCAATTGCATGCCAGAGCGGAACAACACAAAGAAAATCATTTAGCAGCATTTCTCAGACTCGAAAAACAAAACCTGAAGATGAACAATATCATGGGTTTTACCGTGGCTTTAATGACCACATTAGCCTTAATCATATCCGGCACCCTGATTTTCTTGGTTTATCGCTCTACCATCGCCCCAATTCAATCCTTCATTGTGGCCCTGAAAAAAGCGGCACAAACCCCTGGTCAGAAATCTTTTTATCGTGCCGATGAATCTATAGGCGGCGAAATTGGCGAGGCATCAACGGCATTGAACGCGCTTTTAAATGCCACTGAGTCGGCTATGGACAGCGCAATGGAGCAAGCTAAATTTGCCCACCAATCAGAGGCGCAATGGAAAGCGATATTAAACGCATCACCAGATGCCATCATCATGGTCGCCCCTGAGACTACAAAGATTATTGATAGCAACCCGGCTACACAGGCCATGTTTGAAATGTCAGAAGAAGAGCTCACCCGACACACAGCCTTCGATTTCCATCCTCATGAAATTCCAAAACTAAAGTCTTTCTTTCATGAAATTCTTGCCAACGGTATGGCACGCTCGGACACACTTTCCTGCACTTTGGCTGGTAAGATCATTCCGATCTCTGTTATTGGCGTCAAGCTTTGTAGCACGGCGGGCGACATGATTATGCTTTGCGCGCGGAATTTGTCCGAAATCGTGGCGCAGCAACAACAATTGGAAGAAGCGCAACAACAGGCTGAAAAAGCCAGTGCGGCAAAAAGCGAATTTCTCGCCACCATGAGCCATGAAATTCGCACACCGCTCAACGGTATACTCGGCATGGCGCAAGCTCTTAATAGCGGCCGTCTGGACGAAGCGGAAACCGACATGGTGGAGACGATTGTCGAAAGCGGCGATATGCTGATGACTATTCTAAATGATGTATTGGATCTCTCCAAAATCAACGCCGCTCAAATGCAACTTTCCAAAAGCGCCGACAACATCACGCAATTAGTTGAGCAAACGCACAAACTGTTCGCGAACCAGGCACAGGAAAAGGGTATTGATTTTACCTATCGTGTCCAACCGGATATTCCAAAGCAGCTAGTTTTTGATTCCGTACGTGTGCGTCAATGCCTCGCCAATTTGACCTCTAATGCCTTAAAGTTCACGGCAAATGGCAAGGTCAGCATTGATGTTTTCGCGACCAATAAAAATGCCAAAACATGCAAGGTCGTAACCCGGATTACCGACACCGGCATTGGCATGGATGAGAAAACATGTGCGCAGGTTTTTTCCTCATTTGTTCAAGCTGATAGCTCAATTTCAAGAAAATTTGGCGGCACTGGCCTGGGGCTTTCAATTTCGCATCAATTAGCCCAAATGATGGATGGCGATATTGAAGTGAAAAGCACGGTTGGCAAAGGCTCAATTTTCACTTTCACTTTTACCGCAGATATTGCCAAACCCACGGCTAAATCTAAAATAGTATCGAAACTGCCAACAAGCCGAGAAGCATCCGATCTTTCTGACCGCACGATCTTGATCGTCGATGACAATGCAACCAACCGCAAGGTGATACGCATGCTTATGGGAGCAACTGGCGCCACTTTGGTTGATGCGGAAAACGGCGAAATTGCTCTACAGCACTTGCGCAACCAAAACTTCGACCTGGTATTATTGGATATGCACATGCCGGTAATGAACGGGCCAGAGACGATACGCCACATTCGCGACAGCGAAGAACAATGGCAAGACATCCCGGTCATTGCCGTCACCGCTGATGCCATGAGTGGCGACCGTGAACGGTATGTTGCTATGGGCGTCGACAGCTATTTGCCAAAGCCCATTGACCAACGTTTGCTGTATGCCGAAGTGTTTAAATCGCTGAAAAAACCCCGCATGGCAAAAGCCGCGACAAAAAAACGCGCCTGAGCACTATTCGCGCGGTGACCATGCCAACACCGCCATAAGCACCTGCGCCAAAGCGGCTTGCAAAACTTGCGCACTTTCAGCCTTCCATACCCATGGCATTTGCTCTTCCATATAGGCGTGTTGGGCAATCTCCATCTGAATGGCCTGCACGTTTTGCTCCGGTTGGCCATAATGACGGGTAATCCATCCGCCCTTGAAACGCCCATTGGTCACATGGTCAAAACCGCTTTTCTGCAAAATAGTATTTAGCGAGGTTTCAAGGTCGGCGGCACAAGAATTTCCGCTATTGGTGCCAAGGTTTAGTGTGGGCAATTGCCCTTCAAACAATCGCGGTATGGCGGCGCGTATGGAATGGCAATCATAAAGCACGGCAAAACCATGGCGCGCTTTCACCCGTTCAATCTGGGCGGCCAGAGCGCGATGATAGGGGGTGAAATAAGCCCGAGTTCGGCGCTCAATTTCTTCGCTATCCGGCGCCGTGCCAACGCGCCAAATCGGAGGTCCCTCAAAGGCCTGCACCGGGCATAGCCCTGTACTATTCTGCCCCGGATATAAGGTTGCCCCCGAAGGATCGCGGTTGAGATCGATAATATAGCGAGACATTTTGGCCTCGACCCAGGTCACATCAAGCGCCTCGGCGAAACCATAGAGCCGCGGCACATGCCAATCGGTATCTGGTAGATCAGCCGCCAAGTCTGTCAGATTTTGCGCCATGGATGGCGGCATTATGGTGCCCGAATGCGGAAAGTTGAGGATTAAAGGCGAGGCACCTTCGCTTAGGGAAAATAGATCAATATCCTTTGGAAAATCGCTCAATTTTGACACACGACAGGAAGCGCCTGGGCAATGCTGTCTATGTCAAGAAAGGCACCTGAGCTGACCAATTTACGGATCGCCGTAATATCCGGGGCCATCATCCGGTCGTCCTCAAGCGTTGGGACGGCGGCGCGAATACACCCCCGCGCTGCTTCCAGAGGGGCGGAACTCAGGTGTGCGGATGCGCTGTGTAAATCAAGCCCCTGCGCCGCGGCCAACATCTCAATCGCCACAATATTGGCGGCATTTTTCACCATCCCCAATAACCGCCGTGCCCCATGGGTGGCCATGGAAACATGATCTTCCTGATTGGCGGATGTGGGGATTGAATCAACGCTCGCCGGCATAGCTTTTTGCTTGTTTTCCGAAACCAAAGCGGCGGCACTCACCTGGGCAATCATAAAGCCGGAATTCAGACCGGGATTGGGCGTTAAAAACGCTGGCAGGCCGGAAAGTGCCGGGTCGGTCAACATGGCTATGCGACGTTCCGACATCGAACCGGTTTCGCAAATCCCCAGCGCCATCTGGTCGGCGGCGAAAGCCACCGGTTCAGCATGGAAATTACCGCCCGACAACGCGTCATCCGTTTGCGCAAAAATAAGTGGGTTATCGGTCACCCCATTGGCCTCACAGCCAAGGGTATTGCTGACATATTGCAACACATCCAGCACCGCGCCCATCACCTGTGGCTGACAGCGCAAGCAATACGGGTCCTGCACCTTTTCGCAATCCACATGAGATTGCATGATAGCACTCCCGCTGAGCAAAGCACGATAGCTTTTTGCCACGACAATTTGACCGACCTGTCCGCGTACGGCGTGAATGCGATCATCAAACGGCGTGTGAGAACCGCGCACCGCCTCCAGACTTAATGCGCCCGCCACCATTGCCGCCTGAAACACTTTCTCGGCGCTATACAGCGCATCCAGCGCCAATGAGGTGGAAACCTGGGTGCCGTTAAGCAGCGCCAGTCCCTCTTTCGCTTGCAAGGCTAATGGTGCCAGTCCGGCCTTTTGCAAAGCGGCCAGGCCGGGCATGCGAGTGCCCTCAAAATATGCTTCGCCTTCGCCGATAAGTACCGCCGCCATATGCGCCAAGGGAGCCAGATCGCCAGACGCGCCGACCGAACCCTGCCCCGGAATCACCGGCAACACGTCACGGTTCAGCATGGCCAGCAACAACTTGATGGTGGCCTCTTGTACGCCGGAATAGCCGCGTGCAAGGCTGGCGGCCTTCATCGCCAAAACCAGCCGGACAATTCTTTTGGGCAAAGCGGAACCAATACCGGCGCAATGGGACAGCACAATGCGCCGTTGCAAATCGCCAAGGTCTTGCGCGGCAATGCGCGTATTCGCCAATTTGCCAAACCCGGTATTCACCCCATAAACGGTTTTGCCGCCTGCCAGAGCTTTTTCTATGGAGGCCGCCGACCTTTGCACGTCTGACCATACCGTTTCAGGTAGGCTGACACGTGCACCGGCACTGACCGCCTTCCACGCCTGATGCCCTGAATTGCCCGGTAGAATTTCAATCATCATGAAGTGGTCACCCATTGCCCGTTTTTAAGTTGTGAAATATGTGGATTTGCCCCTAAAGCGTAAGCCAATTGCGCCGGATGGTCGACATCCCATAGGGCAAGGTTGGCGATTTTCCCGGCTTCAATACTACCCCATTGGCTTTGCATGCCAAGCGCCCCGGCGGCCTCGCGGGTTAATCCCGCCAACGCTTCCTCGGGCGTGAGGCCAAACAGCGTGCAACCCATATTCATGGTCAGCAAAAGCGAGGTCAGCGGCGAAGACCCAGGATTGCAATCACTGGCCAGAGCCAAGCCCACGCCATGTTCGCGCAATAATGCAATTGGCGGTTTTTGGGTCTCGCGCAAAAAGTAAAACGCGCCGGGTAGCAACACGGCCTTGGTACCGGCTTTAGCCATAGCCTTCACGCCGTCCGCATCAACATATTCCAAATGGTCGCACGACAATGCGCCCAATTCAGCGGCCATTTGCGCGCCATTCTGGTTGGAAAGCTGTTCCGCATGCAGACGCAGGCCTAACCCAAGAGATTTGGCTTTTTGCAATACTTTGCGCATTTGGGCGCTACTGAAGGCGATGCTCTCGCAAAACCCATCGCAAAAATCGGCAAGGCCCTGTTCGGCAATTGTTGGCAGCATTTCTTCCACCACCAAATCAATATAAGCATCTGATTTGCTGGCATATTCCTGCGGCAAAGCATGAGCCCCCAAAAAGCTGGTTTTCACCTCAATATCGCGCCTACGCCCCAATTCTTTGGCGACACGCAACATTTTGCACTCATTTTGCGTATCCAAACCGTAACCGGACTTAATCTCAATCGCCCCCAAGCCTTGCGCGATTAAATCATCAAGCCGAACGCTCGCCGAATTTATCAAGGCCTCTTCGCTGGCGACCCGGGTGGCGGCAACGGTGGAAAGTATGCCGCCGCCAGCGCGGGCAATGCTTGCATAGCTGGCACCTTGCAGGCGCATCTCCCATTCCACCGCCCGATTGCCGCCATAGACAATGTGGGTGTGGCAATCCACCAAAGCCGGGGTGATGAGGCCGCCGGGCAGGTTTTCGACCTCCCAATTCTGATATTGCGGCGGCACCGCATCATTGCCACCAACCCACGCAATATATTGGCCATCAAAGGCAATCGCCGCATTCGCAATCAAGCCATAGGGCCCGTCATCTGCGGTCATCCGCGCAATCTGCGCCCCCTTAAGCACCCATTGGCGCAAATTTCTCTTCGGCGGATTTCCCATGCCCTTGGCTAACCAGTGTGAGCGCGCCTGCCAAGTTATTTTTGTATCTCGCATCAACACACAATTCGCGATATCAATACCTATGGAACTTTCTCTTTTTGCACATCACGCCTTATTGCCCACCGGATGGGCGAAAAATGTCCGCGTCCAGATTGCCAAAGATGGCACTATTGCCGCTGTGCAAACCGGACAGGCCCGAACGCCGGGTGAAGCCACCGCCGCCATCGCCGTGCCCGGCATGGCCAATTTGCACTGCCATGCTTTTCAACGGGCCATGGCCGGGTTTGCCGAACGGGCTGGCCCCGGCGATGACAGTTTCTGGACCTGGCGAAACACCATGTATCATTTGGCGCAGAGCATTGATCCGGCGGCATTGCACGCCATTGCCGCCATGGCCTATGTGGAAATGCTGGAAAGCGGGTTTACCAGTGTTGGTGAGTTTCATTATCTGCACCATGGGCCGGACGGAACGCCCTATGATAATTCGGCTGAAATGTCCTGCCAGATTCAAGCCGCTGCGGGCCAAACCGGCATTGGCCTGACGTTATTGCCAGTGTTTTATGTGCAAAGCGGATTTGATGGCAAAGCGCTGGAGCCTCACCAAAAACGCTTCGGACATTCTTTGGATGGATTTTTGGAGCTTTTATCGACCATCACCACGCAATACCCGACCATCAATATCGGCATTGCCCCGCACTCTTTACGCGCGGTTTCGCCAACACAATTGCGCGAACTTACCAGTACGTTTACCGGCACGTTCACCAAGGGGCCGGTGCACATCCATGTCGCTGAACAGCTTCTGGAAGTCGAAGAATGTGTAGCTAACCGCGGGGCAAGGCCGGTGCGCTGGTTGTTGGACAATTGCGCCGTTGACGAAAACTGGTGCCTCGTTCACGCAACCCATATGGACGAAACCGAGATCCGTGACGTGGCCAAATCCGGCGCCGTCGCTGGCCTGTGCCCGATAACCGAAGCGAATTTGGGCGATGGCCTGTTTCCGGCAAGTGCGTTTTTGCAACAAAATGGCCGTATTGGCATTGGTTCTGATTCTTGCGTACGTATTGGTTTGGCCGAGGAGCTACGGCTGCTGGATTATGGGCAACGCCTATTGACCCAAACCCGCACGCCCCTTGCTGCGCCCAACACGTCCAGCGGCGCAAGCTTGTTTTTAAAAACCCTTAATGGTGGCGCGCAGGCATTGGGACAGCAGGCCGGAGCGCTTAACGTTGGCAATCGCGCCGATATTGTCACCTTGGACGCCAACCATCCCGCCCTCGCTGCGCGCATGGAAGATGATTGGCTGGACGGATGGGTTTACGCTGCAGCGACGTCTCCCGTCGAACACGTTTATGTCGCCGGGCGACAAATCGTTACAAATGGAAAGCACATTGAACGCGAAAATATAGTCCGAAGTTTTGCCCACACTCTTACCCGCATTGTGCCTTAAGACCGGGCCTTAAGCTATTTCCGGCCCCTGCCCGGTCGCCAACCAGTGGGCACAATCCACCCCGAGCCTTTCTATCGCCATGGCCTCGTACGCTGCACATTCTTCGGCGCTTAATGTCTCCCGCCAACGGCCATTGGTACCTTTATTGATGAATGTTCTGGCACCACCTTTCCAGGTTGCACCATTATTTGGCGCGTTTAGTTTGGCGTTCTTCTTCATATAATCAAAGCCGCAATGTTCGATAATGGCATCCCAGTTTTGTCCGTCCACCTCAATGTCCAAGAAGTCGGCAATATTGCGTATCTGTCCCGGTAAATCGGCTTTGAGGTCGTTAAAGTGCAACACCATTACATTGGGTAAATCGCGTACCGACCACCATGAGGCGATATTTTCCCAGAACGGCCACATAGGGTAGCCGTCTTTGGCCATCCAGCCTTGATAATAAGTGTGCACATTGTCCGGGGGCGGTGAAAACTCTTGTACGCTCGGCGGGCAAACACTTTTCAGCCGTTCATAGGCCGCCTTGGTCATTTTGGCGTGATGGTTATAAAAGCTCCACACCACGTCGCGACCATCGCGCGCAATATAAATATATTTGGCTTTGGGTGAAAAATTAAGAGCATTAACGGGAAGATGGGTTTTTAAAAACCGCCTATGGGTCTGCGCTTCAAGCATTGCAAGTTTTTCCGCTTTGGGTGGCAGGAGAAAATCCACCCATGGCGATATCGCCGCCACATTCACGCCGGTTTTGCCTTCAAAGATAAGCTGCGCAATGATCTGCTGGAGCCATGTGGTGCCTGATTTTCCATAAGTGGCGATGATGATGTCGTCATCACGAAATGCAAAATCGTTCCAAACCGACGAATCAACGTGATTGTGGCTATATTCGCGGGTTTTCTGCGGCCATGTGATTTGGCCGGGTAGTGCATTTTTCCAATTCATCTCGCCCTCAAATCGTTTATTGTTCAAGTCCCACATAAGCCTTCGACAAGCCCAAAACTGATGGCTAGAATATACCCAGCAATCTTCATCGCCAACGATAATATATATAGGAAGCTTTTACATGTCTGATACCATGATTTCGCGCGAAATTCGTCTGGCCGCCCGGCCCAATGGAATGCCAACGGCCAGTGATTTTGAATTGGCCTCCGTGGAGTTACCCGCGCCCGGCGATGGCGAATTATTGGTTCAAAATACGTGGATGTCCGTCGACCCCTATATGCGGGCGCGAATGATGGACCGTAAAAGCTATTTGCCGCCGTTTCAAATCGGCAAAGCTCTGGAGGGCCACGCGGTTGGCAAGGTGCTTAGCTCCAACCACCCTGACTTTACCAAAAATGATTTGGTGCTTTCGATGAATGGCTGGCGCGAGGCTTTCATTAGCGACGGCACTGGCTTGCAAAAGCTGGAAACCTATGGCCTGCCCGAGCAAGCGTTTTTGGGCGTTGCCGGCATGCCAGGCCTGACCGCCTATGCCGGCCTGTTGCGCGTTGGCCAACCTAAAGAAGGCGAGACCGTATTTGTCTCCGGGGGCGCTGGCGCGGTGGGGTCCATTGTCTGCCAAATTGCCAAAATTAAGGGCTGCCGAGTGGTGGCGTCTGCCGGGTCGGACGACAAATGCGCTTGGCTGAAAAGCCTGGGCGTCGATGAGGTGATAAATTACAAGAACCACGCGGACCAATCGGCGTTGATGGCGGCGCTGAAAGCCGCTGCCCCTGAGGGGGTGGATGTTTATTTTGAAAATGTTGGCGGCGACCATTTAGTCGCGGCACTGGAAGCCATGAACCTGTTTGGCCGCATTGTCGTTTGCGGTTTAATCTCGGGCTATAATGATGCCGCGCCAAAGCCCGGTCCATGGAATTTGTTTAACGTAATTGGCAAACGCTTGCGCATGGAAGGCCTGCTTGTTTCCGACCATCAGGACATGCTGGGCGACTTTGTTGGAGATTTGGCCGCCTGGGTGCCGGCGGGTAAAATCAAATGGCAGGAAACCGTCGAAGATGGAATTGAAAATGCACCAACCGCATTTTTGAAATTGTTCTCCGGCGGCAATACCGGCAAAATGCTGGTCAAGCTGGGCTAGCTTGTATGTCTCCTCAATGCGATAAAGAGCACGCCCAAAGATGACTTTGTGGATTGCGCTTTTTCGCGGCATTAATGTTGGCGGCAACCATCTTTTACCGATGGCGGAATTGCGTAAGCTTTTGCAAGATTTAGGCTTCCAAAACCCCCAAACCTATATCCAAAGCGGCAATGCAGTATTTTTGGGACCGAGGGAAAAAGCCGAAAAATTGGAGCAAAAAATAACTGACGCGGTAGACAATCAATTTGGTTTTGCGCCCAAAGTCTTAGCGATTGAAAAAGCCACGCTTGATAACGTCATTCAACACAACCCTTTTATCGGGACAATTACTGAACACAAAAATATGCACGTCGCCTTTTTGACCAAAAAACCTGAAGCGCCAAATCTTGACCTTTTGGAAGACTTACGCAAACCTGATGAGGCATTTTCCCTGACCAAAAATGCGTTTTACCTGCATGCTCCGTCTGGAATTGGCCGCTCCAAGCTGGCCGCAAAAGTCGACACGGCGTTAGGCGTGCAAACCACTGCACGCAATTGGCGTTCGGTTCTGGCAATCAAGGCATTAGCGGAAGCCGCAACACCGAATTAGTTTTCGAAAGAGAAGGAGCAAGCAATGGCCTCACCCGAAGAAATGGCGCAAACCATGATCGACAACATGCCCGAAAAAACCGGGAAATCGCTGGAGGCATGGCTCAGCATTACCAAAAACGCCGGCCTTGAAAAGCACGGCCAGATCGTCAAGTTCCTGAAAATCGAGCATGGCATGACCCATGGGTTTGCCAATCTGGTGGCTCATCATACGCTAAAGAGCGACGCACCAGTTGATCTGGTAAGCGCACAATACGCCAATGGCAAAGAGGGACTCAAACCCATTCATGACGCTTTGGTAAAAATCGCTCTTGGCTTTGGCACAGATGTTGAGATTGCGCCGAAGAAAACCTGCGTCAGCCTGCGCCGAAACAAGCAATTCGCGGTCATCACCCCGGCCACCAAAACCCGCGTTGATTTGGGGATTAATCTCAAGGGGTATGATGGTACGGCGCGAATGATTGCCGAAAAACCCAATGCGATGTGCACCCATAAAATCGCTTTGACGTCACTGAATGAGATCGACGCGGAATTAAACAACTGGTTGCGCGACGCCTATGAAGCTGGCTAAGCGCTATTGTGCTGCGGCCACTCTATCGCGGTGCGGTTTTAACTGCTCGGCCAATAAAAATGCCAATTCCAGGGCCTGTTCACCGTTCAAACGCGGGTCACAATGGGTATGATAACGCGAAGACAAATCGGCTTCGGTAATTTCACGCGCACCGCCAATACATTCGGTAACATTGCTGCCGGTCATCTCAAAATGCACACCGCCGGGCCATGCGTTTTCGGCGCGTAAGACTTCCATGAAGCTACTTACTTCCGCCAGAATCGCACTTACGGGGCGCGTTTTAAAGCCATTACCGGTCTTCTTGGTATTGCCATGCATGGGGTCACACGACCACACCACTTTGCGCCCATCACCCTCAATTCTGCGTACCAGTGTCGGCAGGTGTTTTTCAACATTTTCCGCACCATAACGATTAATCAGGACAATGCGCCCCGCCTGATTTTGCGGGTTTAATACGTCCAGCAATTGCAGAAGTTCATCCGGGTTCAAGCTGGGGCCACACTTAATCCCAAGCGGGTTTTTAATACCGCGACAAAACTCCACATGCGCACCATCAAGCTGCCGGGTGCGATCTCCAATCCATAAAAGATGCGCCGAGGTGTCATACCAGTCACCGGTGGTGGAATCCACGCGAGTCATGGCCTGCTCATAGCCCAATAACAAAGCTTCATGGCTGGTATAAAAGCTGGTACCGCCAACTTGCGGCGCGCTTTCAACGGTAATCCCGCAAGCGTCCATAAACGCCAGAGTTTCGCTAATCTTATCGGCTATATTGCGATAGCGCGCGCCCGACGGACTGCGCTCGACAAAGCCCAGTGTCCATTGGTGCACATTGCTAAGGGCCGCATAGCCCCCCGTAGCAAAGGCACGCAGCAGGTTAAGCGTTGCCGCCGATTGATTGTAGGCGTGCATCAAACGCTCAGGGTTGGGCGTGCGCGCCTCGGCGGTGAAAGCCATGGCATTGATGTTGTCGCCGCGATAGCTCGGCAATTCCAGACCGTCACGGGTTTCAATGGAGGATGAGCGCGGTTTGGCAAATTGCCCGGCTATGCGGCCCAATTTGACCACTGGCCGCCCGCCAGCAAAGGTCAGTACCACGGCCATTTGCATCAGAACACGAAACATATCGCGCACGCCATCGGCAGAAAACTCTTTAAAGCTCTCGGCGCAATCTCCGCCTTGCAACACAAATGCCTGACCATTGGCGGCACGCGCCAATTCGGCTTTTAGCGCCCTCGCCTCACCGGCAAACACCAATGGTGCAGAATGGGTAAGCCGTTCCTCAACACTGTTTAACGCGTCAACGTCCGGATAATCATCCGGAATGTGCTTTGCTGGCTTTGCGCGCCAACTTGCGGGGGACCAATTGGTCATATGTACACCTGTTCAAATTTGGACTGTGTCTATACGGCATAGCAAACTCCTCGCAAACCCATAGGGACAGCCGCCTCTTCAATTTTTTGCAAATCGTTTGACCACAGCCCTTTTCTATGTACACCTCAAGCATTGGTCTAATTCTTAGATTTGTACGGTTTTGTCCCGGGAGTACTTGGAATGATTACAAAATTTCGTTTGCCTTCATTAGTACTGCTTTGTGTAATTGGCTTGAACGCCTGTTCCAAAGATAGGACCCAGCAAGGCAGTTTCACCAATGTGCACGCGGCGGCTATCGCTAATGAAGACCGATTGGCTGGCGATCGCGCCGACGATGCATTTCGCAAGCCAGGAAAAGTTTTGAAGTTTTCCGGCATTGGCCCCGGCATGACCGTCTTCGAAATGGAAGCGGGCAGCGGTTATTATACCGAATTGCTGTCCCATATTGTCGGGCCGGAGGGTAAAGTCATTATGCAAAACCCAGCTAGTTTTGACAGTTTTGTCGGTGATGATGTTAAAACCCGCCTTCTCAATAACCGCCTTAGGAATGTTGTTTTATCGAAAACAAATTTTGATAAACTGGACGCCACAGACAATTCAATTGATGTGGTCACCTGGATTTTGGGCCCACACGAACTTTATTATAAATATAACGGCGAGAGTCTTGGCGATGCTGACCAGACCTACGCCCAGATTATGCGCATATTAAAACCCGGTGGCACTTTCATTGTCCTAGATCATGCCGCGCCAGACGGCGCCGCGTCGACCACAGGTGGGACCACGCACCGCATTGATCCGGCGATTGTCAAAGCCAGCGCCGGCAAAAACGGATTTGAACTGATCGAACAGAGCCATGCCCTGCGCAATGCCGACGACAATCGTGAAATGCAGGTGTTCGACCCGTCCATTCGCCGCCAAACAGACCGCTTTTTATTGAAGTATAAAAAACCGGAATAGAGCGTTGCCGATGAGCATTGGAGCTTACGCCAAGCGTTTGACCATGCCGTCAATCAATGGAGCCGCAAAACCGGGCCCTTGTTCGACATAGTGGTACGGCTCGATAAGTTCAACCTCAATAATGAGGGGCTGATTTTGGGTATCTCGAATGATATCAATGCGCGCATAAAGCGGGGCAAGGGGTAAGGCCGCAATTGCCGCCTCGGCGCAGGCAAAGTCTTGATCATTGGGCGTGTGCACCTGTTCTCGCCCACCATAAATTGACTGAATGCGATAATCACCCGCACCGGGGGTTTTGCGCGCGCAATGGCTAAACACGCCGTCATAATACAAAAGCGAAATCTCCCCGAACGCCATTACGGAGGGTAGAAACGGTTGAATCAAGCAAGCCGCAGGCGGCAAAACATCGGCAGGCGGCAGCGTTTCACCTCTTTTTAAGAGTTTCTGCCGCCAGCCACTGGCTCCAATGCGCGGTTTAATAACAACACTATCTGTTTTTAACGTATCAAAGGCGCTGGCAATAATCTCTGGCCTTGCCGCATCGGCCCAAAGGGTCTCAATGGTCGGCACGCCTTTCGCCGCCAAATCGCGCAAATACGTTTTATCCGCATTCCATTGCATGAGCGCCAGCGGGTTAAAAAGCGGAACTTCTTGGTCAATGATCGCCAAAGCTTCAAAAAAAGCCTCGCGCTTTTGCGCATAATCCCACGTTGTACCGACCATTGCCCCGTCGAAACGCCGCCAATCAACGTCCGTCGCTTCCCAAATTACTTCTTCAAACACGATGTTCCGGTCAGCACCTTCGCGCTGCAATGCGGTAAATTCCAAATCGTGTTCATAACCATCAATGCGCCGGTCCGGGTTATCGGCACGCATATCGGCTGACATAAGAAACGCTATGCGCATGGATGGCCTCTACGTTGGAAAATCGAAACGCAATCAGGTGGCGGCGATGAACTTCTCACGCATGAGCACCAATTCCTCGGCCGCGGTGGGATGCACCGCGCAGGTCTCATCCCATTGTGCCTTGGTCAGACCAGCCTTGACCGCAATCGCCGCAATTTGGATAATTTCCGGGGCGGCATCGCTAATCAAATGTACGCCGACGACCACTTGATCCGTGGTCCGCACAATCAGTTTCATCAAATATTGTTCTTGCGATCCCGAAATGGTGTGGCGCATAGGGCGAAAACTGGATTTATAGACATCAATATCACCAAATTCTGCCCGTGCATCGATCTCGCTCAAACCAACCGAACCAACGGGCGGTTGGGTAAACACGGCGCTGGCCACGTCTTTATGATCGAAGCTGTGGCGGCGATCCCCAAACTCACTATCGGCAAACGCCGCACCTTCGCGAATGGCCACCGGTGTCAAGGATATCCGGTCGGTTACATCGCCAACCGCAAATATACTCGGCACCGAAGATTGCCCAAATGCATCAACAATAATGGCCCCACTCCTGGTTGTATTTACACCGGCCACATCCAGCCCCAGCCCGTCGGTGGCGGGCACCCGTCCGGTGCCCATCATTGCCTGATCACAGCTAATGCTCTCGCCGTTATCGAGGCGCACCAATAAGCCGCCATTTTGCTTCTCAATGACATCAATATTGACGCCAGTGATGACGTTAATGCCTTGGCGCATAAGTTCTTTTTGCATGTGACTGCGCAAATCATCATCAAACCCGCGCAACACCATTTCTTTGCGATATAGCAGGCTGACCTTGGCCCCAAGACCAGCAAATATGCTGGCAAACTCACAAGCAATATAGCCGCCGCCATTGATGAGAATGTGATCTGGCATTTCGCTAAGGTGAAAAATCTCATTAGAGGTAATGGTGTGCTCTTCGCCGGCAAAGCCCAATTTTCGCGGGGTGCCGCCGGTGGCGATCAAGATTTTCTTTGCCTGCACCACACGCCCGGATGGCACCAGCCGAACCGTGTCCGGCCCGGCTAATTCGGCGCGTTCTTCAATAATTTGTACATTTGCCTTGCCAAGGTTGCGCCGGTAAATGTCCGAAAGCCGTTCGATTTCTGCATCTTTGGCGGCAATCAAAGTGTTCCAGTCAAAACGGACATTGTCAGCCTGCCAGCCATAGCCCCGCGCTTCTTCAAAACCCTGCCCATAGGCGCTGGCATAAACCATAAATTTCTTGGGGACACAGCCACGAATAACGCAGGTGCCGCCAATACGAAATTCCTCGGCAATAGCGACTTTTGCGCCATATTGCGCCGCCATACGCGCCGCTCTGACGCCGCCAGAGCCGGCCCCAATAACAAAGAGGTCGACGGTTTCCACGGTATTTTCCAATTTTAGCGCTCCAATATCTCGGCACCGGATGTGCCACCAATGATGACCACACGCGCCAAATCCAAAAACAAACCGTGCTCAACTACACCCGGCACCGCAGCCAACAAAGCCGCCGCTTTAACCGGGTCGGGAATGGCCTCGCACGCGCAATCCAAAATATAGTGCCCGCCATCGGTAATAAAAGGTTTGCCAGCAATTCGGCCTTCGCGTAACTCAACGGCCGGACGAGAGGGGCAGACCGCGCTCAACGCGTCAAACACTTTTTTGGCAGTAATAGAAAATCCATAAATGTCGACTTCCACCGGCAAAGGAAATGCCCCCAAAGTCTTTACCAACTTACTTTCATCGGCAATCACCACCATCAAGTCTGAAGCGTTGGCAATAATTTTTTCGCGCAATAAACAACCGCCACCGCCCTTAATCAGCGCGAAGCGCGGGCCAATTTCATCGGCCCCGTCAATGGTCAAATCAATCTTATCGGCGTGTTCAATCGGCAGCAGAGTGATACCAGCATCCACAGCCGCATCCGCCGTGCGTTGCGATGTGGGAATACCCTGCACCTGCAAACCGTTGGCGACCCGCAAGCCCAAAAGTTCAATAAATATTTCGGCGGTAGAGCCGGAACCCAATCCCAGCACCATGCCCTCTTCTACATAATCCAGTGACGCGCGGGCGGCATGGGTTTTGGGGTTGTCCTGATCACGCATCTTTGTTTTTCCTGTTTCGAAACCGCGTAGCGCCATCATTTATGTCGCGCTGTCTGGCCCGGGCAATACTCAAGGCGTTTTGCGGCACGTTGCAGGTGATCACGCTACCGGACCCAACCAACGCCCCTGCTCCAATGGTTATTGGGGCTACCAGCGAGGTGTTGGAGCCGATAAAAGCCCCGGCCCCAATCGTCGTGATGTGCTTGCTAACCCCGTCATAATTACAGGTAATCGTGCCGGCACCAATATTTACCTGGGTCCCTATATTGGTGTCGCCAATATAGGATAAATGGCTGATTTTTGTGCCATGACCAATTTCGGCATTCTTGGTTTCGACAAAATTTCCAATTTTGGCCTCAGCCGCAATATTGGTGCCTTGGCGTAATCGCGCAAACGGGCCGATGGATGCATCGCCCTTGGCCATAACCCCCTCAAGGTGGGAGAAACTGTGCACGTGGGTACCTGCCCCCAAATGCACGCCCGGACCGAACACCACATAAGGCTCAATCACGCAATCAGGTTCAATTTGCGTGTCCCAACTGGCAAAAACCGTTTCTGGTGCTCGTAAGCGCACGCCATTTTGCATCCATTTTTCGCGTACTTGCGTCTGAAACAGATTTTCTGCGATGGCCAGTTCGGCTTGCGAATTTACCCCCATCACCTCGTCTTCATCGGCAGTGACTACAACAATGCGCAGGTCACGCTGTTTGGCCAAACCAACAATGTCGGTCAGATAATATTCGCCATTGGCATTATCATTGGTAATCTCACCCAAAAGCGAAAACAAAAGCGACGAACCAGCAGCAAGCACGCCGGAATTACAAAGCCGAATGGCCAATTCAGCCGAACTGGCATCTTTGGCCTCGGTAATTTTCTCCAAACTGCCGTCTTCGCTCAACACCAAACGGCCATAGGCCCCGGGATCAGTCGCCTCAAAACCCAAAACCGCTATATCCGCGCCGTCTTCAATGGCAGCAAAAACACGTTCAATGGTTTGCGCGCGAATAAGGGGTACATCGGCGTATAGCGTAATCACATTGCCTTCAAACCCGGCAAAGGCGTCTTGAGCACACTTTACCGCATCGCCAGTGCCTTGCGGCGGGTTTTGCACCATCACCGCTTCAGCGCTTAATTCTGCTGCCGCAGCAAGCCCGACGGCGTTAGTTTTACTACTCACCACGGCGCAAATCCGGCTCGCCCCGACCCGCCTTGCCAGCGATGCCGCCCATGACAATAGCGGTCGCCCAGCCAAAGGGTGCAACACCTTTGGCAGCTTGGTTTTCATTCTGGTTCCATGACCTGCCGCCAAGATGACAGCAGCGCGCAATTGAGGCATAGTTTCCACCGGCAGAATCGTTAACGCACGAGGGTTTGTAGCGCGCGCAAATGCTAAGGACCAGCCGATTTTACCCTTAAGGAGAGACCTATGCCGCTTCGCGGTCACACACTAGCCTTTGACCTGGACGGAACCCTGGTCGACACGGCACCGGATCTGGTACGTGCGCTCAATGTTTGCATGCAAGGTTCCGGCCTGGTGCCGACCCGTATTGAGCAGGTGCGCGCCATTATCGGTCAAGGTGCCCGAGCGCTGATCGAGCGCGCATTCTCCCTTGGGGGAATAACGCCAACGCCCGATGACGTAGACAAGCGTCTTACCCATTTTCTCGATGACTATGCCGCCAACATTGCCCAGGATAGCCGGGTCTTTGACGGCGTCACCGGTGTGCTATCGGCGCTCACCAATGCCGGAGCGCGCCTGACCATATGTACCAATAAAGCGGAGGTGCTCACCAAAAAGCTCTTGGATGCCGTGGAATTGAAGCAATATTTTGACGCTGTTGTGTGCCCGGAAAACGTATCCGCAAAAAAACCGGACCCGGCCCACCTATTGCGCGCCATCCACCCTTCGTCGGCAGCACAGGCAATTATGGTCGGTGATAGCGCCGCCGATTTGCAGAGCGCCCGCGCGGCCAATGTGCCGATTATTTTGATGAGTTATGGTTATAGCCAGCCGTCGGCAACAGAACTTGGCGCCGATATAGTGCTGGACCATTTCAACCAAATCCCAGACGCCGTTTTTACTTTACTCGCACGCAAAAAGCCGTGATCGATATTTTGCCTGACCGCATCGGAACCCGAATATGATTAATGTTCACCATCTGGAAAACTCCCGTTCGCAACGCGTCTTATGGATGTTGGAAGAATTGGAGCTTGAATACGAAATCAAGCACTATGCGCGCGACAAGAAGACCAAGCTCGCTCCCACGGCTTTGCGGGACATCCACCCGTTGGGAAAATCACCGGTGATTACCGATGGCGATGTAGTCATCGCCGAAACCGGGGCAATTATTGAATATTTGGTGGAAAAAGCCGGAAAGCTTGGGCCGGGTGCTTCTTCGAGCGCGCTTTTGCAGTATCGATACTGGCTGCATTATGGCGAAGGGTCAACCATGCCGCCTTTGCTGATGAAACTGCTCTTCGATGCCGTGACAACGCGCCCCATGCCGTTTTTCGCCAAACCCATCGCCAAAGCAATCTCCAAAGGCGTGCTTAACAGCTACATTCTGCCGCAAATCAAAATGCATCTCGACTTTATGGAAGCCGAATTGGGAGAATCACCCTAGTTCGCCGGAGATTCGCTGTCCGGGGCTGATATAATGATAAGTTTTCCATTAGAAGCGGCTGCTGGACGCGGTGGTCTTGATAAACAATGGCCAAACTTAATGGGCTTTTTGAACCGCATCCACGCGCGGCCGGCTTATCAACGCGCATTAGAACGCGGCGGAGAATACATTATTATGGGCAGCAAATAAGGTAAGTGCCGACACCCCGCCACTGACCGAAATTAGCCGATTTTGGCCAACACAACGTAAAAAAAAGCCCCCGAGATATCAGGGGCTTTTCTTCTAAGCATTGGAAATAGCGCGTAAAACGCTAAAACATGTGGTCTTAGGCAGCCTTGCGTTGGCGAGGCAAGCCGTTGACCATATCGGAACGTACATCAGTACGCGCCGAGCGCATGGCGGCAACAAAGCTGGCGCCAACCAAGGCAACATCAACATCGTACCCGCGCTCACGCCAATATTCTTCCACTTTCGCCTTAATACGGCGCGCACCATCATCGGTGCAGTAATCACCTGACATCTTATAATCTCCTTTGGCGCAAAGCATCGCCCGCGCATATTTATGTTTCTGGTATAAATTTAGCTTATAATGTTCAATCGTCAAGGCCTTGCGAACGAAAAAATGGCCAAAATCGACGTTTTTTTGACCATTTGATCAATTTTTTTCTATCTTCTACGGAAGTTTACCCCCATTTTGCAGATTCAACGCGCAAATTTCACCCCCAAACTGCTAAAAACCGGCACAAACTGATTGTATTAGTTTTACAAATAATTTTGATAGGTTATGGTAATGATTGGGAGTGGGCATGACACAAATCGGACAACGCATTCGCGAAGCCAGAACGCGCAGAAGTTGGAGTCAGGCACGGTTGGCGAAAGCCACCTTGGTCAGTCAACCGACAGTCGCGAATTGGGAAAACGGCAGTCATAGCCCACGTGAGGCCGCCTTGGAGCGCTTGACCATAGCCCTTGAAGTACAAAGATTATGGTTGTTGGAGGGGCATATTAGCGCCCCAAACGCGATGCACCGCACCCAACCGATGCGCGATGCCGGTTATTTTTCCACACCAATTTTACACATTGCCGTGCTCCCTTGGCCAACCGGCGAAAATCAGGTGAGCGCCTTAGGCGCAACGCCAATGCGCCATGTTGCTGCCGCTGTGCGCGCGCAATCGCCGTTCGCCCTTGATTGTGATGACCCGGCGCTCAGTCGCGCTTTCCCGGCACGCACGACCATTATTTTTGATCGCGAGATTGGCACGTTGCAAGACGGCGAGTTTTACCTCTTTGAATGGCAAGGTAAAGCTTTGGTCCGGCGTTGGCGCAGTCAGCCAGAACGGCTTGAGCCAGCAGGCGACCCGGTACGATTTGAAACGCTTTTCCCGACCAGCATGCCACGTATTCTTGGCCGTGCCGTTTTGGCCATCCGCACCCTTTCCGATTGAGCCGCGCTGACCGCTTGACTTAACGCCCGCCCCCACCCTATAGACGCGGCCTCTTGCCATTGCGCAGGGGCGATTAGCTCAGCGGGAGAGCGCCTCGTTCACACCGAGGAGGTCACTGGTTCAATCCCAGTATCGCCCACCATTTTTGTTTCATCCGCCGGGGAACAATGCGTGTTATTATCCGCGATGGAAGATTGGCGGATGGTATACATAAGCCAGCATAATATGGTGTGCCATTAGCCCTAAGCAGACTTTCTGGCATTTCCCAAAAACTCATCCATTTCATTTTTCAGGCTTTCTTTTAGGTCTTGCAAAGCGTCGCGTTGAGTACCGAGCGCATTTGACGCCACCATAACTTTTTTCGCAGCGTCTTGGGTGTTACTGGTAGAGTCCTGCACCTGAACAATGCTGGCGCTGACATCTGTTGTACCGACTGCAGCCTCTTGTACATTGCGCGAGATTTCCTTGGTTGCCTCACCTTGCTCGTTGACTGCGGTGGTTATGCTTGCGGAAATGTCCCTCACTTTAGAAATGGTTTCGCTAATCGCCTCATTGGCGGTAACGGCCTCCCTGGTCACGTCCTGAATTTCTTGCACCTGCGCACCGATTTCCTGCGTAGCTTTTTCGGTCTGTTGGGCTAAGGCCTTTACCTCGGAAGCCACCACGGCAAAGCCTTTGCCCGCCTCTCCGGCCCTCGCCGACTCAATGGTAGCGTTAAGAGCGAGCAGATTGGTTTGCCCGGCAATATTGTTAATCAGGTCGACTACTTCATTAATTCTTTCCGACGCGGCAGCGAGTAATTCAATTTGTTTACTCATGGTGTCGGCCTTACCAACGGCTTCGGTGGTAATATCCGAAGACTGGTTAACCTGACGACCAATTTCGTCGATTGAGCACGTCAGCTCTTCGGTTGCGCTGGCAACGCCATTCATGTTTACCGAAGCTTCCTCAGCACCGGCTGCTACGGTAACCGACTGCTCGTTGGCCGTTGTTGCGGCCTCATCCAACAAAGCCGATGTGGAATCCAGTTCAGTCACCGCATTAGCCACGCTTTGCGCAATCTGCCCCATATTCTGTTCAAACCCCTTCCCTACTTTTTGAAAACCTTCATTACGATCACGGGCAAAGTAGGCGGCATTGTTGATAGTTCGGGTGGCGCTTAAAAAGGCCCCTACCATGCCCTTTTCATCAATCAGGCGAAAATATTTATTTTTGTTCACACTCTGCATAGTAGCGCGGGATTCGCGCATATAGGCATCAGTACAATCAATCATCTGATTGATCGCGTGCATCAATTCACCAAGCTCACCGGTTTCGTTGATATTCAATATTCTTGCTTCAAAATCCCCTGCAGCCACAGCTTTGCAAACGGCCGCAGCTTTTGAAATTGGCTTCGATGATTTGGTGCTAAACATGACACAAAGTCCTCTTTTTTACGGTTTGAAAGTTGACGATTTTGATCGCGATCAGGCGGCCTTTTCCAATACTTTAATGCCCAAGGTGAGCACCCATTCATCATACCCCATGCCTAAAGAGTTCAGATGTTTTTCCAGCATTTGAAATGACGCCAACAACCCCTCTTTGGTGTTGCGGCTCTTTGCCTCTTCTTGCAATAAAGCCCGGTATAGCGGGATGATGGCATTGTCGAGAATAGCGCGCTCTGGCACTCGACGGTTTGAATGGTAGCCAATAATCTGGCCATTTTTGTCTTCGCTAGGTGTGACATGAGCGAAAACCCAATAATGGTCGCCGGTTTTACAACGGTTGACCACATAGGCGAAAACTTCATTGCCACTTAGCAACGTGTCCCACAGCAGTTTAAAAATGCATCGTGGCATATCGGGATGGCGAATGAGGCTGTGTGGTTGGCCTAGGCATTCCTGTTCACTATAATCAGAGATTGCAAGAAACACTTCATTGCAATATGTCAACCGCCCTTTGAGATCAGTTTTGCTTACGATAATTTCGTTTTCCTCGAAGAAAACCTCTTTATTTGTTATGGTTTGATCGTTTCGCACGCCAATCTCTCCTACTTTAGGTCAATCTTGCATTTTAATTTAAAGCAACTTTTAGTTGTATTTCCTAGTATCAACATAAAGGTATAAAAACTATTAACCAAAATTCGAGTTGGCCAAGTTTTAAGTTAACAGAGGAGCGCGCCGAGAGGTGGGATCAAACATGGACACCGTTAGCGGCAGACGATGACGGTGGGCCGTCACAATGCGAATTAGCTCATTTACGGTCGTACTTCTTTTTGTCTTGGAGGGCGCCTTTGATCATTTTGCCAAAGGCACGGTCGCGGGCTCGGCGTTGCGCGGTATTTGCGCTATTATGGGCTTCTTCGGCCGCAAGTTTTTGCCAACCCCTTCCGCGGGCCTCGAAGACAAATATGTCAAATTCTCCTACACTTTTGGGGATGCAATTCTACTTTTGGGTAAAACCAAAATTGTTGTGGATTATCATGATTTTAAAGCCGTAAATGGCGGTGCACATTATGGTAATGAATTTGATGCCGCGCTGATAAAACCAATTGGTAAGCGTTATTCAATTGCGGTGCACTATGCTCATTACAATGCCGATGGGTTTTCGACCAATGCGCGCAAAACATGGGTGACATTGCAGGCAAAATACTAAGGCCAGAGTTTAGGATCAGGCCCTAAGGCTTTACCCGCGCCTTATACCATGCGGCTTTGTTCCAGGGCGGCGGCGATAAAGCTGGCAAATAGGGGGTGCGGTGCGAAGGGGCGTGATTTTAGCTCCGGGTGAAATTGTACGCCAATAAACCATGGATGATCCTTCAACTCTACAATTTCCGGCAATACACCGTCCGGTGAAAGGCCCGAAAACACCATGCCCTGCTCCGCCAAACGCTCACGCCAGGCGATATTGACCTCATAGCGGTGCCGGTGGCGTTCCGATATGTTCGGTGTGCCATAAATACGGTGCGCCAGACTGCCCTCGACCAATGTCGCCGGGTAAGCGCCAAGCCGCATCGTGCCGCCCAGATCGTCCGCATGACCGCGCTTTTCGGTGGCATTGCCCTTTGCCCATTCTGTCATCAAGCCGACCACATGGGTCCCTGCCCCTTCAAACTCGCTGGAGGTGGCGTCTGTGGTGCCCTCAAGGTGGCGAGCGGCCTCAATAACCGCCATTTGCATACCAAAGCATATACCGAAATACGGCACTTCGTGTTCACGGGCGAATTCAACGGCGCGTATTTTGCCCTCGGCACCGCGTTCGCCAAAACCACCCGGCACCAAAATACCATGTACGCCGGCAAGCGCCGCCATCGCCGCGTCATCGGATTCAAACTTTTCGCTTTCGATCCATTTGATTTTGACTTTAACATTATTGGCAATGCCGCCATGCACCAGGGCTTCCATTAGTGACTTATAGGCGTCCGGCAGCACGGTATATTTGCCGACCACGGCGATAGAAACTTCGCCATCGGGATTGTGAATGGAGTGAGAGATTCTCTCCCAGCGGCTCAAATCCGGCTCGGTGTCGTCGGACAAGCCAAAATGCGCGAGCACCTGCGTGTCCAACCCCTGCTCGTGATAGGCCAGCGGCACGTCATAAATCGACGCGGAATCCATAGCCGGGATCACCGCATTCTCGCGTACATTACAAAACAGGCCAATTTTGCGCCGCTCGCTATCGGGAATTTCATGTTCGCACCGGCAAAGCAAAATATCGGGCTGAATACCAATGGAGCGCAGTTCTTTAACCGAGTGCTGTGTTGGCTTGGTCTTCATCTCGCCAGCGGCCTTGATAAAGGGCAGCAGGGTTACGTGGATATAGGCGGTGCGTGTTGGGCCTAATTCCAACCCGACTTGGCGAATGCTTTCAAAAAACGGCAGCGCTTCAATATCGCCAACCGTGCCGCCAATTTCGCAAAGCACGAAATCAACATCGCCGGCATCCGAGAGCACAAACTCTTTAATGGCGTCGGTAACGTGCGGAATAACCTGCACCGTAGCGCCCAGATAGTCGCCGCGCCGTTCGCGCTCAATAATCTGCTGATAGATACGTCCGGTGGTTACATTGTCGGTCTGTGCCGCCGCGACACCGGTAAAGCGTTCATAATGCCCAAGATCGAGATCAGTTTCCGCCCCGTCATCAGTAACGTAAACCTCGCCGTGCTGGTAAGGCGACATAGTGCCGGGGTCAACATTGAGGTAGGGATCCAGCTTGCGTAAGCGAACCTTATAACCCCGCGCTTGCAATAGCGCGCCTAAAGCTGCGGATGCGAGGCCTTTACCCAAAGAGGAGACCACGCCGCCGGTGATGAATATATACCGCGACATGGGCGCGCACCCTATCTTTGATTCGCGCTCGGCGAAATCCCAAAAAACAAATTTATGTGATTATTCTTCTTCCGGGACTGGTACAGGCACCGGCGCCGGGTCTTCAACCGCTTCGCCCAATGTTTCTGTTATCGCCGCCGGAGCGTCCAAAGTCGGTGCGCCAATTACCAGGCTATCGCCTGATTTACCAAGATTTGGCACAACGGTCAGTAATATGCTGGAGCCGAAAAACAAAGCACCAAGAACCGATGTAGACTTGGTAAGCGCATTGGCTGCGCCGCGACCAGACATCATGCTGCCTGCCCCGCCGCCTATGCCCAAAGCCCCGCCCTCGGAGCGTTGCAATAAAACGGTAGCCACCAAAGCAGCGCAAATGAGAAAATGAATGGTTAGTAATACAGCGGTCATTGGAATGAGGTCTCTGGAACGATTAGTGCACTAAACCGACACAAATCGCATCAGTTCGCACGCTATGTAGCGCAGCTCAGCTCCCGGCGCCAGTCCTGCACGCTTTGCTCCTGCAGTTTGCCGCGCAACACACCCACCGTCCGTTCCACTTCACCGTCAGAGCGCTCCAAGGAATCGCCATCAGCAAAGGCGGTATAGGTGCCCAGCGCCAATTCCTTAATCAAACGCAGCTGCTTTTCCGGATCGCTATCCGGCTCCAGAGCTTCGGTGGTAATTTCAACCAAAGCACTGGCAAGTTCTATGGCATCGGGCGAACCACGGCCACGCAAACGTCGGCGCAATTCGCGCGCCAAACCGTCAATCTCTTCCGGATCAATACTACCGCCAGTTTCCGGGTCGCTGATTTTAAGTTCTACGGCGACAATAATACGCATGGCCAATGTGCGAATGCGCTCGCGGCTCATTTTTTGTCGGGCAGCTTCAATGTCTTTTTCGTGCGATATTGGCGCGTTTGGATTGCCTTCAGCGCTGTTTTTTAGGGTGTTGGGCGGATGGAAGAGTTCGGCACTATTTTTGCGATCCGCTTCTGACCGTCGATCCGGGCCGACATAATCGCCCGTAACCACAAAGCCTTTGCGCGCCGTCACCGCTGCATGAATGCGGCTAGACATACACTTGGTGGAATATGGCCGCAGGAGTAAATCGTCAATACCGGCATCAACCAATTGCCGCACATTCTCAATTTCTCTATCCCAGCTTGTTGCAATCAAGACTGCAAACGGGTTTACGCCGACATCGCCGGTGCGAAGCTTTTTAATCAGATCGGCAACACCACCACCGGCATTGTGCACCTCAGCGATAATCAGATCATAATCGCCGTGGGAAATATGTTTGGTTAGGTCTTTAAAGGTCTGGACGCTCTCGATTTCTCGAAACCCGATCTCAAACAACGCCGCGCGGGTCGCCCGCAAATTCGCCGGTTCGGTATCAAACAAAAGAACGCGAGCGTCTTGAAATTTCCTGTTTTGGCTCATACCCAGTCATCTCCCCAGCACAGCGTTTACGCCGCTAAGCCGAAACTATAACGATAAGGTGTTGATAAGATTTTACCAAATTACCAAAAAGTTGAACTAACTACACGCTGAAATTATCGCCCCGAAGTCGGAAGCCAATAGGCTAGCGCCGCCAATCAAGCCGCCATCGACATTGTCGAGGGCAAAGATTTCAACAGCATTGCCGGGTTTGACCGAACCGCCATACAAAATGCGGGCTTGGTCCGGGCCGATGCTGCCCATTGCCTTCAATGTCTGTCTAATATGGCCATGCATGGCGTCAATATCATCAATGGTCGCCACTTTACCGGTGCCAATGGCCCATACCGGCTCATAGGCAATGACGCAGTTTTGTGCGTTTGCTCCATCGGGCAAGGAGCCTTCAACCTGTTTGCCAACAACCGCAAAGGCCTTGCCATTCTCGCGCTCAATGAGGGTTTCGCCAACGCAGACAATGGCAATCAAACCAGCACGCAATGCTGCTTCGGCCTTGGCTTTGACCACCATATCGCTTTCGCGGTGATCGGCGCGACGCTCGGAATGCCCGACAATCACATAGGTCGCACCCACATCTTTGAGCATTGGCGCGGATATGTCGCCAGTGTGGGCGCCATGGTCGTGCGCATGACAGTCCTGCCCGCCGCAGTGCAGGCCGCTGCCTTCGCTTAACCGTGCCATATCAGCAAGCAAGGTGACGGGGGGGAAAATTAACACGTCGATAGTTGGCGGCATCTGTCCATGATTAAGCGCAAGCAGGCTTTTTACCTCGCTCAGCGCGGTTTGCATGCCGTTCATTTTCCAATTGCCTGCTACTAAAAGTCGCCGCGCCATACCCGATTCCCTATGTCAAAACTTTGAAGCTTTCGCTTCCTAGCAGCATGGGTGATATTGGGCAATTGTGAGCCTTGCCGCCGCCGCCGCACCCGCCTACATTCGGCGATCTTTTGACCATGGTTTTATCCGGAGTTCAGCATGCTCGAACAAATGCGTTCAATGTCCAAATCGCCAGTATCCGTCATCCTCATTGGCCTATTGATTGTCAGTTTCGCAGTCTGGGGCATTAGTGATGTGTTTCGGGGCGGGCAAGCCGATGCGGTGGTCGTGGTTGGCCCGAACAAGGTTTCGGTTCAGGATTATCAAATCGCCTGGCAGCGCGAACTCAATCGCGTTGTTCAGCAAAGCCAGGGTACGGTAACCGCCCAGCAGGCGCGTGAATTTGGTCTTGCCGACCAATTGCTGCAGCGCATGACCAGCGAAGCCGCCTTGGATGCCAAAGCGACCCAGCTTGGCGTTGGCATGTCTGACAAATTGGTAGTGAAAAGCATTCGCGAGTTAGAAGTTTTCCAAGACCCTTTCACCGGCAAATTTGGCGAAGAACAATATCGCACCACCCTTAATTCTGCCGGTTTTACACCCAAAATGTTCGAGCGTGATGTGCGCGGCGATTTATTACGGGCGCAAATTACCGCGCCGGTAGTGCGTGGTTTAGTGGCCCCGCGCGCCATGGCCCGCATTGAGTTTGCATTTCAGGGCGAGCAAAGGCTGGTATCGCAGATTATTGTCCCCGAGACAATTATACCGGTGCCGCCTGCCCCGACCGATGATGTGCTCAGCGCTTATCTGGCGGCCAATGAAGATCGGTTCAAATCGCCAGAGCGCCGTATCGCCTCTCTGGTAACCATTTCCGTGCAAGACCTGGTGTCAGAAGTGGAAGTGCCGGAAGCTTCCATTACCGAGCTTTTTGAGTTCCGCAAAGACGCTCTTTCCGAACCGGAAACCCGCAGCTGGGTGCAGATCAGTGCCCCGGACGAAGGCAGCGCCAAGGCCATTGCCGAGCGGCTGGGCAATGGCGAAGCGGCGAGCGATATCGCCGCAGCTTTGAACCTCGCTGCACCTTTGGTGTTTGAAGACAATACCCAAACCCAAACACCGGACGATTTAATCGCCGAAGCGGTGTTTGCCGCCGACAATGAGGCCAATGGTGCCAGCGAAGGCCGTCTGGCCTGGTCCGCATGGCAGGTGAGCACGATCACTCCCGCCAAAACCGTGACCTTTGAGGAGGTGCGCGACCAATTGCGCGACGAATACATCAAGGAAGAAGCGGAAGACCAATTGTTTGAATTGGTTGGTATTTTTGACGATGCCCGCGCCAGCGGTGCCTCTTTGGAGGAAGCCGCCGAAACCGCCAATCTCTTGCTGCTAACCTTGCCGATGGTTGACCGCAATGGGCGGGGTGCCGATGGGCAGTTGATTTCCTCGTTTGCCGGTCAAAGCGAAATTCTAAAAACTCTTTTTGAAACCGAGATGTCGGTTGAGTCCGAGATCGAGCAAACCGCCAATGACGACTATTACGCCTTGCGCACCGACGCCATCGCGCAACCGGTGACACCGGCTTTGGAAGACATTCGCGATAATGTGATTCAGGTTTGGCAGACAGCCCAGCGCGCTGAGGCGCTAAAGGCCGTTGTTGATGAGATGGAAGCAGCCTTAAAGGCCGGTGAAGATATCAACACCATTGCCAGCCGCTATGCTGGTGCCCGTGTCGAATCTGCGATTTTGCAACGCGGACAAGCCGTCGCACCGCTGACCGCGCGCCATGCTGGCGGCTTGTTCGCCGCCGCCCTTGGTGAGGTTGTCGCCGCCCCGGACGATAGCAATCAATATCTGATTGTCGCCCGCGTTGATAACATTTTGCCCGCGCCACCGACCGCCAATGGCATTGTTGATTTGCGCCGCACCGAAATGGGCCAGACATTAGCCGCCGATCTGCAGGCTGAGTTTTTGAAAGGCCTGTTGGCCCAATACAATGTTCGGCAAGACCCGCGGCTAAAAGCATTAGCGCTTGGTGATAATATAGATGGTTGAACGCCATGGCATCGGGTGAAGCGGCCTCGCAAGGGCCAGATGCATCGTTTTGCGCGCATTACGCCCAAGGCAAAGCACAAATTGTAACGCGGACCATTATTGATGACTTAATTACCCCGGTTGCCGCCATGTTACGGTTGGGACCGGACGAGCCCAACATATTCTTGATGGAATCGGTTCAGGGCGGCGACTGGCGCGGCCGCTACTCGATGATTGGTTTACAGCCCGATGCCATATGGCGGGTTCGAGACGGCAAAGCCGAGCAATCCGCCGCGAACGGCGTCTGGCAAACCATTAAGGCACCACCAATTGAAGCCTTGCGCCAATTTGTTGCCGACGCCCAAATGAAATTGCCTACAGGCCTGCCGCCAATGACGGCGGGGGTGTTTGGCTATCTTGGCTATGACATGATCCGCCATTTTGAAGCGCTGGGCGGGCCAAACCCTGACAGTTTGGGCCTCGCTGACGCCCTATTGCTACGCCCGACCCTGGTGGCCATTTTTGATTCCGTTTCGCAAGAGATTGTGCTCTCAACTCCGGTGCGCCCCAATCCAGACTGTACAGCGCAGCAGGCCCATGGCGACGCTATGCAGCGTTTGGATGATCTAGCCCAGCGCCTTAGCGCTTCGAGCGATGTTGGTCGGGTGCTGCAGGGAAATTCGCCCCAAAACACCTCGTGCTCAAATAGCGAAGCAATAGCACAACAAAAGTCTCAACCACAAAGCAATACCGAGCCAGAACATTATCGCGCCATGGTCGAGCGTGCCAAAGAATATATTCGGGCCGGTGACATCTTCCAAATGGTGCCAAGCCAACGGTTCAGCGCGCCGCTGGAAGAGCCACCCTTCGCGCTGTACCGCGCTTTGCGGCGCATGAACCCATCGCCATTTCTGTATTATCTGAATTTTGAAGGCATGGCGGTGGTTGGCTCCAGCCCGGAGATTTTAGTGCGGGTGCGCGATAACAAGGTGACCATTCGCCCGATAGCCGGCACAAGGCCACGCGGGGCCGACCCGGCGCAAGATGCTGCACTGGAAGCCGATTTGCTGGCTGACCCCAAGGAACGCGCTGAGCACCTTATGTTGCTTGATCTGGGCCGCAATGATGCCGGGCGCGCCTGCAAAGCCGGTACCGTGAAAGTCACCGAGCAATTTGGCATCGAAAAATACAGCCATGTTATGCATATCGTCTCCAATGTTGAAGGCGAACTGGACGATGATAAGGACGCCGTAGATGCGTTATTTGCAGGGTTTCCCGCCGGGACGGTTTCCGGTGCGCCAAAAATTCGCGCCATGGAAATTATTGATGAGTTGGAAATTGAAAAACGCGGGCTTTATGCCGGTGCCATCGGGTATTTCTCGGCCGGTGGCGATCTTGATACCTGCATTGCCTTGCGTACCGCAATCGTCAAAGACCGTGTGATGTATGTGCAGGCCGGCGGCGGCGTGGTTCTGGACAGTGATCCGGAAGCGGAACGCATGGAAACCGTGCACAAATCAACCGCCCTGTTCAAGGCGGCCGCGCAAAGCTGGCGCTTTGCCTCTAGCACCAAATCTGGAGCCTCAAAGTCCGGCGGAGAGTAATTCTTCTTCGCGTTGCAAGGCATATTTGCGGGCGATGGCAACACTCATCGGTGCCATTTCAATGCCCGCTTCGGCAAGCTCGTTTTGCCAGTTTTGCAGCGCTTTCATGGTATTTGGCCGTGGATGGGCAATGACAAAAACAACGCCCTCATCCCGTGCCATCTGTTCCGCAAGCCGCATCTGCCGGACGATTGCCGGAGCCGCATTATCATCGTCCAAAAACACATCGCGGCGCACCACCGGCACCCCGGCCTGCTGCATGATATTTGCCGCTTTGCTTGATGTGCTGGTCATGGAATCCAAAAACAACAGCCCGTGGTCTCCGACCATAGCGGCAATATTCGCGACGCACTTTTTACATGAAGTAAAGCGGCTACCCATATGATTATTAATGCCTAAGGCCCCCGGAACGCGCGCCAAAGCCTGTTCCAGTCGCCGCTGATTTCGTTTTGCCGGTAGAGCATTGAGCAAAGCCCCTGCCCCCGGATTTTCCAAGCCTAATGGTTCCATGGGCATGTGCAGCCACACCTCATGCCCATTTTGCTTGGCGCGGTCCGCCCATTGCGGTGCGGCGGGCGTGTTGGGCAAAACCGACAGGGTTACATTCGCCGGTAATGCCAATGCCGCCTGCGACCATTGCGGCGACGCGCCAACATCATCAATCATCAAAGCAATAATCGGCGTTTTGGCGGTGGCCGTATTGATGGTCGCCGTATTGACGTTAATTGGCGGCAAATATGAAGCTGATGCAGACGGCATTGGCGATTGGCCAATGGGTGAGAGTGCGGACAATACGGGGGCATTCGACGATTGTCCGCCAGCAATAGCGCGCACCGGGGCAAAATTGGCAAATGCCGCCAAGAGCGCCAATACACCGGCAAAACCCCCAATCCAAGCAAAGCGACCAAAGCGCCGACGCGGTGGGGCCTCCATAGAAACCACTGACAGTAAGGCACGAACATTTTCCAGCCGCTCTTGATGATTTTGATCAAAAGCGGAGGAACCATCAAATTGGGCTCCGGATTCACGAGCCCCAGAATCATCAGTGTGCAAGCGCATGCCCCATCAGGCCAATTTATGGTTATCAAATGGTTAGCGAAGGGTTTTAATGAGCAATGGCCATATTTTTATCGCGGTGCGTAATCGCCCGTTTTATTGATCATGGCTACACCCGTGCAGCCGCCCCGGCTGCCCATTTTGCAGGCGCGCTCCAGGAGCGGTAATTTTTCATTGTCATACAATGTCTTATCATATTCGGGATTTGGAAAAGTTCCCGGCGCATAGAAGCAACCGGACGCCCGACCAAGGTCGCAAGCTTTGACAAAAAATTTACGCGCAGTCATCAAATTATAATCTGACTTTAGTGCGTATTCCGAGCTTCGGTACCCATCGGCTGCAAACTCACATGAGTGCGCGTGCCCATTATTGCAGGCATGCACAAAAACATCCCTCGCTTTGCGAATATCTCTGGAAATGCCATTTTTACCAACGTTATAATCAATACCACGCTGAAAACATTTTTTATCGCTAAGCCCGGCGCAAGTCCCCACGGGCTTATCAAGCCTAGGAGTGATTGTTGGCACCTTTTTTGGCGTAGGTTTTTGCACAGGAGGCGACGTAGATTTAGGTGCCGGCGCCGTAAAAAGGGGTTTTGATTTTGGTTTAGATGCTACAGTTTTTTTAGTTTTTTTTGAGCCTTAATGGTATTTCCCCACTGTTTACCACAATCTATTTTACCGCCCAGCTCACATTGATGCATAGCTTTTGCAGCCACTACCGCAACGCAGCTATTCTTGGGTGCAGTATAGTCTTCAGGGGGATAATGAGAAGTGTTCTTGCAAATCTGAGCATTAATTTCATCTGCCTTACTGAATTGGAATTCCTCTTCGTAGGCTGCGGATGCAGCGACACAGCTTCTAAATGTTCTACTTGAATTATCGGTTGGTTCACAAATCTGTTTATACATATCGGCGGCTTTTGGGGCATTTCTTGGCACGTTAACGCCGCGATCATATTCCACGGCTAGATGGTAACATGCATCATAGTTCTCCACTTTACAGCCAGCTTCCAACAAGGATATTGCTTTCTCAATATTCTTAGGCATACCTTCGCCGCGAAGCACGCGCAGCCCCGCCACATCACAAGTTGAACCCGATCCATAATTTGCCGGAGAGCAACCTTGCAAATAAGCGTTGCTTGCTTTTACTGGGTCCGCCTCTAAACCATATCCGCCAGTAGCATAAACTTTTCCTAGATCAGCACATACGTATAGGTCTGGATTGACGTTTGCATAACACGCAATACTCCCATATTTAGCCGCCTTGGTATAATCCCTAAATTTATTTTCACCCATAATGTCAGCGCCATATTTACTGGAAAACCTATAGCTAGCTTTACGACATGCACGCATATTGGGTTGGTCTTTGTCGCAATTTGAGGCCAATATTGTTAAACCACGCGGTTCATTTTGTGTAACTTTGCCTTCAATATAGTACACTGCCAAGGCAACACAGGCATCCGAGTGCCCTAATATGCAAGCTTGTTCATACCTCTTTGAGGCCAGTTCATATGCTTTTCCGGTGTGAAGCAGTTCGGCCAATTCATAACAGCCATCAGCACTTTTATATTCACAGGCTTTATTGAAATTTGCCAAAGTCGGTTTAATTTCAGGACCTCTAACTGACTTATAGCCGTCCTTTAGGCAAGATTTAGCGGTTTTGCATTTTACCTGTACCACGCTTAAGTCCGTGTTATATGGCGTCGGAATTTTGGCCAGTCCACAAGCCTTTGCATCGCCCGAATTACATGCCGATAGGAAAAACTCTTGAGCCTTGACGGGGTCCGCCGCCACCCCATAACCGCGTTGGTAAAAAACACCAACATTTCTACACGCCGCCGCATTATTACCTGTGCATGCCTTGGAAATAAAAGTCAGGGCTCTCTGCTCGTCTTTTTTGGTAATCTCGCCCCTATAATAGACGAGACCAGCTCTGAAACAGGCTATCATATTATTTTGTTCGCAGTAGGATTCGAACATATTAAGAGCTTTAGTAGGTTTTTTTGGAAGCCATATTCCAGATCTGTAACCCTCAGCTAAGTCTACGCAATACTCGATACCACCTGCATCACATTTCGTTTTAAGCTCTATCAAAGGCACGTCATCAATGGACGCAGCAATAGCGGATGGAGGGGCGAAAAAAGTGACGCAAAATGTGAAAACAACGCTCAAAGAAATAAAGAGCCGGACTGATACCACCATAGTTACCCCCCTGTTTTGACGAAAAATTATATTAAATTTTGGACGTAAGCAAGTTTATCTACTCAGAGTTATTTTAGAATCTGTAGAAGGTTGAATAAATGTGCGATCATTAGTGCTTGAAGAGCATCTGGCTCAGACCGCACTGTTACCTAGCGTCTCGGCCACACCATTTTTGATTCATCCGCCTTTTGATTCATCCGCCGGGAAACAGTCTTGGGCCCGTGTCACCCTCAATGGGGCGGATGGTGGGAGCTATGTCGTATAACTGGGCGTGGCTCGAGTCTTCTCTGTCGGCAGTAACATCCTCGTCAACGCCTATTGCCGCGCGCGGTGCAACGGCTTAGTTTGCGCGAAAAACGAAGGCTTAGCCCATGCTCCTGATCATCGATAATTATGACAGTTTCACTTATAATCTGGTGCACTATGTGCGCGAGCTGGGTGCTGACACCTTGGTGCACCGCAATGATGATATGAGCGCGCAAGAGACATTGGCACTGGCTCCTGAAGGCATCATTTTATCGCCCGGGCCGTGTACGCCCGACCAAGCCGGCATTTGCCTCGAACTGTTGCGGCTGGCACCGGCAAATTTACCGATATTTGGCGTATGCCTCGGTTTTCAATCCATTGGTCAGGCCTATGGGGCCAAGGTGGTGCCTGCCAAAACCATAATGCACGGCAAGACCAGCCCGATAACGCACGACGGCAGCGGCGTGTTCAGCGACATACCCAATGGGTTTGAAGCCGCGCGCTATCACAGCTTGGCCATTGGCCGCGACAGTGTGCCCGATTGCCTTAACGTCACGGCACAAACCAAGGATGGCGAAGTGATGGGGCTTAGCCACAAAACCCGTCCTATTCACGGGGTGCTGTTCCATCCCGAATCCATAGCATCGGCCCACGGGCATGAGCTGTTGCAAAACTTTCTCGATATCTGCAACCAACCGGCGCAAGCAGCATGAAACCATTCGTCCCCATTCTCGAGCATCTGGCAAAGGGCCAGCCGCTGAGTGCCGTCATGGCGCGCAATGCCTTCGCGCAAATTATGGATGGTCATGTCGATGATGCGCAAATCGGCGCATTTTTGATGGGCCTTCGGGTTACCGGCGAAAGCACCGAAATCATTACCGCCGGGGCGCTATCCTTGCGCGAACGCCTTGCCCAGGTACAAGCGCCCGAAGGGGCCATTGATACTTGCGGCACTGGCGGCGATTCAAAAGGCACCTACAATATCTCCACCGCCGCCGCCCTTATTGTCGCCGGGACCGGAGTTTGCGTGGCTAAACACGGCAATAAGGCCTTAAGCTCCAAATCCGGCTCGGCCGAGGTGTTGGAGGCCCTGGGCGTGCGCCTGCAAATCAGCTCGCCGCAGATTGAAGCCTGCTTCACCGGGGCCAATATCGGCTTCATGTTTGCGCCAACCTTGCACATTGCCATGCGCCACGTGGCCGGGGCGCGCCGGGCCTTGGGGATACGCTCGGTGTTTAACCTCATCGGTCCACTGGCCAACCCCGCCGGCGTCCGCCACCAGCTATTGGGGGTGTTTGATGCAAGGTGGACCGAGCCAATCGCCGGGGCCTTGCGCGAATTGGGTGCCAAGCGCGCCTGGGTAGTCCATGGCAGCGACGGGCTGGACGAAATCACCACCACCGGCCCAACCCGGGTAAGCGCACTGGAGGATGGCCAGATTAAAACCTTCGAAATTACACCGGAGGAATTTGGCATAAAGCGGACGTCGGAAGCGGAATTAGTCGGCGGCGAGCCTGCCCAAAACGCCATGGCCATACGCGCTTTGCTGGACGGCAAGCCCGGCGCGTATCGCGATATTGCGCTTCTTAACGCGGGCGCCGCCGTTTATGTGGCTGGCCGTGTGGCAAATGTTGGCGAAGGCATCGCCTTGTGCACACAAAAGCTGGACGATGGCGCTGCCGCACAAGCGCTGGCCCGCCTGGTGCAATTGTCCAACGCCGAAGCATCATGAGTGTGCTGGCGCAAATACTGGCCACCAAGCGCGAGGAAATTGCCCACGGCAAGCGCCAGCAATCGCAGGCCGAGTTGCACGCCAAAGCATTGGATGGCGCGCCGACACGGGGCTTCGTTCGCGCCCTGCAAACCCCGCCAAAAAGCGCCAGCATCGCCCTGATTGCCGAAATTAAACGCGCCAGCCCCTCCAAAGGCCTTATCCGCAAGGATTTTGACCCGGCCAGCTTGGCCAAAGCCTATGAGGATGGCGGGGCCAGCGCTTTGTCGGTGTTGACCGACCGGCAGTATTTTCAGGGCGATGATGCCTTCCTCGTCACAGCCCGCAAGGCCGTAAAACTACCGGTTTTGCGCAAAGATTTCATCGTGGATCCATGGCAGGTCACGCAATCGCGCGCATTGGGTGCCGATTGTATTTTGCTGATTATGGCGGCGTTAGAGACCGCGCAAGCGGGTGAGTTGGCGGCGCAGGCCCATGATTTGGGCATGGATGTGTTGGTTGAGGTGCACAATGGCGAAGAATTGCAAGCGGCACTGACTTTACCGGTCACATTGTTGGGTATCAATAACCGCAATCTTTCCACTTTTGAGACCTCATTGGGCGTCACCGAAGAATTATCGCCTTTGCTGCCCCCAACCGCGCTTTTGGTATCGGAAAGCGGCATTCATGTCGCCGCCGATGTGGCGCGGGTAAAAGCGGCGGGAGCGCGCGCCATTCTCGTTGGCGAAGGCCTGATGCGCCACCAAGACGTTGCCCAAGCCACGCGGGCCTTATTGGCGTAAGCGGCGCGGCCATTACCCGACTCCCTTGACCACGAATAAGAACACATGTAGAACATCGTCAACAGATTCGGTTTTTGTTCTGGTGATGCTATGCTAACAACGAAACAACACGACCTTCTTATTTTTATTAATCAGCGCTTGTCGCAGAGCGGCGTTTCGCCATCGTTCGATGAAATGAAAGACGCCTTGGGCCTAGCCTCAAAATCAGGCATTCACCGCTTGATTACCGCCTTGGAAGAACGCGGGTTTATCCGCCGCCTTGCCCATCGCGCCCGCGCGCTGGAAGTGGTGAAACTGCCCGAAGATATGCAACAAAACCCTGTTAATTCAAACTTTAAACCCAATGTTATGACGGCTGAGGCGGCGGGCGAACTGCCCGAACCTGCCAATAGTATTGACGTGCCGCTTTTGGGCCGCATTGCCGCAGGCACGCCGATTGAGGCGATCCAGCACGAAACTGCACGCATTGCCGCCCCGGCGGATATGATCGGGCGCGGCGAGCACTTCGCACTCTCAGTGCAAGGCGATTCAATGATAAATGCCGGGATATTGGATGGCGATACGGTGATTATTCGCCGGGCGCAATCTGCCAATACCGGGCAGATCGTGGTGGCGCTGGTTGATGACCAGGAAGCGACGCTAAAGCGCTTGCGCAAACAAGATGGCAGCATTGCGTTGGAAGCTGCCAATCCTGAATATGAAACACGAGTATTCGGCCCCGACCGGGTTAAAGTTCAGGGCACATTGGTTGGGCTGGTACGCCGTTACCATTAATTTTGATGGCGGAAATTATGATCATTTTCACATTATAATATTTACATAACTGCCTGGTTTAGCTATCAATTACCGCCCTTACTGTTAGACCAAGGACGTGTCGGTTTGGGCAAATTCTTAATTTGGGTTTTGTTGGCGAAATACAGTAATGCCCCAGCCTCATCGGCATGGTTATTCAGGATTTTCCCGTTTGGGCAATTCGCATGATTTCGCGTTGAAACTTTATGGGTCAACACAACAATATCGGCAAAACGGCAGTCTTCCGCCAATTGCTCGGCGCTCAAAACCATAGCGACCCGACGACCATCCGCCAGTTTTGCCAAACAGCCTCTATGATCGCACGGCAATAAAGCCTTGGCTTTTTTCAATTCCACACCATGGTCCGGGGCCAAACCCGATGCGGCAGTAAATTGGTCCAGTTCAAAGCGCGAAAAGACGCCATATCCCAGAAGCATTTTGTCGCCATTAACATCCAGTGCCAACACCCCGCCAGCTGGCACCAATAACCCGTCCGGCACTTTAACCGTGCTCCAAAACAATATGCCAACGGCAATAAGCGCCGCGCCAGCAATCCGCCGCTTGTCGCGCAACAGGCACAATAACAAAAGCCCGACAATAAAGAGCGCGTAAATTACCGGCGAAATCGATGGCAGATAGAATACCGCCTTTGGAAATTGCGAAACGCCCTGCGCAACTTGCAAAATCACCGCCAGCCCCCATCCGGCAATGGTGAAAAATGGTCCGCCGCCCCCCACACTTTCCAATACCGTTCCAATGAGCAAAGACGGCATAACGATAAAGGTAAAAACCGGCATGGCCGCCAAATTTGCGACAAGCCCATAGCTTGCCGACCGATTGAAATAAAACGCGGCAGCGGGTCCGGTAGCAAATCCGGCGATCAGGCTGGTAAGGGCCAGCGCCAGCAAGATCATAAAAGCTCTGGACAGCAGGTTTGCAATTGTAATCCCGTTTACGAACGGCAATGGACGCACCCGTGCCCCGGCCCATTCATAAAACGCGATCAGCGCCAGAGCCGCTGAAAATGACATTTGAAAGCCGGGCGAAATTACGTTTTCAGGCGCCAAAACCACCACCACAAAAGCGGCCAAGGAAATTGTACGCACCGAAAGCGCGCGGCGATTGAAAAGAATGGCAATGAAAACAACAACAACCATAACAAAAGCGCGCTGGGTCGCCGCACTGCCTCCGGAAAGCAAAAGGTATGCAATGGCCGCGGCAAGGCCCAAAAGCGCCGCCGGTTTTCGCGCATCAAAGCGCCGACCAATAGCGGGAATACTAGCCAATACAACCGCGCCGCCGGCAAACACCAATCCTGCGACCAGCCCCATATGCAGGCCAGATATGGCCAACATATGCGCCAATCCGGCAATCCGTAAACTCTCCGCCGTTTCGTCGCTGATGGTGCTGCGATCCCCGGTGACCAGAGCAGCAGCGATGGCGCCCTTTTGCCCATCCAAACCGCCGCGAATACGAAGGGTTAGCGCCCTTCGCAATTGCGTCAGCTTTAACCGCGACCATTCTGGTGCGACGGCCGGCGCGGGCAAAGGTTTCAAATGCCCGTAAGAAAATCCAGTGCCGCCAATTTGCTCAAACCAGGCGCGACGCGCGAAATTATACGCCCCCGGAAACCGCGCTGAGGGCGGGGCCTGCAAAGCCGCAGTGAAAGCAACCACATCTCCGGGCTCCGCATCCCCGGCAAAACTGCTCATCCGAATGCGCTTGGGGTATTGCATTACCGACAAACGGCTTAGACGCCGAGGTTCAATCAAATAACGCGCCCTATGACCACGTTCTTTATCCACAGACAAAACGGTGCCCTCGCCCTTATAAACCGCGCTTTTGCTGGGCAATACCGGTGCCGCGCGCGATTGGCTGCGCCATTGGGCTGCTCCCCACCCGGCACTGGCAGCAATGATCAGACCCAATACAAACAGCAACCAGACCCCACGATCATTCAAGAGGCGATAAACTAGGGCACCGAGGACAAGACACGCCGCCATTATGCCAAGTGGCAAAAACCATACGGGCTCGGCCAGTGGGTAAAAGTACAAGGCCGCACCACCACAAAAAGCCCATGGCGCCCAAAGAGAAAAACTCCCCTGACGCGGCCCGGCGTCGCGCACCCGTCGCCAACTCTCTCGCAGGTCCGGCACGGTGGATTGAGGGTTAAAAATCAAACCAATCGCCTGCGCATCCTTCCTGTTCGATATTGGGGGGCCATGTTACCATAAAGTTTGATTCCTCCCTATGTTTTGTATCGGCCCAGACATGCCCGCCATAATCACCCGCTTTGCGCCCTCTCCGACCGGCTTTTTGCATATTGGCGGCGCACGGACAGCGTTATTTAATTGGCTATTTTCCCGCGCAAACGGCGGTAAATTCCTTTTGCGCATTGAAGACACAGACCATGCACGCTCAACCCCTGAAGCCATTGCCGCGATTGATAGTGGATTGGCATGGCTGGGCCTTGATCATGATGGAGAAATCATACTCCAAAGCCAGCGCGCCGAACGGCATGGGCAAATCGCGCACGAATTGTTGGCAGATGGCGGCGCGTATCGCTGTTACATGACGCCAGAAGAAACCCTGACTGAGCGGGAAGCGGCCCGCGCAGAGGGGCGGAAATTTCACTCTCCATGGCGCGACAATGACGGCACTGATGCGCCATCAAACCAGCCTTATGCGGTGCGCCTGAAAGCGCCCAATGACGGGCATACAATTATCGATGACAAAGTCCAGGGTGCCGTAAAATTCGCCAATGCAGATCTTGATGATTTGATATTATTGCGTGCTGACGGCACACCGACCTATATGCTGGCCGTAGTGGTGGATGATCACGATATGAATATCAGCCATGTCATTCGTGGCGATGATCATTTGGTCAATGCCGCCCGGCAAAACCTGATATATGCAGCTCTGAATTGGCCCATCCCAATATATGCGCACATTCCGTTAATCCATGGCCCTGATGGAAAGAAATTGTCAAAGCGTCATGGAGCTTTGGGCGTAGAGGCCTATCGCGATATGGGGTATTTGCCCGAAGCCATGCGTAATTATCTGGTTCGTCTTGGCTGGGCGCATGGTGATTTGGAAATCGCTTCCGATGAAGAATTGATCGCAGTTTTTGATCTTGGAGGCATTAACAAAGCTCCATCACGGCTCGATTTTGACAAAATGGCAAGTATTAACGCCCACTATTTACACCATGCGGAAAACACCAGACTTAGCGACCTTACCCTTGCCTATATCCGCGACTTTAAAGAGTGGCCATTGAATTCGATTGTGTCGGAACGGGTGTGTTGCGCCATGGAAATTCTCAAAAAAAGAGCAAAAACCATTTCCGAATTGGCAGATCAGAGTTACTTTCTGGTTCGGCAGCGCCCGATTCCCTTGGAGGGAAAAGCTTTAAAACAGCTAAGTGGCGATGCACAGCAAAGACTTGCACGTCTTTGTGAAGCGTTGACAAGCGAAGTTGAGTGGAATGCCGACACGCTTGGTGAGAGAATTCAGCGCTTTGCGCAAGAGGAAGAGGTCGGCTTCGGCAAAGTCGGGCAACCTCTGCGCGCGGCTTTAACCGGGGGAGCACCAGCGCCAGATATTGGTGCCAGTTGCGCATTACTTGGTCGAGAGGAAACTCTGGCCCGTATTGAAGACGCCATTGTGGCAAAAGCGCCTTGATAATTGGCGCAAAATCGACGGTGCTCCGCGCACCGCATAGATGTTTGATGAGGTCAAAGGATGGAAATAAAAGTAAAGAAAACAGGTGATGCCAAATTAGTTTTGCAAAACGGCACAAATTTGGAAATGCCCGTATATTCTGGCTCTGTTGGGCCCGATGTCATTGATATCCGGTCCTTCTACCAGCAATCGGGCATGTTCACCTATGATCCGGGCTTCACCTCAACAGCAAGCTGCGAATCGCAAATCACCTATATTGACGGTAATGAAGGCACCTTGCTGTATCGTGGCTATCCCATTGATCAGCTCGCCGAGCAATCAAACTTCATCGAAGTTTCATATTTGCTGCTGTACGGGCATTTGCCCGATCAGGCAGAGATGGCCAGTTTTTCTCGCTCGATCACCTATCACACCATGTTGCACTCGCAGTTTGATACGTTTTTCAATGGTTTTCGCCGCGACGCTCATCCCATGGCCATTGTTTGCGGCGCAGTCGGTGCGCTTTCAGCATTTTACCATGATTCAACCGATATTAATGACCCCAAACAACGTACCATAGCCAGCCATCGCATGGTCGCCAAAATTCCGACCATTGCCGCCCGCGCCTATAAATATTCCATTGGCCAGCCATTTATTAGCCCGCGCAATGATTATGGCTATGCGGAAAACTTTTTGCGCATGTGCTTTGCCGTCCCGGCCGAAGATTATGAAGTAAATCCGATTCTGGCACGGGCGATGGACCGCATTTTCATTCTGCATGCGGATCATGAGCAAAATGCCTCCACCTCCACGGTTCGTCTGGCCGGCTCTTCGGGCGCCAATCCGTTTGCCTGCATTGCCGCTGGTGTTGCCTGCTTGTGGGGTCCCGCGCATGGCGGTGCCAATGAAGCCGCCCTAAAAATGCTCTATGAAATTGGCTCCGTGGACAGAATTCCGGAATTCATCAAACGTGCAAAAGACAAGAGCGATCCATTCCGCCTCATGGGCTTTGGACACCGAGTCTATAAAAACTACGATCCGCGCGCAAAAGTAATGCAACGCACCTGCCATGAAGTCCTAGACGTCACTGGTCAGCGTGATGACCCAATTCTCAAAATCGCGCTGGAGCTGGAACGCATTGCCCTAAGCGATGAGTATTTTGTTTCAAAAAAACTGTATCCAAACATTGATTTCTACTCAGGGATCACTCTCAAAGCCATGGGCTTTCCTACCGATATGTTCACGGTATTGTTTGCCTTGGCGCGCACCGTTGGATGGATTGCTCAATGGTCTGAAATGTTGAGCGATCCGTCGCAAAAAATAGGTCGGCCACGTCAAATCTACACCGGCTCGCCGTTTCGCGACTATCAATCGATGGATAAACGCTAACGGTCCGACCAAACCGCATGAATGGCCTCGGCGGCACGTAATGCCGCCGATGGCCCGTTCGAGCCCATTATTTTTACCGCCTTTGCCAACTCTATCTGCTGTGCTTTGCGCGCCTTCTCATCATCGAGAAACGTGTTCAGCACCGGCAACAGGTTTGCAGGCTGGCAATCATTTTGCAAAAACTCAGGCGCGATCATGGCGTCAGCCGCCACATTGACCAATGACACATAGGGCGTGCGCAAAAAGAAGTTCTTCAGTACAAACCAAGACAATGGCCCGATTTTATAGCCTATCAGCATCGGCACACCGGCCAGTGCCAATTCAGTTGTAATCGTACCCGAACATGCCAGTGCTACATCCGCAGCGGCAAAAGCATTTTCCTTACTGTCCTCGTCCAAAAGAACGACATTTTGTAACCGTGGATCGTCTGCCGCCGCCGCGCGAACCCGGGTGGCAATGGCCGCTGACAACGGCGCCACGACCAAAAGATCAGGGTGTGCGGCGCAAAGTTGTTGAACGGTATGCATGAATGGCTCGTGCAAGCGCTCGAACTCGGCCTGGCGGCTGCCAAAAAGAACCAGCAGCACTTTCGTCTTTTCCGCCATATGCAAAGATTTTCGAAAAGCCTTGCCGTCACCTTTGTTTTTGCTGCGCGAAAGCACCGCATTACCGACAAAGGTCACGGGCAGGCCCGCTTTTTCAAAATACGGCGCGTCGAAAGAATGAATGGTCAGCAAATGGTCAACAGCTGCCGCCAACGCCTTTGCGCGCCCGGGCCGCGATGCCCAAACCTGCGGCGCCACATATTTTATCAACAGCGTTTCAGGCCGAAGCTTTCTCAAAGCTTGGGCGACCCGCAAACTAAATCCCCAGCTATCCACCAGCACCACGATATCTGCTTCAAAAGCAGCAGCATACTGTGCCGTTTCTCTGGCCAATTTTGTGATACGCCACCACGCCATTATGCCTTCAATATAGCCCAAGACCGACAGTTGCGACATGGCGATGGGGCTATGTATGCCCTGCCCGGCCATGGCGGGGCCGCCAACACCGGCAAATTCTATTTTTTTACCAAAGCGCGCTTGCAAAGGCTCTATCAATTCCGCCGCCAACACATCACCGCTTGGTTCGCCCGCGACCAGGAATATCCGCAGCGGCGCGTTATTGCTCTTGGTCATGTTCGCGCTCCGACCCTGTTGTCGCGCCGTAAATAAACAAATCAAGCCGATCCGCCGCTGCCCGAACCGCTTCAGGCTCAAGGATAATCACCGCGCCCGCCTCCAGCACTAATCCAGCCAAACCGGCTTTGGCCACGCTCTCAACGGTAGACACGCCGATTACCGGCAAATCAATCCGCTTGTCCTGCATGGGCTTGGCGCACTTCGCAAAAACGCCGCGGCGCTGGCCTGGCGTGCCAATTATGGCCTCAGGCAAGGTAGCGCAGCGCTCCAACATGCTTGCCGTGCCTTCCTGAGCCTCGACAGCCAACACAATGCCGTCGCACACCACGGCACCCTGCCCTATGTCCAAACTGCCCATTTTTTGGGCAATGTTGAAGGCGTGCCGGCAATCTGATCGCATCGCATCTGCAATGTCATGCGTGCCAATTATGCCCTGCGGTGCCAGAAATTGCGGCGCAATCTCACCTGCGCCGACAACAACAAATCCTGCTTTTTCAAAAATCGCCATGACACTTCTTAGCAGTGAGTCGTCGCCTTGCCGGGCAGCATGGCTTAGATCATCTTTGGCGGATTTCGTAATTTTACGTGGTGAAAAATGGGTAAAGTCAGGGCGTTGCACCTGCCCGGCAAAAGAAATCGTCTGCACACCACACGCCCGAAAATAGTCACCAATGGCGGCAATGTCTTCGCGTTCAAAGGCTTTGCTGGGAAAACCGTCCCAGTTCTGGTCCGCAAACCCCTTTATGCGGGCAATGTGGACCTCTACATCGCTCTGCTTGGCGGCTTTCGCCAATACCATTGGCAAAGCACCACCCCCGGCGACAATGCCAAGGCGCGACCACTTTGGTATTAGCACATCACTATTCATTAGGCATGCATAAGGCGCGAAGGGATTTTTGTTTGGCAAAATGAATAAAATCCACCGCCGGCTGGCAATCGGCAAATGCCTGGTCAACGTCGCAAAGCCGATCAGCAAACAGCGTCGGCCCTTTACAAAACAACGCCCGATAAGCGCTGCGCGCGCGGCGGATCTGCGCACGCGCCATACCGGCGCGTTGCATGCCAATAACATTAAGGCCGTTCAGCGCAGCCGGATTACCCACCGCCATGCCGTAGGGAATAACGTCGCGCGACACATAGGCCAGCGCCCCAATAAAGGCATGGTGACCAATGCGGGTGAATTGGTGCACACCAACATGGCCGCTTAAATTGGCATGATCACCAATCTGCACAAACCCACCAATGGCCACCGCATTGGCGAACACAACATTATTGCCGACAATGCAATCGTGGGCGATATGGGAGCCGACCATGAAATATCCGTCATCGCCCACTGACGTAATGCCATTACCACTTTCGGTGCCCGGATGCATGGTGACGTGTTCACGAATAATGCACCGCTCGCCAATGACAAGTTTGGTGCATTCCCCTTTGAATTTAAAATCCTGCGGGGCCAACCCCAAGGCGGCGAACGGGTATATTTGTGACCCCTCTCCAATGGATACGGTCCCGGCGATATGGGCTTGCGGATGCACCACGACATTGTCATGTAATTGCGCATTTTCGCCAATGAAGCAAAACGCACCAATTTTTACACCAGTGCCCAGCTTTGCACCGCGCTCAACATGCGCACTTGGGTGTATGAAAACGTCGTCGCCCATTTTTGATTTACACAGCCATGGCGCTGAAATTGCAGGCGGCGCATAAGTTATCACCGTCGCGCACTTCGCCTTCATAAAAATGAATATTGCGGCGAACTTTCAACAACCGAACAGGAATATTTAACAGGCAACCGGGCAATACAGGCCTTCGAAAACGTGCCTTTTCAACGCCAAGAAACATTATGGTTTTCTCCCCGCGCTTCAAATCCAGAGTTTTGGCGGAGAGCAATGCCCCCGTCTGTCCCATGGCTTCAATAAGCAAAACCCCCGGCATGACCGGGTTTTCCGGAAAATGACCGGGGAAGAATGGCTCATTATTAGTCACCGCTTTGACACCGGTAATGCTTTGCCCGGCCACGAAATTTTCCGCTCGGTCAATCAGCAAAAAAGGGTAACGGTGTGGCAAAAAATGAAGCACTTCAGCCATGGCAATATCTTGGCCGGGCACCGCCGACTCATTTTGCATTGTCATTTGCTCCCCCTTTTCTTTTCGCCAAAGTCTCCAGCGCGATTTGCTCACGCAAATATCGCCGTAGCGGCCGCGCAGGATGGCCACCCCATGTCTCTCCGGCCGCAACGTCTTTTGTAACAACCGCGGCGGCGCCAATACGGGCCTGATCACCGATAGTACGATGATCTATAATACCTGCGCGCCCACCCAGTAAAACCCCATCGCCAAGTTTTGCGCTACCGGCAATGCCAACCAATGAGGCCAGCACACAATCCGTGCCAATGCTTACATTGTGCGCAATCTGCACCAAATTATCGATTTTGGTTCGAGCGCCAATGAGGGTTGTGCCAAAAACCGCGCGATCAACAGTGCTATTGGCACCAATGCGAACATTGTCGCCAAGCTGCACGATACCATAATGGGTGCGGGAATAGTTTCCGTCGGCAGCATTGATGATGCCAAGCCCGGCCTCGCCAATAACCGCTCCTGGGCGAATATCCACGCCATCGCCGACAAGGGCGAAACTGAGCACCACCCCAGCGCCAATCACGCAATTTTGGCCGATGACACATCCGGGACCAATAATCGCGCCGGGGCCTATGCAAGTATTTTCACCAATAACTGCCTTGGCGCCAATACATACATTGGGGCTGATTTTAACGCCCTTCGCCAGTTTCGCGTCGGACGCAATTAATAATAATTGCGGGTCTAATTCTCGCGGCGTTATCAAAAGTTCCGCCGCCTTGCCGAAGGCGTATTCGGGCTGTTTTGTCACCGCAACAACCCGCGCGCCTAACGCTTTCACTGCAGACGCGGCTTCAGGCGGGCAAAAACACATGCCCGCCTCAATGCTATCAAGTGCTTCGAGATGATTAGCGTCGCGCACGAAGGAGATATGCGTGCTTCGCGCGTCATAAATGGCACTGACATCATCAATGAGGCAATCTGGATCGCCCACAACAATAACGGCATTGCCAGCCGAGGCCGCTGTATTGGCGGAAATGGGAGCTTCTAAGTGGTAAAAACGAATATCACTCAATAGCAGCCACCTCTCGGCACAAGACTTTATCTAGCGGGCGCTTGGCCTTGCTGTGCTGGCGGCGCAATACGAGGCACCCTTACACGATTTACCGGCGTGGTTGTCAATATGGCGTCGATTTTAGTAACCACAGCCTCGGTGATATCAGCACTTGCCGTGCGGAACATCGTCGCTTCGCCAGGAAGCAGGATTTGAATATTACGCTCCTTGATCACCGCGTTTATCGAGGCTTCATAGGCTGTTAAAACGGGGGTCAGGGCCTGTTCTCTGGTGGCTTCCATTTGGCGTTGTTTCCACTCACCAAGCTCGGTCAGTTTTTGACGAATTTCCTGACCGCGCCGTTGCAAGTCGGTGCGGGTCCGCAAGGTTTCAGGCGCCAAGGCTGACATCTCAGCATTAAGCTGCTGCGCCTGGGTGCGCAGCGGCGCAAGTTCAGGCTCAAATTCGACATCAACTTGTTTGTCGAGGGCAAGAAGCTGATCGGCAACATAAGCGCCAACTTTTGACTTGGCCAAAGCCAATTCCTGACTAATGACCGCGACATTGGCCGTTGTCGCCGGTGTGGTGGTCTGTGCCAGCGCCATAGGGGCGGTCGATAGGCCGGTGAGGGCAAGCAAGAGAGTGGTGAAAATCGTTTTCATAACTAAAACCTTGTAACTTGGCTGAAACGGAAATGAGAGACATCGTCATAATCTTTACGTTTGAGGATGTCAGAGAAGTCGAAGCGAACCGGCCCAAAAGGCGAGTCCCAGAATAAAGAAACACCGGCTGAGCCGCGTAGCGCCAGGCTATCGCGAACGGCCAACTGCTCGGGATTGGCAACAAATTTATCCGCCGCATCCAGCAAGCCAACCGTGCCCCATTCAGTGTATAATGCCCCTTTAATTCCAAATTGTTCGGGTAAACCAGTGGGAAAGCTCAGTTCCAATGACCCAATGGCAAACGCTTTACCGCCAAGCGCATCTCGCCCGACGTCAATAGTGCCACCATTACCGTCATCCTGCAGTGCCACAATGCGCGGGCCAAGCCCGGCAATGTCGAAGCCGCGGAAAGTCAGGCCACCTTTGAAGAACCGATCATTAATGCGTACATCCTTGCCGCCCCACCCGGTAATATAACCGGCATTGGCGTGGGCACTAAGTACAAAATTCTTGATAATGCCGCGATACACATCGCCAGACAGTGAGGAACGCACATAGCGTACATCACCGCCAAGGCCAGCCAATTCCTGATCAAATGAAACGTTAAACCCGCGCGTCGGGGCAATCGGGTCATTACGTTTGTCCCAGATCAGCGTAAAACCGATCAGCGATGTCAAGCGTCGTCCAAGCTGACTACATATCTGAAGAGAAGCACTACAAGTAGTGACAGCATTACCGTCAGCATCAAACACAATATTACCAAAAACGTCCGTGGCTAAGACCTCAGGCGCCGTAATCTTATCGCTGCGCGCCGTATAGCGCAAAAACAACCGTGAACTGGCCGTAGTTGGAAAACCAAGGCGCACACTACCGCCCAGTGAATTGGTTCTAAACCCGGCCTCGCGAATAAAGTCTGAGCGCACATTAAACGCTTCAACACCGGCCGATAGATTTCGGCCCAAAAACCTTGGCTCCGTAAAACGAACATCAATCTGCTGTTGGCGGGAACTGGCCGAAATCGCAAAGCGTAAAAACTGGCCGCGCCCCCGAAAGTTCCTCTGCGTAACAGAAATATCTAACAAAAATGAGTTCACTGAAGAAAAGCCTACGCCTAGGGAAAGCTCGCCGGTCGGCTGTTCCTCTACTTTAACTTCAACAATAGCCCGGTCAGGTTTCGAGCCAGGTTTTTCGGTGATTTCCACGTCTTTAAAGAAGCCCAAGCTGCGAATAAGATTGCGCGATCGATCGAGCAATACCCGGTTAAACGCATCGCCTTCAACAATTTGGACTTCCCGCCGGATAACCCGATCCAATGTCTGGGTATTGCCGATCACGTCAACGCGTTCCACATAGACGCGCGGCCCTTCATTGACGACAAAGTTCACATCTACCGTGCGGGTTTCGCGATTTCGATTGCGCTGGGCACTTACGTCAACAAATGCATAGCCAGAAGCGCCGGCCGCAAAGGTCAGCGCGTCAACGGTGTTCTCAATGCGCTGGTTTTTATATAGCGAACCAGGCTTGATACCTACAAATGCCTTTAGAATATCCGCGTCTATGGCATCCAATTTGGACTCAACCGTTGGCTCGCCAAATTTATATTTAATGCCTTCATCCACGGTGAAGGTGATGAAAAAATCTTTTTGGTCGGGGGTTAACTCGGCAACCGAGGAAACCACCCTGAAGTCGGCATAGCCTTTTTCGCCATAGAATTCACGCAATTGCTCGCGGTCAAACTCCAGGCGATCCGGGTCATAATTGTCGTTCGACGTTAGAAATTTGAACCAACGCGATTCCTTGGTGGCGACAACCCGGCGCAACTCTGCGTCAGTGTAGACCAGATTGCCGACAAAATTAATGCGGCGCACAGCGGTAACCGGTCCCTCGGAGATTTCGAAAATCAAATCCACCCGATTTTGCGGTTGTTCAGCCACTTTTGGCGAAACCGTTGCCGCAAAACGCCCTGCTTGACGGTAAAGCGAGACAATACGTTGCACATCGGCCTGCACCCGCGCACGGGTAAAGATGGCGCGTGGCTGGGCTTCAACCTCATCGCGCAATTTGTCTTCTTTTAAAGCCCGATTATTTTCAAATATCACCCGGTTAATGATCGGGTTTTCCACCACCGCAACCACCAAGGTCGCGTCATCTTGGCTTATGGTGACATCGGCAAAAAGGCCGGTGGCGAAAAGCGTCTTTATTGAAAGGTCAACACGCGCCGGATCAAATACATCGCCGGGCCCCAACAGCAAATATGATTGCACTGTGCCCGCTTCGAGGCGTTGATTGCCCTCCACCCGGATCTGTCGGATCTGCGTCGCTGGTGCTGGCGCTGGTGTTGGCACAGCAGCGCCGGGCACCGTGACCGGGGCACCGGCAGCAGAAGGCACATTAGCAGGTTCTTGCGCCCGTGCGGGCACAGCCGCCCCGAGCAGTCCCCAAGCAAAAAACAATGCCAAAAAGCGTAGGCTAATATGCGGCAGATACATCATTGGAAATCCATACTAGGAAAAAAGCCGTCCAACACCCTCAAACAGGCCGAAATAGCGCAAATCATTGAATGTCGCAAACACCATCAAACTTAAGATCAATGCGAGCCCAACCTTAAAACCAACGAGTTGCGCACTTTCACTCAATGGCTTCCCCATAACTGCCTCGAATGCGTAGTACATCAGATGCCCGCCATCAAGTACAGGAACAGGCAATAAATTCACTAAGCCGATGGCGACGGATAAAAGTGCAGCAAGATTTATCAGATTAACCAGCCGCATGCCAAGGGAAATAGGCGTACTCTCAACATCTGCCGCTGGCGCAGTGCCAACCGCGCCGGTATAGGCAAAAATGCGTAACGGACCGCCCAACATATCAACCGAGCTACGCCCGCGCACCAACCGACCCATAAATTTTAGCTGATCGGTTATGCTATTCCAGGTTCGGCTGGTCCCGGCAGCAATGGCGGCAACAGGTCCATAACGCTGGCGCTCCACCACATCGCTTTGCGTGCTAATACCCAGATAACCAATGCGAATAGCATTACCGATCGGATCAATGCGTTCAATAACGCCCGGCGTTGCAACCAATGATACGTTCTGATCAGCACGTTCGACAACAAAACGAATGGGTTCATTCGCCGCAATCGCGACAATTTCAACGACATCAGAAAAGCTCTTTACCTTGCGCCCGTCGGCTTCAATGATCAGATCATCGGGTTGAAAACCGGCCAGAGCAGCAGGCGAGTCTGCCTCCACACTAGCAATGCGAGCGGCAATGCCATAAGAGCCAAATGACATCAGCAAAATTGCAAAAATGACGATGGCGAAGGCAAAATTCATCAACGGCCCGGCGGCAACAATAATAGCACGCCGCCAAACCGGCAGCAGATGGAAAATGCCACCATGGCCACTCTCCTGCTGCGCTGCCTCTTTAATCGCTTGCGCGTCAGGCGTACTTGCAGCGCCAGAATCGCCAGCAAACTTCACATAACCACCAACCGGAAAAAGCGAAACCTGCCAAACCGTGCCATAGCGATCAGTTCGCCGGAACAAGCGTCGTCCAAACCCTATGGAAAAAACGTCCACTTTTGCGCCCAAGGCCCGCGCAGCCAAAAAATGTCCCATCTCGTGCACAAATACGATCATGGAGAACACGAAAACAAACGAGAGAATGAACCCCGGTGTATTAATAATGGCCTGCATACAGAAAAACCTTTTCCCTCATTTAACCCGATTACCGGCTATATTTTTGTTTCAAAATCTGCTGCGCTTGCGCGCGGGCACGAGCATCCAATTCAAATACCTGCTCATAACTTTCCGGAGCGCCATCCCATAAGCTGCCATCTGGTTGGCCAGCATCAAGAACGTCACTCACCAAGGCAACAATATCCAAAAACCCTATCCGTTTGTTTAAAAACGCCTCAACAGCGATCTCATTGGCAGCGTTCAGTGCAGTGCACGCCACATCGCCTTGTTCCATGGTCGCTCTTGCCAATTGCAAGGCAGGAAAACGTTCATTGTCTGGTTCTTCAAAGTCCATGCGCGCAAGTTTTGCCAGATCCAAAGACTCGCAGGGCGTCGCTATGCGCTCGGGCCACGCCAATGTCGACGCGATTGGCACCCGCATGTCTGCCGGACCTAACTGTGCTAACATTGAACCATCCATATATTCCACCAAGCCGTGCACTACTGATTGCGGGTGAATCAGAACCTCAAGTTGATCAGGACTTGCGTCAAAAAGATGGCGAGCCTCAATTAATTCCAGTCCTTTGTTCATCAAGCTGGCGGAATCCACCGAAATTTTGGCACCCATTGACCAGACCGGATGATTTATTGCCTGTGCAGGTGTTGCGGTTTTCATTTGTTGCATTGTCCAGGATCGAAACGGCCCACCGGAGGCGGTAAGCACGATTCGGACCACGGCGTTGCGCCGTTCTGGATCAAGCACTTGAAAGATCGCATTATGCTCAGAATCAACCGGCAATAGCTTCGCCCCGGTGCGTGCGCAGGTGCGCATCAACAAGGAACCGGCACAAACCAGCGCTTCTTTATTGGCAATGGCAATGACGCCGCCGCGTTCGGCAATTTGCAGGGTCGAGCGCAAGCCCGCTGCCCCCATAATCGCTGCCATCGTCCAATCGGCCTCGCGCCGCGCCGCTTCTTCAATGGCCTCGGCCCCGGCACCACACACAATGCCGGTGCCGGACAAGGCATCGGCCAAATCCGCTCCCATACTCTCGTCAGCGATTGCCACAAAATCCGGACGAAATCGGCGCGCTTGCGCCGCCAAATCCGCAACATTTCTGTTCGCCGTAAGCGCTACAACCTGCAGACAATCGTCACCATGACGGGCCCGTTGATCGGCCACAATACTAAGCGTGGAGCGGCCAACCGAACCGGTAGCCCCTAGAATGCTGATACGCTTGGCATCACAAGGCGGGGGCATGGTTATAGCACCATCCATGGGGCACATATTATTGTCAGGGCAAAAGCCATGCTGGCGGCCAACAGGGCGTCCAGACGGTCCAATACGCCGCCATGGCCGGGAATGGAGGAACCGGTATCCTTAACCCCGAACCAGCGCTTCAGCCATGAGCTTAGCAAATCGCCGCCAACCGAGATTATCGCCAGAATTGCGGAGAAAACTTCCAAGCTTAAATCGTTATTCATGCCGCCAAGCCGAGCGGCAATACCGCCCGCAATAACCCCGGCAACAATGCCGCCTGCAAAGCCAGACCAGGTTTTATTGGGACTGATAGCCGGCCAAAGCTTGGGGCCACGCACGCGACTGCCAACCAGATACGCGGCGGAATCGGCGGCCCAGACCACCGCAAAAAGATAAAGAATGTGCGGCAAACCATCTGCGCCAAAACGCAGATATATAACCGCCAGCACCGCAAGCCCAATGTATAAAAGGCCACCAATTGCGCGCCACGGATAACCCCGACTTACCCGCTCAAGCCCCGCCGCTATTACCGCCAAAACCAAGGTAATAAATGCCCACTGCCAATAGCCAAAGCTAGCCAGCAGAACCGGCAAAACCAGGCCCACAATCGAGACGGCATAGGCGCGAAAAGCAGCGCTGCGGTCCGACATTCTGACCCATTCGCGGGCCATGGCGGCGGTCAATCCAGCGGTCAGCAGCGTAAACCAGATGCCGCCCAAAACCGTACAGATTAAGGTCACACTGACCAGCACTACTGCGGAGCTGAAACGCGCCCAAAACTCTTTGGTTCTTAGTCTATTTTGCTTTGATCCAGGGGTGCTCATATACCAACCTGCCCCTTTCTGCGTTCGCGGCAATGGTAAATGTCCAAAGCATCTTCAAAGTGTTTTTGCACAAAATCCGGCCACATAACATCCAGCACAACAAACTCGGCATAAGCGCTTTGCCATAACAGAAAATTGCTCAGCCTTTGCTCCCCGCTTGTGCGCACGATCATATCCGGATCGGGGATTGAAGCGGTATCGAGATGGTCGGTTATGTCCGCTTCGGTAATGGTATCGGCGCTAAAAGCACCGGTGCGCACCTTTTCCATCAGCGCCGAGCAAGCCCGTGCGATTTCATTGCGCCCGCCATAATTGAAAGCGATATTGAGGAACAGTTTATCATTATGCCTTGTTTGGCCCTCTACGCGGTCAATGAGCGTTATAATATCTGCGCTCAAATTGTCCCGGGAGCCAAGAATGCGCACGCGAACCCCTTCGGCGCGGAGTTGCTCCAAATCTTTTTCCACGAAGCCGCGCATCAAATCAAACAGCGCTTTAACCTCATCCTTGGGACGACGCCAGTTTTCAGTCGAAAAGCTATAGAGCGTGAGATAACGAATGCCCAAAGCACCGGCCGCATTTACGCAGCGGCGCACCGCCTCAACCCCTTGATGGTGACCAAATTTTCTTGGTTTTTTTCGCGCAGCGGCCCAACGGCCATTGCCATCCATAATAATGGCAACGTGTTCAGGCGGTAATAAAGCGGTCGGCGCAGGCTCCTCTGACACCCGCTTATACCTGCATGATTTCTTCTTCTTTGGCGGCAAGCGCCTGATCAACATTAGCGATCGTCGCGTCTGTAGCCGATTGCACCAATCCGCTTTTTTTCTTCTGGTCGTCTTCGCTCAACTCGCCGCCCTTTTCAAGGCGCTTCAACGTTTCCATGCCATCGCGGCGTACATTACGCACGGCAATACGGGCTTGTTCCGCATAGCGACCGGCAAGCTTGGCCAATTCTGCGCGTCTTTCCTCGTTCAATGGTGGAATGGGAATGCGAAGGTTTTGTCCGTCGACCACCGGGTTAACCCCTAGCCCGGCATTGCGAATGGCTTTATCAGCCGCCTGCACCATGGATTTATCCCATATCTGCACGGAAATCATCCGCGCCTCGGGGACAGACACCGTACCAATTTGGTTAAGCGGTGTAAGCGCGCCATAGGCATCCACCTGCACGGAATCGAGTAAGCCAGCGCTGGCCCGTCCAGTGCGCAACCCGCCAAATTCGTGCTTGAGCGCCGCAAAAGCGCCGTCCATCCGCCGTTTTATGTCGTCGAGGTCAAAGTCTGCCATCATCTCTACCTTTATTACTCTGGTGCGTCGATAATGGTGCAAATGCCTTTACCCGCAAGCACTTCACGCAACCGACCGGTTTCATGGATTGAAAAGACAATAACAGGGATTTCATTATCGCGCATCATGCTAACCGCTGATGCGTCCATCACGCGCAAATCGCGCGCCAAAACATCGTGATAACTCAGCCTGTCATAGCGTGTCGCTGTCGGGTCTTTTTTTGGATCGGCGCTATATACGCCATCAACCTGCGTACCTTTTAGCAGCGCATCGCAGCTCATTTCCGCAGCCCGCAAGGCCGCCCCGGTATCGGTGGTAAAAAATGGATTGCCGGTGCCGGCAGCAAAAATAACGGTTCGCCCGCGTTCCATATGGCGAATTGCCCGGCGTCGTATATAGGGTTCGCATACGGACATCATCGGGATCGCGGATTGCACTCGCGTCTCTACGCCCATGTTTTCCAGCGCGTTTTGCATGGCCAGCGCATTCATTACCGTGGCCAACATACCCATATAATCGGCGGTCGCCCGGTCCATGCCCTGCTCTGCCGCAGACAGGCCACGAAAGATGTTACCGCCACCAATAACCAGGCTTAGTTGCACGCCCGCAGTGACCGCATCAGCAATTTCACCGGCTATGCGTGAAACCGCCTCCTGATTAATGCCATAGGCCTGGTCGCCCATAAGGGCTTCACCAGAAACCTTCAGCAAAACCCGAGAATAGCCGACATTTTTGGCAGACCCGTCATTAGCCTCTTTGGTCACAGATTTTGCTTTAGGCACAATAACACGCTCCCGCGACTCATTCTAACGCAGACTACCGCGATCTATTGCCTTCGTCTAAGGCAAATCCCGCCAGCGGGTATTTCTTAAGCGCCGCCAGCAGTCGCGGCAACCTCTGCCGCAAAATCTTCGGTTTTCTTCTCGATACCTTCGCCAAGCCCCATACGCGCAAAGCCTGTGAGTGTAACCGGTGCACCAATTTCTGCCGCCGCAGACTCAACCAATTGCGCCACCGTCATATCCGGGTTCATTACAAAGGATTGCTGCAGCAAAACCACTTCTTCATAAAATTTACGAAGGCGGCCTTCGACCATTTTTTCAATGATGTTTTCCGGTTTGCCGGACGCCCGTGCTTGCGAAGAGAAAACCTCCCGCTCGCGATTAACGGTATCAGCATCCAATTCATCAATGTTGAGCGCCAATGGAGAGGTGGCAGCAACATGCATAGCGATTTTCTTGCCCAGAGCATCGAGCTTGGCAACATCGCCCTCAGACTCAAGCGCTACCAACACACCAATGCGACCAAGATCGGTTGCAACGGCATTGTGCACATAACGAGCAACCACACCATTAGACACGGAAAGCGAAACCGCGCGGCGCAAGCCCATATTCTCACCAATTTTGGCGATCAATCCGGTTAGCTTCTCGCCAACGCTATCGCCGGTATCTGCCTTGGCGGCCAAAATGGCATCGACATCGCCGCCATTTTGCATGGCAAGGTCAGCGAGGGATTTAGCAAAACCCTGAAAATCGGTATTGCGTGCAACAAAGTCGGTCTCAGAATTCAGCTCAATCATCGCCCCGGAAGTATTGGTTGCAGCAACGGCTACAACACCTTCCGACGCCACGCGACCAGCTTTCTTCGCTGCTTTAGACAGACCTTTTTTGCGCAACCAATCCGTTGCAGCGGCAATATCGCCGCCGGTTTCGGTGAGTGCTTTTTTACAATCCATCATACCAACGCTCGTGGCTTCTCTAAGCTCACGTACGAGGGCCGCTGTAATTTCTGCCATTGCTGAACTCCTTGATCATCATAACCGACCTGCCGCCAAACGTGGCGGTCAGGACGTGTGTTTTAGCTTTTATCTTTACTTTCAGCCTTAGCTTTTGGCTTAGCAGCCGCCTTAGGGGCAGCTTTTGCTTTGGGCTCGGCTTTTGCCTTGGGCTCAGCTTTCACTGCAACTTTAGGTTCGGCCTTGGCTTTAGGTTCGGCCTTGGCTTTAGCTTTTGGAGCAACTTTCTCTTTAGGTTCGGCTTTTGCCTTAGGTTTGGCCGCAGCTTTAGGGGCGGCCTTCGCTTTAGGTTCAGCTTTGGCCTTTGGCGCCGCTTTTGCTTCTGCCTTAGGCTCTGCTTTAGGTTTAGCCTCAGCTTTAGGCTCTGCTTTCTCTTCAGCGGCGGCCTTTGGCGCCGCTTTTTCTTCTGCCTTCGGTTCAGTTTTGGCCTTTGCTTTAGGCTCAGCGGCCGCTTTCGGTGCGGCTTTGGCCTTTGGCGCTTGCGTCTTCATGGCAAGCTCGACAGGGTTTTCGGAGGCGCCCAAATCGGTGCCAAGCGATGCCTGTGCGTCGGCCATGCCATCAAGAACCGCATCAGCAATAAGATCGCAATAAAGCGCAATCGCGCGGGTCGCATCATCATTGCCCGGAATTGGGAAATCGGCGTCTTCGGGGTTCGAATTGGTATCGATAACCGCCACGACGGGAATGTGCAGCTTGCGTGCTTCTTGAAGCGCAATGACTTCCTTGGTGGTATCAATAACAAACATCAGATCAGGTACGCTGCCCATATCCTTAATGCCGCCCAAAGACCGTTCGAGCTTGTCCTGTTCGCGGGTAAGCTTCATCAGCTCTTTTTTGGTCAAACCGGTTTGCGCATCTTCCGCCAACATGCCTTCAAGGTCGCGAAGGCGCTTTATAGAATGCGAAATGGTCACCCAATTGGTCAACGTGCCACCGAGCCAACGGTGGTTGATGTAATATTGTGCGCAACGGCTGGCCGATGCCGCGACAACATCACTGGCTTGGCGTTTAGTGCCAACAAACAAAATACGCCCACCTTTGGCCGCAACTTCGCGCACTTTCACCAAAGCTTGGTGCAAAAGTGGTACGGTTTGCGATAGGTCCAAAATGTGGATATTCGAACGAACCCCAAAAATATAGGGTTCCATACGTGGATTCCAGCGGTGTTTTTGGTGTCCAAAATGCACGCCCGCTTCCAATAGCTGACGCATGCTCACTTCAGGTAGAGCCATAATCTTATTCCTTTTCCGGTTCGCCTCCACAAGGACCGTCCGCGAAATGCGGCACCGGATGGATATACGCGAATGCGTCCGCGTCACCCGCCCCTGTGTGCGTGGTGCGCGCCTTATAGGCAAGGGATTCGCGCTTGGCAAGCGCCACACTCAGCAATCAAAATCCAATACGCACAACGCCGTCAGCGTATTATCATCTGGCGGCGACCTCTTGGGCATCCCGAACCCCCGCCAGGGATTTCACGGCGCGCCGCGCGGCCGCATCAGCTGGCCAATTGCCATCCGCCTCTATCTCAACTTCGCAGCCATTGTCAGCCACAAACGCCAACGTCAAACGCCGCAATGGAACGTCATCCCGTGACCTCAACGCCTCAAGGCAGGCTTTCACCGCATCCGCTTGGCCGCAATCGTCCATGACCACACGCAAATCACCGGTTTTCGAGGCCCCGAAAGATTCCAGTGCCTGTACGCTGGCCAGTCGAAACCGCCCTTCCACCTGCCCCGGCCCCTTATCAAAACGGATTGTCGCCAAAATGGGCGTGCCCGGGTTAATCAAATCACCCGCATCGCCCATCACCTCGGCAGTAGCCATGATTTCACACTCGCCGCTGGCATCGGAAAGGGTCAGAAAAGCGAACCGTCCACCGCGCTGATTTGTCCGCAAACGCCGCAAGCGCACGATGACCGCCAGCCGAAATGTCGAATCACGTCGACCGGCCTTAAGGGCCAGACTGGCAATCGAAGTAACACCAGCGGATTTTAAAACCTGTTTGAAAGCATCAATCGGATGGCCGGAGAAATAAAACCCGATGGCGGACAATTCCTCACGCAATCTCGCCGCATCGTCCCACGCCTCAAATTCCGGCAAAGCAGCACGGCCAACATCCGCCGCCTCATCGCCGAACAACCCAACTTGTGCGGATTCGCGGTCGCGCGCGGCATGGGCCGCTTGCGCCAAAAGCTCGCTAGCGGCTTTAAAAACCTTATGTCGGTTTGGCTCAAGGCAATCAAAGGCGCCGGCCCGGGCCAAATTTTCAAAAGCGCGCTTATTAACGGCCCGTGGATCAACCCGCCGAGCAAAATCATAAAGGTCGATAAACGGGCCATTTTTTTCCCGCTCTTCAACCACAAGCTCCATGGCACTGCGGCCAACATTACGAATTGCCCCCAACGCATAGATAACTTTGCCGTCCCCGACGTCAAAGTCAGCTTGGCTCGCATTAATGTCCGGCCCAACCACCTCAATGCCCTGCCGCCGCGCATCTTGCACAAAGATTGCCAGCTTATCAGTATTGGCAATATCCAAACTCATCAGCGCGGCCAACAGATCAACCGGATAATGCGCCTTTAGCCAAGCGGTTTGATAGGACACCAACGCATAGGCGGCGGAGTGCGATTTATTAAAACCATATCCGGCAAACTTATCGACAAGATCAAAAATGCGCTCTGCCTGCGCCTCATCAACATTGTTGTTTACCGCCCCGGCTACAAAGCGCTCTCTTTGCGCCTCCATTTCAGCCTTAATTTTCTTGCCCATGGCACGGCGGAGCAAATCAGCATCCCCAAGCGAATACCCGGCAAGCACTTGCGCGATTTGCATGACCTGTTCTTGATAAATGATAACCCCATAGGTTTCCTCGGTTATGTGGGTAATCAAATCATGCAAAAACAAGGGCGCTTCATGCCCGTGCTTACACGCGGCATATTTGGGAATATTCTCCATCGGTCCCGGGCGATACAGGGCAACAATAGCGATAATGTCTTCAAAGCAATCAGGCCGTGCTTTGCGCAATACATCGCGCATGCCCGGGCTTTCCAGTTGGAAAATGCCAACCGTCTCCGCTTGCGACAGCATGGAATAGGTCTCTTCATCATCCAGCGGCAAATGGTCAATATCAACTTCAATGCCGCGTTTGGCCAAATAACCTGCGGCATGCTTGATCACAGTCAGGGTTTTAAGCCCCAAGAAGTCAAACTTAACCAAGCCACCCTTTTCTGCCCATTTCATATTGAATTGGGTGGCTGGAATATCCGAACGCGGGTCCCGATAAAGCGGTGTTAATTGCACCAGAGGGCGGTCACCAATGACCACACCGGCGGCGTGGGTTGAGGCGTTGCGATACAACCCTTCAAGTTCGAGCGCGGTACGCAGTAATTGCGCCACATCCTCATCTTCATCACGCGCGTTTTTTAAGTCACGCTCTGACGCAATCGCCTCTGCCAATGTAACCGGATTGGCAGGATTGCTCGGTACCATTTTGGCCAGGCGATCCACCAGCCCGAGTGGCAATTGCATAACCCGGCCAACATCTCGCAATACGGCGCGCGCCTGCAAAGTTCCAAAAGTAATGATCTGTGCGACCCGGTCCTTGCCATATTTTTCACGCACATATTCGATCACTTCGCCGCGCCGTTCCTGGCAAAAATCGATATCGAAGTCAGGCATGGAAACCCGCTCCGGGTTCAAAAACCGCTCAAACAACAGTCCAAACCGCAAAGGATCCAAACCGGTAATGGTCAATGCCCACGCCACCACAGAGCCAGCACCGGAACCACGGCCCGGCCCAACGGGAATACCTTGCTGATTAGCCCATTTGATAAAGTCGGCCACAATCAGGAAATATCCCGGGAAGCCCATCTGATTAATGATAGATAATTCACGCTCCAGACGCGCCCAGTATTCTTCCTCAGGCGCGGAAAGTTCAATTGCTTTAAGGCGTGCCTTCAGCCCCAAGCGTGCCTGGTTGGCAAGTTCCGCCTCTTCGTCATTACCGCCATCGCCGGCAAAGTTCGGCAAAATCGGGTCATGCGTCCGTGGCCTGAAATGACACCGCATGGCCACCAGAGCAGTATTGCTAATCAGTTCAGGAAAATCGCTAAACTGTTTGGCCATTTGCGTGCCAGATTTAAAATAATGTTCCGGGGTTACCCGTACCCGATCAGGCACAGACAGATAGGTGCTTTGCGAGATGCACATCAACGCATCATGCGACGAGTACATGCTTGCCTTACCGAAATAAGGCTCATTACTGGCAACCATGGCGACGCCATGACGATCTGCCCAATCGAGCAATACCGGCTCGCTCAACCGTTCTTCCGGTCGTCCGTGTCGCTGTATCTCAACAAATAGATTATCGCCAAAGGTGGCGGCCATATCATCAAGTCGCTTTTGCGCCAATTCGGCATGGTCCTTGTGCAAAAGTCGATTTACCACCCCGTCAAACCCGCCGGTCAGAGCGATCAAGCCGTTGGCATGGGCACGAACATCGTCCCACATCACATGCGCAAGCTCGGTAGCATCAACCTCCAAAAACGCTTTGGAACTTAACGCCATCAAATTGAGATAGCCTTCTTCGCTGGCGGCAAGCAAAGCGACATTGCCAGCAATTTCGCCCGCAGGCACGCCGCTGTCATCGCCGCCGCCCAATGCCAGAGTCACGCCGATCAATGGCTGCACCCCGGCCTTCGACAGCGTCTCGGAAAATTCTAATGCACCAAAGAGATTATTAATGTCGGTCAACGCAAGGGCCGGCATATGGTTGCCCAGCGCCAAATCCCGCAAACCTTCAACCTCGACCGCTCCCTCCAGAAGAGAATAGGCCGAACGGCACCGCAAATGCACAAAGGGTAGATCCACAACACTCATGGCAATGCACGCATGCGAAAATGCTCCTCCACGCCCAATGGCGGCATATTTAATCCTCGCTCAACAGCGATTCCCCGGCAAGTCTAACGTTTTCCTTAGCCGCCGAGAACCATAGACCATGCACCAATCAAAATCGTAAGGCCAGCCAACACGGAAAGGGCAGCTGCTTCTCTTAAAATATCACGCATAGAATTTCTCCATTTTTATGTTCATGTTATGTTCCAATTTCATTATTCATGTTTTGTTCTTTTCGTCAAGGCAATAATTTTAAAAAAACAAAACGTTCTATGAACAACAGGCTATGGTGGTATTGACCGCGCAATTAGGGCTCAAGCTCTAATGTTCAAGGTTTATTGATGTGGAATTTGGAAATTGCCGTAACAAGCCCGGTCGCAAGCCTAGTCGCTAATGGCCACCTTGCCATCTTGCATGACTAATACCCGGTCCATATAGGATCGCAAATCATGATTGTGGGTGGCCACCAAAGCGGCGACACGCTCAATACGCACTAAATCGAACAAGCTTTGAAAGACCGCCGCGGACGTATTGGGGTCCAGATTGCCGGTTGGCTCATCTGCCAGCAATATACGTGGTCGATTAACCAGCGCCCGGGCAATGGCCACCCGCTGCTGCTCACCGCCGGAAAGCTGCGAAGGTTGATGCGTCAGCCGGTTGCCCAGCCCCATAATCACCAATAACCGCTCGGCCTCTTGCCGGGCAAAGGCAAGCCCCTCCCCGGCTATACGCAGCGGCATTGCGACATTATCGAGCGCCGTAAATTCAGGCAATAAATGGTGAAACTGATATACAAAGCCAATGCCATTGCGGCGCACCGCCGTACGCTCGGCATCGGGCAAAGACAGGCATTCCTTGCCCTCAATCCAGACCTTCCCGCCATCGGGTTTTTCCAACAATCCGGCGGCGTGCAGCAAGGTGGATTTACCCGACCCGGATGGCCCTAAAAGGCCGACAAATTCACCGGCATTAACTTCCAGATCAACACCGGACAATACTTCCAAAAATCCACGGCCCGACGGATAGCGGCGCGATATGTTTTCAAGGCGCACGATGGCCGAACTGTCTGTCCCGCCATACTCATTCATAGCGCAATGCCTCCACCGGATCGAGGCGCGAGGCCCGCCATGACGGCGGCAAAGTTACCAATATCGACATTGCAAAGCCAAAGCCGGCAATGATCGCGATCTCGCCCCATTCCAATTTGGCGGGCAAGCGTGCCAAATCATACACTTGCGCATCGAAAAGCCGCTCGCCGGGATTAAAAATCGCAAATACCGACTGAATGCCATCCTGAATGGGGTCGATAAAGATGACAAAGAGAATGCCCAACACCAGCCCGGCCAGAGTGCCGAAACCACCAATTGCCGCCCCCGCCATAATGAAAATACGCATGGCCGAAGATCGGCTCGCCCCCATGGTGCGCAAAATAGCAATATCGCGCCCTTTATTTTTGACCAGCATGACCAAGCCGGAAATAATATTCATCGCCGCGATAGAGATGATCAGCAGCAAAATCATCCGCATCATCATCCGCTCGACTTTAAGCGCTGTGGCATAGGAGCGGTTTTTATCTTTCCAGTCATCCATCATAATGGAAACGCCCGCCGCCTCGGCCAGGTCCAGCCGCATCGGCAGGGTATCAAACGGATCCTCAACACGGATCTCAACATAGTCAGGTGTATTGTCGCGGCTAAAAAACACCATGGCTTGCTCAAGCGGCATATAGGCAAAGGTGCCATCAAACTCGGCATGGCCAATTTCGAAAATGGCGCCAATGCGATACAACTTCGAGCGCGGCGTCGAGCCAAAGGGCGTAATATTGCTGGAGCTAAACGACAGCAATTTCAGATCATCACCAACATCAACACCAAAATTTCGCGCCATCGCCGCGCCAATGACAATTTCATTGCCGCCATTGCGGCCTTCGCCGAAACTCTCAAGACTACCGCCTTGCAGTTTTTCGACAATAAGCGGCGTGTTGCGCAGGGCGTCCGGCTTTAACCCCAAAACAATAGCAAGATTGGCATCGCCGCCCTGATTAGACGTGGCCGCCGCCTGCCCGGCAACCATAGAACGGGCCGAAACCACCCCGGGCACGCCCGCAAGCCGTTGCCGCAATGGTTCAATCTGCTCTGGTTCCAATTGCGAGGTATAGACATAGATATGGCCCTGCGTGCCCATCAAAATGTCAAAAATTTTATCGCGATAGCCGCTCATTACCGACATCACAATAATCATCACCGCCACCGCCAGCATGATCCCGATGAATGAGATGGTGGTAATCAGGGACGCACCGCCCTCGGCCCGTTTGGCCCGCAAATATCGCCACGCAATCGAGCGCTCAAAGGCCGAAAACGGAGCGGCGCCGCGCTTTGAAAGAGGCGCTTTATTTTGCATTCAGGAACTCGCGCATACAGTTCTCAACAGATCAAGGGCAGCATCCAACGATAAGTTTTGCCGTTCGCCGCTCGCCCGTTCTTTTAGCTCAACCAAGCCATCTTTCAACCCGCGCGGCCCAATGATCAATTGCCATGGTAGGCCGATAAGGTCCATGCGCGAGAATTTCGCACCGGCGCGATCTGCCGTGTCGTCATAAAGCGGCTCCAGCCCGGCGGCCTCCAGCGCTTTCCACGCACTTTCGCAGGCCGCGTCGGTCTGCTCATCGCCTTGGCGCAAATTGATAATGCCAATTTTGAAAGGCGCGACGGCCAGCGGCCAGATAATGCCCTCATCATCATGATTAGCTTCAATAATGGCCCCAGCAATGCGCGACACGCCAACACCGTAAGAGCCCATATGCACCGGCCGTTCCTTACCATCAGGGTGGCTGACATTGGCGCGCATGGGTTCTGAATATTTGGTGCCAAAATAGAAAACCTGACCAACTTCAATACCGCGTGCGCTTAAGCGTTTATCTTCGGGCACCGCCATGAAAGCGGCTTCATCATGCACATCTTCTGTGGCCGCATAAAGCGCGGTGCGTTCGTCGACCAAAGGCTGCAAATCACCATCAAAATCCACATCAAGACCAGGCGCCGGCATGTCCACCAAATCCTTATGGCAAAAAACCGCTGACTCGCCGGTTTCGGCAAGGATTATAAATTCGTGAGATAAGTCCCCACCAATGGGACCGGTTTCCGCACGCATTGGTACCGCCTGTAAGCCCATACGGCTAAAGGTGTTCAGATAAGTAATGAACATGCGGTTGTATGAGCGCCGTGCCGCGGCTTCATCCACGTCGAAGGAATAGCTATCCTTCATCAAAAATTCGCGCCCGCGCATAACCCCAAAACGCGGCCTTACCTCATCGCGAAACTTCCACTGAATATGGTAGAGCATTTTAGGCAATTCTTTGTAGGATTTACAAAAGCTGCGAAAGATCGCCGTGAGCATTTCTTCATTGGTCGGACCGTATAGCATTTCACGATTATGGCGGTCAGTAATGCGCAACATTTCCTTGCCATAGGCGTCATAACGCCCACTCTCGCGCCATAGCTCTGCTGACTGGATGGTCGGCATCAACATCTCGACTGCACCGGCGCGGTCTTGTTCTTCGCGGACAATGCGCTCAATGTTTTTGAGCAGTTTGAGGCCCAGCGGCAGCCACGAATAAATCCCTGCTGATTCCTGGCGCACCAGCCCGGCCCGCAACATTAGACGGTGTGACGCAATTTTCGCCTCAGATGGCGTCTCTTTTAACGTTGGTAAAAAATAGCGGGAAAGGCGCATTGAAAAATCCAGTCTGTCTACTTCACTTGCCGTGATAGACTGTGCCGCCTTACCCTGTCCACAACTACGCTGCGCCGTAAGCACAAAAAATCGGCCGGAGATTTTCTCCGGCCGACGAGTTTGGAAACGCCATCAAAGCATTATCAGCGAGCGAGCTATCGTCGCCAACCGGAGAAGTATGCCCATGGAATTTTGCGCGCACAACCGGAGAAGCAAAAATAATTCTAATTTTATGCAATAAGCGGCATTTGCGCGCAACACTCATCATAATATTTGCAAAACTTGGGTATTTTATCCCCTCAAGGCGTTTTTACTGGACCGAAAAGCCAGTCAAAGGAGATCAAATCCAGCACATTGGTAACAATAATCACATAAACTAGGGCCCAAATCAGCACGGCGATTCCCGTGGTTATCAGAAATTTGCGCATAAGTTGGGGCTTTAGCGGGGCGCCAGGATCAGAGCCGTCCTTAACGTCCCGGTCTTCCCACTGCCCCTTGATGCCGAACGGCAGCACCGTGAACAACGTCACCCACCAGACCATAATGAAGGTCACAATACCGGTGGTTATACTCATGAATGCCCCCCATCAGGCTTTTGCATCAATTCGACCAACACACCGCCACTGTCTTTCGGGTGGATGAAAATAACCGGTGTGCCATGGGCACCAATGCGCGGCTCGCCCGTGCCCAATATGCGCGCGCCCTTGGCACGCATATCATCACGCGCCGCCAATATATCTTCAACCTCAAAGCAAACATGGTGCTGGCCACCCGCCGGGTTATTAGCCAAAAAACCGTGCAGCGGCGAAGCTTCACCCAATGGCTCAATGAGTTCAATTTGACTGTTCAGCAGATCAATGAATTTCACCCGCACGCCCTGTTCGGGCATGTCAAACGCCGCATGGGCCTCCGTAGCACCATAGAGGTCCAACCATGTTTTGGCGGCGGCTTCCACGTCAGGCGTGGCAATGCCGATATGGTTCAATCTGCCAATCATGGCCTTCTCCCGTTTTCCATGCCTTTATAGTGGCAATACGATGATTTCCACATGAGGGCGTTTTCCCCATATTTTTGGAGCCACCCGGCGCACGGCCCGTTCGACCAAATCTTCGATCGCCCGCTCATCGCCTCGCGCCCGTTTTGGCATGCGCCCTATCGCCTCGTCTGCCGCCTCGCACAGGCTCTCAATGGCCGCATCAAATCCCTCTTTAGGCTCCGCAAGACCATAGAGGTTGGCTTCCGGCCCGGAGCGCAATTGCCCCGATCCGTCTACCGCCAAAGCCATGCTGATCACACCGCCAAAGGCCAGCTTTTTACGCTCGCGCAAGGCCCCACCGTCGGCTGGTGTCAAAATGTCGCCATCGCGATGCAGCCGCCCCGCTGGCACTTCATCAACCAATTCCGCGCCACTTTGCGATAGCATGATCATGTCGCCATTACGCGGTGCAAACCCGTGCGGAACTTGTAATTGCCTCGCCAATTTAGCGTGCTCGATCAAATGCCGCCGTTCGCCGTGCACCGGAATGGCGATGTGTGGCCGCGCCCAGGCATACATTTGGCGCAATTCATCCCGGCACGGATGGCCGGAGACGTGGATATGGCGATCCTTTTCGCCAATCACCGTCACACCAAGGCTGGCCAACGCATTTTGCAAAGCGAAAATCGAACGCTCATTGCCCGGTATCACCCGCGACGAAAACAAAACGCTGTCGCCGGTGCTGAGCTTAACATTACGGTGCTCGCCGCTGGCAATGCGCGACAAAGCCGCCCGTGGCTCGCCCTGACTGCCGGTGCATAAATACAATACTTTTTTCTTGGGCAGCGCCGCCGCCTCTTCTTCACCAACAAAGGGCATAGCGTCAGCAAACAGGCCAACATGGCGGGCCGCGCCCATCATCCGGTGCATAGAGCGCCCGACAAGACAAACCGAGCGTCCATTGGCTTCTGCCGCTTCCACCGCGGTTTGCAGTCGCGCGACGTTGGAGGCAAAGGCGGCAACTGCCACCCGGCCATTTTGTTCTCCGACCAGCTTTATTAACTCGTCACGCACACCAGCTTCCGATCCGGCTTCACCTTCGGTCAACACATTGGTCGAATCGCAAACCATGGCCAAAATGCCATCTTCGCCAGCTTTGGTAAGCGTCGCCGCATCAGTGGGCGCACCAATCAAAGGTTCGGGGTCAATTTTCCAATCGCCGGTGTGCAATACCACACCCGCCGGGGTGCGGATTAACAAGCCATTGGGTTCCGGGATTGAGTGGGTAAGCGTGACCAATTCCATGTCAAAGGGGCCAAGCTTAATATTACCGTTCAGCGGCACCTCATGAAGCTCGACCCGTTTCAACAATCCGGCTTCGGTTAAGCGATCGCGGACCAGATAGGCGGTAAACGGCGTCGCATAAACCGGCACTGGCAATTGTGGCCACAACGCCGCTAAAGCACCCATATGGTCTTCATGGGCATGGGTCAGCACAATGCCCAACAAATCACGTGCCCGCTCCACAATAAATGACGGGTCGGGCATAATAACTTCCACCCCCGGCGTATCAGCATTACCAAAGGTTACGCCCAGATCGACGATGATCCATTTTTCCCGTCCCGGTGGCCCATAGCCATAGAGATTGAGATTCATGCCAATTTCGCCGCTGCCCCCAAGAGGGACAAATACCAGACGATCTTCAGACTTGGATGTGGTCAAACTTTACCTCGATTACGTTCAAAAATTTCTAATAAGCCGCGTATGGTGAGATCGGAATCAAAGCGGTCAATGGTTTCTGACGCGCCAGAAAACAACGGCGAAACCCCGCCGGTCCCAATAACCGTTAATGGTTCAGTATATTCGTCTTTAACACGCCGCACCAAGCCGTCAATAAGCCCGACATAGCCCCAAAAAATACCCGATTGCATGGCCGCAACCGTATTGGTGCCAATGGCCTTTTCCGGTCGCTCTATGGCAATGCGCGGCAGTTTTGCCGCCGCCTCATCCAAAGCTTGCAAGGCCAAATACATGCCCGGCGCAATCGCCCCGCCCAGAAAATCACCGCCCGATGAGATTAAATCAAATGTGGTTGCCGTACCCGAATCGACCAGCAAAAGCGCGCCCTCAACAAAAGTGCGTGCGCCGACCGCATTGACCAAACGGTCCGCGCCGACCTCAGCCGGATTATCAATCGCCGCATTGACGCCCAAATCCAGCGCGCCTTCGCCAACCACCATGGGCTCGCATTTGAGATAGCGCCGCGACAAATTGCGAAAGTGAAAAAGCGATTGCGGCACAACGGAGGAAATAATACACGCGTCAATGTTGCCAAGGGTCAGGTTTTCCATACCCAAAAGCTGGTGCAGCCAAATGGCATATTCATCGGCGGTACGCGAAGTGTCGGTTGATGAGCGCCATTGCGCCCGCCATTTCTTGCCATCGTGCACCGCAAACAACGCATTGGTGTTGCCGCAATCAATCGCCAATAACATGTTAGCTCTCCTCATGGACAAAGAAAACTTCGCCGGCACTTATCTCAATGGACCGCCCATGATGTTGGCGCAAGACAATTGCACCATCCTTGGACAGGTCTTCGAATACGCCTTGCACGCCGCCACTGGTGTTAATAGGCTTGCCTAATCCATGGGCGCGGGCCAGCCACGCCAAGCGTATAGGGGCAAATCCCTCCTGTTCCAAACAGGTTCTAGATTTCTCAAACGCGGTGATTAGCGCTTCTAACACAGCCTGCGGCGCTGGCAACACAGCCTCTGATTGCGGCAATTGCCGATTTGGCGGCAAGCGTTCGGCCAAGCAGGTGGCTTTATACGGCAAATCTTGCGGCGCGCTGGCGAGGTTGATGCCAATACCCACAGCCAGCCAATGCCCGCCCCGGGGCGATGCGCCGGACTCCAGTAAAATACCGGCAATTTTAGCGCCGCCAAGCAATACGTCATTGGGCCATTTAATGGTTAGTTCTTCCGCCGGATCGACCCATTTGCCCAAGGTTTCGGCGACAGCTAGCGCCGCGGCAAAGCCCAATTGCGCTGATTGGGTTAGCGCCCCATGGCCATGATAAAGCCCGGTACACGCCAAATTACCCGCCGGGCTTTGCCATTGGCGGGCGCGGCGGCCGCGCCCATGGGTTTGCCGCGCGGCGCAGATCCATAACGGCCCGCACTCGCCACTTAGCCCTAAGCGCTTGGCCTCATCATTGGTACTATCCAGAACCGCATAGTGTTTTATTGGTAAGCTTGTTTCCACCTAGAACAGGCTGGCCGATGCCGCTTGCGTCCAACGCTCCAAAGCAGGCAATAGCCATATAGCCCCCGGCAACATCATAAAGGCCGCCGCGCCTGCGGTAAGCGGCAATACCAAATCGGAGGGAATAAAGGCGGGAGCCGCCTCGTCAAACCACATAATTTTGATAATGCGCAAATAGTAAAACGCGCCAATAACGCTAAGGACCGCGCCATAAATGGCCAGCCACAAAAGCCCACCTTCGACCGCCGCCAGAAAGATATAAAGTTTACCGGCAAACCCGGCCACCGGCGGCAAGCCAGCGACGGAGAACAGTAATACGGTCAAGCTTATTGCCAAACCCGGACGGGTTTTCGACATGCCGGACAAATCATCAAGGTTTTCAGCCATGCCTTCGGTGTGGCGCATCGCCAAAATGCAGGCAAACACACCAAGTGTGGTAATCAGATAAAGCCCCATATACAGCAACATGGCTTCCAAACCACGCTGGCTACCCGCCGCCACAGCAATCATCGCATAGCCCAGATTTGCGATCGAGGAATAGGCCATTAGCCGTTTGATATTGGTTTGCATCAGCGCGCCAAAATACCCCACCGTCATCGATAGAGCGCTCAAGGCCACGACTACCTGCTGCCATTGCCCGATCATGTCGGCAAACGGGCCCATGAGCAGGCGCGCGATCAAAATAATCGCCGCAAATTTTGGGGCCGAGGCGAAAAACGCGGTTACCGGTGTTGGCGCGCCCTGGTAAACATCGGGGGTCCACATATGAAACGGCACCGCCGAAATTTTAAATGCCAAGCCGCTTAAAACAAACACTACGCCAATAACCAGACCAACCGAGGCATCCAAATGCGCCGCTTGCGCAATGCCTTCAAAACGCGTGGTGCCAGCAAAGCCGTAAACCATGGAGATGCCGTATAGCAAAATTCCGGACGACAAGGCGCCCAGCACAAAATATTTCAGCCCGGCTTCCGATGCGCGCAATGAGGAGCGATTAAACGCCGCCAGCACATAAAGTGCCAGACTTTGCAGCTCCAGGCCGACATAAAGCGTCAGTAAATCATTGGCCGAAACCATCACCATCATGCCCAATGTGGCAAGCAAGGTTAGGATGGCATATTCGTATTTTACGATTTTTTCGATCTTCAAAAACCCGGCACCGATCACCAATACCAAAGCCGCCGCCAACAACACGGCGGTTTTACCAAATAAGGCCAACTGGTCGAGAATGAGCGCGCCGCCAAACGCCTGCGCTGGCGCAGTACCGGCCGAGCGCAAGCCCCAGAAAGCCGCCGCGACTAACAAACCCACACTGGCCCAGGTAATGACATTGCCAGCGCGTTCGCCGCGCACGGCACCGCCAACCAACAACACCAAAGCCCCAAGGGTCAGCCCGATTTCCGGTGCGATAAGCGATAGAGTGGACATAAAGGGTGTCATCGCGAATTCCTAATGTTCAGTTGGCAGAGTGGCCAGATCGCCCAGATCGCCAGATGCACTTGCTATGTTTTCAACAAGCGCCTCCACAGCGGGGCCGGTCATATCGGTTACAAGAGAAGGCCAAATCCCCAACACAATGGTGGCAACAACCAAGGGAGCGAACACAATCACCTCGCGGCGTACCATGTCGGAAATGTCTTCGAGTTTTGGATTGGTGATCGTGCCATAGACAACTTTTTTATATAGCGTTAGCGCATAGACTGCCGACAGGATCACCCCGAAGGCGGCGCCAAAGGCGATCCAGCTATTGACCAGATACCCGCCCATCATGGTGAGAAATTCACCAATGAAGCCTGACGTGCCCGGCAGGCCAACATTGGCCATGGTGAACAGCATAAACACTGTCGCATAAACCGGCATGCGTTGCGCCAAACCGCCATAAGCGGCGATCTCGCGAGTGTGCATACGGTCATAAATGACGCCAACCGCCAAAAACAAGGCGCCAGATACAATACCGTGGCTGATCATCTGGAACATAGCGCCTTGCACGCCAATGGTGTTCATGGCGAAAATACCAATGGTGACAAAACCCATATGCGCCACCGAGGAATAGGCGATCAGCTTCTTAATGTCAGTTTGCCGAAATGCCACCAACGAGGTGTAGATAATGGCAATCACTGAAAGCGTAAAAACCAAAGGCGCGAAAGTTTGCGAAGCATCGGGAAACATCGGCAAAGAGAAACGAATAAAGCCATAGCCGCCCATTTTCAAAAGCACACCGGCCAAAATAACCGAGCCCGCCGTTGGCGCCTGCACGTGCGCATCGGGCAACCAGGTGTGCACCGGCCACATTGGCATTTTCACCGCAAAGGAGGCAAAGAAACCCAGCCACAGCCAGGTTTGCATGCTTACCGGGAAGTCATACGCCAACAACGCCGTCATATCAGTGGTACCAGCGGTCAGGATCATCGCCACAATGGCAATCAGCATCAACACCGACCCCAGCAGCGTATAGAGGAAGAATTTATACGCGGCGTAGACGCGATTTTGCCCGCCCCAAACCCCGATGATCAGGAACATGGGGATAAGGCCTGCTTCGAAAAACACGTAGAATAAAACAATGTCGAGCGAGCAAAACACGCCGACCATCAGCGATTCAAGGATGAGAAACGCCACCATGTATTCGGTAACACGTTTTTTCACCACGCCCCAACTGGCAATAAAGCAAAGCGGCATTAAAAATGTGGTCAGTATGATCAGGGAAAGCGAGATACCGTCCACGCCCATATGGTAGGACATACCGCCAAACCATTCCGCTTTTTCGACAAACTGAAAACCGGAATCATTCATGTCGAATGCAAACAACGCATAAATCGACAAAGCGAAGGTGATCAGGCTGGCAAACAGCGCCACGCCCGGCGCATTGCGATCAATAACCTCCGCATCTTCACCGCGCGCGGCCATGCGAAACAGCACCAGCAATAACGCGCCGAGCAGCGGCAAAAACGTAATCAGCGATAAAATATAGGGAAGATTTGTCATATCAATGCCCTCCCCCAATCCCGGCCCCAATCCCGGCCCCAATCAAGGACCCGGTCGCGCCCGAGAGCAGCACCCATGTGATAAAACCAACCAAACCAATCAATGTGATAAAGGCATAATGATATAATAAACCGGTTTGCAGCTTGACGATTTGCCGCGCCCAAGCGAGCGAAGCCGCAGCGAAACCATTGGGGCCATAACCATCAATCAAACGCTGGTCGCCGCCTTTCCAGAACAAATCGCCCAGTTTGCGCGCGCCGCGCACCAGCACAAAATCGTAAATCTCGTCGAAATACCATTTATTATACAAGAACGGATGCACAATGCGGCTGCGGGCCGCCATGCGCGCGCCAAGCCCCTCATGCATCATGTAAATAAACCACGCAATCATAAACCCAAGCAGGGTCACGACAAAGGGCGACCACAACACCCAAAGCGGCACGTGATGGCCCCCACCGTCGACAGCTTTATGATCTTCTGCCATTTCAGTGGCGGACGGGTCGTGACTTGCGGCGGCCACTTGATGGCCATCCGCTGTGCCATGAGCATCGGCTATTGGCGCATCATGGCTCTGCACGCCCTCAATCACGGTCGCACCGCGCCAGAATTGCCCCTGTTTATCGCCAACAAAATCACCGACAAACAGCACGCCCGCAAAAATTGCCCCGGCAGACAATAGCCCCAAGGGAATAAGCATTGAACGCGGGGATTCTTTGGAATGATCAAATGTGTGATCATCGCCGCGATATTTGCCGTGAAAGGTCATGAAAATAACCCGCCACGAGTAAAACGACGTCATCAAGGCCGCGACAATGCCAACCCAGAAGGCCGGATAACCAAATGCTGTGCCCGCCGCACCAGCTTCCCACGCGCCTTCAATAATGGCGTCCTTGGAGAAGAAACCGGCAAAGCCAATTGAAGTACCTGGAATACCCACACCGGTCAGCGCAATGGTGCCGATAATCATGACAATCCAGGTCAGCGGCATGCGTTTGTAAATGCCGCCCATTTTGCGCATATCCTGCTCATGGTGCAGGCCGATAATCACCGAACCAGCGCCTAAGAATAAAAGCGCTTTAAAGAAAGCATGGGTGAACAGGTGGAAAATAGCGGCATCATACATACCCAGCCCGCCCGCCATAAACATATAACCAAGTTGCGAACAGGTTGAATAGGCGATCACCCGTTTAATGTCGTTTTGCACCAGACCGATTGTAGCCGCAAAGAAAGCGGTCATCGCCCCAATGATGGTGACAAACAGGCTGGCATCGGGTGCCAGTTCAAATATCGGCGCGGCGCGGGCCACCAAAAACACCCCGGCGGTAACCATGGTGGCGGCATGGATAAGCGCCGAAACCGGCGTTGGGCCTTCCATGGCGTCCGGCAACCAGACGTGCAAGAAGAATTGCGCCGACTTGCCCATCGCCCCGATGAACAGCAGAAATGCTATCAATTCGATGGCGTTAAACTGCATCCATAAAAACGGAATAACCAATTCGGTTTTATCATGGACGGCGGCAAACACGGTATCGAATTCGAGCGACCCAAATACCGCAAAGATTGTAAAAATACCAAGGGCAAAGCCAAAATCGCCAACACGGTTGGTAACAAAAGCCTTGATCGCGGCAGCATTGGCTGCGGGCTTTTTATACCAAAACCCGATCAGCAAATAAGACGCCAGCCCGACGCCTTCCCAGCCAAAAAACATTTGCAGGAAATTGTCCGCCGTTACCAGCATCAGCATGGCAAAGGTAAAGAAGGACAGGTAGGAGAAAAACCGCGCTTTATGCGGGTCGTCGGCCATATATCCCCACGAATATACATGCACGAGGCCGGACACAAAAGTCACCACCACCAGCATAACCGCGGTTAGCGTATCAATGCGCAAAGCCCAATCGGCGTGAAAACCGCCAACGGAGAACCAATTCATCACCGGGATGAGGCGTTCATGGCCGCCATAAGCGACTTGGCTAAAGGCATAAATCGACAAAATTGCCGAGAGCAGTAACAGGCCGGTGGTCACAATCTGCGCCAGTTTGTCGCCAATGATGCGCCCGAAAAGCCCGGCAATCAGCGCGCCCAATAGCGGCCCAAATACGATGATTAAATACATGGTCCGCTCAACCCTTCATCAGATTGATGTCTTCAACGGCGATATTGCCGCGATTACGAAAATAAACCACCAGAATGGCCAAGCCGACAGCCGCCTCAGCCGCTGCAACGGTCAAAACAAAAAGCGTAAAAACCTGCCCGCCCAAATCGTGCAAAGCCGCGGAAAACGCGACAAAATTGATATTCACCGATAGCAAAATCAGCTCAATCGACATCATCATGATGATGACGTTTTTGCGATTCACAAAAATGCCAAAAACACCGATGGTGAAAATAATGGCGGCAACTGCCAGATAATGCGCTAGCCCGATTTCCATATCAAATTCCCTCTAAAGCCCTTGGCCCGGCTTCACATCGACAAGCTCAACGCCATCCTCGGCTTTACGTGCCACCTGCGCCGATATGTTTTGGCGCTTAACGCCCTTTTTGTGATAGTTCGTCAACACAATGGCTCCAATCATGGCCACCAAAAGCACCAGCCCGGCAGCTTCGAGGAAGAACGCATAGTCGGTGTATAAAACTTCGGCAAAAGCCCGCAGGTTTTCCTGGTCTTTATCCATTGGTGCTTGTCGCAAATCCGCCGCCTTTTCGCTGACACGCCAACTTGCGCCCAGCACAATAAGCTCGACCGCCAAAACAAAGCCCAGCAGACCGCCAAGTGGCAAATAGTCCAAAAACCCCTGACGAAGTTCAACAAAATCCACGTCCAGCATCATCACCACGAACAAGAACAGCACCGCCACCGCGCCGACATAGACCATGATCAAAATCATCGCCAAAAACTCGGCACCCAACAGCACAAACAGGCCAGCAGCGGAGAAAAATGTCATGATGAGAAAGAGTACCGAGCGCACCGGATTGCGCGCCGAGACTACCATAAACGCGAACGCGATGGCCGCGCTGGCAAAAACGTAAAACGCCGCCCCGGAGAGAAACACTGCCAGATCCATTATGCGCCCCTATATCCCATATTAATTTCCCTATCGCCCATCATTTTACCGATATGGCTCGTCGAGTTTGAGATTTTGCGCAATCTCACCTTCCCAGCGGTCGCCATTGTCTAACAATTTCGACTTGTCATAAAAAAGTTCTTCGCGGGTTTCCGTCGCAAATTCAAAATTAGGCCCCTCAACAATTGCATCCACCGGGCACGCCTCCTGGCAAAAACCGCAATAAATACACTTGGTCATATCAATGTCATAGCGCGTCGTACGGCGCGATGCATCTTGGCGCGGTTCCGCCTCAATGGTGATCGCCTGCGCCGGGCAAATGGCCTCGCACAATTTACAGGCAATGCAACGTTCTTCGCCGCTATCATAACGGCGCAAAGCGTGCTGGCCGCGAAAGCGCGGGCTAAGCGGGCCTTTTTCAAACGGGTAATTCAAGGTCGCTTTGCGGCGAAAGAAATACCGCATCGCCAAGATAAAAGCCTTGGCAAAATCCAGCAGTAAGGCGCTGCGAATGAACCGTGTTATCGCGTTCATACTGCCGCTCCTTGCACGAAAACTACCCAAGCGGCAACCAAAATTACCGCGCCCATCGACAATGGTAAAAACACTTTCCAGCCAAGCCGCATGAGCTGGTCATAGCGATAGCGCGGCACAATGGCCTTAACCATGGAAAACATGAAAAACACCATTAGAACTTTGATAGCAAACCAGAAGAATGGCGGTATCCAGTTAAATGGCGCCACTTCAATCGGCGCATTCCAGCCACCCAAAAACAAGATGGTGACCATGGAACACATCAACACAATGTTCAAATATTCGCCAATCATGTACAGCAAATACAGCGTTGAAGAATATTCAACCTGATAGCCGGCTACCAATTCAGATTCCGCTTCGGGCAAATCAAACGGCGGGCGATTGGTTTCCGCCAAAGCCGATATAAAAAACACCACCATCATCGGCAGCATGACCAGCGTAATCGGCGATAAGGCAATACCATACCAATGCCAAAATCCGCCCGCTTGCGCCTCAACAATTTCGGACAAATTCATTGTCCCCGCCAGCATCAGCACAGTGACGATCACAAAGCCGATGGAGACTTCATAGGAGACCATTTGCGCGGTAGAACGCAGCGCACCCAAAAACGGATATTTGGAATTGCTGGCCCAGCCGCCAAGAATGATGCCGTAAACGCCCAGCGAAGACATCGCCAATAAATACAATATGCCAACATTAAGGTCCGAAATGACCCAGCCCGGAGCCACCGGGATCACCGCCCAAGCGACAAACGCCAGCACTAGCGATAAAAATGGTGCGAGCACGAAGACTATTTTGTCCGCGCCCGCCGGAATAACAATTTCCTTGAACACAAATTTCAAAAAGTCGGCAAAAGATTGCAACAGGCCAAACGCACCAACCACATTAGGCCCTTTGCGCATTTGCACCGCCGCCCAGATTTTGCGGTCGGCCAGCAAAATAAACGCCAAGGAAACCAACAATACCACCACAAAGCCCAGGACTTTGAGAAGCGTTACCACGGACCAGCCCAGCGGCGTGCTGGTGTCAAAGGCTTGTGCAAAAAAATCAGCCATACCCGTCACTCCGCCGCCTGCGCAAATCCGGCCACATTGGCGGAACATGCCGCCATGGTAATGCTGGCACGCGCTATGGGGTTGGTTAGAAAATAGTCGCCAATCGGCGAGACAAAATTGCCCTTGGCCATGGCCCCGGCTTTACCCAGTTTTGCCGGATTAAACGGCACCGCATCGGGCCGACGAATAGTATTACGCAGTGCCGGCAAATCATCATAAGGCAAAGTGCGGCCCAGAAGCTCGGAAAGCGCCCGGATAATGGCCCAGTCTTCTTTGGCCTCACCTTTGGGGAAAACCGCGCGCACGCCGTCTTGCATTCGTCCTTCGGTATTGGTGTACAGCCCTTCTTTCTCGGTATAGGCCGCACCCGGCAATATCACATCGGCGCGATGCGCCCCGGCATCGCCATGGCTGCCTTGATAAATCACAAAGGCGTCGCCCAAAGCTTGCGTATCAATTTCGTCAGCACCGAGCAGGTAAACCGTATCAATTTCGCCTTTGCCCGCGCCTTTGATAAGGCCTGCGGTATCGCGACCGCCATTGTGCGGCACAAAGCCAATATCGAGGCCACCAACCCGCGCCGCCGCGGTGTGCAGGACGTTAAAACCGTTCCAATCATCGCGGACAATATTAAACTTGGCCGCAAGTTCGCCAACACTGCGCAACACCTTGGCCCCGTCAGCGCGCGCCAACGCGCCCATGCCAATAATCACCATTGGCCGTTTGGCATCGCGCAACGCTTTGCCAAATCCGCCGCGCTTTGTCGCCAGACCGGCCAAGGTCTCCGGTCCTGAACCAAGATGCTCAACCGGATATGTCAAATCCACATCTTCGCCAATCATCGCCACTTGCGTGCCATTATTCAGCCATGCGCCGCGAATGCGCGCGTTAATAATCGGGGCTTCCTTGCGCAAATTGGTGCCGACCAGCAAAATTGCATCGGCCTCGTCAATGCCAGCAATGCCGGAGTTAAACACATAGCCTTCGCGGCCCTGTTCGCCGATGGCAGCACCGTCCTGGCGGCAATCCATGGAGGAAACGCCTAAGGATCCCAACAGGTCTTTCAATGCCTTCATGCTTTCCATGTCGCACAAATCGCCCGCAATCGCGCCAATGCGCTCCGGGTCGCCTTTCAGGCGCTCGGCCACAACACCTAAAGCCTCGTCCCAACTGGCCGGGCTAAGCTTGCCTGCTTTGCGTACATAGGGGGTGTCGAGACGTTGGCGCTTTAGCCCGTCCCAGCAGAAGCGGGTTTTATCGGAAATCCACTCTTCATTCACTTCATCATTGTCGCGTGGCAAAATGCGCATAACTTCTGGCCCGCGCACATCAACCCGGATGTTCGAGCCAACCGCGTCCATCACATCAACGCTTTCGAATTTTCGCAATTCCCAAGGCCGCGCATTAAACGCATAAGGCCGCGAGGTCAGCGCGCCAACCGGGCACAAATCGATCACATTGCCGGAAAGTTCTGACTTTAAGTTTTGCTGCAAATACGTTGTAATTTCTGCACTTTCTCCGCGATTCACCAAACCTAATTCTTCAACACCGGCGACCTCGGATATAAAGCGCACACAGCGCGTACACTGGATACAGCGGGTCATATTGGTTTTCACCAATGGGCCCATATTCTTTTCTTCAACCGCGCGCTTGTCCTCGTCATAACGGGTGCGCGAGCGCCCATAGGCCATGGCCTGATCTTGCAAATCACACTCGCCGCCCTGATCGCAAATCGGGCAATCCAGCGGGTGATTAATCAGCAAAAATTCCATCACCCCTTCACGGGCTTTTTTGACCACGGCACTGCTGGTACGAATATCTGCCGGTGAACCATCGCGATTGGGTCGCAAATCATTGACCGACATGGCGCACGAAGCCATAGGTTTTGGCGCGCCTACCCATTCAACCAGGCACATGCGGCAATTACCGGCCACCGACAGGCGTTCATGATAGCAAAACCGCGGTATTTCCGCGCCAGCTTCCTCGCACGCCTGCATTAGCGTGTAATGACCCGGAACTTCAATTTCCTTGCCATCAACATTGACTTTGCGTAGCTCGCTCATCGCCCCTACTCCGCTGCCACAGCGTGGATTGATTTATCCGCGCGATAGCTGGTGATTTTGTCTTCAATTTCGTGTCTGAAATGCCGGATTAGCCCCTGCACCGGCCATGCGGCGGCATCGCCAAGGGCGCAAATCGTGTGACCTTCAATTTCCTGGCTGACGTCGAGCAGCATGTCGATTTCGGACATTTGCGCTTTGCCTTCGCACATGCGGGTCAGCACGCGCCACATCCAGCCCGTACCTTCGCGGCACGGCGTGCATTGGCCGCAGCTTTCATGCTTGTAGAAATACGCAAGGCGGGTAATCGCCCGCACCATGTCGGTGCTTTGATCCATCACAATCACCGCCGCCGTACCAAGGCCGGATTTGTGCTCTTTGAGGGCATCAAAATCCATCAGCACATCGTCGCAAATATCCTTGGGCAGGCATGGCACAGACGAGCCGCCCGGTATGATAGCCTTCAAATTATCCCAACCACCAATAACCCCGCCAGCGTGTTTCTCAATCAGGGTTTTTAGAGGAATGGACATTTCCTCTTCGACATTGCACGGCGTATTCACATGGCCGGATATGCAAAACACTTTGGTGCCCGCATTGCCCGGACGGCCAAAGCCGGAAAACCAGCCCGCACCGCGGCGCAAAATGGTCGGCGTAACCGCGATGCTTTCGACATTATTCACCGTGGTCGGACAACCATAAAGCCCGGCATTAGCGGGAAATGGCGGCTTCAGGCGTGGCTGGCCCTTTTTGCCCTCAAGGCTCTCCAGAAGCGCGGTTTCCTCGCCGCAAATATAGGCCCCGGCACCGTGATGCACAAAAACATCAAAATCATAGCCAGAACCGCACGCATTTTTGCCAACCAGACCAGCGGCATAGGCCTCATCAATGGCTTTTTGCAGCGCGATACGCTCATCGATGTATTCGCCGCGCAAATAAATGTAACAAGCATGGGCGCGCATAGCGAAAGAGGCAATCAGGCAGCCTTCAATCAGCAAATGCGGATCGTGACGCATCATGTCGCGGTCCTTGCAGGTGCCCGGCTCGCTCTCGTCGGCATTGACCACAAGATAATGCGGGCGCTCCCCCACTTCTTTTGGCATAAACGACCATTTAAGCCCTGTCGGGAAACCCGCACCGCCGCGCCCACGAAGGCCAGAAGCTTTTATCTGCTCAACAATCCATTCATCGCCCAGCGCCATAAACTCGGCGGTGCCATTCCACGCGCCGCGCTTTTTGGCGGCCGCCAGGCCCGGATCATGCAGACCATACAGATTGGTAAAGATGCGATCCTTGTCCTCAAGCATTACCTGCACCCTTCTTTTTACTGTCCTGCCAACTCAAAACCATGACCAATCCACCGGCAATGACCAATACCGCCACCCCGACATGAATCCACACCGCTGCTTTGGTCATAAAATACCCTACGGCCAAACCAGCCAGAATGAGCATTTCCACAAAAGTGATCAGCGCAATCAGTATCTGGTTGTCGCTCATCGATTTTGAGCGGGGTTTTGGTGTTTTCGCTAGGGTTTCGGTCATTATGCCGCCCCCGCACTATTCGTCATTCCGGCGCAGGCCGGAATCCACACCAAAGTTGAATGCACATGTGGGCAAGCCCTATGGACGACACGAAGCGTTTCAGCGTGGAAATTCCCAGTGTTCATTTCCCTGCCTCCTTCGCCAGTTTTTTGGCTTGCGCAATCCATTTTTCGCGGCCGATACGGCCCTTGAATTTCAATTGCTCATCAACCCAATCGACTTCCGCTTTTTTCCAAACGGCGATTTGATCAAAATGGAAAACGCCCAATTTGTGCAAAACCCCCTCAATCTTGGGGCCGACGCCGGAAATACGCGTCAAATCATCGGCCACGCCTTTGCGCGCCGCTTTGAGCAATTTAGGTTTTGAGGTTTTCGCCGCAGGCACAGGCTTTGCTACGGTTTTCGCAGCCGGGGCCTTCGCCACCGCCTTTTTACCATCGGCAATTAGTGTGGTTTTCTTCGGTGTTGGTTTTGCAGCTTTCGCCTTGGCAGCCCCTTTTGGCGCGTTGGGTATTTTTATTTTTTTAGCGCGCGAGCCATCAAACAAGGATTTATCGCTCAATGTCAGCGCGCCGCCCAATGGCTCGGAGCTTTTGCGGCTGTTTTGCGGCCCCAATTTCACTTTGCGACCGGCGGCAAGGTCATCCAGCAATTTTTCCATGCTGGCGGCGTCCAAATCCTCATAATAGGCATCGCCCGATGCATTAGAGATTTGCACCATCGGCGCATTGACGCAGGCACCGAGGCACTCGACTTCTTCCCAAGTGAATTTACCATCGGCAGATACGGTATTTTTAGCGCCAATCTTGCTTTTGCACACCTTGATGAGGTCGCCCGAGCCGCGCAACATGCATGGGGTGGTGCCGCACACTTGAATCAGGTGCTCACCAACCGGTTCCAGCTTGAACATCGTGTAAAATGTGGCAACTTCGAGCACGCGGATATAAGCCATGCCCAGACGGTCACCGATAACCCGCATGGCCGGCTCGGAAACCCAGCCATCATTATCCTTTTGCGCAATCCACAACAAAGGAATAACCGCCGAACGCTGTTTGTCTTTGGGGTATTTGGCAATCCAGTATTTGGCTTGGCTTTCGCCCTCTTTCGAGAAAGCAAAGCTGGCTGGCTGGTCTTTAGCAAGATGGCGCGCACTCATCGGTCAATCTCCCCAAACACTACGTCCAGCGAGCCGATAATGGCGGAAATATCGGCCAGCATATGGCCTTTATTGAGGTAATCCATGGCTTGCAAATGTGCGAAGCCCGGGGCTTTAATTTTGCACCGATATGGCTTGTTGGTGCCAGCTGACACCAGATACACGCCAAACTCACCTTTGGGCGCTTCAACCGCGCAATACACTTCGCCTTCGGGCACATGAAAGCCTTCGGTATAAAGCTTGAAGTGGTGAATCAGCGCTTCCATGCTCTGCTTCATCTCGGCGCGGCTTGGCGGTGCGACCTTGCCGCTGGTTTCCATCACCGGTCCTTGCGGCATTTTCTCAATGCATTGGCGCATGATTTTTACGCTTTCGCGCATTTCCGCCATACGCACCAGATAGCGGTCATAGCAATCACCATGTTTGCCAATGGCGATGTCAAAATCCAGCTCGGAATACACTTCATAAGGCTGCGAACGGCGCAAATCCCACGCCATGCCGGAGCCACGCACCATAACGCCGGAAAAACCCCATTCCAGCGCGTCTTGCTGGCTGACAATGCCGATATCCGCATTACGTTGCTTGAAAATACGGTTATCCGTCAGCAAGGTCTCGATATCATCGAGCACCTGCGGGAAAGTTTCGCAAAATTTGCCAATATCGTCGATCAAATCTTGCGGTAAATCCTGATGCACACCACCCGGACGAAAATACGCCGCGTGCATGCGCGAACCCGAAGCGCGCTCATAGAACACCATCAGCTTTTCGCGCTCTTCAAAGCCCCACAATGGCGGCGTCAACGCGCCCACATCCATGGCCTGGGTGGTGACGTTCAGAAGGTGCGACAATAGCCGTCCGATTTCCGAATACAGCACCCGAATAAATTGCGCGCGGCGCGGCACTTCAATATCAGCAAGCTTTTCAATCGCCAGACAAAAGGCGTGCTCCTGATTCATTGGTGCAACGTAGTCCAGCCGGTCAAAATACGGCATGGCTTGCAAATAGGTCTTATGCTCGATCAGCTTTTCGGTGCCACGATGCAAAAGCCCGATATGCGGGTCAACCCGCTCAACAATTTCGCCGTCCAACTCCACCACCAGACGCAGCACGCCGTGCGCTGCCGGATGCTGCGGGCCAAAATTGATGGTAAAATTGCGCGCTTCGGTTTCGACTTCGATGTCAGCCATTAACCCGCCTCACCCTCTTCATTGTTCTTTTCCTGCTCGGCGACATATTTCGCACCTTCCCACGGGCTTAGGGTGTCGAAATTGCGAAACTCCTGGGTCAACGATACCGGCTCATAAATCACCCGGCGCTGCTCCTCGTCATAGCGCACTTGCACATGACCACTTAGGGGGAAATCCTTGCGCAACGGATGTCCCTCAAAGCCGTAATCGGTGAGAATACGGCGCAGATCCGGATGGCCAGAAAATAATATGCCATACATGTCAAAGGCTTCGCGCTCATTCCAGTTGGCCGCCGGAAACACCTCAACAACGCTGGGCACTTCGGCGCCATCAGCAACTTTAACTTTCACACGCAAGCGATTGTTATCGCGCATAGAAAGCAAATGGTACACCACATCGAAACGCTTGGCACGGCCGGGATAATCCACCCCGCAAATATCCACCAAAATATCGAACCGACATTGGCTGTCATCGCGCAAGAAAATCAGAATTTTGGCAATTTGTTCGGCATGGGCAAGCAAGGTCAATTCACCAAAGGCGATCTGACTTCCGGTAAGCCCATTACCCAATTCTTCAACGAGATATTGCTCAAGTTCGGCTAATGATTTGCTCATCGAATAATATCCCCCTCGCGGCGAATTTTTTTCTGTAATTGCAAAATACCATAGACCAATGCTTCCGCAGTTGGCGGACAACCGGGCACATAAATATCGACCGGCACAATGCGGTCACAACCACGCACAACTGAATAGGAATAGTGATAATAGCCACCACCATTGGCGCAGCTACCCATAGAGATAACGTACCGCGGCTCTGGCATTTGATCATACACTTTGCGCAAAGCCGGGGCCATTTTATTGGTCAATGTACCCGCCACAATCATCACATCAGACTGGCGCGGGGACGCGCGCGGCGCAAACCCAAAACGTTCAACGTCATAGCGTGGCATGCTGGCCTGCATCATCTCGACCGCACAACAGGCAAGCCCGAAAGTCATCCACATGAGCGAGCCGGTGCGCGCCCAGGTGATCAACTCATCGGCACTGGCAATAACAAAGCCCTTGTCCATCAACGCATCGGATACGCCATCATGAAACGGGTCGTGTTTTTTGGGGTCATAATGCGGCGTTGCCACGCGCGCGGCACCCATCGCCGGCACACCAAGTATGGGAGAATTTGTATCGCTCATTACCCTACTCCCACTCTAGCGCGCCGCGACGCCACGCATAGGCAAAGCCAATGATAAGCTCGCCCAGAAATATCATCATTGTCCAAAATGCGTATGGCCCAAGCTGCGACAAATTCACCGCCCATGGAAACAGGAACACCACTTCGAGATCAAAGACGATAAACAGAATTGCCACGAGATAGAATTTTACGTCAAATTGCATCCGCGCATCATCAAACGCCTCAAACCCGCACTCATAGGTAGAAACCTTCTCGCTATCGGGGTTTTTCGGTGCCAGCACTAGCGGCAACACCATGAACACAAGCGCGATCACGGCGGCAATGACCAGAAAAATGAGAACAGGCAGGTATTCGAGCAAATATTCGCTCATGGAAAGCTCCGGCAGCTACGCAGATGGCACAAACAGGCTGTGCACAAAAATTGGCGCGGCGACTCAGGCTTTGCACAAGCCCCCGCTCCCACCGGAAGCTAGAACCACAAGAACTTTATTGCAACGCCTGAATGAGACTAATCAGTGCGGAAATCTGTTTGGAAATGGGTTTTCCCTCGCCGTCGGGAGCGTCAATCAGACAAAGTCCTACTGACCACCATGGAATAATTGCCTTTTTCCCACGTCTTGCCATCATCATAGGATTGCTCTGACTTCATCTCAAAGGCATTTTCCGCAATATTGAAATAGGTCTCACGATTGATGAAGGGGCCGCGCTTATTTTTGCTCGGCTCAATCTTAACAACCATGGTGTCCTCAGTGCGAACAGCGGTGACGGCTTTAATGCGCCCATTGCCGGGATAGACGTTGCTTCCAACCCAATGCCCGGCTCGCGGATTGTAAAAGCGTAGCTCTTGCCCCGTCAGGTATGGTCCCCGCCATTCCTGCACAATTGCCATGCCGTTAATAGCCCAAACATTATGCCATTTAGCAGCGTAAGTTACCGGCTCCCCATTTGCGGGTATCCAGGTAATTTGAGCGTCCCAGTCGCCAATGAGAAACGCGTATTGCTCCAACTCTTTAGGCCCCTTCGGATTGGGCGCGCCAATAGGGCTATCTATGGTTGGCTGGTATAAAATGGGTGGCCCATCTGCCGCTTGTGCCACCGCGCTATTTGCCGCGACAACAAAACAGATCGAACAAAGTGCACCTGTTATTACGCTTGTATTTTTCATTAAACTCCCACCCTTTTTGTTTTTAAACTCACACAGATTGCCGCGAACATACTGCCTGCTTCTTGTTGGATTGTTACCGAAAGATGATAAAACCTTTATCCAACCCGGGACCACCCCACAGCCCTTCGATTTTGGAGCGCGCGGAAAGAATTTGTTTGGTAAATGTTGTTCCCAAGCGCGGCATCCCAAGAATAAAAACATAAGATCGGGTAGCTCGCGTTACACTGGCGCATCTCTGCAGGCGTTGAGCCGCCATAAATGATCTTTCCAGCGCCCCATTCTGGGCAGAATCACCGCGCATTACACACGGAGCGGGGGCGCAGTGAGGATTAATCATGAAACATCTAATGCGTACGGCTTTGCTGAGCGCCACCGTTTTGAGCACCGCTTTGAGCGCTGCCGCCCCAAGTTTTGCAGGTCGTGCCTTCGCGCCGCCCCAAAATGTCGATGTTGCGTTTGTGCTCGACACCACCGGCTCCATGTCTGGCCTGATTGAGGGGGCGAAACAAAAAATCTGGTCGATCGCCAATGACATTGCCGAAACGCAAAAGGGCCAGCAGGGTAATATCCGCTTTGCCCTCATTGGTTATCGCGACCGGGGCGATGCCTATATCACCAAAACCTTTGACCTGACCGATGATTTGAGCGGCATTTACGGTCATTTGCTCGAATTTCAGGCACAAGGCGGTGGCGATCGGCCCGAATCCGTCAATCAAGCCTTGAAGGAAAGCATTGATGATTTGCACTGGAGCAGTGATCGACGCAGCCTGCGCATGGTGTTTCTGGTCGGTGATGCGCCCCCGCATATGGATTATCAAGATGACACGCCCTATGCGATAACCCTGCGCAACGGGCGGGCGCGAAATATTATTGTCAATACGGTGCAAGCCGGGCGCGACCCGAACACCGCCAAAATCTGGCACGAAATTGCCGATTTGGGCGAAGGCGAATATCTGGCAATTCCGCAAAATGGCGGCATGCGTCAGGTGCAATCGCCTTATGATGAGCAGATTGAACAGATGCAGCACGCCATGAATGGCACGGTGCGAAGCTATGGCTCGGCGCAAAAGCAGGAAATGATCCGCGAAAAGCGCAGTGTCGCCCTTGCCGCCGCTGCGCCCGTAGCCTCGGATATGGCCAGTTATCGCTATAAAAAAGGCAAGCTCAACCAGGTGGTCACCGGCGGCAATGAATTGGTCGAGGACTATGAAGACGGCAAAGTGTCACTGGACGCCCTGAAACTCGAGGAATTGCCCGAAGAATTTAAAGGGCTTTCCAAAGACGAACAAAAAACAAGGCTCGATGCATTGGTTGCACAGCGCCAAGATATCAATACACGCATGGCCGCCTTGGTAAAAAAACGCGATGAATTTTTAAAAGAAGACGCCGAAAAACGTGCCACCGAGGCACCGGACGACGCTTTTGATGTGCAGGTTCGGGCAACCATACGCAAACAAATGGTAGAAAGAGCGAAGGAAGGCGAATTGCCATAGTTTTAGATCTGCCGGACCAATTAACCTGCTGTCCGGACACGAAATCATTTGAGTTCGCTGTATTTGCCCCTTCTACTCCACGGACGGTGCAGCAAATACGGTGAATTTAAATGAGCAATACTGATGATCAGCAAGGCGGCAAGAAAACCGAAACCATAGAAGTACGCGTGCCCTATGAAACCAAGATTGCTTTGGCCGCACGATCAGAGCGCGACGGACAGTCGATGAGCAATATTGTGCGCACGCTGATTGACCAATACTTAAACAAGGCCAGTACCGCCACACCGCAATTTGCCAGCACGAAAAGACTCTTTAGTCTTTCCCGTAAGAAGATTGTCGGTGCCCTAACGGCATTCTCCGTTGTCACCGCATTGGTTTTTACCTCTATGAGTCCCAGTCTCGCCGATGACATAGAATTATCCATTAGCGGGCAGATCGTTAAATTCTTTGGCAATGTGGAGGTGGTGAAGAACGAAAACGCCGACTTTATTAAAGGCTTTGCCGACGAAGTGTATGTGACAGACCTGGAAGATAGCCGTACAACGGAATATGGTAAAACCATCACCATTCGTCATCCCATGAGTGAGACAGCAGCTTATGTTTTTGAATTCACACCAAAAGAGAGTAATGACGACAAAACCCATATCGCCATCACCATAAAATACGTCGACGGCGCGGATGAACGTATTCTCGCTACGTCTTCAACCTTGCTCAAATACCAGAAAAAGACCCACATCCAAATCTTTGAAAATAAGGACAGTCCGATCTATTTGCTTAATATTACCGCAAAAAAACTGTGAAGCTCTGGAGCCTACCCATAAGCGCCATAATGATGCCCGATACCGACGCCGATTTCGCGAATGCTTTGGTGAATCTGGCGCAAAGGTTCTATGACATTCGCGTGGATTTGCGGGTACCCGCGCACCCCCTTTTTTGGATCATCACTCGGTTCGACGATACCGCTTAAGGAAGCAGAACCAGCGTCATTGGCGGGGAAAATATCGGCCAATAAATCTGCCAACTCGCCAAAGCGCAACGCGAAGGCCAAATCTAGCACCGTCGCTCGCGTGCAATCATGGCGCTGCGAGAAAGATGGCAGGCTGGCGGTCAGCATAAAGGCTTTCATGATCATTGCCTGACGTATGGCGTGCAGCGCATGCATGCTCCGCCTGTCAGCATGGCGTTCCTCTACATATTGCTCGCCATCCACGGCCTCGAAAACCTTATCAAGCCGCGCTAAATCAGCGGCAATATGGTTGGCAAAACGGTTCATCGCTATTGGCGTCTGCCGCGTGCCCAAATGGCTGGCCAATTGTTCGCACGCAAAGACCATGCTTGGATCGGTCTCGCTGGCCGCTTTGCCTACCCAAAAACTGGCATCGAACAAAACCGCATAAGCGCGCATGACCGGCAGGCTGGCCAGTCCCCGGGCATTGCGGATCATGCCAATTAACTCGCGCATACGCCCCGAACCAATGATTTGCTCGACCAGTCGCTCCGGCTCTAACCCGGCCGTGTGCCCGGCACCGCCAAAAATATTCACCGGCGCAGCCAGTTGTTGCAAGATGGCGTTGTGGGGAATGGCACGTAGGGATTTGGGTCCAGTTATCGCCGCCCCGCTTTGCCGCCGGGCTTTGCGCGATCCGGTAGTAAACAGCAAATTGGGCGCGAAAGCGCCCACCGAAATTTGGTAATCCTCATTCTCGAACAGGTTTTCCTGCCAGGTCTTTATGCCGCGGTAAAAATCCCATGAATAATTGATGTCGGCATAGTATTTATCCGCTTTGTCGGCCTTTGGTTGGCCAAATCCCCATTGCAAAAGCGCCGCAGTGGTGGCCCCGGCAAGGTGTTCGGTTTCGAAATGCAAAAACCCGTCGCCGCCCTGAAAGCTGGCTTCGGCATTGAGCTTTATGCCTTCATGCGCAAAACGGGCCCGGGTCCACGGCGTCATCAGATAATCAAAACGCTCTTTCAGCGTGCCGGGATAGGCACCGCGGCCCATGGATTCGCCGTGGGTGTTGAAAACAAGCACTTCAACATCGCGAATGTCTTTGGCCGCCAGCGCCCGGGCCAGCAATATTTGTAGCCGCTCAATCGCGCAATTGGCGGCAATCTGGCCCATAAACCGCCCCGAATCCGAAAACCCGATCTGTATGGAAATGCGCCCGCGCGCGCGAATATAGGCAACATATTCATCTTCAGCCAATAGCCGCTCAATCAGGCGGCCGCCACGCTCCATCGCGTCGGGTGTTTCAAACAAGGGAGAGATATCCAACATCTGCTCAACCCCGTAAAGCCGGGCCAGATAAATCGCGCCCATGACGGTGGCCGGGGTTTCGCATTCGGCGATTAAAAACCGGATTGGCGTATCGCCATCCACATGCTTGGCAAATTGCGCGCACAACATCAGTTGCCGCCGCGCGGTCATTGGCTCCAAAAAGATAGACGCCACATTAATCCGCCGCGGCGTAACGGTTTTGGCTTTTTCAGCCGCCATCTCCAAGGCGGTTCTATCGGAAAATTCGCGGCCCGGTGCCAGCCCCAAATCTGCGCGCAGGGCCGAGATCAATTGCGCCGCATTAATCCGCAAATGAATGCGCGCCGCGCCAAGGCCCAGATTGCGCATTTGCGCCCGCAGCACACAAAGCGCCAGCCGCGCATCCTGATCATCGGACTGGTCGATAAGGGCGTCAATTTCACGCCCTATTGGTGCCAGACTCACCAAGCGGGCCGGGTCGTCCATAGTCAGGCCATTAGCCGCCTTGGTGACCACTTGTGGGTCGTCCAGATCGCCCGCAAATTGCGCCGCCTGTTTAGCGGCAAGCCGGGATGCCGCCCGCAGGGCCGTTACAATCGCATCGCGCTTATCCTCCAAATGCCCCAGCGCAATAGCCTCAAGCGAATTTGCATAATCGGCCAACGCCGAGGCCTTTTCTGCAAGGCGAAAGCGGAAGGTTTGGCCCCAATGAATATCGGTCCGGCCGTCCAGATCATAGCCGACCCAACTGGCAATGCTGACGGGCGTCGGGGTAAGCCTTGCCCAATCATCGGGAAAGGCTTTGCGGGCCCAGGTTAAAATCTTGGCGGTAATGTTCTGAACGGCTTTTTGCGCATTATTAATGGCCAATTGCGAGGCTTCATGTTCATCCGCCAGACTAATGCGGGCATCCGGTGCATGGGCCAAGGCGGTAATCTGCTTTACTGCTTTGGTCCGGGCCACGCCATCCTCGGTTGATGCGTACGCCGCCACTGCACCGCGCAGGGCCTTTGACATGGCAAAGGTTGGGTGGGCGGTAAACACAATGCCGGCGCGTGTGCGCTCAAGCTCGCTTTGCGCCGCCGCAAAAGTCATGGCGCTCAAAGGAGACAGCATGTCGTCGATTTGCGCCTGCGAGATAACACCATGTTGGTGACTGGCCGCAAAAGCATCGGCACGCCGGATCAGGGCCGCATCACAAAAGCTTTTGGCAATGGCACTAAGCCTTGCACCATCGATTTCGCCGCGCTCCTGCGCCTGAAACAACGCATACCCCAGTCGCCGTACAGAATTGGTCAGTGGGTCGAAGGCAACTTCGTGTTCATAGTCCTGCAATTGGGCAATGCACCATTGGCTCCATTGCTCGATCGGGGCATTTACTTTGGGCAGCTTCGAACCGGACACACCTCAACCTCATCTAATCAGATTTCATGGCTTGGGGCATTATGGTGACGGCGAATGGCGCGGCACGCAATAGTATGCTTGCTGCAATGCAACAGAAATTATTGAACGGGGAAAAGCAAAAAGGCGCGCACTTCGCAGCACGCGCCTTTTTTGTCTTTATGAAATGGCGCGAGTGACGGGACTCGAACCCGCGACCTCCGGCGTGACAGGCCGGCACTCTAACCAACTGAGCTACACCCGCTCATTTCATAATTCCTCGCCGACAAGCGCCGACAAAGGAGGCCGTCAGATACGGTGCCAACGCCGACGCGTCAACCATATCTTCGCAGTCATGCACCATTCACGCGAAAGCGGTGGCGCAATACTCCTGTGCTCACTATAGCGGGCGTTAGCACCGCCGGTAGCACAATACTCTCGTGCTCAAATAGCGGGCGTAAGCACCGCGATAGCACAAAAAAGAGATGGTGGGCGATGAGAGGCTCGAACTCCCGACATCCACGGTGTAAACGTGGCGCTCTCCCAGCTGAGCTAATCGCCCATCAATCTTTCGCGGAATATGCCCGAAAACAATTTCAGGGCAAGAGCAAAACTGAAAAAGGGCCAGCAAATGCCAGCCCTTTCCACAGCAGTAAACTTCTTATGTTAGCAGTTTACGCAATCCTTAAAGGATTTGCCTGCTTTAAATTTTGGACGCTTGGAAGCCGGACGGTCAACCAATTCGCCAGTGCGTGGGTTGCGGGCTTTACCGGCGGCGCGATGGGCGACGGAAAAGGAACCAAAACCCGGAATGCGAACATCGCCACCGGCGGCAAGAGATTCTTCAATAGCACTGACAACGGCATTAACGGCGTCAGCGCCTTGAGATTTGGTAAAACCCGCTTTGGCGGCAACGGCTTCTGCTAGCTCACTTTTATTCATGGTGTCTCCCCATATTGAAAATTATCACCGAATCATCGGCGAGATGACCAAAGTGTTGCCCCAAAACCCTTATACTGCAAAGGCTTTGGTGGGTTTTTCACAGGGAAAAGCGTTCAAATCGTGCATATTTAATAAAAAAGCCGCCCCAATCAGCGTAGGGGCGGCCTTTATTGACACATTTGTTAAATTTGAAACCTAATGAGCGCTTAAACTATCCGGGTCATTATTGCCCGCCGAACCAGCACTAAGCGCTTGTTCATCGGCCTCATTCCACTCCACAGGCTTTAGCGGCGCGGTCAGGGCTTTTTCCAGCACCTCTGCCACCGTGTGCACGGGAATGATTTCCAATTGGTTTTTCACATTGTCCGGAATGTCGGCCAAATCCTTGGCATTGGCAGCGGGAATCAGAACGGTTTTTACACCGCCGCGTAGCGCCGCCAGCAATTTCTCTTTTAAACCGCCAATCTCCAGCACCCGGCCACGCAAGGTAATCTCGCCGGTCATGGCAATATCCTTGCGAATGGGAATCCCGGCCAAGACCGAAATAATGGCCACGGCCATAGCGACACCGGCTGATGGTCCATCCTTTGGCGTTGCGCCTTCGGGCACGTGCACGTGGATATCAGATTTGCGAAATTCGGAGGCCTTTACGCCGTAAGCAGCGGCGCGAGAGTGGACATAGGAATTGGCCGCAGAAATGGATTCCTTCATTACATCGCGCAAATTGCCGGTAACCGTCATCCGGCCCCTGCCCGGCATTTTTACCGCTTCAATGGTCAGCAAATCGCCGCCGGTTTCCGTCCACGCCAGACCGGTAACCACGCCGACCTGATCTTCGCGATCAGTTTCGCCATAACTGTATTTGCGCACGCCGGAATATTCACCAAGCGAGTCTGCGTTGACCCGCACTTCGGTACGTTTACCGCTTTCCAGATCGCGCACGCTTTTGCGCGCCAGATTGGCAATTTCACGTTCCAAACCACGCACACCGGCTTCGCGGGTATAATAGCGAATAATATTGCGAAGGGCAGAGTCGTCAATTTCCAGCTCGCCGTCCTTTAGCCCATGATGCTCCAATTGCTTGGGAATCAAATGGCGGATGGCAATCTCGACTTTCTCGTCTTCAGTATATCCGGGAATACGGATAATCTCCATGCGGTCCATAAGCGGACGCGGCATGTTCAGTGAATTAGCCGTGGTGATAAACATGACATTGGACAGGTCGTAATCAACTTCCAGATAATGGTCATTGAAAGTTGCATTTTGCTCGGGATCCAACACCTCAAGCAGCGCCGCTGCCGGGTCACCGCGAAAATCAGCACCCAATTTGTCAATTTCGTCGAGCAAAAATAGCGGATTATTCGACTTGGCCTTTTTCATGGATTGGATGATGCGACCAGGCATGGAACCTATATAGGTCCGCCGGTGGCCGCGAATCTCCGCCTCATCGCGCACGCCGCCCAAGGATACGCGCACGAAATTGCGCCCCGTCGCCCGGGCAATCGACTTGCCAAGCGAGGTTTTGCCAACGCCCGGAGGGCCGACAAGGCACAGTATTGGTCCGCGCAACTTTTTGGTGCGGGCCTGTACCGCCAAATGCTCCAAAATACGCTCTTTGACTTTTTCCAGCCCGTAATGATCCTCATCAAGAACGGTTTCGGCCTTTTCCAGATTGACCGAAGCGCGGCGCTTCTTGCCCCAAGGTATCGAAGTCATCCAATCAAGATAGTTTCGTACCACCGTAGATTCGGCCGACATCGGGCTCATCTGCTTTAATTTCTTTAACTCGGCTTCGGCTTTGGTGCGCGCCTCTTTGGACAATTTGGTGTCTTTGACCTTGGTCGCCAACTCATCAAGTTCGTCGCGCGCCTCATCACCATCGCCCAATTCGCGCTGGATAGCTTTCATCTGCTCGTTCAGATAATATTCGCGCTGGGATTTTTCCATCTGGCCTTTAACCCGGCGGCGGATTTTTTTCTCAACTTGCAATACGCCAATTTCGCCTTCCATAGCGGCAAAGGCCATCTCCAAACGCTTGGCAACGCCGGTGGTTTCGAGCAATTTCTGCTTTTCGCCAAGCTTAATCGCCAAATGCGCGGCAATGGTGTCGGCAAGCCGGCTGGGGTCATCAATTTCGCCCAAAGAGGCCACCACATCAGGGGCAATCTTTTTGTTAAGCCGTACATAGTTTTCGAAGTTTTCGGCCACTGCGCGCATGAGCGCTTTGCTGTCGTCGCCCTCCATGCCTTCGATCGGCAAATCGGTGATCTGGGCCTCTACATGGTCATCTTTGGGCGTAATATTACTTACCGATACGCGACTCACACCTTCAACCAGCACTTTCAACGTGCCGTCGGGCAATTTGAGCAATTGCAACACTTTTGCCACGCAGCCAATGTCATAAAGGTCTTCGGCTTGCGGATCATCCGTTGAAGCTTCGCGCTGGGTAAGAAGAACAATGGTCTTCTCGCCTTCCATGACCTGCTCCAACGCTTTGATGGATTTTTCGCGCCCGGCGAAAAGCGGTACGATCATATGAGGGAAAACCACAATATCGCGAAGCGGCAAAACCGGCAGAATTTGAGGAGAATTACGCATAAAAACAATTTGTCCTTTTTTAGTCGGCATCTGCCCTATTACGGAAAACGATTCGTGCCCAGTGTAGCAAAGAAAACATAACAGGGCCTGAATAGGACGTGGCGATGCGCCCCGCCGCCTTCAAGGTTTCAAATTGGTAATGTGCAGCCCTCTTGCCAGCTCCATTTGGCATCAGCATCATGGCTTTATGTCTAATACGGCCAAGGGGTGCCAAATTAATGCCAAATATAAACTCACCAATTTTCGCGCGCGCGGCTATCTGCGCCATTGCGCTTTCTACCGCTTTAATTGCCGGGTCCGCACAGGCCATCGGCCCCTGCGAAGAAAAATCCTGCCCCAGTCATTGGGTGGGCATAAGCCCGCAGCAGGAAAAAGACGTTGAGAAGTTCGCCAAGGATTATAAGCGCTTTATGAATTTGGCGCGCACCGAAACCACCACGGTGACGCAAACGGTAAAGCTGGCCAAAGCCGCGGGCTTTAAGCCGTGGAGTCTGGGGGCTTCAGTAAAGCCGGGCGCGAAATATTATGACGTTAATCGCGATCGTTCCCTGACCTTGTTCATTATTGGCGAGGATGATCTGCAGGCCGGAGCACGGCTTTCAGCCTCGCATATTGACTCGCCGCGCCTCGAGTTAAAAGGGCGTCCATTATATGCCAAATCCGGCTTTGCGCTGTTTCAGACCAATTATCATGGCGGCATTAAAAACTACCAATGGACCAATATCCCACTGGCACTTTTGGGCCATGTCGACCGCAAAGACGGCACCAGAGTTGATATCTCCGTCGGCCTGAAAGCTGATGATCCGGTTTTCATCATCCCCGGCCTGTCACCCCATGTGGATGTCAGTTTGCGCGGCCGCAAAAACCGCGATGTCATCGCCGCCGAGGAAATGGACCCGATTGCCGGACACCGCGAAAAAAATGAGAAGGAAGGCGCCAAGGCCCTGATCGTCTCTTATTTGCGCGAAACCTATGACATTGGCCTTAACGATTTGGTCTCCGCCGAACTGTCACTGGTACCAGCTTTTGCACCGCGCGATGTCGGCTTTGACCGCGCGCTTATTGCCGCTTACGGGCAGGATGACCGATTATCGGCCTATGCATCTATACGGGCCATATTGGAAGCCAAAACCCCCAAGAAAACCGCCTTTGTGTGGTTGGCTGACAATGAAGAGGTTGGCAATCGCAATAATACCGGCGCGCACTCGACTTATTTTGTCGACCTGTTTGCCGATTTGCTATTGGCGCAGATGGGCGATGCCTATCGCGAGCCGCATTTAAAGCGCGCCTTGAAGGCGACCAAAGTCGTGTCCACTGACGTGAATCCCGGCATTAACCCCCTATGGCCGTCGGCATGGGAAGGCGGCAATGCCCCCAAGCACAGCTATGGGGTTAATTTGAAAGTCTATGGCCGTGGTAATGACGCCAATTCCGAATATACCGCATGGATCCGCGCCATGATGGACGATGCCAATGTGCCATGGCAGACGGCCACGTATAAGGTTGGCAGAGGCGGCGGCGGCACTTTGGGCGGCGAGCTATCTCATTACAATATGGATGTGGTGGATTTTGGCGTGCCGGTGCTGTCGATCCACACGCCCTATGCCATCAGCTCTAAGTTGGACCTCTATTGGCTGTACAAAGCCAATGCCGCCTTTATCACGCGCTGAGTGATACCGTCCTGCCATTATTACCGGGCTTGCACCCGGTAATAATGCAAAGGCCGCCTCTGGATTGCCCCAACACGTCGGGTAATGACATGGTAGGCGGTCCCCAACCGGCCCCTATTGGTAGCAATAAACCTGCCCGTCGGATTGCAAGTCAACCCGTGACGCACCGCTTGGACAGCTTACGCAAACGTCACCACGCGTCAGATGATAGCCATCATACCCGCTGGGGCATGTGGCATAACAATAACCGCGATGTAGGGTTGGATAACCGGACGGACAACCTGATATGGTTTGCCCTTCATGCAGCCAGACCATCCAGTCAGCACGATAAACGCTTCCTGAACCAGCGTTAGAATTGGAATTGTTCCCTGATGAACAAAATTGGCTGCCGCTATCGCCGTCAAACCCATATCTCCAGGCACGGCGATATTCTTCCCCGGCCAAATAGCGTCCGCATCCATCCTTATCTGGCCTACTTATTGAAGAATCCCCCTCTCGGGCGGCAACTCTTCCAGCATTATAACAGGCGCATTCACCAGCGTCTGCAAACGCCTGTTTCGGCAAAATGAATAAACCTATCAAAAATACTGACAACAAAAATAGTTGTGCATTTCTCATAACCTGCCTCCATGTTTCAAGAGTGGTTCCCCCAAAATAATCGAATGGAACTTCACAATAGCACGAAATACAAGGCAAGTTTATAGCACATAAGGGCTATGGTGCCCAATTATAATATACGGCAACGTCAAAAACAAAGCGATAAATCCGTTGGGGAGGGGCGTTATCGATCAGTACCAGAAATTACCCAATGAACCATAAAAAGCCTCAACAGGCAGCACAAAAGCCTCGTCAAGCTCATCACAATGCCCAGTCAGTTCCTCAACCTCCAGCTTTACACCTTTGTTTATTTTACTGTCCGGAAGTTACAAGATCGGCGCCACTTTTGGCAGCGAGTCACCCCACTATAATATGGGCGTAGTGGATTTTGGCGTGCCGGTTCGTCGATCCGCAGCCCCCTATGCCATTAGCTCTAAATTAGACCACTATTGGCTGTATAAGGCCAATGTCGCATTTATCACACGGTAGGGTCGTCACCGGACATACGACTGCCTTATAGCAGTGTGGGCTTGCGACTTGGGGCTATGATGCCTTGGAGGCGACCTTTTTCTTTTTATCGGAATAGATTTGCAGGGGTTGGGCTTCGCCCTCTACCACTTCAGCATTGACTACAACCTCCTCAACGCCTTCATGTCCCGGCAGATCAAACATGGTGTCGAGCAAAATGCCTTCCATGATTGAACGCAAACCACGCGCGCCGGTCTTGCGGGCAATGGCTTTGCGAGCCACAGCGTTCAGCGCGTCTTCGGAGAAGGTCAGCTTTACCTCTTCCATATCGAAGAGGCGCTCATACTGCTTGATCAACGCATTTTTGGGCTGGGTAAGGATGGTCACCAAAGCGTCTTCGTCCAGGTTTTCCAAGGTCGCTATGACTGGCAAACGGCCAATGAATTCCGGGATCAGGCCGAAGCGCATTAAATCGTCGGGCTCAACGCCTTGCAAAATATCGCCAACGGCGCGGGCGTCTTCATCTTGCACATCGGCACCAAAGCCGATGGATGAACCTTTACCCCGTTGCGAGATTACTTTTTCCAGTCCAGCAAACGCACCGCCAACAATGAACAGGATATCGGTGGTATCCACTTGCAAAAACTCTTGCTGCGGGTGCTTGCGCCCGCCTTGCGGCGGCACCGAAGCAACGGTGCCTTCCATGATTTTCAGCAAGGCCTGCTGCACGCCCTCGCCCGACACATCGCGGGTGATAGACGGGTTGTCAGACTTACGGCTAATTTTGTCGACTTCATCGATATAAACAATGCCGCGCTGCGCCCGCTCGACATTATAGTCAGCGGCTTGCAACAATTTCAAAATGATGTTTTCGACATCTTCACCAACATAGCCCGCTTCGGTCAGCGTGGTGGCATCCGCCATCGTGAAGGGCACATCCAAAATCCGCGCCAGCGTTTGCGCCAGCAAGGTTTTGCCGCAGCCGGTTGGGCCGATCAGCAAAATATTGGACTTAGCCAATTCAACATCAGAATTTTGTGCGGCGTGGTTAAGCCGTTTATAATGGTTATGCACGGCCACCGATAAAACCCGTTTGGCGTAGGATTGGCCGATGACATAATCATTCAGAACATCGCAAATCTCGCGCGGCGTCGGTACGCCATCGCTGGATTTGGTGAGAATGTTTTTGGCTTCATCACGAATGATGTCCATGCACAATTCGACGCATTCATCGCAAATGAACACCGTCGGTCCGGCAATGAGCTTACGAACCTCATGCTGGCTCTTCCCACAAAACGAACAATACAGTGTGCTTTTTGAGTCCCCACCGTCTTCGCTTGATTTACTCACGTCACGCTCCACAATTCCGTTGACCCGCCCGGCCTTTATCAGCCGATAGCCACGATCACATATTCGAATAATAGGCCAAGGCCCACAACATTCAAACCCTAAAACCCAGTATCAACTACAAGTCTTCAATATATGCTTAACGGCCAAACACCGCCTCAGCTTTCGACATCTTCACCGAGGGTTATTACCACCAGACCGCCGACCACCCACTTCATCGCGATTTACGGCAATAAAATAAGCCAAGCCTTCAACTCTTCAATCACCATCTGGATTATATCAATTGGCGGTCCTGCCGATTGATCAATCCTCGCCGTCATCGCCCTCGCGGCGCTCATAAACCTGATCAATAAGGCCGAATTCCTTGGTCTCATCGGCAGTCATGAAGTGATCACGGTCCAGAGTTTCCTCAATAACATCATAAGGTTGCTCGGTATGTTTAACGAAAATTTCGTTCAACCGGCGCTTGACTTTAACAATATCCTCTGCATGGCGCACAATGTCCGATGCTTGGCCCTGAAAACCACCCGATGGCTGGTGCACCATAACCCGTGCATTTGGCGTGGCGAAGCGCAGGCCCTTCTCCCCGGCCGTCAGTAGCAAGGCCCCCATGGAAGCCGCCTGACCAATGCAGGCGGTCGAAACCGGTGATTTGATGTATTGCATGGTGTCATAAATCGCCAGGCCGGACGTTACCACGCCGCCGGGTGAATTAATGTACATGGAAATTTCTTTTTTCGGGTTTTCTGATTCTAAAAACAAAAGCTGCGCAGTAATCAGGCTGGCCATGCCGTCCTCAACCTGACCGGTGAGAAAAATAATGCGCTCTTTGAGCAGGCGCGAGAAAATATCAAAGGCGCGTTCACCCCGGCTGGTCTGCTCAACCACCATCGGCACCAAATTCATCATTACGTCTTGTGGATCTTTCATCATCTTATCCTTATTTCCATGCCGGGCGGGCCGATACGCCCGATTCGAATTCCAAACTCAAGCTTTGCATATCAGCATACCCATATGGACATGCAAGACTCGTTGCGCTCTAGGCGTGCATTGCAAAAGTTAATGTGGCGATAATGCCACCAATTTCTCTGTGTTTAGTTTAGTATCCGAAAATTAGATGACAATGCGGGTCTAGACCATTACCCACACCTTCTCTTACCTCCTATTTGACTGTTATTGCCACCATGTCCCCTGAGACCCAAAACCCTGACGCTCCCCTGCCGGGCTGGAAAACCTCTGCCGCTGCTGCGATTTCGTGCGTCAGCATTGCCGGCATGTCTTTTGGGCTGGGCCTGCCGCTTTTGGCGTTCAATCTGGAGTTCATGACCGGCTTGGGCATCATTATCGGCCTCAATGCGTTGATGGCGGCGCTGTCTACAATTCTCATTGCCCCGTTCGCGCCAGCGATTTTGGCGCGGGTACCCACCCGGCCCTTCCTTATTGCCTGCTTGGCTTATACGGCGTTTAGCTTCGTTGCTTACAAGCTATTTCCGTCCGTACCGGTATGGATGGCGCTGCGCTTTACCTCGGGCGCGGCTGTTGCCTTGCTGTTTGTCGCCAGTGAAACGTGGATTATTCAATTGGCGCCGGAAAAAATGCGCGGGCGGGTTTTGGGCATATACTCCATGGTGTTGGGCGCGGGCTTTGGGCTGGGCGGCCTGACCGTCGCGGTGTTGGGCGTGCGCGGCTGGGCGCCGTTTTTGGCCGGGGCGGTGCTATGTCTCATTGCGATTCTACCGCTTTTGCTGCCCGGTCCTGATTTGCAGATCAGCAAAACCACCGCCAATAATTTTCGCGCCATGATGACTACTATTTTCAAGGCGCCGCGCATTATGGTCGCCGCTTTGGTATTTGGTGCGGTTGAAACCTCAGCCATGCATTTTGGCCCGATCTGGGCTTATCGTTCGGGCTATGGCGAAACCAACGCACAATTGCTCATCGCGGTAGGCGCATTGGGCGTGATATTGCTACAATTGCCAATCAGCTGGCTGGGCGATTATGTAGATCGCTATCGCTTAATGCTGGCGTGCGCGGCGGCAGCTTTGATTGCGCCGATTCTGTTGTATTTCTCCGGCCTCACCCTTTCCCCGGCCGTATATCTCATTTTCTTTCTTTATGTGGGCATCATTGAAGGGCTGTATGTATTGGCCATGGGCATTATTGGACAAAAATTCAAAACCGCAGAAATGACCAATGCCAATGCGGCGTTGGTGACCATGTATGGTGTTGGGGCGCTGTTTGGCCCGCTTCTGGTCGGTCCACTTTTGGACTTTATCAACCCCGATGGCGCGTTGTTGGGCTTATTACTGATTGGCCTGATTTATCCACTGACGGCATTGCTGCGCTCACTACAACAGCGTGGTTGACAGGGCGCACGCGGGCAGTATGTTGCGCGGCTTGCGCCGGGGACACCCGGAAAGATAAGGGAATCATACCGATGGCTAAAGCTGCCACCATCAAAATTCGTCTAAACTCTACGGCGGACACCGGCTTTTTCTACGTCGCGAAAAAGAATTCGCGCACCATGACCGAGAAATTGGTTTTGAAAAAGTATGACCCTGTTGTGCGCAAACACGTTGATTTCAAAGAAGGCAAAATCAAGTAAATATATTCGGCCAAGCTCCTACGCTCGGCCCTTTTATCTTGCTTGCTTTATCAGGTGTTTGGCTATTGGCCAGACGCCGTCTTTGCTATTGATTGCTCATCCATAACGACGCGATTTCGCCCGTCCTGCTTGGCGCGATAGAGCGCGTGGTCGGCCCGTTTCAAGGCCGCCTCATTGTCCTCGCCTGCCCTTATTTGCGCCACGCCCGCACTGATGGTGATGTCAATACTGCGTTGATTTTGACCAAGCGCAAATGGCTCAGCGGCAACGGCAATGCGCAAGCGTTCCGCCGCCTGCAGGGCGGCTATGTCATCGGAGCCCGGCATCACCACCACAAATTCTTCGCCGCCATAACGACAGACAACGTCGATAGCGCGCATATTGGCCTTTAAACGCACCGCCAATTCTTGCAACACTCTGTCGCCCGCATCATGGCCATACGTGTCATTCACTGGTTTGAAGAAATCCACATCGGCAATCATCACCGAGGCTGGTTCAATACCGCGCGCCGCCCGTGCCAATGCATCGTCCAGCCGGGCCTTCATAAAGCGGCGATTGTGCAAGCCAGTGAGTTGATCGGTAATCGACATCTCAAAACTGGCATCCAGGGATTGACGCAAAGTATCGACGTATTTTTTTTGCTTTAATTGCGTGTGCACCCGCGCCACCAACTCATTCTTATCGACCGGTCGCGGTAAAATATCATTCACACCAATGTCCAACGCCCGCACTGTACGTTCACGATTATCACCATTTACCAACGCCAAAATCGGCATCAAACGACCTTTTTCATCGGAGCGAATACGCGCACACAGGCGCAAACCGTCAAAACCGCGGGCCGCCAGATTTACGATGAACAGATCAAACCGCTCGGTGCGCAAGCGTTCCGACGCCTCACGCGGATCACAGGTCAGAACATGAATATAGTCCCCACCCAATTTCTCGGACAGGCGTTGTCCCTGATGTTCATCGTCTTCCAGAATCATAATTCTGGCTGGCGTATCTTCTTGCGCCGCATCGGGAAGCAGATCGTTAATCGCGCCCAACGCCCGCCCACTGGCCTCGCGTTGACGCAATTCGTCCATGACAATTTTTAGCCGCAATAGCGAGCGCACCCGCGCAAACAAAGCTACATCATCAATGGGTTTGGCCAGAAAATCATCAGCGCCCGACTGCAAGCCCTCGACCCGGTTTTCCTGCTGGTCCAACGCCGTGACCATAACCACCGGAATATGCCGGGTGCGCGGATCGTCTTTGAGCTTGCGGCAAACCTCATACCCGTCCATGCCGGGCATCATAACGTCGAGCAAAATAAGGTCCGGAATGGCTTTGCGCGCCAAGGCAATGGCATCGGGGCCATTGTCGGCAGTGATTACGTCAAAATATTCGACTTCCAATTTGGCTTTAAGCAGCCGAACATTGGCATCAATATCGTCAACAACAAGAATGCGACCGCTCATCTCTGCCGTCCCACTATAAATGCTTGCGGATGGTTTCCAAAAATGTGCTTACCGTTATCGGCTTGGAAATATAGGCCTCGCAGCCGCCTTCGCGAATACGCTCCTCATCGCCCTTCATGGCAAAAGCCGTCACGGCAATGACCGGAATAGCCGCCAAATCTTCATCAGCTTTGAGCCATTTAGTGACTTCCAAGCCTGAAACTTCGGGCAATTGAATATCCATCAAGATAAGGTCTGGCCGATGTTCGCGGGCAATGTCCAAAGCCTTCAAACCCTCTTGGGTTTGCAAGGTCTCATAGCCATGAGCTTCAAGCAGATCATGGAATAATTTCATGTTCAGCTCATTATCTTCAACAATTAAGACTTTCTTTGGCATAGCCTTTAGCATGGCGCTTGCGCCCACCACCTGTTCATCCAACACATTTTTATTCTTAAAAACCGTTATACGCCTAAACCCTTAAATAACCCTTGATCCGCCTATTAAATCGCCAGATAATGAACATACCATGAACATTAACCGAAATCATTATCCATATTTTGCGCAATGGCGGACGTGTCGGCTGGCGGCAGGAGCGCGCTCCAATGCTTGAGCATTGGTGCCGCTCCTGCTTTTGCGCAGCACCAGATGCGCACTCTTGCGCATCCTGCGGCAGCACGGACGTACTCAGCCATAAGGATGCCGCCAAGCTTGGCATCGCCCATATTGATTGCGATGCCTTCTACGCCGCCGTTGAAAAGCGTGACGATCCGAGCTTGGCGGCGATACCACTAATCATTGGCGGCAATGGCCGACGGGGGGTGGTTTCCACCGCCTGCTATCTGGCGCGTGCCTTTGGCGTGCACTCAGCCATGCCGATATATCAGGCCAAGCGAAAATGCCCGGTCGCCAAAATTCTGTCGCCAAATATGGCCAAATATGTTGCGGAAGGTGAACGGCTTCGCGAGCTTATGCGCACCCTGACCCCCTTGGTCGAACCGGTTTCCATTGACGAAGCCTTTCTGGATCTGACCGGCACCGAACGGGTGCATCACGGACCGCCTGTGCAAACCTTGTTGCGGCTGCAACAAAGAATACGCCAGCAAATGGGCATCACCGTCTCCATCGGCCTGTCCTACAATAAATTTCTAGCCAAAATTGCCTCGGACCTTGATAAGCCCAGCGGCTTTTCAATGATTGGCGAGGCGGAAACCTTGACCTTTCTTGCGCAAAAGCCGGTGGATTTCATCTTTGGCGTTGGCCCGGCCTTAAGCCGCAAGCTGGCCGCGCAAGGGCTTACCAAAATTGCCCATATTCAAAACCGTCCGGATGCCGATATGGCCAAGCATTTTGGCGAACAAGGCCTACAATTGGCACGCCTGGCGCGCGGCATAGACACACGCAAAGTCTCGCCTGCGCAAAAACGAAAATCGATTTCTTCTGAAACCACATTTAACGATGATATTACCGATTTGCAGACGTTAGAGCGGCATTTATGGCGCCAATGCGAGCGCGCCGCCCGCATGGCCAAAGCCAAAAAGCTGGCCGGTGGCACCGCAGTGCTGAAGCTGAAAGACAATGTCCACCAGATCATTACCCGCCAGAAACCGCTCAATCCGCCCAGCGATTTGGCCGACATTCTGTTTCGCACCTTGCAACCCAGTCTGCAAAAACTCGCTGATGGCCGCGCCTTTCGTCTTATCGGTGCCGGGTTTTCGTCGCTCTGCGCTTCCCAAGAGGGCGACCAATATCATGATTTATTGGACAATGAGGCCCCTCGCCGGGCCTTGGCCGAACGGGCTATGGACGAAGCCCGTGCCAAATTTGGCGACACCGCAATACAAAAGGGTCGCGCTTTGGATCAATCAAAGAAGGTTAAAAAGCCGAAGAGCAAATAAGCAAAGCCCCACAAAGCGCCACGAACCTTAGGCGTCATTTAACGCGCGCTGCAGTAAGCCTTCACTGGATTCGCGGGCGCGCAATCCGACCACGCGGGTTTCCAACTCCAACTGAAATGGCTTCTCGTCATTGCCGCTTTCAAAGGCGGTGCAATCAATCACACCCTCGATCCGCTTGGCCGCAATCGCTGCTGAAACCTCCGCCGTGCCCGGCATAACAATGGCAAACGCACCGGCCCCAAGGCGCGATGCCATGTCCTCAGCACGCACCAGATGGCGCAACATGCCGCCCAATTGCCGCCGCGCCGATTCGCGATAAAGCTGTTCGATATTTGGTGGCGTCGACGCGCGCAACACCGCCAGAGAAAGCGGTCGGTTTATCTCGCGCGCGCGCCGCGTCATACGCGCCAGATGATTGGCGAAAAATGTCGGATTAAACAGGCCTGACTCTTTGTCGATCACGGCGGTGGTTCGCACGCTTTCAAACATGGCTTTGGTCTGCTCATGACGACGACGTTCGCGTGCCAAGCCTAAAATGCGCTGACGGGTCACTGCCTCATTGGCATTGGCGTGCATCAAGTCGCTAGCCCCACGGGCATAGGCCTCGTCAACTTCATCAAATTTATTGGGGTCGACCAGCAATATTGCCGGGACATGAAACAGGCGCGTATTGCGCCGCATGGCGGCAACAATGGTGAAAGCCGGTTCGTTTTCGCCAAGAGCATTGAGCACAATCGCATCAAAACTGCGGTCATGCAGATAATCAAACGCGGTGAAGGAGGTCATGGCCGCGGTCACGTGGGCACCCGCCTGTTCCAGCGCGTTTTTAAGAGCAATAAATTGCGGCGCGGCGGCACCAACAAACAAAATCGCTGGCGGCTCTTTATCCATGCCCGCCGGAAAATCCGCAAATGCGTCTTCGCCCAGCGAGGCCATGGTTTTGCGCCGCTGCACCGCCTCTTCTTCCATCAACGCAACCCGCAATGCCGCTTGCAGGCGCGCCTCTAATTGCGCCGGGTGTACGGGCGGGCGCAGCAGACTGGCAAACAATCCCTCGCCGGGTGTGTTTTCACTTTGCTCGGCCACCGCCAAAATTGGTAAAGGACGCTCACCCACCGCCGCCTTGATACGCTTTGCCAAAGCGACAACGTCGTCAAAAGAACGCCCAAGTCCATCAATCATCACCGCTTCAACGGCAAAATCGGTGGCGGCAATTTCCGCTTCCTCATCAGAACTAGCTTGTATTGTTTTCAGCCCAAGGCGATCCAGCCGCTCTGCGGCCTCGCTAAGGGCACCTTCTTCGTGCGCAACAACAAGAATCCGTGCCGTAAAACTCATATCTCGAACCTGACCACCCCTTGTGATTCGCAAGATGACCCTATTCGCTTAAAGCGAAGTGAACAAAGCGCAAAACCACAGATCTTCAATCACAGCGCCTGTAATTGCAGAACCTCAAACACCGCGCGCCGAGGCGCTTACGAACGCACCGCCTGCACCACGCCGGCCGAACACAGGAACATGCCGCGCCACGAGCTATCAAACTCCATCTGCATCGCCGCTTCCCGAAAAGCCGGTCCAATAGCATTTTCCAACATTGGGGGAGCCGGATGGAAATGATACCAGTGGATTTTCATGTTGGAGAAACCCAATTTCTCAAACTGCTCCAACAATTCAAGCGGGTTGTGATAGTTCGCCTGAATAAGGTCATAGCCAGGCCCGTCGCCGCCCTCATTTTTATCGCGCAGCGGTGGCAAGTTGGTCGCCAAACGCTGATCCAGCTCTTGCGCGACAGCATCGCGAATAGGCGCGGATACACCGGGCAGCAATTCGTCCAGAAAAAACTCCTTGGTGAAGCGATTAAGCGTGAATAGCGAAAACATTTTATTGCGAAACTCAATAAACACCGAGCCACCGGGGCGCACAATGGCGCGCATATTGCGCAGTGCTTGCTGGTCATCAGCCACATGGGGCAACACGCCCGATGCCATCATCGCGTCAAACAAGCCGCCTTCCAACTGATTGGCATAACTGGCCGGATCATCAATATTACCGATCTGCACCACATCCGGGTCCAGACCACGACGGCTAAAATTGGCTTTGGCGGCAGCCACCATATTTTGCGCAATATCGCTGCCAGCCACCCGCAGGCCCATATTGGCCATGTGCGCCAATGGCGTCCCCTCACCCAGCCCAGTTTCGTACATGGAGGTTGCGCCCAGCTTTTTCACTTCGCGCTTGAGCATTTTCAGGCGAAAATAGTTCGCCGGATAATGCGGCAGGGTTTTATGGGCATCATCATCATAATTGAGGTGATAGTCATCAACCACCGCATTGTAATGATCGGCCACCGCCACGGTTTTCTTATCGCTCATCCCACTTCCTCCAACAATCCATGTGCCGCCAATTCCTCAATAAACGGCACTAACTCCCAAATCGGCGTGCGCAATTTCTCCGCCAATGCCAACACATCATGATTCCCGTCCGCGCAAGAGAGAATATGCATACGCAAGCGCGTAGCAGTTTCCGGCGTGCGCGTGCCCAAAGTCGAATATAGCCCGCGCCGCCCCATTTGCGGCTCGCACAACAGCGCGGCGCGCCAAACCCGGTTTGCCTCTAACGCTTCCAAGGCCCGCTGCATGGCCAGATAACCACCCGCCAGCCCCCTTGGCGTAACAAAATCAAGATCGTCCAGCGAAGTGTGATATTCAGGATAAGTATGAAATTTGGAGCGCATGATGCTGGCCATCGGCAAATCCACACCGGGGGCGCAATATTGCCGCTCATCGCTGCCGCGATCCAGCCAGTCATAGCGCACAAAGTCCGGTGCCATGGCGTTCAGCACGTGCAAAGCGGCGCGATCGCTGAAGCCATCGCCGGCCCGCGATGGCAGGAAGGAAAATGTGCGCTCATCGCCTATGCAGGTGAGGTTAAACCCGGCGCGTACATGGGCCTGCAAATGCGCCAAATGTCTGGAGAGATAGCAGATCGAGCCAATGGTCTCGGGGATAAACACAAAGCGGTAGCTGTAGCGGCGCGGCTTTTCGCTGACCCATTTCGCTAGCCAAGTGGCGACCATCGGACCGGAAAGCTCATTATTGGCCATAGATGGATGACAGACATAAGTGGAGAGAAACATCTCCTCTTTGCTGTGCCCCGGAATTAGCACATCTGCATAGGTCAGACTGCCGTGCGGGTTCAGCGTGGCCGCTATTTTCACCTTATAATCACCCGGCTTGAGCGTGCGGCGCTGGTTTTCGGTAAGGCAAAAACCCCAGCGTTCCTGATAATAGGACGTGATATAGGGGATGGCGTCGGGCTGATCCGGCAAAGAGTGCAAATGCTTTTGCAATTCATCGAGGCCAATGGTGCGATCGACCGGCGTGGAATAGCCGACCACGTGCAAATTATGGTCGGCAAAATCAACAATGCGATTACCGTCCGGCGCCTCTATCCATGCTTGGCTGATATTCCATTCGGGCGGAATTTGCCAATCAAAACATTGGGTACCGCTTGGCACTTCATGGATTTGTAAATTTGGAATGTGGCCTTGCAGCACGCTTAAAGTCTCGCGCACCCCGTTGCCGGTAAGGCTGCGACAAATCGGAAAAAGCTGCCGCGCCAAAGCGTGCATCTCGGCGCCAGCTTGCAGGGTTTGCGCATCATACATAGCCCGCACCCTGCCCTGATTCTATTCGCCACCGTAACGGGCAATGGAGGTATCAATTTACCCGCGGTCAGCGCCAACGCCAAAGCGTTATAAACTCAGCACTCGACGATATTTACCGCCAGCCCGCCTTGTGAGGTTTCCTTGTATTTGGTGCTCATATCGCGCCCGGTATCGAACATGGTTTTGATGACTTCATCGAGGCTGATCGCATGTTTGCCATCGCCCAACATGGCCAGACGGGCGGCCTGAATGGCCATGGCCGCGCCAAAGGCATTGCGTTCAATACAGGGGATTTGCACCAGACCGCCCACCGGATCACAAGTCATGCCCAGATTATGTTCCATGCCAATTTCAGCGGCATTTTCAATCTGCGCATTATTGCCACCCAAAACGGCGGTAAGCGCCCCGGCCGCCATCGAACACGCCACCCCGACCTCGCCCTGACACCCGACTTCGGCGCCAGAGATTGAAGCATTACGTTTATAAAGCCCGCCAATCGCCGCGGCGGTCAGCAAGAACCGGCGCACGCCGTCATCATCCGCCCCGTCAACAAAGTGCAAATAATAATTGATCACCGCTGGCAGCACCCCGGCGGCACCATTGGTTGGCGCGGTGACCACGCGGCCGCCCGAGGCATTTTCCTCATTCACGGCCATTGCCCATAAATTCACCCAATCGGAGCGTTCGCAGGAGATATGGGGGTTGGGGTCGCGGTTTTTCAGCTTGGCATTGAGGTCAGCGGCGCGGCGGCGCACTCTTAGCTTGCCGGGCAGCAGGCCTTCACGGGCGATGCCGTTTTCCATGCATTCGTGCATATGCCGCCATATGCCGTCCAGCATTTTCAGGACATCGGCTTCGGGGCGCAAAGCACACTCATTTTCCAGCATAAGCTGGGCAATGCTTAGTCCAGCAGCTTCGGCGCGTTCCAGCAATTCCTTGGCATTTTCAAACGGGTGCGCCGCTTCGGCCTTCATTTCATCTGGCGCATTGCGCCCGGCCTCGTCTTCATCGAGCACGAAGCCGCCGCCAACGGAATAATAAATCCGGCTGGCAATCAAATCGCCGTGCCGGTCAAAGGCGTTAAAGCGCATGCCATTGGTATGAAATGGCAGGCTGGTTTGCCCTTCAAAACGAATGTCAGTCTGCGGGTCAAAATCAATAGTCAGGCGATCGCCCAAATTCAGTTTCTTTTGTGCCACAATTTGCGCAATCATCGCATCAACGCGCGCTGGCACCAGCGTTTCCGGCGCATGGCCGCTAAGCCCCAGCAATATGGCCCGGTCCGTATGGTGACCCGCGCCGGTAAGCGCCAGCGAACCATATAGCCGCACATCAAGGCGCTTAATGGCGTCGCCATTTTCTTGATCTGCCAAGAACTCAACAAAACGCAATGCCGCCTTCATCGGCCCGGTGGTGTGGGAAGAGGATGGCCCAAGCCCAACTTTAAAAAGATCAAAGGATGAAAGCATTGTGGTTCCGCCGCGTATATTGAGAAGCGGCCAATACCGTAATTGCGCGGCCTTAGCCAGCCAAATTTTTCCTAACAATCTCGGTTAGGGCGCTAACCCCCAACCCGCAAACGGCTGCCAGTTTTCTCCAATGTGCGACCAACAACATAGCCGCCAAGGCCCATGGTAAGGAGGCCCCACATGCCGTCGGGGATTTCCAGCACCACCGCCACCCCGCCAAATGCCTGTACATAAGGCGCGATAAGGTAATTATTGGCGATGATTGCGGCGAAGGTCAGCATGGTCAGTGGTCGCCAATTTCGCTGCAACCAACTCTCCCCTTGCGCTTCGGCAACCAAAACATCGCGCGCCGCATTGGTCAGATTGCCCTCTTGTTCAATCACCATAGCATTGATTTTGAATATTAGCTCGCGGCGCAAATCCGCATCTGGCACCGCTTTATCGATAATGCCGGTAAGCGGGCCAATAATGCTGCTTAGTATCCCCATCAAACCACCCTATCATTCTGGTTTTCCAAATCCTGAGCTTCTCCATTCCGCACGTCCTCGTCCTGAACTTCCTCGCCCCAAACCTCATCCTGAGCTTCCACGCCCCAAACCTCCTCATCCTGAGCTTGTCGAAGGAGAGGATAATCCGCCCACGGCAGTTGAAAGTGCGGCCCATCGCGAAAACTTTTCCAATCGCCGCCCCACTCAACGTGCACCCCGGCTTCTGCGGCGGCCAATTGCATGGCGTGGTTGATTTTCTCGTAAAGCGGCCAGTCCCAACGCACTGCGCCGCCAATCCACGCACCAAGATCGACCGCATGGCCGGATAAATGGCGCGAATTCATGGTATTGCTGGCCCCTTGCTCGACCAGTAATTTTTGCCGCGCCGATGTGCGGCGGCCTTCAAGCACGGTAAAATCAACCGCGCTTAGTAAAATCGCACGCCGGACAATGGCGGCTAAACCCTTATGCACGCCGCCAAGGCGCTCAAGCGAGCGCGGGGAAAGGGCGAAGCCGCTATTATAGCCGTTCACCAGGGTTTGAATTTGCTCGTGCATGCAGGTCATCCTTAGTGGAAAACCCCATATTAACCGGGCAAAATGCGGGGTTGGACAAGCCAGATACAATCCACGGGTTGACGAAAGCGCGACACTGGTTTTTCTATCCTTATGAGCAAAAACGACGAGATTCTGGGGACAGGTTTTGCCGCACCCAGCCAAAAAGAATGGCGCGCATTGGTAGATAAGGCCCTGCGCGGCGCGGATTTTGACGAAACACTGGTGCACAAAACCCCGGATGGCACAGTCCGCGGCCCGCTGCACACCCAAGCCGATATTGGGGCACAAACCGGCGCACCGGGACAATTCCCGTTTGTACGCGGTATAGAACCGCACATTAATACCGCGCGGCCATGGCACATCACTCAGTATTCGCGCGCTGGCAGCCCAAAAGGCGCCAATGCGGACATGCTGGACGACCTGCAAGGCGGCGGGTCGGCCGTGTGTCTGGTTTTTGATTCCACCGGCGTCAACGGCACCGCCGTGCATACCATTGAAGATATGGAAACTGCCCTCGACGGCGTCGATTTGAGCATAGCGCCGATTCTAATGCGGCCATGCCCGGATAGCCTGCAATACGCGGCCATGCTGTTGGCCATCGCCAAAAAACGCGGCGTCAACATGACCGACCTTAGCGGTTCGCTTGGCTTGTCACCGATCGGACAAACCGTATTTAAGGGCCTGCAACCGCAAACTCTGCCGACGCGCCTTGGCAATGCCACGCGCTTGGCCAAATGGTGCACGCAAAATACGCCAAATTTGCGCACCGTGACCATTACCGCCTCGCTCATCCATGAAGCCGGAGGTTCCGCCGCGCTGGAGATTGCTTTTGCCGCCGCCGGGGGATTTAGCTATGTCAAAGCCTTTGTTGAAGGCGGCCTCAGTCCTTCGCAAGCGGCACAGACCATTTTGTTTGATTTTTCCATGGAGGCCGATGTGCCTTTAGGTGTCGCCAAATTGCGCGCGGCCCGGCGGGTGTGGGCCAATATTATGTCGGCTTTGGGCTGCGAAGGGGCAGACGCGGCGATGAATATTCACGCCGGAACCTCGCGCGCCATGATGAGCAAGGCCGCGCCCTATACCAATGTATTACGCACCAGCACCGCCGCCTTCGCCGCAGCGCTTGGCGGCGCGCAATATATCAGCGTTGAACCCCATGATTTGGCGCTTGGCACGCAATATCCGGCAGCCCGGCGGCTGGCCCGCAATGCGCAGATTATTCTGCAAGAAGAAGCCGGTGCCGGCATGGTCGCCGACCCCATGGGCGGTTCTTACACCATTGAGGCCATGAGTGATGATTTGGCCCAAGCCGCATGGGCAATATTCCAAGACATTGAAAGCAAAGGCGGATTGGCGAAAGCGGCTTTGTCCGGCTGGTTGGGAGAATTCATTACTGCGCAACGCCAAACCCTGATGGACGAAATCAAAAGTGGCAAAAGGAAGCTGCTCGGGGTGAATGCCTTTGTACAACAGGATGAAGTCCCGCCGGTTTCGCCGCGCGCCGCACCGCCATTGCCCGCGCCAAAAGGCACGCCCTTCCCGGTTGAATTTTCAGTCGACGAATATGTGCACGCCGCCGCTAATAAAGCCTGCATCACACCGCAAATTGGAGGCGATCCGATTGCCGACTTTTTGCCTATTCGTTTTTGCGCACCATTTGAGGGTGGCAAAGCGGGAGAATTATGAGTGCGCCATTCGAATTTCCCGACTTTACCCAAATACCGCTGAGCGCCGAGGCCGCGCCGGATACGCCACCATCAACACCGCACACCCGCGCCACCCCCGAAGGCATAGCCATAAAGCCGGTTTATGGCCCGGACGATTGTGACGGGCTTGGCTTCACTCAAAGCCTGCCGGGCATAGCGCCATTTGTGCGTGGCCCCTACCCCAGCATGTATGTCCAGCGCCCATGGACGGTGCGGCAATATGCCGGATTTTCCACCGCCGAAGATTCCAATGCATTTTACCGGCGCAATCTGGCAGCCGGACAAAAGGGCCTCTCCATCGCGTTCGATTTACCCACCCACAGGGGCTATGATTCTGATGACCTGCTGGTGTCCGGCGATGTGGGCATGGCCGGGGTGGCCATAGACAGTCTGTTGGACATGCGCATTTTGTTCGATCAGATCCCGCTGGATCAAATGTCGGTTTCCATGACCATGAATGGCGCGGTATTACCAATTTTGGCGCTTTATGTGGCCGCCGCCCATGAACAGGGCGTGGCCACAGCGGCTCTCACCGGCACCATACAAAATGACATTCTTAAAGAATTTATGGTGCGCAACACCTATATATACCCGCCCGAACCGAGCATGCGCATTGTTTCCGACATTTTCGCTTATGCCTCAAAAAACATGCCGAAGTTCAACCCGATCTCGATATCCGGCTACCATATGCAAGAAGCCGGCGCGAGTGCGGATCTGGAATTGGCCTATACACTGGCCGATGGCATTGAATATGTCCGTGCCGGCATTGAAGCGGGCATGGATGTCGACAGTTTCGCGCCGCGCCTAAGCTTTTTTTGGGCGATTGGCATGAATTCCTTCATGGAAATTGCAAAATTGCGCGCCGGGCGCTTGTTATGGGCGCAGCTCATGCAGGAAAATTTCGCGCCCAAAAACACCAAATCCCTGTGCCTGCGCACCCATTGCCAGACCTCTGGCTGGTCACTGACGGCGCAGGATGTTTACAACAACATCACCCGCACCTGCCTTGAAGCCATGGCCGCCGTCGATGGTGGCACGCAATCGCTACACACCAACGCGCTTGACGAGGCGTTGGCCCTGCCGACGGATTTTTCCGCCCGCATTGCCCGCAATACCCAATTATTTTTGGCGCAAGAAGCTGGCCTCACCCAATCCATCGACCCTTGGGGCGGTTCTTACTTTATCGAGCGCCTGACAGCTGATTTGGCCAGCCGCGCATTGGCCCATATTCGCGAAATTGACGCGCTTGGCGGCATGGCCAAAGCCATTGAAGCCGGAGTGCCAAAGTTACGTATTGAAGAAGCGGCGACGCGCACCCAAGCACGTATAGACAGCGGCACGCAAACCATAACCGGCGTCAATAAATACCTGCTGCCCGCGGGCGAGCAAGAAGATGTGCCAGTGTTGAAAGTCGACAATGCCAAAGTGCGGGCCAATCAGGTCGCCCGCTTACAAAAATTGCGGGCGGAACGTGATGAGGCGGAAACCCAACTAAAACTGGCAGCCCTGACCGACGCGGCGCGCAATGGCAGCGGCAATTTGCTGGCATTAGCCATAGACGCCGCTAGCGCCATGGCCAGCGTCGGCGAAATGTCAAAAGCGCTGGAAGTGGTCTATGGCCGCCACCAAGCCGAGCCAAAAGCGCTAAAAGGCGTGTATTTGCGCGAAGGCGGCAATGACAGCTTGATGGCCAATGCCAAGCTGGCGGCACAGGAATACGCCAAAACTTATGGCCGCGCCCCGCGCATTCTCATCGCCAAACTCGGCCAGGACGGCCATGATCGCGGGCAAAAAGTGATGGCCAGCGCCTTTACCGATTTGCAATGGGATGTGGTCATCGGGCCGCTATTCCAAACACCGGAGCAAGCGGCGACATTGGGCATAGAGAACAATGTCGACATCATTGCCACCTCCTCCTTGGCCGCCGGGCATTTAAGCTTTGTGCCCTTGCTTAAAGCCGCTTTGGACCAAGCCAACCGCAGCGATATCAAACTGATTGTTGGCGGGGTCATCCCGCCCAATGATGTACCGGTTTTGAAAACCATGGGTGCCGCCGAAGTGTTCCTGCCCGGCACCGTCGCCGCCAAAGCCGCCCTTTCCCTGATCGATTTACTGACCCGACGACGCAACGCGCCTTAACACTGCGGATTTTGGTGTTTTAGCAGGTTAGGATCGGGACCTAATGCATAACAAAACAGGGGTTCCGAATACATTATTCGAAACCCCCATTCATAAACAATAGTTTTGCCGAAAGCTTACTTCGGATCGTTAATCACAAACAATTCCGGATCGAACTGCAAATTCGCTTCCACCGTCTCATATTCAACCACGGCTCGGCCAACCAATTGGTTTTCGGCAATGGTTTTGAAGGGAATACGCAGGCCGTGAATTTCGCGATAGTCTGCATAAACCATTTTAACCCGGACCCGACCACCACCGGGCACCAGAATACGCGTTTCGCGCTTGAGAACATCGCCGGTTTGGCCATCAATAAACAATGTTGCCGCCGGCGTCTCCTTGCCTTTTAGCGCGAGGGTATAGCCTTTTTTGCCATCCAACTCCCCAGCGCTCAGCACCTCGATGCTTTGGTAGAAGTCGCGCCAATCCAAATCGACCAGCGGATGGTCATTGCGAACCTGTTCAAGGTATTTGCCCTGATATTCAATATAGGGCTGAATGCCGTCAGTCGCTGCGCCATCCGCATTCGACGCCGTGTGCATTTGGCCGTTTTTGCCAAAATCTATATCGACGCGATAGCGGTCAACACCATCAATACTATAGACAACTTTGCCGCCCACCCCGGCTTGCGCCATGGTCATGGTGCCGCTAATGCGCATACCACCGGCTTTGGCCAACGCCGCTTTTCGTATCGATGTCTGGCGCAAGGCTATAATCTCATCAACGCTTGGTAAATCGACACTTGATGCGGCGGCACGCGGCGCGGTATCCATTTTTTTCTCGCCGCGATACAGACTTAACGCCGAGATTTTCCCGCTTTTATCGGTTTCAAAACCGATGCCCATTTCCGGTTTAACACGAAAATGCCAACGCCCGTCAGCGTCCGGCTCATACAACTCAAACACCATCTCGCCAGGGATATCCACCGCCAAACGGTGATTTTGGATCAGCGTGGTTACGTCACCCTTAAAGGCGCTGGACGTATATTTACCGAGATATTTTTGTAATTCTTCAGGGCTGAATTGCGGTATAATCGGTACACCTTTGCGCGGCAGTTCAAAATTCATCCCGCCTTGATGCATGCGCATGGCCGTAAGCTTGCCGGCATCATCTCTATCGAAGGAGACCGAAACCTTATCGGTAAGTTCAAAAACCCATTCACCGTCCGCATTCGGGTCTTTGAGCGTGTAAACTTGCTGCCCCGGCACGTCGATGGCTGGCACATTGTCCTTCATGAAAAAGGTAATGATGTCATTTCTGAACGAGCCAAAATTGGCGATGTAATCACCCTCATATTGCGCATAAAACTGTGTATTTTTTCGGGCGGTTTGCGCTTTTTCATCGAGCAAGTGCTCCCACACCATCTTCATGGAAAGCTGTTGCAGCGGCGTCGAACCAACATTGGTCAGCAAGACAAACCCAAGATTGGATTCGGGCAATAACGCCACTTGCGCGGCAAAGCCGTGAATGCTGCCGCCATGTTCAACCACTGGCTGGCCGCGCCAATCGCGCAAAAACCAACCCAAGCCGTAATCCACATCGCCAGAGACCTTGATTTGCCCGGTCTGCATTTCGTTCAGGTTTTTTTCGCTGATCAGGCGTTGGCCATCATAGACGCCGCCCGCCAGATTAAAACGCACCCATTTTGCCATATCCAAAACCGTGGAATTGATGCCACCCGCCGGCGCAATATTGGCAAGATCGCGCATAGGTAATTGTTGATGTTTTTCTGCTTCCCCGTCCCACATATAGCCAAGAGCATGTTGCGTATTTTGTTGTGCCAATTTATGGCGCGAAGTGGTTTCGCTCATCCCCAAAGGTTTGAGCAGGCGATCTTCGAGTAAACTATCCCAATCACTATCAGCCGCACGCGCCGACGCGACGCCCGCACCGAGATACATCACATTGTTATAATTAAATTTCTCGCGAAACCCGCTAAAGGCTTCGGCATTTATGGCGTCATGCAATATTTCATCGCGACTGGTCTGGCCATTAAACCACAGCATATCATTGCGCGAATAGCCGCTTCGATGCGACAGCATATCGCGCACGGTGACGTGGTCATTTTTATTCTCAAGCGGGAATTGCAAAAACGGAATATGTTTGGTGATGGGATCATCCCATCCCATTTTGCCTTCATCGACCAACATGCCAACCAAAGTTGCGGTAAAGGCTTTGGACGTAGAACCGATGGCAAACAGGGTTTGCGGTGTAACCGGTGTGTCTTTCTCCATATTACTAACACCGAACCCGCGAGCAAAAACAATCTGGTCATCTTTGACCACCGCAATGGCCATGCCCGGAATATGATATTCCTGACGCTTTTTCTCTAATTCCGAAGCCAGGTTTTCAAGGCGCGATTGCAAATCATCACGATCATTGGCTGCCAGTACTGGCGTGCCCAGAACGGCAACACCACTCATGGCCGCCGCCACCAAGGTCAGGCTTGCTAAAACAGCAATGCCTGTCAGTTTTCTAATACGCATATTATCACCTCTTATAAGATTGAATTTGGGTTGAGTTTGGGCTGAAGTTTTGGAGGGTTTGGGCATAGCTCCGCCGCTGGCTGCGCTTATCAAAGGCGCGCAGGCCTTAACGGCGGGCGACGCTTTTAACTTGGGGAGGCAGCCTCTTTATAGACGTCGAAATCGACGGTATCGATGGTGAATGTCCGCATCATTTGCCCAATGCCAAACACCGCAATCAGTTGAAAGTAAGCGCTTAAAAACACCGGCTCAAACAGGTCCAGATTATAGGTGTTGACCAACTGCATAATGATGAGAAAGGCACTCATGCAGATACTGGCAAACACATGGACTTTAACCATGGCTTCGATGAGTTTTAACTGGTCATCATAAGCTTGATGCGGGTCCAGTTTTTTGCCGTTTACGAATTTGAAAATTGTCACCGCATTGAACAGATTTACGGCGGTAATCAAGGACACAGTGACATATTGTTCCCATTCCCAAGGCGTAGTTAGCCCACGTTCGTAAAGGTAGAAAACCAGCCACGCCACATAGAGAAGAACTGCCAAAACCACAAAAACTGGCGAGACAAAATCGAACAGATGCCGAGGGCGCAAATCAGCCTTGCGGACACTGTTTTTCACTGCGTCACGCATGAGCCGATACCATTTTAAGGTGGTGATTTCGATATAGATATGCGGGGCAATCTGCAGAAAAAAGAAAACGACCACCAGCAAAATATGTTGATTTTCTTTAATACCGCTTGGCGCATAGCCGGTCACGGCCATGGCCAACAGCAAGCCCACGCCTAGCAATACCATTACCAGATTCATAAACCGAAACCTCGACAGCACCTTGCGGATCACTTTTGCCGGGTCCGCATAATATGCGTTTTGATACAGTTTTGGGTATTCACTGGCTGGATAATTGGTCAGCACATAATCATTCCGCTTTAGCACTTTTTTGGGGTAATCATAGGAAATGATAAAAACCTGCCCCAAAAACACGGCGTAAAATAAAAACTCGATCAACATCTCAATTTCCTTTTAAATTTTGATTGCTCATGGCATTGGTGAACGCGATTCTAATCTCGGAATCGGTGACACCGCCGCCGCGCAAGGCGTTAATGGTTTGATGCAAACTGCTCAAAACCCACGCATTCAAATCAACACCACTATTGGCGATGGCGTCGGGGTGAATGAAGGTCCCGCGATAGCCCTTGGCTTGAATAACCTGATCGCGCTCTAATAAACGATAGGCCTTGGCCACGGTTTTATTATTGAGGGCCAAATCGTTCGCCAATTGTCGAATTGATGGCAAGGGATCGCCGGGCGAAATTTTACCGTCCAAAACCGCTTGCTTTATCTGCGCGACCAATTGGGCAAACAACGGATCCGCGCCGTCAATATCGATGACTATTTCCATAAATTAAATGTCCCAGTTGTGCCGTGTGACCTATGGGTACAACTGGTTTATAATAATTGCAAGCAAAATATGCAGAAAAACCGCGCACCGCCGCTTGCGCTGGGGCTGCACCCCGTTAGGTTTTGATGGGTAACGCTAAGGGACACTTGCCCCTCTGCCCTGCCCCTTCGGTGTCCCTTAAACGCCCCTTATCTGCCCCTCAGGCCCATAATATGCTGCAAGAGTCTGCGCTGAATTGTCCCTTTTCGTCCCTGACAAGGGTGTTCGGGAAGCCGGGTTTATCCTCACCCTCTGAGACGGCAATAGAATGGTGCTATTTGGATGTTCGGTCGGCGGCGAGGGTTTGGCTGATTTCGCCCGATTCAATCTGCCGCTGCCACATGCGCGCATAGAGGCCTTTGGCAGCCAGCAAGTCTTCATGGGTGCCGCTTTGCGCAATGTGCCCCTGATCAACCACCACAATAAGGTCGGCATCGGCAATGGTGGAGAGCCTATGGGCGATGGCCAAGGTGGTCCGGCCTTTGGCGGCCTCATTAAGGGCGGCCTGCACCTCATTCTCGGTCTCGCTATCGAGGCTGGAGGTGGCTTCGTCGAGGATCAGGATTGCCGGGTCCTTCATGATGGCGCGGGCAATGCCAACCCGTTGTTTCTCGCCGCCCGAAAGTTTAAGGCCGCGTTCGCCAACCCGCGTATCAAGCCCCAAGGGCAAAGCGCGAATAAACTCGCCAAGGTGCGCCCGGCTTGCCACTTGCATAATGTGCTCATCACTGGCGTCGGGCTTGGCATAGGCAATGTTGGCGCGCAGCGTATCGTTAAACAAAGCCACATCTTGCGGCACCAATGCCAAGGCGTCGCGCAAGGATTGTTGGGTTATCCCGCGCAAATCCTGCCTATCGATGGAAATCGTCCCCGATTGCGGGTCATAAAACCGAAAAAGCAGCCGCAATATGGTCGATTTACCAGCGCCGCTTGGCCCGGCAATGCCAATCCGCGCACCGGGCGGCACGTCAAAGCTGACATTGTCCAAGCCGTCAGTGCGACCTTCATGGGTGAAAGCGACATGCTCAAAGCGCACCGCGCCGCCTTTAAGCTGCAAAGCCGGGGCGTTGGGCGCATCGGCAATATCGGGCTGCATCGCCAACAAACCATCGAGTTTTTCAAGGTCCACAGCACCTTGCTTAATTTCGCGCCAGGCAAAGCCCAAAATACCAAGGGGGCGGAAAATGTTCATCAAAATCATCACCACAGCAGCCATGTCACCAATGGAGAGACGCCCACTCAACGCCCCAAGACCAGCCACCAAAGCGGCCGCAACCAGCCCGAGGGTCATCACAAATTCCTGGCCGCCATTGAGCACCGAGAGTGAGCGCACTACCGCGACATATTTGAGATTAAAGCTGCTGAGGCTATTGCTGAATTTATTGGCTTCGCGTTCTTCGGCGGCAAAGGCTTTTACGGTTTCAAAATTGGTCAGCGAGTCGACAATGCTGGCCCGCAGGTTTGAATCCGCTTCATTCATCTCGCGCCGTTGTTTGACCCGCCATTCGGTAATCCAAACGGTGAAACCCGCGTACAGCCCCACCGTGGCAACCGCAATCAGGGCAAAACTTGGCCCATAACGCACAGCCAATAAAACTGAAGCCAAGGCCAGCTCAATCAAGGTTGGCACGATGTTGAAAGCAAGAAAGCGAAGGAGAAAATCAATGGCCGCCGCGCCGCGCTCAATAACCCGGTTGAGGGCACCGGCGCGGCGGGTAAGGTGAAATTGCAAGGACAGATTGCTGGCGTGCGCAAACGCTTCAACGGCGACAATGCGCTGGGCTTCCTGACTAACCGGCGCAAAAATCATGGTGCGAATTTGTGGTAACGCACCGGCCAGCACCCGGGTAAAGCCCCACAGGGCCAGCAAACCAAGCAGGGTGCCAGTAACCGCCGCGCCCTTGCCGGACGCCACCACATTCACCGCCTCGCCGAAAAATACCGGTGATGCCACGGAGAGAACTTTGCCAACCAGCGTCAGAATAATCGCAAAACCCATAATCGGGCGATATGATTTTAACGCTGGCCGGGCCAGCAATTGAAACACCTTGGCCAGGGCGCGGCCAAGCCCGCCATCGGCAGACTTAATGTCATCATCATCGAAATTGTGCGGGTGCTCGGCGCTCATCAGACCTACTTAGGCCGATCGTCGCCAGTTGCAAGACAGGTGTCGGCCGTAACCAGCAAATTTTACCGTTCAGGCCTTATCCGTCATTAGACAGATCACTGCTTTGTGCCGTCTCGGGAATAGAGAAAATTTGGCCGGGATATATAAGGTCCGGATCTCGAATACGACCCGAATTCGCCCGGTAAATGATGGTATATTGCCAGCCAGAACCATACAGCCGCCGGGCGATACGCCACAATGAATTACCCGGTTGCACAATCACCGAGCCGGGCGGCGCATCGGCAATCGATTGCGGGCTGGCGCGCTCAAAAGGCAAGGCAATGACGGCACTAACGCGGCCATCGGGGCCAACCTGGTCCACTTGCAAATCGTAAACGCCGGGAGCCAATGGTTCGACGCCTTCAAGAATCCACTGGCCCTGATCATTGGCCCGTGTTTGCCCCAACAGCTTGCCATCGGCCAAAACGCGAATACCAGAATTGGGCAATGCCCGCCCTGAAAACACCACACCACCGGCACGATCATAATCAACCGCCTCAAGAACCAATGGCCCGGTTTGAATACCATCATCAGGGCTTTGCAATACACGGCTAGGGCCGCCAGAGCGCCCCAGCACCACTAGCGGGCGCTTATTGCGGCCACGCGGTATCGACACCACCACCACCTGGTCAGAGCGCACCGTGCGCCCGTCTTCAGTTTCCATATCCAACGTAAGTTCCAGCGCGCCCGCGTCCAAAGGATCATTGATAATAATGGTCCAATCGCCATTGCTGCTGGCATAGGTCTCGGCAACCGGCAGGCCATTGGCCTGCAACACAATATGAGCATTAGGCTCGGCCCGGCCGGCAATCACCGCCGTGCCCTGCGGGTCAACGCGTACAATGTCAAAGGATGGGCCTAAAGAAGGTCCACCCTTGGTGTCGACTTGCTGGGTGTCTTGGGCAGTCTCAGTCGAGACAACTGGCTCTTTATCGCCGCGAAATCTGGCAAAGCCGATCACCATGGCCGCAATTATGGCGGCGAATATGAGCGCGATGATAAATCCGCGGGTTGTCGACATAATTTGCCTTTCACTTTACCGGAATCACAATACCTTGATTGTCGGTATGAGCACAAATAAAAAAGTTGTGTTCAAATTGAGGTCATGAACATGCCAAAACAGCGCTCAGTCTGTCTCTTTTGCGGGTCCCGAAACGGAAAGTCCAGCGCCTATGCTGACCTCGCCCACGCCTTTGGGCGAGAAACGGCCGCACAAAAGCTGCGCCTGGTGTATGGCGGTGGTGGCATTGGGTTGATGGGCGTTGCCGCGCGCGCCGCGCGCGAGGGCGGCGGCGAGGTGCTGGGCATTATGCCAGGGTTTCTCTCGTCCGCGGAAAACGCCTTCGACGATTGCACCCTTGAAATTGTCGAAACGCTGCATGAACGCAAAGCGCGCATGGCCACCGAAAGTGCCGGCTTTGTGGTTTTGCCAGGCGGCTTAGGTACGATGGAAGAGGTCGTGGAAGTCCTGAGTTGGACCAATCTTGGTCTATTCCCGATGAAAACCGTATTTTTGGATCACAATGGCTATTGGGATGGTTTTTTTACGCTGCTGGAACATTCCATTAATGAGGGCTTTACGTCGGCAAGCGTTCGCGACCAAGCTATGCGGGCGCATTCGCCGCAAGAGGCCTTACAAAAACTCGGGTTTTAGCGGCGATTCAAAAACACAACGCTTAAGCTGGCGCTGACCAACCCAACGATGGCGCAATTGATGAAACCCGGAAAGCTGAAGCCAAAATGCCCAAGAACAATAAGCAGCAATAACCCAATCGCCGTAGCCAACCCTATGGCCATTAATTTTTTCGACAATGTGCTCTCCCTTGTTTTGTAAGCTTTAGTTGTGATAGCGGATCGCCCACCACTATTGCCGCAGGCGATCCAACGCCCCTTGCAATATATAAGCGGCTGCCATTTTGTCGATCACCGCGCGGCGCCGATCGCGGCGTGTATCGGCTTCCAGCAAAGTGCGTTCAACGGCGACAGTTGAAAGGCGCTCATCCCAAAACGCAATGGGCACATCCCGCGTAGCCAGCACATTGGCGGCGAACGCCCGCACGCTTTGCGCGCGCGGACCAGAGGTGCCATCCATATTTGTCGGCATGCCGAGCACGATACCAACGCATTGCCGATCATCATAGAGCGCAAAAAGACGCTCCATATCGGCTTTGAACTTCGTCCGGCGAATAGTTTCGATAGGATTGGCACCAATACGCGCACCATCCGACACCGCCACGCCCAGCGTTTTGGTGCCAGGGTCCAACCCCAATAACGCACCGACCGGCGCCATTTGGCTCAACTCAATGAGGGCCATGGCCGGACCCACCTTGGCAGACTTCTCCCATCAAGGCACAACACGCCGGGCCGGGGCCTGCACATTGCACGCCTCAATAACTTCCGGCGGATGGCGGTAGAAGAAGGCCGCATTGCGCACCCGCTTCGAGGTTTTGAAATCTTCAAAAGCTTTGCTGTCATCACGCATGACTTCATAAACCGGACGCGATTCAGCCGGTAAATCAGCCGCCACTCGCATAGAAACAATCGGGTCGCGCATGGCTTCGTCTTCAATCACCCCATTGCCCACAGCGCGATCCCCGCGATTTAGCTTCTGAATAAACTCCATGCCGTCAATCACCCGGCCAAATATGGTCAAGTTCCGATCCAGATAGCGCGTACTTGGCCCAATCACGATGTAAAAGTCAGTGTCGCCGGTGTCCGGAGCTTCATCGCGCGCCATGGCCATCGCCCCCACGCAATGCATGAGCCACGCTCTGCCAGTGTCGGGGTTATGGGCCGCGGCAAAACCGCCCTCATGCCCCGCTATCGGCGCATACAAATCAGGCGACCCGGTGGGGACAAAATTTAGGCCCTCTGTTGGCCGATCATTTTCATTAATTAATACCGGCCAGTCAGGAAGATCACCTTCCTCACGGCCACCTTGCGCGACAAACCCTTCAATCACGCGGTAAAAGCTAAGCCCGTCATAAAACTGCGCTTTGGCCAATCCGCGCATTCTTTGCGCATGGTTTGGCGCAAACCTGGCATTAAGCTCGATGGCGACGTCGCCATGAAGGGTTTCAATAAGCAGCAGGTTTTGCGGGTCAACCTTACGCCATTCCTGGTTTTCCTGCGCCAAGGATGGCACCGCTCCCACCACTAAAAGGGCAAACAAAATAACAAACAAGCGCATGGGGTTTCCTCTTCACTGAAGCGACAATTAACAACACCCTAATTCACAAATGCGTCGGCTTCCACTTCCACCATCATATCGGGAGAAATCAACGCCGACACCTGCACCATAGTTGTCGCTGGTGGTGCATTTTTAAATGCAGCCGCATGGGCCCGCCCCATGGCCTCCCACCGGGTTATATCGGTGACATACAACCGGGTTCGCACCACATTCTCCAGCCCCGCTCCCAATTCTGACAATGCTTTATCAATCAGGGCAATGCAGCGCGCGGTTTGCGCATAGGGGTCGTCAGGGGCGTAGGTCGTTCCATCGTCAGCCACCGGCGCGGTACCACTGACCCAAATGTGTGCGCCTTGGCGCACGGCACGGCAATATCCCACTTGTTCTTCCCAGGGCGTACCGGAAAATGCGCGACGTATGTCAGTCATTAGCTTTCTCCAGCAAATCCAAAGCTGCAGCACTCATCGCTTCAACTGAGGTGATAATTGTCCGTTGTGCATCAGGGGCAAAAAGCGACGAATGCAGCGATGGCAATGCCTCCCCTGCTTCCTTGGTTTGCGCATAAACTTGTGGGTCTACGGCACCGGCCCAGAAGATAAAGCTGGGGATTTTATCAGCCGTGCGGCCATATTGCGAAAAATCCTCGCCGCCCATTACCGCCGCCTTTGCAAAAACATTCTTCGCACCAATTTCCGCTTTAATAGCGCCGACGACCCGCTCGACCAATGCAGGGGTGTTGAATGTCGCTGGCGTGTAGTTTGGCTCCATTTCGACCACTGGCAATAAATCTTCCGGCAAACCAAAAGCGCGCGCTTGGTTTTTTGCAATCCGGCGAATGCCATTGAGCAAAGTGTCCCGAACCTCATCCGAATAAGAACGAACCGTCAGTTTTAGATGCGCGCGGTTGGAAATTATATTGTGCTTGCTACCTGCGTGAAAAGACCCAATTGTGATCACAGCGGGAGCCTGTGGATCAATCTCTCTGGAGACTAAGGTTTGCAGAGCTGTAACGATATAGGCACCCAGTACGATAGGGTCTTTGGTGGTGTGCGGATAAGCGCCATGCCCACCGACACCCTTAATTTCAATATCAACAGAATCCACATTGGCGAGCGCATATCCCGAGGTGTAGCTGATTGTCCCGGCCGGTTGGCTGGCATTGACGTGCATTGCCAAATTATAATCGGGTTTAGGAAAGCGCGAATAAAGCCCATCATCCAGCATTGCGCTCGCCCCAAGACCAAGTTCCTCCGCGGGTTGCCCGATCAGCACCAACGTACCGGCCCATTTATCTTTCAGCGAAGACAGCCGCCGAGCGGTGCCGACCAAAGAAGTCATATGCACATCGTGGCCGCAGGCGTGCATGATCGGAAGACCTTCATCCCCAAGATGGTTATTGCCGATTGCCAAGGACGCATACGGCTTGCCGGTTTGCTCTTTGACAGGAAGCGCATCGAGATCCGTGCGAAGAAGAAGTGTTGGCCCTTGGCCGTTGCGCATTACCGCGACCAACCCGGTTCCACCGACACCCTCAGTGACGTCAAACCCAACAGCGCGTAATTCGCTTGCAATGCGCTTGGCGGTTTGAACCTCTTGAAAACTCAGTTCGGGGTTTTGATGCAGATGCGTGTATAACGCCTCCAAATGTGCGTAATCGTTTTCGATTGCTTTTCGCAACTCTGTACCGGCTTGGCTTGGTGAGCCAAGCAATAGCGTCCCGCTCAAAATCAACAATGTTATTCGCATTATCATCGCATCCCCTCCGATTTCCTTATATAGGCGGCGCATCCCAATTTTTACCTAGGGTCCAAACTCAATTGGGTTCAGGCCCCAACTCATGTGTATCAGAAAATTCGCAATTTGGACCATGCTCTGAGTGGCTAATTTGTGTAGGAATAGCATTGGGTCAGATAGTTTTTATTCTACCCACCCAACATCCCTTTGCCATATAAAAGTAACATTTCCACCCTCATACTCTATAGAATCATTCTATAGCTTTTTGCAACCAATGATCCCAAAAAAACACTGATCGCATAAACACATACGCATTGAGCACATAATTTACCATTTTGCCTTATCTTGGTTTTCCAAACAAGCAAGAGACGATAAAAATGGACAAAGCAGAGCAATTGTGTCGGTGGGTAGAAAGTTTGGAATATGCCGCGAAGAATCGGAATGAGGGACGCGTCAGCCGCTCTGTTGCCGGCTTAACCATTGCGCTTCTGGCCTGCATGATTATCCCACCGGTTTACGTGCTCATGTGGGTTGCTGGCGTATTTATCTCGCAATGCATTGACGCGGCGGTCTTCTGGCTGCTCAAGGGCATCCGCACCAACGGTCTTCCCCCGCGATTGGGGGTGGCGATGGTTATTGGGTCGGTATTCCTGTCCTCCAGCTCATTTGCCATACTTGGCCCGGTGCTATGGCTGGTGGGCGGCACGGCGGGGAAACTATTTGCCATGCTAATGCTCAGCTCCGCCTTAGTGCACATTAGCGTCTATTTGTCTCAATCAAGGTTTTTATATACCATATCCATCACGCCTTATGTGATTGCATTTTTCGTGCTGCCAATACACGCCTTCAGCGTCGGCAGCGTTAGCTTTATCAACCTATTGGCTGTTTTTGGCGGTATCGTGTTATTTTTGGCAAGCGGTGCTAAAGCCTATAACTGGATTGCCGAGGTCTTCGCCCAAAAGAAAGAGGCTTTGCAATCGGCGCTCGATGAAAAAGAAAAAGCCGAGAACGCCAATGCACATTTGCTCGCCATCAATCAGGCTCTGGATGCCCACGCCATGGTCTCTATCAGTTCCCCGGAAGGCATTTTAACTTCGGTCAATGATGCTTTTTGCGAGAAAGTGCAATATTCTCGAGAAGAACTTATCGGCCAAAACCACAGTATTTTGGACACCGAGGCCCATCCGACGGCGCTTTTCAAAGAAATTGAAGCGACCTTGCGTCAAGGCAAAGTGTGGACTGGCATGCTGCAAAACAAGGCGAAAGACGGCAGCATGTATTGGGGTGACAGCACAATTTCGCCAGTAAACGACGCCAATGGTGAAATCACACAGTGTGTGGCCATAAGACGGGATATTACCGAATTGCTCGAAACGCGCGAACAAGCCGAACATGCAAATCAGGCCAAATCGGAATTTCTGGCAATGATGAGCCACGAATTGCGCACACCAATGAATGCGGTACTTGGCATGGCCGAGCTGCTGAAGGGAACAAAATTAAACGCCCAACAGCGCGAATATATTACCTCTGTCACCGATGGCGGTGAAATGCTAATGACGGTACTTAATGACATCCTTGATATTTCGAAAATTGAAGCTGGGAAGCTCGAAATGGAATCCGTTGACGTCGATGTCCGTCATGCGGTGCAGCGGCTCGAGCGACTTTGGGGACCTAATGCCAAAGACAAGGGCATAACGCTGAACTGTCATATCGCCGACGATGTACCTTCGGTGATTTACGGTGACATCACCCGCATTAGACAAATTTTGTACAACCTTCTCTCTAACGGCGTAAAATTTACTGACGAGGGCGAGGTATCAATGCACGTTACCGCCACGCCAACTGTCAAGGGCAAATCCACCCTCTCTTTCGAGGTGAAAGACACCGGCGTGGGGATTAGCGAAGAAGCGCAAAGTCGGCTGTTTTTGTCGTTTGAGCAGGCAGACAAGTCGGTCACGCGCAAATTTGGTGGCACCGGCTTAGGACTGGCTATTGCCAAAAACCTGGCCCAATTGATGAATGGCGACATAACGGTCACTTCAAAAGTGGCCGAAGGTACTTGTTTCACCTTCACTCTAGAAGCTGAAACCGTTTCGGTGGAAAACCAGATACAGCCAGCGCAAAAACTGCGATCTTCATCGCAACCGAAACCCAAGGTCACAAAGCAGCGCTTACGTATTCTCGCTGCCGAGGACAATCCACTGAACCAAAAGGTGCTCACGGCTTTCTTGCAGCCATTTAATCACGATATTACCATGGTGCAAGATGGTGTTGAGGCGCTAGAGCAACTCGCCGCCAACCATTTCGACCTGGTTTTGATGGATGTGCAAATGCCGCGCCTGGACGGCATCTCCACCACCCGTGAATTGCGCGCGACCAAGGGGAAGAATACGGCAATACCGGTGATCGCCATGACCGCTAACGCCATGAGCGGCGATCGCGAAAAATGCCTGGAGGCCGGAATGACCGATTATGTACCTAAACCTTTGGACCCACGTGTCCTGCTCACCGCCATTGCCCGGGCCGGTGCCGCAAACGCGGCCCCCAAGGAATCAGCAGAACCTAAAAGAAAGGCCCGGCGCGCCTAAGCTCCAGCCCCTAGTCATTCGACTTGCGGGACACATGTCGCGAAGCTATTTTGAGAGCCAGCGCCGCACTTTGATCAATCTGCACGCCCAACTCCTCAATACCGCTATTGCGGGCAATCGTAGCGAGCTCTGGCAATATGGCAGCCAGAAAGTCAGCAGCATCATGTTTTGAGTGTACGGAATTTGCTAAAATGTTAGCCCGTGGTTCAACATTCATCATCGACTCCCGCATTACGTGCATTTTATAATAACGCATGTATAGATGAATTTTGTGCAATGGAAACCCCCATTGCATTGACAATTGCAAACTTAGCCCTTCAGTTTCGCGCCAGCCTGCGAAATAGTGCGCCGGGCCAATCCAGAGGATGTTGTCCATGAAGGTTGTCGTCGTTGAGTCCCCGGCGAAAGCAAAGACCATAAACAAATATTTGGGGAAGGACTTTCATGTTCTTGCCAGTTTTGGTCATGTTCGCGACTTACCACCCAAAGATGGTTCCGTGCTTCCCGATGAAGACTTTGCCATGAGCTGGGAAGTGAGCGCGCGCTCCAAAGGCCACTTAAAAGAAATCGCCGATGCGGTAAAAGGTGCCGACACTCTTATTTTGGCGACTGACCCGGATCGCGAAGGTGAGGCCATATCCTGGCACCTTATTGAAGCCCTGCGCGCCCGACGTGCGCTTAAAAAAGACACGCCCATTCAACGGGTTGTTTTTAATGCGATCACCAAATCCTCGGTATTGGCCGCCATGGCGCAACCGCGCGAAGTGGATATGGAATTAGTCGAAGCCTATCTGGCAAGACGGGCTCTGGATTATCTGGTCGGGTTCACACTTTCACCGATTTTATGGCGCAAATTACCCGGATCACGTTCGGCAGGGCGGGTGCAATCTGTTGCTTTGCGGCTTATTTGCGATCGTGAACTTCAAATTGAAAAATTTCGCTCTGACGAATATTGGAGCGTTGGTGCACAAACAACCGCGCAACAAGAAGCCCCCTTCCCGGCTCGCTTGACCAATTTGGACGGCAAAAAGCTTGGCAAACTCACACTTGGCGACAAAGCCGCCGCCGATCATGCCAAAGCCGCCGTTGAAAGAGGTGTGTTTCATGTTGCCTCCGTTGAAGCCAAACCGGCAAAGCGCCACCCGGCACCGCCGTTTACGACATCAACCTTGCAGCAAGAAGCCGCGCGCAAGCTGGGTTTCTCTGCCACACGGACCATGCGCACCGCGCAAAAGCTGTATGAAGGCATGCAAATCGACGGTGAGAATACCGGTCTCATCACCTATATGCGTACCGATAGCGTACAAATGACTCCGGAGGCGGTTTCACAGGCGCGATCCTTGATTACCAAACGCTTTGGCAAAGACTTTTTACCGGAAAAGCCACGCTATTACGCGTCAAAGGCCAAAAATGCACAAGAGGCCCACGAAGCCGTCCGCCCGACCTCATTTTTCCGCCATCCGGACGATTTACGTCTGACCGATGATGAAGCCAAACTCTATGCGCTGATCTGGAAACGCGCCTGCGCCAGCCAGATGGAAAGTGCGCGCCTCGAGCGCACCACCATTGAGCTTGAAGACGAAAGTAAACAGACCGGCCTTCGCGCCAGTGGCACGGTTATTTTGTTTCCGGGGTTTTTGGACCTTTATCAGGAAAGCAAGGATGACGAGCAGGACGAAGGCCAGGCCAAACTGCCGCGGCTTGAAAAAGGAATCCCGGTCGATATTTCCAAAGTGAATGCCGAACAGCATTTCACCCAGCCGCCACCGCGCTTCACCGAAGCATCCTTGGTCAAGCGCATGGAAGAATTGGGCATTGGTCGCCCGTCCACCTATGCGTCGATCATGCAGGTCCTGCAAGATCGCGACTATGTGACGCTCGACAAGAAACGCTTCATTCCGCATGACAAAGGCCGGGTAGTTACCTCCTTTCTTGAAAATTTCTTCGCCCGCTATGTGCAGTATGAATTTACCGCCAATTTGGAAAAACAGTTGGACGAGGTCAGCGCCGGTGATCTGAACTGGAAAGTGCTGCTGCGCGATTTCTGGAAAGAATTTTCTACGGCTATTGATGAAATTGCCGATTTGCGCGTAACCCATGTGTTGGATGCGCTTGATGAAGCTTTGGCACCACATCTTTTTCCGCGCGATGAAGGCGATCCCGACCCGCGCATCTGCCCTAAATGCGAAAAAGGCCGACTTGGCCTGAAACTTAGCCGTTATGGGGCGTTTATTGGTTGCTCGGACTATCCGGAATGCAAATTTACCCGCCCGTTAAGCAATGCGGACGACCAAGCCAATGGTGCCGGTGCCGATGAAGCATTGGGTGATGATCCGCAATCGGGCCTGCCGGTATTGCTTAAAAGCGGCCGCTTTGGCCCCTATGTGCAATTAGGCGAGGAAGAAAAACCAAAACGCGCCAGCCTGCCCAAAACCTGGGCACCGGAAAGTTTGACTTTGGAGCGCGCGTTAAAGCTGTTGAGCCTACCACGTGAAGTCGGTGCACACCCGGAAGATGGCGAAATGATCACCGCCGCCATTGGCCGCTATGGCCCCTATGTGCACCACGTAAAAACCTATGCCAATTTACCCTCGGTCGAAGATGTGTTCGAGGTTGGCCTTAACCGCGCCGTTGATGTTTTGGCGGAAAAACGCAGCAAAGCGCGTGCACCGGCTACAGCGCTTAAAGAACTTGGCGATCACCCGGACACCGGCAAAGCCGTGCGGGTGATGGACGGACGCTATGGACCGTATGTAAAATACGAAAAAATCAACGCCACCTTGCCAAAAGGCATGGAACCGGAGACGGTAACCATGGAGCAAGCGCTGGAATTAATCGCAGCCAAAGCCAAAAAACCGACAAAAGCAAAAGCCAAGCCTAAAGCGAAAGCTAAGCCTAAAGCGAAAGCCAAGCCAAAGCCTAAAGCCGCGGCGAAGCCCAAAGCCAAACCAAAACCCAAGGCAAAGGCCTAAATCATTCTATGGCTCTGGATAAAAGCATTCTGAATGCCTTGAAGGGCCACAGCAGAGGTCTCACCAAACGTGACCTTGCCAGAGAACTTGGCCTCAAGGGCGAACAAAAAACTGCGCTCAAAACCGCCATGCAAGCGCTTGAGGATAGCGGCCAGATTGAACGCCAGGACAAACGTAAATACGTCCTGGCCGGGCATTTGCCCGCGGTATTTGTCGCCGAATTTTACGATCGTGATCTGGATGGTGAATTACTGGCCCGGCCGTTAAACTGGACCAGCACGCTTCCCCCACCCAAAATCATGCTGGTGCCCGGCGAAGCCGATGGCAGCAAAAGTGCCGCCATTGGCATTGGCGAAAAAGCCCTGATCCGCGTTAGCACAAGCGATGAAGGCTATGACGCCAGGATCGTAAAAAAGCTGGGGCAAAGCGATACCCAACGTTTGTTGGGCGTGGCCCGCAAAGTTCGCGACGGTGTTCAAATAGAAGCCATCAACAAGAAAACCAAAAACACATTGGTGTTGCGCCCACTGGATTGCGACAAGGTTGAGGATGGCGATTTAGTCGCAGTCGCCCCGACCCGCGAACGCCGCCACGGCATAATTCTGGCCAAATTGGTGGAACGCCTTGGCGACGCCAACCAGCCGCGCGCCGCCAGCATGATTGCCTTGGTCGAACACGGTGTGCCGCAAGGCTTTTCCGATGAGGAAATTCAGCAGGCCGAGGCCGCCAAACCGCAAACCATTGGCAAACGCACTGATTTGCGCCAAATTCCGCTGGTCACCATCGACCCCGATGATGCGCGCGATTTTGACGATGCGGTTCATGCGCGTGCCGATGATGACCCCAAAAACCCCGGCGGCTGGGTGGTCATGGTGGCTATTGCCGATGTCGCCGCCTATGTACCCGGCGATTCGGCGCTGGATCGGGGGGCGAGAAAACGCAGCAATTCAGTGTATCTGCCTGATCGCGTCGTCCCGATGTTGCCCGAAAATCTGTCCAATGATTTGTGCAGCCTGCGGCCCAAAGAAGACCGTGCCTGTCTGGCCGTGGAAATGGTGTTCGACGCTAATGGTCATAAGCGCGGCCACAAATTCGTTCGCGGACTGATGCGCTCGGCGGCGCGCCTTACCTATACACAGGCTCAGGCGGCCATAGACGGCAAAGGCGGCGATGCCGCAGGCCCGGTGCTGGAAAACGTATTAAAGCCGCTGTGGGGCGCTTATGCAGCGCTTAAAATCGCCCGCGCCAAGCGCGATCCGCTGGAGATTGAGAGTGCCGAACGCAAAATCCGCGTCAATGAACAAGGCCAGATTGCATCAATCACCAAGCAGGAGCGCTTTGACGCGCACCGCTTGATCGAAGAGTTCATGATCGCCGCCAATGTCTGCGCCGCCGAAACGCTGGAGCAAAAGCGCTGCCCGTTGATTTACCGGGTACATGAGGCGTCGAGCGCCGAAAAACTCCATAATTTGAGTGATTTTTTACAGACACTTGGCATTAAATGGGCCAAGGGAGAGCGCATAACCACCAGCCGTTTCAATGAATTAACTGCCAAATCGAAAAATGGAAAATTCGTCGAAATCATCAATCAAATGGTGTTACGCACGCAAATGCAGGCAATTTACGACACCCAGAATGTTGGTCATTTTGGCCTGCATCTGGACCGCTATGCGCATTTCACCTCGCCGATTCGCCGCTATGCGGATCTGATTGTACACCGGGCGCTTATTCGCGCTTGCGGCCTTGGGGCGGACGGGGCCAATGACGCCGAACAAAGCCAGTTAAAATCTATTGCCGAAGAAATCACTGGCAATGAGAGGCGCGCCATGGCCGCCGAGCGCGACGCCACGGACCGCTATATTGCCAGCTATTTGTCCGAACATGTCGGCAGCGTCTTCACTGCCCGCATTGGCGGCGTTACCCGCTTTGGGCTTTTCCTGCGCCTTGACGAAACCGGTGCCGATGGCTTTGTGCCGGTACGCAATTTGGGTTCTGAATTTTTTATCCATGACGAAAAAGCCCACGCACTGATTGGCCGTGATACCGGCGGTCGCTATGCCTTGGGCCAAGAAGTAAAAGCCGAGCTTTTAGAAGCGACACCACTTACCGGCGGCTTGCTTTTTGAAATGCAAACCCCGCCTTTGCCCGGCCCGCGCCCCGGCAAAGCCGCGCGCGCTGGACGTTCGGGCCCCGGAAAATATGCAGGTAGTCGTTCAGGGCATACAGGCAAAGCTGCCAAGCACCGGCGCAAGAAGCGCCAATGAATGCGCACAAGGAACATAAGCGCGACACCGACCCCGCCGACACCAAACGCGTTGGACGAGCCTCGCGGCCCAAGCTTTCTGCCACACTGATTTTACTGCGCGGCGACGTTAATACGCCGCAGGTTTTAATGGGCAAACGCGCCGCCGGGCACGGCTTTATGCCATCAAAAATGGTGTTTCCGGGCGGGCGGGCCGAACGCAGCGACGCCTTTGCCCCGGCAGCAAGCGCCTTGCCCGCAACCACCAAAACCATATTGCATAAGCATTTAAGCCCGGGCCGCGCCCACGCGGCAGCCAGTGCTGCCATCCGGGAAACCTTTGAAGAAACCGGACTTTTTTTGGCGAACAGTTTGACAGTACCGCCGGGGAAACCCGCGCCCAAGGGCTGGCAAGATTTTCGAGAACGCAGCCTTGGCGCAGATTTGGGGGCGCTCGAAGTCGTCGCCCGGGCCATCACCCCGCCCTATCACCCCAAACGATTTGACACCTGGTTTTTTGCCGCTCGCGCCGACAATTTGATAGATTTGCCGCAATATCAGGCCAGTGGCGAGTTGGAAGCGCTGGAATGGTTCACCCTGGCGCAAACCAAGACGCTGGATTTACCAGCCATTACCTCCATCGTACTTGATGATGTCGCCAAGCGCCTGCGCGATGCAGCGCGTCCTGCGCCGTTTTATCATGCCCGCTTTGGCAAACATTTGCGCGAGCATTTGTAAGTTGGTTCCGGCAAAACCGCTAAAAACCAAAACTGCGGCCATACTCAACGGACGATAAGCCACAATATGGCCAACTTTAGGGGCAGTTTGGCTCCACGATCAGCGTCATAAGCATCACATAAGGGACCAATGAGGGGCAGTTAAGGGACAGTTGATGAGGGTCAATTGATACTCAGGCGACCCTTGGTTGGCTATCCTCAGGGTCACACCAGATTTTGCATATCAGGCTTCGTCGTCCCGGCCCCAATGGTGGCTTTGCAATACTACATACACGCAAAAGTCAAACTTATCCGCCCCCGCCCAGCTTGGCTTATGATAGGGGGAATTTCACTTCTCTTGTGGAGTTTCGTGCGCCGACGTAGAAAAGGGGCGTGGATTGAAGTTCTACAGGGGGGTAGCAGCATGGATGATTTAGGTGAAAGCGTATCTGAGGTATTGAAAAACCTGCAAATATGGCTGACCACCGATCTTGCCTTTCATGTGTATAGCTGGCTTGCCATCATCGCCATACTGGCTTTATCGGCCTTGGCGGCGGTTTGTCTACTGCTGCGGGTGCGTGGTTTTAACCAAACTGATATTTTGGAAATCATACCCGGCAAAATGCCTAAAAAAAATGCCTCTATCAAAAGAAGAATTGCGCGTTCCAAGGCTTTCGCCGCCTCTGCTTTCATGACCGTAGCGCGCAATGCAGCGGCGCTGATTTTTGTTGGCATGATTGTTCCGGGTGGTTTATTGGGCGTGATAGCGGCACAGCAAAACTGGTTTATGCCCGGCACCTTCGCCCTGACGTTGGATGGCGTGCCCACCCAAAGCACGGCGTTCAGCCATCTGGATTTTGTCTTATTTGTCATTGATCAATCGCTAAGGGGCAGTTTGACCGACACCTTCGAAGTGTTTGATCTGGCCCTGACTAATGTACGAGCCAATCCGGATAATTATTTGTTTTCTTCGCTGGTGTTGTTTTACCGCATACTTTCCGGGTTGGTTTTTGCTGCCGTGGTTTTTGTGTCGTTTCGCATCGCCTTTGCCGTCCCGTTAATACGAAAGAAAATTCAGGTCTGGGAAGCAAAACTGAATACGCAGCAATTCTCGCCAGAAGGTTGATTTACAGCCCCGACCCGGCTCTCCGCCACTCAACTCAGCCCTCTCCTCGTTGCTCCCGCCATTTGCGTAACCGTTCGGCAACGGCTTTTTCATAGCCGCGGCCGGAGGGTTCATAATAGCACCCACGCGGCATTTCATCGGGGAAATAATTTTGCCCGGAAAAGCCTTCGGGTGTGTCGTGGTCATAAGCATAGCCGTCGCCATAGCCCTGCTCTTTCATCATTTTGGTCGGCGCATTAAGGCTGTGTTTGGGCGGCATGAGCGAGCCGGTGGCCTGCGCTGCCGCCTTGGCCTGCTTAAACGCCGTGTACACCGCATTGGATTTGGGGGCGCAGGCCAAATGCACCACGGTTTGCGCCAAGGCCAGCTCACCCTCGGGGCTGCCCAAAAACCGATAAGTCTCGGTGGCGGCCATGGCGGTTTGCAACACTGACGGGTCGGCATGGCCAATATCTTCACTGGCCATGCGCACCAGACGGCGGGCCAGATATAGCGGGTCTTCACCGCCCGCCAACATCCGCGCAAACCAATAAAGCGCCGCATCCGGGTCAGAAGCCCGCACGGATTTGTGCAAAGCCGAGATGAGATTGTAATGCTCGTCGCGATTTTTATCATAGGCCGGGCTGCGCTTTTGCAAAGCGGCGGCCAGAGCCTTGGCATCCAAAGGCGTGTCGCCGGGCAAAGCAAACACCTCTTCGGCCAGATTAAGCACATAGCGCCCATCGCCATCGGCCATTGCCCGCAAGGCCTCACGCGCCGACGGCTCCAGCGGTAGCTTCGCCGCTTTCAGGGCTTCTGCACGCGCCAGCAGGGCCTCCAGAGCCTCATCATCAAGACGCTTGAGCACCATCACCTGACAGCGCGATAATAATGCGCCATTAAGCTCGAAAGAAGGATTTTCCGTGGTCGCGCCAATCAGCGTCACCACGCCCTCTTCGACGAATGGCAAAAAACCGTCCTGCTGGGCGCGGTTAAAGCGATGGATCTCGTCTACAAACAATAATGTACCCTGCCCGGCCGCGCGGCGTGCCTTGGCGGCGGCAAAGATTTTGCGCAAATCTGCAACGCCGGAGAAAACCGCCGAGAGCGGCTCGAAATGCAAAGCGCAATGATCGGCCAACAATCGCGCAATGGTGGTTTTGCCAACGCCTGGCGGGCCCCACAACACCATGGATGACAAACGGTTTGCACCCAGCATCCGACCAATCGGGCCGTCAGCTTGCAGCAAATGGTCCTGCCCGGCGACGTCATCAAGTTTTTGCGGGCGCAGCAAATCGGCCAGCGGACGTGGGGCGTTGTGTTCCAGCCCTGCAGCTTCAAATAACGTGCTCATGGCCCCAGCCTAGCATGAAGGCCGGTTAGCTGCGCAAGCGGATAACTGCCGATGTTGGACGGCCATTGCGCACTATAGATACCGGCCAGCGACTTTCGCCGTCATTGGCGTCCAGAGCATCGCGAATATCGTCTACGGTTTTGATCTCAATCTCGGCCACGCTTTCAACAATATCGCCCGGGCGAAGGCCATAATAACTGGCGGCACTGCGCGGGGCGATGGCCAGAATAATCACGCCCTTGGCAAATTCATCCGTGCGAATCTCCTGAGCCAAAGCCGGTGAAAGATTGGCAACTTTGGCACCGGCAAACGGGTTCACCCCTTCCAACACGATCTCATTGCGCTTGGGCGCTTCGGGCGCGGCCAGGGTTCTCACGTTAAGAGCCATGGTTTTGCCATCGCGAATTACTGTGAGCGGCACGGTTTCATCAACTTTATGCGTGGCCAGACGAAAGCGCAGACCTTGCTCGCTATTGACATCATGGCCATCCACCTTAGTCACCACATCGCCGCGTAGCACCCCGGCTTTGGCCGCCGGGCCTTTCGGATACAGTTCGGACACCAAAGCGCCCTGGGGGCGGTCCAGCCCTAAGGAGGCGGCCAAATCACGATCCACTTCTTGCAGGCGTGCGCCGAACCACGGGCGCACCACATGGTCGCCACCTTCGCTCAGGGCCGCATCAACCACACGCTCGACCATTACCGATGGAATGGCAAAGCCAACCCCGTGGGAGCCGCCAGAGCGGGACAATATAACCGTATTAATGCCCAGCAATTTGCCATCCATACCGACCAGAGCACCACCGGAATTGCCGGGATTAATCGCCGCATCGGTCTGGATGAAATAGGAATAATCGCTGGCCCCGACATCGGTGCGGGCCAGCGCCGAAACAATACCGGAGGTCACGGTCTGGCCAACGCCAAACGGATTGCCGATGGCCAATACCAAATCACCGACTTCGGCTTCAGTGGAATCGTGAAATTGCATTATTGGCAAATCTTCATCTCCGGCGTCAATTTTCAGCACCGCCAAATCGGCCTGAGTGTCGGACAATAATAGGGTCGCATCAAATTCACGCCGATCGGCCAGCACGACGCGCAATTCATCGGCGCCATTGACCACATGATTATTGGTGACAATCACGCCATCTTTGCGCACCAAGACGCCCGAACCCAAAGATTGCTCCACCCGTTCGCGTGGACCGAAAAAGCCTTCGCCAAACAGGCGGCCAAAAAATGGATCGCCGGAAAATGGCGATGCCGAACGGCGTACGGTTTTCTTGGAAAAAACGTTGACCACGGCGGGCGCGGTGCTTTTCACCAAAGGCGAGAAGGATAATTGCATTTGCCCGGCACTTTGCGGCACTTGCGGCTCAAACGGTATCGCCTGCGCATTTGCCGTAAAGGGCACAAGAAACAGGGACAAGAGGCTAAGAAGGAGTGTTTTCATAGTTGCTGTTTTCCATAACAATCATGGCGCAAATTTGGCAATAGCTGCCCTAATGCTTATCCATATAGGCAGGGGGCGGGCGGATTATAAGTTAAAAATTGTAACATTTTGCCGCAAAACCAAAACAAGAGGGCCCAAAACAAAAGGGCAGCCCGTGGGGCTGCCCTTTGTTAATTCGTGTATTTACCGCTTAGCGGATCAACCTTCTGTCGCAGCCTCTTCAACGGCGACGCGTTCGCGATCACCCTTGCCTTTGGCGTCGACATCGCGATCCACAAGCTCGATAACCGCGATCGGCGCATTATCGCCATAGCGAAAACCGGCTTTCATGATCCGCGCATAACCGCCTTGACGCTCTTTATAGCGCTCGCCCATTACCGCGAACAGTTTTGCGGTTGCCGCTTCATCGCGCAAACGCCCTGCGGCCAAACGGCGGGAAGCCAAATCGCCTTTCTTCGCCAGGGTAATCAGCTTTTCCACGATGGGACGCAATTCCTTGGCTTTTGGCAATGTGGTGGTGATTTGCTCATGGGTGATAAGCGACGCAGCCATATTGGCGAACATCGCTTTGCGATGTTCGTGCGTCCGATTGAGTTTGCGGTGCGCAATACCGTGGCGCATGGCGGTCTCTCCTAAAAGGGTGGGCGTTTCAAACGTCCCAACTTTAATAAACTAAACTTATTCGTCGTGTTTCTTGGCCAGCTCATCAATATTTTCTGGCGGCCAACTTGGTGCTTCCATACCCAGATGCAGGCCAAGAGATGCCAAAACTTCCTTGATTTCGTTCAAGGACTTGCGGCCAAAATTCGGCGTCCGCAACATTTCAGCTTCTGACTTGAGGATAAGATCACCAATGTAGACGATGTTATCATTTTTCAGGCAATTGGCGGAGCGCACAGAAAGTTCCAATTCGTCGACTTTCTTGAGCAGCGCTGGATTGAAATCAAGCTCCTGCGACGCGTCATTGGCTTTCTCGTCTTCCGGCTCTTCAAAGTTGATGAAGGTCTGGAATTGATCTTGCAAAATACGCGCGGCAAACGCCACCGCGTCTTCTGGTGTGACCGCACCATTGGTCTCGATGTCCATGATCAATTTATCATAGTCAAGCACCTGGCCTTCGCGGGTGTTTTCCACGGAAAACGCCACGCGGCGAACCGGGCTGAACAGCGAATCTACGGCGATCAAACCAATAGGGGCATCCTCTGGGCGGTTCTTATCGGCAGGCACATAGCCTTTGCCGGTATTCACCGTGAATTCCATGCGGATCTGCGCGCCATCATCGAGCATGCACAATACGTGGTCCTTATTCAGAACCTCAACATCAGCAGTATCTTCAATCATGCCTGCGGTAACTTCACAGGGGCCTGTGGCGGTCAGGGTGACGCGCTTGGGGCCTTCATTGTGCATACGCAGGGCAATTTTCTTGACGTTAAGCACCAGGTCAGTGACATCTTCACGCACGCCCTCAATCGAGGAAAACTCGTGCACAATGCCGTCAATCTGAATTGCCGTTACCGCAGCGCCCTGCAAGGACGACAACAATACGCGGCGCAGGCCATTGCCCAATGTCGTACCAAAACCACGTTCCAGTGGCTCGGCGATGATCTGGGCATTGCACGCCTCATTATGGCCCGACTTAATGACGGGCTTCATGGGACGGATCAATTCTTGCCAGTTTTTTTCCAGCACGGCTTTACCTCTTGGTTAATCCGGGGAGAATAATCACACCGCCGGATGAAAATATAACGCTAACCTATACCCGGCGGCGTTTTGGCGGACGGCACCCATTATGCGGAATCGGTGTCACGTCGCGAATGGCGGTAATAGTGAACCCAATGGCCTGCAAAGCGCGCAAAGCGGATTCGCGACCAGAGCCCGGACCACAAACATTAACCTCAAGGGTTTTCATGCCGTGTTCCTGTGCTTTTTTGCCGGCATCTTCTGCGGCAAGCTGCGCCGCATAAGGTGTGGATTTGCGTGAGCCTTTAAAGCCCATAACGCCAGCCGTTGACCACGCAATGGCATTGCCCTGGGCATCTGCAATGGTGATCATAGTGTTATTAAAAGTCGAGCTGACGTGCGCAACACCAGAGGTGATGTTTTTGCGGTCGGCACGGCGTATCCGTGTGGTGGGTTCTTTGGCCATTATTTATTCGCCTTATTTCTTCTTGCCAGCAATGGCTTTTGCCGGACCTTTGCGCGTACGCGCATTTGTATGAGTGCGTTGACCACGGACGGGAAGACCGCGACGGTGGCGAAGCCCCCGGTAAAGTCCCAAATCCATCAGCCGCTTAATATTAACGGCGGTATCGCGGCGTAAGTCGCCTTCAACCATGTAATCACCGTCAATGGTTTCGCGAACCTTGAGAACTTCTGCGTCAGAAAGGTCAGCAACGCGGCGCTCTGCCGTAATGCTTGCTTTCTCGCAAATCTCTTTTGCCATCGCGGGACCAATCCCGTGAATGTAGGTCAGCGCGATTTCTACGCGCTTATTCGTTGGTATGTTAACACCGGCAATACGAGCCACTATTCATTCTCCATAAAAGACGCCGCAAACAAACAGCCGCCGATCGCTAGTTTTGCAATCGCCAGTCTCAATGCCCTTTTGCGGAGCGCGCTTTCTATCCTTCTCAACCCCCTGCCGTCAACCAGCAGAGACACCTTGATTAGTCCAAATCCAGCACAAGCGCTACGGCACCAGCTACGGTGTCGATATCATTCATGCCATTCACTTCTTTCAGCAGTTTCTTACCGTCATAAAACGGCAAAAGCGGTGCTGTCTGTTTGTTATAGGCACCAAGCCGAACCTTGAACGATTCGGGATTGTCATCCTCGCGGCCCTGCTCTTCAAACCGCTGGGCAATACGGGCCAATAGCGCCACATCATCAACCACCAGGCGAATCACACAATCCACCTGCACGCCGCGGCCACTCAATAAGGTATCAAGGGCTTCGGCCTGCGCAATATTACGCGGAAAGCCGTCAAAAATAAAACCGGGGGCGTCCTTGTGCAGGTCCAATTGTTCTTCAATCAAGCCAATTACAATTTCGTCCGAAACCAAATCACCACGATCAATAATCGCGGCAACCTGTTTACCAAGCGCCGAGCCGGACTTGCGCGCTGCGCGCAGCATATCGCCGGTCGACAATTGAATATAGCCGCGATCCGCTACCAGCCGTTTGGCTTGGGTGCCTTTGCCAGCACCGGGAGGACCGAAGAGCACCAAATTCATCTGCGGCGGCCCCGCAATTTGGTTTTCTTGATCAGGCCTTCATACTGGTGCGCCAGCAAATGCGATTGAATTTGCGAAACCGTATCCATGGTAACGCTGACAACAATCAGGATCGAGGTGCCGCCAAGATAGAAAGGTACACTATAGGCGTTGACCAAAAACACCGGCAGCAAACATACGGCGGTCAGATAGATGGCACCGATCATGGTCAGGCGCGACAAAACATAATCAAGATATTCAGCCGTGCGCTTGCCGGGGCGAATGCCGGGCAGGAAGCCACCATTCTTGCGCAGATTGTCAGCGGTTTCTTCCGGGTTAAACACAATGGAGGTGTAGAAGAAGGCGAAGAACATAATCATCCCGCCATAGAAAATCATATAAAGCGGTTGGCCTTGGCCCAGTGAAGCGGTGACGATACGCAAAGTTTCTGCCCACCAGCCACCGCCAGTGGTTTGTTGCGAAAAGCCAGCCAAGGTCGCTGGCAGCAACAAAAGCGATGAGGCAAAGATTGGCGGGATAACGCCAGCCGTGTTGAGTTTCAGCGGCAGAAACGAAGAATCGCCGCCAAAAGCCTTATTACCGTGTTGGCGCTTGGGATACTGGATCAGCAAACGGCGCTGCGAGCGCTCGATAAACACGATAAACAACACCAAACCAATGGCCAGAGCGGTCAACAGAACCAGACCAAGAAAGCTGAACTGGCCAACCCGGGTCATGTCCAGGGCTTGGAAAACCGCCGTTGGCAAAGCCGCAACAATGCCCGCGAAAATGATCAGTGACACACCATTACCAACGCCGCGCGCGGTAACCTGTTCGCCAAGCCACATCAGGAACATGGTGCCGCCAACCAACGAAATAATGGTGGAGGCGCGAAAAAACAGGCCGGGATCCTCAACCACACCTTGCGAGCTTTCAAGCCCAACAGAAATGCCGAACGCCTGTACGGTGGCCAGCAAAACCGTGAGATAGCGGGTGTATTGGTTGATGGTTTGCCTACCCGTCTCGCCTTCTTTATTCAGCGCCACCAATGACGGTACGCTGGTTTTCATCAATTGCATGATGATGGAGGCCGAAATGTAGGGCATCACATTAAGGGTGAAGATCGCCATGCGGCTAATGGCGCCCCCGGAGAACATATTCATCATCCCCAAAATGCCCTTTTGCGTGGTTTCAAACACGGCGGCATAGGCATCGAGATTAATACCCGGAATAGGGATATAGGTACCCAGCCGATACACAATCAGCGCACCCAAGGTAAACCAGATACGCTTTTGCAGCTCCTTGGCCTTACCAAAGGCGCCGAAATTCATATTCGCGGCAAGCTGTTCAGCGGCTGAGGCCATAATGATCCTGTTCCGGTCTATTCAGGGTGAAAACCAAGGGATGTCCCTTGGTCTCTATTCCTTCGTTGGTGCAGCCTTTTTGGCCACGATCGTTACCGTGCCGCCAGCTTTTTCCACCGCGGCAATTGCTGCCTTGGTAGCGCCGGTAAGCGTTAAAGATACTTTGGTCTTCAACGTGCCATTTGCAAGGAGGCGAATGCCATCGCGCTTGCGGCGTACTACACCGGAAGACACCAAAACATCCTCATCAATCGCCGCTTTGGCGTCGAGTTTCTTGGCATCAATTGCGGTTTGCAATTTGGCCAGGCTGACTTCGGCATATTTCGATTGATTGTGCGGGGTAAACCCACGCTTAGGCAAACGCATATGCAGCGGCATCTGCCCGCCTTCAAAGCCTTTAATGGCTACGCCGGAACGGGATTTTTGCCCCTTTACGCCGCGACCAGCAGTTTTGCCCTTGCCAGAGCCAGCACCACGGCCAACGCGTGTGCGTTTGGCGTTTGCGCCGGCATTATCGCTCAGTTCGTTCAGTCTCATCTTACTTCTCCAAAGAAAACGCTTTAGGCGTTTTCTTCAACAATGGTGATCATATGTGATACTTTGGCGATCATGCCGCGCACGGCAGGGGTATCTTCCAAAGTGCGCACTTTACCGATCCGACCAAGCCCAAGACCAACCAGCGTCTGACGCTGATCCTTGGGACGGCGGATGTGACTGCCGGTTTGGCGTACCGTCACAGTTTTCGCTTTAGCCATTTTACTTCCTAACTTTCTGCGCCGACCGCTTCAGGGGCGCTGGCGCCATCCTGACGACGGGCAACAAGGTCAGCGACCTTTTTGCCACGCTTAGCGGCGACCGAACGAGGGCTGCCTTGCTTGCGCAAAGCATCAAACGTTGCCCGGACCATGTTGTACGGGTTGGACGAGCCTTGGCTTTTCGCCACCACGTCCTGAACCCCAAGCGCTTCCAGCACGGCCCGCATGGGACCACCGGCGATAACGCCAGTACCTGGAGGCGCTGCGCGAAGCAGCACCTTGCCGGCGCCATGATGACCTTTGCCATCATGATGCAGCGTGCGGCCTTCACGAAGTGGAACCCGAATAAGCGTTTTCTTGGCTTCTTCAGTAGCTTTGCGAATGGCTTCAGGCACTTCACGGGCTTTACCGTGGCCAAAACCAACGCGGCCCTTTTCGTCGCCAACCACTACCAGAGCGGCAAAAGAGAAACGCCGACCACCCTTCACCACCGTGGAAACACGGTTGATGAAAACCAGGCGATCGATGAATTCATCCTTTTCGCGCTCGTCTTTGCGACCACGTTTTTCATTACGCTTATTGTCGTTATGACCTGCCATGTCCGCTCTCCTAGAACTTCAGGCCGCCGTCACGCGCGGCTTCCGCCAGCGCCTTGACACGTCCATGATAAATGTAGCCGCCGCGATCAAACACGACTTCCTTGATACCAGCCTTTTTGGCGCGTTTGGCGAGTAATTCACCAACCTTGCCAGCTGCCTCAGTATTGCCCGGTGCCTTGGCGTCCGCTTCCTTCTCTAAGGAAGAAGCCTGCACCAAAGTCGAGCTTTTGGAATCGTCGATAACCTGAGCGTAAATGTATTTGTTCGAGCGAAAAACCGACAAACGAAGCTTGTCGCCAGACAGTTTTTTGAGCCGGACGCGATTGCGTGCGGAACGCCGCTTTAATTTTGTGCGTGGATCGATCATGGCTATTTCTTCTTGCCTTCTTTGGAGCGAACAAATTCGCCAACATAGCGAACACCCTTGCCTTTATAAGGCTCTGGTGGACGAAAGTTGCGAATTTCCGCAGCGGTTTGGCCGACGGCTTGTTTATCAATGCCGGTGACCATGACTTGCGTTGCTTTTGGGGTTGCCAGAGCAACGCCGGGACGCGGCGTATACCTTATCTCGTGGCTAAAGCCCAATTGCATGACCACATTCGTGCCTTGCATTTGTGCCCGATAACCAACACCGCGCAATTCAAGCTCTTTTTGATAACCTTTGGTGACGCCTTCAACCAGATTGGCAGCCAAGGAGCGTTGCAAGCCCCACATGGCGCGCGCCCGTTGGCTATCATCTGCCGCCGTTACCGTCAGCACATTGCCATCGAGTGAGGTTTTGACTTCTTCAACAAAAGTCATGCTCAACTCACCTTTTGGGCCCTTAACTTTAAAGGCCCGGCCGTTAAGCTCCGCGGTTACACCTGCAGGGAGTTCAACCGGTTGTTTGCCAATACGTGACATATCCGTTCTCCCCTAGCTAACCTGGCAAAGAATTTCGCCACCAACATTGTGTTCGCGCGCTGTGGTATCCGACATCACACCCTTGGGGGTAGAGACGATGGAAATACCAAGCCCGTTTTGCACACGTGGCAGGTCTTTGACCGATGAATACACACGGCGACCAGGTTTGGAGACACGTTTTATCTCCGAAATTACTGGCTCGCCCTCATAATATTTAAGCTCGATTTCAAAAGTCGAGAAACCGTCTTTCTCAACTTCGGAATAGCCGCGGATGTAACCTTCATGCTCCAGCACATCAAGAACGCGCTTACGCAGTCTCGACGCCGGGGTTACGGTCTTACCGCGCCGACGCATTAAAGCATTGCGGATACGCGTGAGCATATCGCCCAATGGATCACTAATCGCCATTGATGCCTCCTACCAGCTCGACTTGGTCACACCGGGAAGCTGGCCTTGATTGGCCAGTTCGCGCAATGCGATCCGTGACATTCTAAATTTACGATAATACCCGCGTGGACGCCCGGTGAGTTCACACCGATTACGCACCCGCGTTTGCGCTGAATTGCGCGGCATTTCTGAAAGCTTGATCTGAGCGGCAATCCGTTCCTCGATGGGCAATTCGGTATTGCGTGCCAGTTCTTTCAGACGGGCCCGTTTGGCGGCATAACGCTCGACCATACGGATCCTTTTATTATTGCGTTCAATGGCACTACTTTTAGCCATTAGTAATCCTCCAATTGCGGGCGAATACCCGCATTCCTCGATGCGTTAGTTATTTTTGCCCTGAAAGGGAAAATCAAACTCAGCCAACAAGGCTTTTGCTTCATCATTCGTTTTTGCGGTCGTGCAGACAATAATGTCCATGCCCCAAATCTGATCGATCTTGTCGTATTCGATCTCGGGGAACACGATGTGTTCCTTCAGGCCCATGGCAAAATTGCCACGGCCGTCAAAGCTCTTGGATTTTAGGCCGCGAAAGTCGCGAACCCGTGGCAGAGCGATATTCACTAGCCGATCCATAAACTCATACATCTGATCCCGGCGCAGCGTAACTTTGGCACCAATGGCCATGCCGTCGCGCAGCTTAAAGCCGGCAATGGATTTCTTGGCCATGGTTGCCACTGGCTTCTGACCGGCGATCAACGCCAAATCATTCAGCACGCTGGCTATTTTTTTGGAATCCTGCACCGCTTCACCAACGCCCATATTGATAACAATCTTATCAAGACGTGGGATCTGCATTTCGTTTTTATAGCCGAATTGTTTGGCCATTTTATCGCGAACCACTTCGCGATAACGGGCCTTCATCCGTGGCTCATAAGTTGTCTCAGACATCGATAACCTCGCCTGATTTTTTCGCAAAGCGAACTTTCTTGCCATCTTTCAGGGTTTTAAAACCAACCCGCGTTGCTTCACCCGTCTTGGGGTCGGCAACCGCCAGATTGGAAACCTGAATGGCAGCTTCCTGATCTTTAATCCCGCCTGGATCATATTGGGTCGGACGCGTGTGGCGCTTGACCATATTGATACCAGAAACGATGGCCCGATTTTTTTCGGTGATCATTTTCATCACTTCACCGGAACGACCTTTGTCTTTCCCGGTAAGCACGATGACCTTGTCACCTTTTTTTATCTTGGCAGCCATTACAGCACCTCCGGCGCAAGCGAGATGATCTTCATGTGCTTTTTGGCACGAAGCTCGCGGGGCACAGGGCCAAAGATACGCGTTCCAACCGGCTCGTTATTATTGTTGATCAGCACCGCGGCATTGCCGTCGAAGCGGATCACCGAGCCATCGGCGCGTTGAATATCCTTGGCGGTACGCACAACAACAGCTTTGCGTACCTCACCCTTTTTGACGCGGCCCCGGGGAATCGCTTCCTTAACCGAGACAACGATAATATCGCCAACATGCGCATAACGGCGCTTGGCACCGCCCAGTACTTTAATGCACTGGACACGACGGGCGCCGGAATTATCGGCGACCTGTAAATTGCTCTGCATCTGGATCACAGCAGGATCCTCCTAAATCGCGTGGTTCCCAAAAAAAGATTAGGCCTGCGCAACCACTTCCCAACGCTTCAGTTTAGACTTCGGCGCACACTCTTGAATGGTGACATTGTCACCGACTTTAAACGCACTCTGCTCATCATGAGCGTGATAGCGTTTGGACCGCCGTACTGTCTTGCGATATAGCGGGTGCAAAAAGGTCCGTTCGATTTTCACCACAACGGTTTTGGCTCCCTTGTCGCTGACGACAACACCGGTCAGAAGACGTTTGGGCATCAGCCCTCTCCCTTTGAAACTTTAGTCTTGGCAGCATCTGCCGCGACGACTTCATTGGCCTTGTCACGCAAGACCGTTTTAAGCCGCGCAATATCATGTCTGACGACACGAACACGCGCAGTATTTTCCAACTGACCGGTAGCTTGTTGAAAGCGCAGATTGAACTGCTCCTTCTTCAGGCTAATGATCTGATCTTTAATTTGATCGGCGCTCAATGCGCGAATTTCTGTAGCGTTCATCACTTACTCTCCAGCGCGGCTCAACCCTCACCCTTACGGGTGACGATTTTGCATTTGATTGGCAGCTTGGCAGCACCAAGTTCCAATGCCTGACGCGCAACGGCGTCGGTAACGCCATCAATTTCAAACATAATCCGGCCGGGCTTGACCTTGGCGGCCCAAAACTCGACCGAGCCTTTACCTTTACCCATACGTACTTCTGTTGGTTTCTTGGAAACCGGTACATCGGGGAAAATTCTAATCCACACGCGACCAGCCCGTTTCATATGCCGGGTAATGGCACGACGAGTAGCTTCAATCTGGCGCGACGTAACCCGCTCCGGCTCCAGGGCCTTGAGGCCATAGGAGCCAAAATTCAACGCAAATCCACCCTTAGCCGTACCTTTGATGCGGCCTTTGTGCATTTTACGAAACTTGGTCTTTTTTGGTTGCAGCATGGTCCTGCCCTATACCTTTAAATTACGCGGTTGCGCGCGAGGAACGCGCACGGTTTTCGCCGCTGGCTTCAGCTTTACGATCTTGTGCCATCGGGTCGTGTTCCATGATCTCACCTTTGTAGATCCAGACCTTAATCCCGATAATGCCCATCGCCGTTTTGGCTTCGGCTACGCCATAATCAATGTCAGCGCGCAACGTATGCAATGGCACAGAACCATCAGCATATTGCTCGGTGCGTGCAATTTCTGCGCCGTTCAAGCGGCCGCCCATTTTGATTTTGCAACCCTTGGCGCCCATACGAACAGCCGTTTGCATGGCGCGTTTCATTGCCCGGCGAAATGCCATGCGGCGTTCCAGCTGTTGGGCAATACCTTCGGCAACCAAAGTGGCATCGATTTCCGCTTTGCGGATTTCAACCAAGTTCACAAACACTTCGTCATTGACGATTTTGCTGAGCGCTTTGCGCAGGGTTTCAATATCAGCACCTTTTTTACCGATCACCACGCCCGGACGAGCGGTATAAATGGTGATACGGCACTTTTTGTGCGGACGTTCAATAACAATTCTGGAGATACCCGCTTGGCTCAAACGCTGTTTGATGAATTTGCGCAAGCGCAGGTCTTCATGCAACAGACGTCCGTACTCTTTGGAACCGGCGTACCAACGAGAATCCCACGTGCGGTTAATACCGAGCCGAAGCCCGATCGGATTGACCTTATGACCCATCAGGCTTGCTCCTCAACTTCACGAACCACAATGGTGATCTCGGAAAACGGTTTCAAAATCTTGGCTGAGCGACCACGTGCCCGAGCACGCCAGCGTTTCATCACCAGATTTTTGCCGACAAAGGCTTGCGCAACCACCAATTGGTCAATGTCCAAGCCGTGATTGTTCTCGGCATTGGCGATGGCTGATTCCAGACATTTACGAACCGGCAATGCGATACGCTTGTTTGAGAACTCAAGTGCGGCCAAGGCCTTCTCGATTTTCAAACCGCGAATGGATTGCGCCACAAGGTTTAGCTTTTGGGCACTGCCGCGCAAATTGCGGGCCTTGGCAAAAGCTTCCGTGTCGCCGACGCGACGAGGATTTGCAGACTTACCCATAATTAACCCCGCTTCGCCTTTCTATCGGCCGTGTGACCATAAAAGGTACGCGTCGGTGAAAACTCACCAAGCTTGTGACCAATCATGTCTTCGTTAATCAGCACCGGGACAAATTTCTTGCCGTTGTAAACCTGAAAAGTCAGGCCAACAAATTGCGGCAGAATGGTCGAGCGGCGCGACCAGGTTTTAATTGCTTTTTTGCGTCCATCAGCGTGGCCTGCTTCTGCTTTTTTAAGCAGATAACCATCAACAAAAGGACCTTTCCAAACCGAACGTGGCACGTCGATCTCCTAACGCTTTTTCTTCAGGTGACGAGAACGAATTATCATCTTGTCTGAAGGTTTATTTTTCTTGCGGGTACGAGCACCCTTGGTTGGTTTGCCCCAAGGGGTAACCGGATGGCGACCACCTGAAGTCCGACCTTCACCACCACCATGGGGGTGATCGACCGGATTCATGGCCACACCGCGAACACTTGGGCGTTTGCCCAACCAGCGATTACGACCAGCCTTACCCTTATTGGTGTTCATGTGGTCCGGGTTTGAAACCGCGCCCACACTGGCCATGCACCCATCGGGAACAAGACGCATTTCACCAGATTTGAGCCGCAATTGCGCAAAACCGCCATCACGACCAACCAGCTGGCAATAGGCACCGGCTGAACGAGCGATCTGACCGCCTTTTTCAGGCTTCATTTCCACATTGTGGATGATAGTACCCACGGGCATGGCGCGCAGCGGCATACAATTGCCGGGCTTCACGTCCGCACCCTTCATCGATGAAATTACCTTATCGCCAGCCGCCAAACGTTGCGGGGCCAGAATATAGGTCCTTTCGCCATCCTCATAAGAGACAAGCGCGATAAAGGCGGTGCGATTGGGATCATATTCCAAACGCTCAACCGTGCCGACCATATCGTATTTGCGGCGTTTGAAGTCCACCATACGATAAAGACGTTTAGCGCCACCACCACGACGACGCATGGTGATGCGGCCGGTGCTATTGCGGCCACCATTCTTGGTCAAACCCTCGGTAAGGGCCTTTTCAGGGCGACCTTTCCACAGACCGGCGCGGTCAACAATGACCAGTGCGCGGCGACCTGGAGAGGTTGGTTTGAATGTTTTAAGAGCCATTTTAACTACCCTAGCCTCCAAGGCCCGTCGTGATGTCGATGGAATGTCCTTCGACGAGTGTCACGATGGCTTTTTTCACGTCCACGCGCTTGCCCAAACGGCCGCGAAAACGCTTGACCTTGCCTGGGGTGCGGATGGTGTTTACTTTTTCAACCTTGACCTTGAAGAGAGCTTCAACGGCCTCGGAAATTTCTTTCTTATTCGCGGTCAACGGCACTTTGAAAACAACTTTGTTTTGCTCAGAGAGCAAGGTCGCTTTTTCCGTGATCACGGGAGAAAGAATGGTGTCGTAATGGCGCTCGGTGCTCATTTAAACCGTGCCTCCAAATCAGAAATCGCAGCTTTGGTCAAAACCAGAGTGTGACGACGCAAAACGTCATAAACATTGATCCCATTGCTGGACAGCACATCCACATTGGGAATGTTGCGGGCCGCAAGGGAGAAATTTTTGTCGAGCTCGGCGCCACCAACGATCAGCGCATTCTCAATACCCAATTTGGCAAATGAATCGCGCAACTCCTTGGTCTTTGGTGCTTTCATCTTGGCCTCATCGACCACGATGATCTCATTCGCACCAGCCTTGGCCGACAGCGCATGCTTGATAGCGATGCGGCGAACTTTCTTTTGCAGATCGTGAGCGTGCGAGCGAACCACCGGTCCAAAAGCGCGACCACCACCAATAAAGATGTTGGAGCGACGCGAACCGTGACGGGCAGTACCACCACCTTTTTGGTTACCAAAACGCTTGCCGGTACGGTTGATTTCCGAACGACCTTTTACCTTGTGCGTACCCGCTTGGCGCTTGGCCAATTGATAACGCACCATGCGGTGCAAAATGTCTTTGCGCGGCTCGAGGCCAAAAATGTCGTCAGCAAGCTCAAGCTCGCCAGCGGCTTTTGCGCCAAGGGTTGTGACTTTAATTTTCATCACGTTGCATCCTTCTCAGCAGCCGGTACGACAACCGGCGCTTCTGCGGGGGCTTCAGCCGGCGCAGATACAGTTTTCACAACGCCCGGCACTGGCACATCAGCGCCCGTGCCCTTAACGGCATCACGAATTTCAATCCAGCTACCTTTGGAACCCGGCACCGCACCGCGCACCAAAATCAAACCGCGATCCGCATCGGTGCGAACCACAACGAGATTTTGCGTGCTAACGCGGCTGGCACCCATATGACCGGCCATCTTCTTACCTTTGAAGACTTTGCCCGGATCCTGACACTGGCCAGTAGAACCGTGCGAACGGTGAGAGATCGACACACCGTGGGTAGCCCGCAAACCGCCAAAGTTGTGACGCTTCATCGCCCCGGCAAAACCTTTACCGATGGAAACAGCCGCCACATCAACTTTTTGCCCCGGTACGAAGTGTTCTGCAGAAAGCTCTGCGCCCACTTCGAGCAAGCAATCATCGGAAACCCGAAACTCGGTAACCTGCTGACGCGGCTCAATTTCGGCTTTGGCAAAGTGCCCGCGCAACGCTTTGGATGTGCGCGAAACCTTAGCTTTACCAGCTCCCAATTGCAGGGCCACATAACCGTCACGCTCGACGGTACGCTGCGCGACAACCGCGCAACCACCCAGTTCGAGGACAGTAACCGGCACATGCGCGCCGTCTTCAGCGAAGACGCGGCTCATGCCCAGTTTTTTTGCAATAACGCCTGAACGCATAACTTACGCTCCCAACTTGATTTCGACGTCGACACCAGCCGACAAATCAAGCTTCATCAAGGCATCAACCGTTTGCGGCGTTGGATCAACAATGTCCAATACCCGCTTGTGGATGCGAATTTCAAACTGTTCGCGCGACTTTTTATTGACGTGTGGCGAACGGTTCACCGTAAACTTTTCGATGCGGGTCGGCAGCGGAATAGGTCCGCGAACCGAAGCACCTGTGCGCTTGGCGGTGTTCAGAATTTCAACCGCAGAGTGATCTAACACCCGGTGGTCGAACGCCTTGAGGCGAATACGTATATTTTGGCGGTCCATAATTTTCGTCCGAACTTAAGCTGGTGAATAAGTGAACGCGGCGCCCTAAGGGACGCCGCGTTCGATGATTAAGTCTTATTCGATAATTTTGCTGACCACGCCGGCGCCGACGGTGCGGCCACCTTCGCGGATGGCGAAACGTAGTTTTTCTTCCATGGCAATCGGCTGGATCAGCTCGACATTCACGTTCACATTATCACCAGGCATAACCATTT
>JAJFFO010000001.1 GCA_021776615.1 Robiginitomaculum sp. | reverse complement strand
GAGGGTGATCAAACCGAAGAATGACGAGGGCGGGGCGATCAAGCTGGAAAGTGGGCTGCGCGCGGCGAGGCCGGAATTTACTTTTACGCGGCGTCTCACCCTCGTCATTCCGGCGTAGGCCGGAATCCATTTTTACGTGCCGATAGACAAAAGGGTGGATTCCGGCCTGCGCCGGAATGACGCCCTCAACCCGACTCCTTGCCTGCGCCGGAATGACGACCCCAGCCAGACCTCGGCGTCTAAACCCTGCGTTAAGGGCGGGTCTGCAATGTTGGGGTCGTTAACGATAGGAGCGCATCTTGGTTTCTTTATTGCTGATGGGTTTTGCCCTGCTCATGCTTATTGGTGCGTTTTACGACGCCGCCACCATGACTATTCCCAATTGGATATCCGCAGCACTGATTGTGCTGTTTTTTATCGCCGCGCCGCTGGCTGGTCTAAGTTTGAGCGCTATTGGCGTGCATGGGCTGGTCGGTTTGGGGGCGTTGGCCATAACCGTAACCATGTTTGCCTTGCGTTTGTTTGGCGGCGGTGATGCAAAGCTGTTTGCGGCGGCGGCATTGTGGATGGGCTGGCCCGATGTGTTAATGTTTGCGGCCTATACCGCCCTCGCTGGCGGATTTTTGACAGTATTTTTGTTAATCGTGCGCAAATACCCCATGCCATCGCACCTTGAAGCGTGGAAATGGTCGGCACGCCTTTTAAAGAAAGGCGGCGATGTGCCCTATGGCATCGGTATTTTCGTCGGTGCACTCATCGCTTTCCCAGAAACTTCCCTTTTTCTTACTGCAAATGCGGTTGGATGAGGTTTTGTTAACCATGCTTTGAGAACTTTCTGATCATTTCGTTAATACGTGCTGATTTGCGCGTGGGAGTGATGAGATGAATATTGGTCGGATAGCCGTCCTTATAATTGCGGGCATTGCTGCTTTGGGGGCAGCTTTCTTGGTGCGCAACCTTTCGAATCAGCCTGCGCCGAGCACAATTGCCGAGGTTGCCGCCCCTCAGATTAATGTCGGGCAGGTGCTGGTCGCCCGTAAAGATATCTCTATTGGCCAGCGGGTTACCCCCGAAGACCTGTCCTGGCAGGACTGGCCGCGAGAGGCGCTCAATGTTGCTTTTCTCACCCACCAAAAACATGCCGATGCGCTTGAAGCCTATACTGGCGCGATTGCCCGTGCCGACATTTCGGCGGGCGAGCCAATATCGGCCCGCAAGCTGGTTAATCCCGGCGAGGCGGGGTTTATGGCCGCCGTCCTGTCGCCCGGCATGCGCGCGGTATCGGTTGAAATATCCGTAGAAACCGGGGCCGGGGGGTTTATCCTGCCCAATGACCGCGTTGACGTATTGCTGACCGAAGAGGTGCAAATCGCCAATGGCGAAGATGTCCGCGAAGTTTTTGCCGCCCGCACGATTTTGGAAAATGTGCGCATATTGGCGATCGACCAGAGTTTTAAACAAGTGGACGATGAAGATGTGGTTATTGGTTCGACCGCAACCTTGGAACTCAACCGCTCGGATTCAGAGCTTTTGGCCCATGCGGAAGCCTCCGGTGCCCTGTCTTTGGCGCTGCGCAGTGTCGCCGATGCCTTGCCCAACGCCTTTGCCGGTGCGCAGAGCCATGCAACCGGCCGTGCTTCCAAAGAAAAAGCTCTGGTGCTGTATAAATATGGCAATTCCAGCAAATTGGCATTGAAGGACCAATGAGTATGGAAATGCTTGGTCGATATATTCGGGTTTTTGCCCTCGCGCTTTTCGCCAGCCTTGCCGCCGCTGCGTCGGCCAATGCCAATGAAGCGGCGTTGCTGCATGTAAAAATCGATCTGGGCGGTGATGGCCCGGTTTCGCAATCTCTGGTGCTGCCGATCAATAAAGCGGCCGTGATAGAATTGCCAGTCGATGCGCGCGACGTATTGGTCTCCAACCCGGCTATTGTGGATGCGGTCATTCGCACCCCGCGCCGGGTTTATGTGCTGGGTATTGCCCAAGGTCAGGCCAATGCGTTCTTTTTTGACGCAGACGGAAGGCAAATTCTCAATCTTGAAATCAGCGTATCGCGCGATATCAGCCAGTTGGAAAACACCATTGCCAAACTATTGCCGCGCGCGCGGGTCAGCGTGCAGGCTATGGGCAGTAAATTGATTTTATCGGGCACGGTGCCGGATGCCGGTACCGCCGATTCAGTTCTTAAAATCGCCCGCCAAAGTGTCGAGGAAGATGACGATGTGTTGTCGCTGGTGAGCATTCAGGGCAAGGGACAGGTATTGCTTAAAGTGCGGATCGTGGAGATGCAGCGCACTTTGGTCAAACAATTGGGGATTAACCTCTCCGGGGCAATTTCGTTCGGCGATTTCATGCCCCCGATCGCCCGGCCATTGCTGGAAAATGGCGTGCCGGTACTAGATCAGTTCGGCAATGGGATTTTTGAAACGGTTACCGCGGGCAGTTTTGGCACGACGGCGGGTCTCTCTACCAATAATAGCTTCCCGCTGAATGGTCGCTCCATCGGCGGCACTTCTGGTACCATTGGCTATCGCAATTTGCGCAATGGTGTTGAACAATCCTCTTTTGGGGCCGGGGTTACGGCGCTGGAACGGGTTGGTTTGGTGCGCACCTTGGCGGAACCCAATCTGACGGCGATTACCGGCGAGGCGGCGAATTTTCTGGCGGGCGGTGAGTTTCCGGTGCCCACCGGGCGCGACCGCAATGGCAATATCACCATTGAGTATAAGAAGTTTGGTGTTGGCCTTGGTTTTACGCCCCTGGTGATCAGTAAAGGGCGGATCAGCTTAAAAATTTCTACCGAAGTTTCGGAATTGTCCAATACCGGCGCTTTGCAATTGGATTCGCAAAATATTACTGACGACAATGGCGCGGTGATCGGCACGGTTGCCGGATTAACCCTGCCAGCGCTGAATGTGCGCCGCGCCGAGACCACGGTCGAACTGCCCTCCGGCGGTTCCATGGTCATCGCAGGCCTAATTCAGGAAAAGACCAAGCAGGCGCTGGAAGGCGTTCCCGGTGCCAAGGATTTGCCAATTTTGGGGGCCCTGTTTCGTTCGCGCGATTACCAAAATGACGAGACCGAATTGGTGATCATGGTTACCCCCTATCTGGTTGACCCCACCCATCCTGACGCGCTGGCAAGTCCGGCTGACGGTGTGGCCGCACCTTCGGATCTGGGTAGTATTTTATTTGGCCGCCTGAACAAGGTGTATCGCGCGCCCGGTGCCAATACTGAGGGCAAGAAATGGGACGGACCAGTTGGCTATGTTCTTGAATAAAGGGGATTTATCAATGCGAGATCGCGCATCATATTTTTCTGCAAGAACGCTGCTATGCGGCGTCTTCTTTCTGGGGGTTGGTGCGTGCGGTACCGCGCCAAAAACTCCGTGGGGCCTGCCGGGCGATCAACACAAGATCGCGGTCGAGCAAAAGCCCGAGCGTCTGGCGTTGGCATTATCCCCGCATACGGCCGAGCTTACCCAGCGGCAAAAAGAGGCGCTAATGGGCTATGCGGCGGCCTATCTTGATCACGGATATGGACCACTGACGATTTCCATGCCGCAAGGCTCCGACACCGCTATGGCAGGTCGGCATGCGGCACAGCAAACCCAAAAAGTATTGCACGCCGCCGGTGTGGATTGGGCGGTAATTGCCAAGGGCGATTATCAGGCCAGCGGCACCACCGGCTCGCCTCTATTATTGTCCTTCACCCGCTATGTGGCGCACGCGCAAGGCTGTGAGCAGCAATGGCGCAATCTGGCCACCAGTCCGGGCAATAACGAATCTGATAATTTTGGCTGTGCTTTGGCGATAAACACGGCGGCAATGATTGCGGACCCTTATGATTTGGTCCGCCCAAAAGCCACCGACGCTGCCTCCACCGCGCGCCGTCAAACCGTTATGGACAAATACATTGCTGGTGAAGTGACCAGTGCTGCGCGCTCAAGCGACGATAGCGGCACTGTTTCTGACGCCGTTGAATGACTAGAAAACCGGAATAATTATGTCTGACGCCTACGATTTTGATGACGACTTTGACCCCGGAGCGGCTTTTGAGTTGCCCGAGGGATTGCAAAGTAATGTCTCCGACGATCCTGAGGCACCGCCGGTTGAATATCAGGCCCCACCCACCATGACGACGGATGAGTTGCCGGCTTTTGGCTATGCGGAGGATTTGGCGGAAGCGCCCATGGTGCTGGACGATTTGGCCCTCTCAATACCAAGTGGCGGTGTCGATCAACCGATTCCACGGATTTCCATCCGCGCATTTTGTGAACGTCCCGACACGGTCTCCCTGATCGAAAATGCGGCGCAGGATCGGCGTCTTGCTCGTGCTCATGTGCAGACCAGCCTTGGTGGTCTGCCTGACGCTATTGAATTTTATAATCATGAAAATACGCCAAATCTGATTTTGATTGAATCGGGCATGCGCGGCGAAACCTTGTTCGCGCAATTGGAGGAATTGGCCAATGTCTGCGATGCGGGCACCAAGGTTGTGATTATTGGCGCGGCCAATGATATTGGCCTGTATCGCGAATTACTGCGCCGCGGCATAAGTGACTATCTGGTGCCGCCGCTGACTTCATTGCATCTGATCCGCTCGGTTACCGATTTATTCGTCAATCCAGATCAGCCGTTTGCCGGTAAGGTTACCGCGTTTATCGGGGCCAAAGGCGGGGTTGGGGCTTCTACTCTGGCGCATAATGTAGCGTGGCAAATTTCCGAAGTTTGCGAAACCGATGCGACGATTATGGATCTGGACTTGTCATTTGGCACCGCCGGGTTGGATTTTAATCAGGATGGCAATAGCAATATTGGCGATGCTCTGGCCGAGCCGGACCGCGTGGACGATGTGCTGCTGGAACGACTGCTGACCAAATGCACCGAGCGATTATCACTATTCACCGCACCGGCGACATTGGACCGCGAGTGGGAGCTGGATCCCGACGCCTATGAGACGGTTATCGCGCAGGTGCGCTCAACCGTCCCGCATGTGATTTTGGATTTACCGCACATATGGTCAAGCTGGATGAAATCCACCTTGTTTGCCGCCGACGAGATTGTCATTGTCGCCTCGCCGGATCTGGCCTGTTTGCGCAATGCTAAAAACCTTTATGACCTGCTCAAATCCATGCGCGGCAATGATGCGCCGCCAAAGATAGTGGTCAATCAGGTTGGGGTCCCGAAACGTCCTGAAATACCGATTAAGGACTTCGCCGATGCCTTGGGCGCCGAGCCAGTATTGGTTTTGCCATTTGAGCCGCAAATTTTTGGTGAAGCGGCGAATAATGGTCAAATGATCCAGGAATTGAAAGCCGAGTCGAAAGCCGGTGAAGGCTTGGCGCATTTGGCCGCTTTGCTAACTGGCCAGGGGACGACGCGGCGACGTAAAGGTTTGTTCTCCAAAATTTTAGGCAGGGGCTAGGCTAACAATGTTTGGCAAACGCGCTGCCTCCAACACGCCGCCGCCTCCACCTTCGGCTGCTGAAGCAAAACCCGCCGCGGCCAGCCCGGCCGCGCCGGCTAAAGTGGCGGCACCTATAACGCCCGACAAGCCCACGGAAGCCCCGGTCAAGCGGGCGGCGGTAAAGGGACCGGAAAAGCGTACACCAAAACCTACCGCCCCTAGCCGTTCCGATGAATATTACGCCGTTAAAACGATGATTTTTAACGCGCTGATCGACACCATTGATCTTGGCCAATTGGCCCAGCTTGATACCGCCAGCGCCGGCGAAGAAATCCGCGATATTGTTACTGAGATTATCTCGATTAAAAATGTGGTGATGTCGATTGCCGAGCAGGAAAGCCTGTTGCAGGACATTTGTCATGATGTGTTGGGGTATGGGCCGCTCGAGCCATTATTGGCCCGCGATGATATTGCTGACATTATGGTCAATGGCGCAAAAAGCGTGTTTATCGAAGTATCCGGCAAGGTCGAAAAGACCAATGTGCGCTTTCGCGACAATGCGCAATTGATGAATATCTGCCAGCGTATTGTCAGCCAGGTTGGCCGCCGGGTCGACGAATCCAGTCCGATTTGCGATGCGCGCTTGGCGGATGGCTCGCGGGTTAACGTGATCGCTCCGCCATTGGCGCTGGATGGGCCGACACTGACCATTCGGAAATTTAAAAAAGACAAACTCACCATGCAGGATTTGGTGAAATTTGGCTCTATTTCAGAGGCCGGTGCCCGGGTATTGGGCGTTATCGGGGCCAGCCGCTGTAATGTGCTGATTTCTGGTGGTACCGGTTCTGGTAAAACCACTTTGTTGAACTGCATGACCGCTTATATCGAAGCCCATGAGCGGGTGGTGACCTGCGAAGACGCCGCAGAATTGCAATTGCAACAGCCGCATGTGGTGCGTTTGGAAACGCGGCCGCCAAACCTTGAAGGCTCCGGACAAGTGAGTATGACCGATTTGGTCAAAAACTGTCTGCGTATGCGCCCGGAGCGCATTATTGTGGGCGAGGTGCGGGGGCCGGAAGCGTTTGATCTGCTGCAGGCGATGAATACCGGCCATGATGGTTCGATGGGCACACTGCACGCCAATAGCCCGCGCGAATCGCTGTCCCGCCTGGAATCCATGATCACTATGGGCGGGTTTGCTCTGCCATCGCGTACTATTCGTGAGATGATTTCCGGCTCGATTGATGTGGTGGTGCAGGCTGCGCGGCTGCGCGATGGCTCGCGGCGGATTACCCATGTTTCCGAAGTTTTGGGCATGGAAGGTGATGTGATCATTACCCAGGATATTCTGACTTATGAAATTGAGGGTGAGGATGCCGATGGCAATCTCACCGGCACCCATCGCTCCACCGGTATTGCCCGGCCGGCATTTTGGGATCGCGCCAAATATTACGGCATGGAAAAAGACCTTGCCGCCGCTTTGGATGAGGCGGAGGGCTAAATGGAAAGCATGAGCATCTATCTGATCGCTGGTCTTGCTTTCATCAGTGTAGCGGGGCTGGGTTGGGCATTTTCTGGCGGCGGCGGCACCAAAAGCGCTGGCGCAAAGCGGTTAAGAGCGGTGGCTGGCGAGTCGCCTAACCGGCGCAGCAAAAGAAAGTTGCCCGGCGCCGATCAGGCGGGCACGCGGCGTAAACAAATTCAACAAACGCTCAATGATCTGGATTTACAACAAAAAGAAAAGCGCAAACGCACCCTGACCCTGAAGGCGCGCATCTTGCAGGCGGGTTATAGTTTTTCGCCGCTTTCCTTTCATATTACGTCGCTTGTCATTGGCACGCTGACCATCGCCATTTTGTTGCTGACCGGGCAGTCATTGCTGATCGCCGGGGCGTTTGGCTTTGGGACTGGTTTTGGGTTGCCGCGCTGGTTTTTGGGTTTTGTGCGCAAGCGCCGGGTAAAAAAGTTTAGCCTCGAATTCGCCAATGCGATTGACGTGATTGTGCGCGGAGTGAAATCCGGTCTGCCGCTTAATGAATGCCTCAGAATTATTGCCCGCGAGGCTCCGGCCCCGGTTGGACCAGAGTTCAAAATGCTGAATGAAGGCATGACGGTTGGTGTTGATCTTGGGCGTGGACTTGAAAAAATGTATGAGCGCATGCCGCTTTCCGAGCTTAATTTTTTCGCCATTGTGCTGACCATTCAGCAAAAAACCGGCGGTAATCTGGCCGAAGCTTTGGGCAATTTGTCCACCGTTTTGCGGGCACGCAAAATGATGCGCGAAAAAATTGGCGCGCTGTCATCCGAAGCCAAGGCCTCGTCAATGATCATTGGCTCCTTGCCGCCTTTGGTAATGCTGATCGTTTATGTGACCACGCCTGCCTATATGAGCCTGATGTTTACCGAGCCTTTGGGGCATATGCTGCTGGCCGGGGGGGCAAGTTGGATGGCGCTTGGAATTTTTGTCATGAGCCGCATGATCAGTTTTGATTTTTAGCAAATAAGCGAGTTGGCATTTATGGACCGCATGGTTGATTTCCTTTCCGACATGCAAAACATCGTCATGATGTTGGCAGCTATTGCTGTTTTTGCCACGGTGGTGACGTTGGTAGGTCCTTTATTTGCGGGCAACAAATTTGCCGGGCGGTTGAAGTCTGTTTCCAACCGGCGCGAGCAATTGCGCAAGCAGAACCGCGCGGCGCTGGAAAAAAATCAGGCCAATATTCGCGGAGAATCCAAAGGTTTTGTCACCGATGTAGTGTCGAAATTGAATCTGCAAAAACTGCTTGAAGATGAGGGTTTGCATAAAAAACTTATGCAGGCCGGGCTGCGCGGCCAAGGGCCGATCATGACCTTCTATTTCTTTCGCATGGTTGTGCCGTTGCTGTTACTGGGGGCTGGTCTGGCCTATCTGTTTTTGGTCAATGATATGGGCAAAACTCCAATGGTTCGTTTTGCCATGGCCTTTGGTCTGGGGGTGGCCGGGTATTATGCGCCCGGTATCTATCTTTCCAATGTTGCCGCCAAACGGCGCGAATCCATTATGCGCGCTTTTCCCGACGCCCTCGATCTGCTGTTGATTTGTGTTGAATCGGGTATGTCGATTGAGGCCGCCTTTCAAAAAGTTGCCGCCGAAGTCGGGTCAAGTTCAATTGAGTTAGCAGAAGAAATGTCGCTAACCACGGCGGAGTTGAGTTATTTGGGCGAACGTCGGCAGGCCTATGAAAATTTGGCTATTCGCACCAACCATCCGGGCGTAAGGGCGGTGGCCACTTCGCTTATTCAGGCTGAGCGTTATGGTACGCCTCTGGGCACGTCATTGCGGGTTATGGCCAAGGAAAACCGCGATATGCGGATGGCGCAGGCGGAGAAAAAGGCCGCCGCTTTACCAGCCAAGCTCACCGTGCCGATGATTGTATTTTTCCTGCCGGTTCTGTTTGTGGTTATTCTCGGCCCCGCCATTATCCGTTTTCAGGACATGGGTAATTAGGCCTGCGATCAGCCAACGCACGCTGAACCGAGCTTACGTTAAATAACCGCGTAGAGAGGGTGGCGGGGGCAGCAGAGGGCAGGCGCGTTGCGGCTAGCGCTTCTTTTTGCCAAATAGGCTAAAGCCGCCTTTCTTCTTTTTCTTTTTTCCAGCCGGCGCTTCTTCTATCAGTGGTTCAATGACAGCCCCTCCTTCTTCAAAAGGCGGCACGTCCTCTTCAGCGGCTGTTTCCATCGGCGCACTTTCCTGATGTGCGTCATCGTCACTGCCAGTAACTTCTTCAGAAACTTCCCCAGAATCAATCTCTGGCGCTTCCTCTGCGGACGTCTCCTCTTCGGCAGTTTCAGCCTGGTCTTCTTTGACGGTCGCTTCTTCTGCGGCGTCTTGCTCATCATCGCCAGCATCCAAGCCCTGCAAATGGTCAAGCACAGATGAAATGGCGTTATCGGCACCGGAATTTTGCCGCGCTGCAATGGCATGAATGGCCTTCACGGCGCTAAGGGCGGTACCGCCAGCGGTTAAAGTTGCGGCGGAAAGCTCGTCGGCTTTGGCAGATTCTACGGTTTTACCCTTGGTGTCGGTCAGGCAAAAAGAAGCACCATCGGCATTGGCATCAATCTCAACGGTGACATCACCAGCAAGGTAGTTATACCCGCCTTTGCCCTCTTCTTCTTTCCATTCAATACGGCCATTTTGGGTGGCGGCTAATAGCTGATCCAACAGATTTACAGTGTGCTCATGCATCATCTTCATTCCTTTACGTGTTACGCTATACCCGGACGTAAAACCCGGTCATCTTGTGCTCGTTTTCAATCCAAACAAAATGCATAAGCAGTGTTCACCGCCCATTCAGTTTGCTAGCATCCATAATATGCAGGGTCCTTATAAGGTATTTTTGCCATGAATGAAACTAAACAAACCTCTTTTCTCAAGCGTCTCTTTACGTTTTCGCCCTGGGGTATTTTTCGCCTTGTCGCCATTAGTGTCGGGGTCGGGATTGTTTTGGCCCTGCTCAATATTGATCCGGCGACGGTGTGGAGCGACTTTTTTGGTACCTTTGCTCGCGCCTGGACCAAGACCTGGCATGCCGTATTTGATGCCACCGATTGGGCGTTTGACTATTTCCTCCTTGGTGCCATTCTAGTGGTACCGATCTTCATTGTTTTGCGAGTGTTGAAAGCCATGCGCCGATGAAACAAAATCTGTTTCCTGCCATAATGCGTCCATTAGGCCTGCTTTGTCTTGGCGTAATGCTGGCCGCCTGCGGCTCGTCCAATAAAAACCCTGGCTTGACCGATGATGACCAACCGGTTGGCGGCACCCCCGCTGAATTGGCCTTTCAATACGCTCAGGCCATCGCCAAAAATGGCAATTGCGACCAGGCCTTGCCGGTACTCATTTGCCTTGGTGAACAAGGGCGCGGTTGGGAGTTGGCGCAACATAGCGGCGGCATGTGCGCGCTCGATGCGGCCAAGGTGTGGACCGGACCTTTGCAAAAGCGCGACGGCTATTATGCTAAAACCAGCAAGGTCAGCTATGACAAACCCTATTATAAAACAAAAGATTCTTTGAGGGAAAAGGGCCTGACATTATTGCGCTCAACCGCGGGTGCCGGCTGGCCGGACAGTCAGGCGGCCTTGGCGTTGGAATTAGGGGCCGCCGGTAATAGTGCCGCGCAATGGCAAGAAGCCAGATTTTGGCTGACGCGTTATGATCGCAATGCCCGGCGCAAGATTTATGGCACCAACATTTTGGGGCCGGACGTGCGGGCACGGCTGGCGCAAAGTCCGCTGCCACCGCCGGACGATGCGGCATGGACACTGCGCAATCTGGTCAAGCTCGACGAGCAGGACCAATTCTGCCAGCAGCTTGTTCGTGGGCGGCCAAACCGCCCCGAAGCACAAGACGCGCCGGCACCCTCAGACTTACCACCACCGGAAACCGTTGATGGCCGGTAATTAACCCTGATCGTCCGGGTAAGAAACGCTATTCAGATATAGGCCCTCAGCGGGGGCAACCGGGCCACACGCTGCGCGGTCGCAGGCCAACAGCGCATTGCGTAGATCTGCCTTGGTCCATTTGCCAATGCCAATTTCAACCAGAGAGCCGGTTATCGAGCGCACTTGGCGATGCAGATAAGAGCGTGCGCAAAAAAATAGATGAATTTCCGCGCCGACGCGGCTAACGCGTATCTCTTTCATGGTCCGCAATGGTGTCTTGGCTTGGCACATGGTGTCGCGAAACGTGGTAAAATCGTATTTGCCAATCAGCGTTTGCGCCCCGTCATGCATGGCGTCGGCGTCAAGCTTGCGCGGCAGCCGCCAGATCTTGCCGCGATCCAGCGTTAATGGCGGGCGGCGATCAATCAACCGATAGATATAAGTGCGCTCAATGGCGTCAAAGCGCGCATCAAAATCGTCGTGCACGGCTTGCGCATTTAAAACGGCCACGGCGTCGGTGCGCAAATGGTGGTTGAGGGCGTCGCGTACCCGGTCGGCGGGCAGGCCCTTGTTCAAATCCACATGGGCGACTTGCGCAAGGGCATGCACGCCCGCATCGGTCCGGCCCGCGCCAAACACCCGCGTCTCTTGCTGGTTCAGCGCCGAAACCGCATCCTCGATAACTTCTTGCACGCTGGGCTGGTCATTTTGCCGCTGCCAGCCACTAAATGGCGCGCCGTCATATTCAATGGTCAGTTTAAAACGGCTCATTCCAACAAAGTCCCGGCGGCAATATTTTGCCCACGCAAAAACTCGTCTGCTGCTTGCACGCCTTTGCCAGCTCGTTGCAATTGGGTCAGCCGCAAGGCCCCTTCGCCGCAGGCAATGAGCAAGCCGTCGTCCATCACTTCGCCCGGCGCGCCGGTACCGGCTTCCGCATGGCACATCAGCACTTTTACCCGAACATTTCCCTTTGCCGTGGCCAGTTCAAACCAAGCGCCGGGGAAAGGCGACAGGCCGCGAATATGCCGATCCAGCTCAACGCTTTGCCGGGCCCAGTCAATACGGGCCTCCTTCTTGTCAATCTTATGGGCATAGGTGACGCCATCTTCACTTTGCGGCGCGCTCTGTACGGAGCCGCGTTGCAACGCGGCCAAAGCGCGCGGCATCAGGTCCGCGCCAATAGCGGCCATTTTATCGTGTAAACTCCCCGCCGTGTCCTGATCGCTAATCTGCACGGTTTCGCTGAGCAATACCGGCCCGGTGTCCAGCCCTGCTTCCATCTGCATGACCTGCACGCCAGTATGGCTATCGCCAGCCATAATGGCGCGCTGTATCGGCGCGGCACCGCGCCAGCGCGGCAAAAGCGAGCCGTGCAAATTGAGGCAGCCAAGTTTAGGTGCTTGTAAAATCTCCTTGGGAAGGATGAGGCCATAGGCAACGACAATGGCAATGTCCAAATCCAGTGCCGCAAAGGCTTGCTGCGTGTCTTCATCGCGTAATGTTTTGGGAGTGCGCACGCAAAGGCCCAAGGCATCTGCCAGATTATGCACGTCGCTTTTGCGCAAGGCCTTGCCGCGTCCCGCCGGGCGTGGTGGCTGGGTGTAGACGCAGGCAATCTCGTGGCCGGCGGCAACAAGCTCGGCAAGGGTTGCAGCGGCAAAAGCCGGACTTCCCATAAAGGCAATACGCATAGTCATAGACCGGCTCATAACGGGTTTAGGGGGGTGACGCTATAGGGCGTACAAGCGGGGGGCGTGTTCGGGGCTTTATTCGGCAGCGTCCAGGGCTTTTTCGCGCTCGGTCTTTTGCACTTTGCGAATCGCCCGCTGGCGTTTCAGGCGCGATAAATGGTCAATAAACAAAACCCCGTTCAAATGATCCATTTCGTGCTGAATGCAAACTGCATACAGATCTTCGGCCCACTCGGTAATCTGTTCGCCGTGATAATTGAGATAGCGGATTTTCACCCGCCCCGGCCGTTCAACTTCCTCATAAAAATCGGGGACCGAGAGACAACCTTCTTCCCACGGCAATAATTCTTCCACGTCTTCCAATATTTCCGGATTGATGAAATAACGCGGCGTCGGCTCTTCATCCTGCCCCGAAAGATCCATCACAATAATACGCAAGGGCACGCCGACCTGAATTGCGGCCAGACCAATGCCCGGCGCGGCATACATGGTTTCCAACATATCGTCCATCAAGGCGCGCGTCTTGTCGCTCACCTTCTCAACCGGTTTGGACACCTGTTTCAAAACAGGGTTGGGAACAATTAGGATATCTCTCTGGGCCATGGGTTTCAGGTAAGAAATCAAGCGGCGCACGTCAAGCATTGGCTGCGGCAAATCGCCAATGCCAATGGCTACGAATCAGGTATATAGGCAATATGGAAGAACAATTGATGAACTTAGCGGCTAATCCGCTATTGCTGGCGGCGGCGACTTTGGTGTTGGCCATCGGCTTGGCGCTGTTGGTCAGCTGGCTGGTTTTGCGCAGTGCCGGGAATATAGCCGGGCATAAAGACGCGCAATTGGGTGATCAATTGGCGCAATTGGCCCAGCAGCAGGCGCAATTGCAAGGCGCGCTTGGGCAAATGGCCACCGGCACCCTAAGCGGCCAGGGGGAAATTCAAAAAGCCTTAGATCGGCGTCTTGAGGATATGAGCAAAAAGCTTGGGGACAGCTTGGAGCAAAACCGGGAAAAAACGGGGGAGTCACTGAGCGCCTTGGAAAAACGGCTGGCCTTGATTGATCAGGCCCAAAAAAATATCGAGAATATCGGTGTCGATGTCAGAAGCCTGCAATCCATTTTGGCTAATAAACAAAGCCGTGGTGCTTTTGGTGAAATGCGCATGCAAGACTTGGTGGAGGACGCTTTGCCGCCGGACGCCTATGTGTTTCAGCACACGCTTTCAACGGGAAAGCGTATCGATTGCATCATTAATGTCCCCAACACCAGTGAAGGCATTGCGGTAGATGCAAAGTTTCCGCTCGAAAGTTATCAGCGCATGGTCGCAGCACCGGATGATAGCGCCAAAAATGCCGCCGCCAGCCTGTTCCGCCGCGATGTGGAAAAGCACATCAAGGACATAAGCAGCAAATATCTGGTACCCGGTGAAACCACCGATACGGCGCTTTTGTTTTTGCCTTCGGAAGCCATTTATGCGGAGCTTTATGCCAATTTCCCCGATTTGGTCAATAAAGGCTTTAGCGCCCATGTAATGATCGTATCGCCGACCACATTTATGGCCGCTTTGCACACCATATCTTCCTTGATGAAGGGGGCGAAAATGCGCGAACAGGCGGCGATCATCCAAAAAGAAGTTCAGTTAATGCTGGGCGATGTGCACCTGCTCGAAAAGCGCGCGACCACATTGGGCAAGCGCTTTAAATTGTCCGAAGATGCGGTGGATGACATTTTGAAATCGACCACACGCATCGGGCGGCACGCCAACAGAATTGGTGCTGTCGATGTAAGCGAGGATGAAATGCTGGAAGTGGCCCCGACACCGCTTATTGCGCCAGCAGATCAGATCACGAAAAACTGAAACCAAAGCGCGAAAGCCTATGCTATATTGCCGCAAATTTTCACTTGTCGCCCTAAAACTTTCATATGTCGCAAAGGGATTTCATTATGAGTAAACGTACAGTTTCGAGCTTGAAAGCCGCTAGCACGGCGATGGCCATTTTCGCCCTTACCGCTTGCGCGCAAGCGGCGCAGCCAGATGCCAAGCCGCATGATGATGCCGGCCCTGCGGTTTATATTGTTAATCTTAAAAGTGGTGATGTGGTGCAATCGCCATTTCGCGTGGTGTTTGGGCTTTATGGACATGGGGTCGCGCCAGCGGGCATAGCCAAGGCCAATACCGGGCATCACCATTTGCTGGTAGATACGGCGTTAAGTGAAGAAGAGCTTGGCTTTGCTATTCCGGGCGACGAGCAACATATTCATTTTGGTGGGGGCCAAACCGAGACGGTTTTGGACTTGCCGCCGGGCAGCCACACTTTGCAATTGATGCTGGGGGACTTCCAACACATGCCGCACCAAGTGGTGCAGCCCTCAACGCCGATCACCATTACCGTACAATAAGATGCGCGCAGTGTGGCCAATCGTTTTTAGTTTTGTAGTTTTCGCTCTTTCGGTTCTGGCGTCGCCATTAATGGTGCAAGCAAGACCGAATGGCCCAAAGACTATTGCGGTAGAAAAAAGTGCGCAGGCGGATTTTGAAATTGTCGAGATTATCACAGGCCTCGATATCCCGTGGGGGTTGGCGTTTTTGCCCGGCGGTGAAGCGTTGATCACCGAGCGTTCCGGTGGGTTGGTCCGGGTCAATATCAAGACCGGCGAAAAGACCGCGATTGCAGGCGTGCCGAAAGTTTTCACCAATAATCAGGGCGGTCTGTTGGACGTGGCTTTATCGCCAAACTTTGCGGCGGACCGTATGGTTTATATCTCCTATGCGGCGGGAATTCGGTCGTCCAACCGTACGCAGATTGCCCGCGCCCAGCTGCAAGGTGACGCGCTGACCGATTTGCAGGTAATTTTTAAAGCCAATACCACGGAGAAACGCGGCGGTGCGCATTTTGGTTCGCGGCTGGTTTTTGATGGCGATGGCCTGCTATTCGCCAGCATAGGTGATGGCTATAGCTATAAAGACAAGGCCCAAGACCCGGCCAGCCATTTTGGCAAAATAATTCGCATTCACGCCGATGGCAGCGTGCCGGATGGCAATCCTTTTATTGGGCGCACTGACGCCGCCGCGCAAGTGTATTCCTATGGTCATCGCAATCCGCAAGGGCTGGTTTTGCACCCGCGCACCGGGGCGTTGTGGGAACATGAGCATGGACCGAAGGGCGGCGACGAGATCAATATCATCCAACCTGGCGAGAATTATGGTTGGCCAAAGGCCACGTTCGGGATTGATTATGATGGCTCCATCATTTCCAAGCATACGGCATTGCCGGGCATGACCGCGTCCATCTCGCATTGGACGCCTTCCATCGCGCCATCGGGCATGGCGTTTTATACTGGTGATGCTTTTGAGCAATGGTCGGGTGATTTGTTTGTCGGGGCGCTGGCTGGTCAGCATTTACGCCGGGTGGAAGTGCGCGGCGATCAGGTCATTGCCGAGGAAAAACTACTGGAAGATTTGGGCGCACGCATACGCGATGTGCGCAACGGCCCGGATGGCTTTGTCTATGTGCTGACCAATGGTGATGGTGGGCGATTATTGCAATTGCGCCCGGCAAAGGATTAGCGCTGGAACTATTGCCAGATTTGTCCGGGTGAAGAGGTTGTTTCAATCAAAAAGCAAGGAAACCGATTCTTCATTGGCGATGCGGCGAATGGCTTTGCCTAATAATGGCGCGACGGAGATTTCACGAACTTTGGCGGCCTTTTTAACCGGGGCCGGTTGTTCGATGGAATTGGTGATCACCAATTCGGTTAATGCTGAACCATCAACCCGCTCTGCGGCATTGCCCGACAATACGCCGTGGCTGCAATAGGCGGCGACTTCGGTGGCACCTTGTTTGAGCAGGGCGTCGGCGGCATTGACCAATGTGCCACCGCTATCGACGATGTCATCGATGAGGATGCATTTTCGCCCCTTTACGTCGCCAATGATGTTCATGACTTCGGATTTGCCGGGCTCGGGTCGCCGTTTGTCGACAATGGCAATGTCAGCGCCAAGGCGCTTGGCCAGACCGCGCGCCCGCACCACGCCGCCGACATCGGGGGAGACGAACATCAGGTTTTCAGTGCCGTAATTTTTGGCAATATCATCACTAATCACCGGCCCGGCGAAAAGATTATCCACCGGAATGTCGAAAAAACCCTGTATCTGCCCGGCGTGCAAATCCATGGTCAGCACCCGGTCGGCCCCGGCAATGGTGATGAGGTTGGCCACCAGCTTGGCGGAGATGGGGGTGCGGCCTTCAGATTTTCTATCCTGCCGTGCATAGCCAAAATATGGCAATACGGCGGTAATGCGCTTGGCGCTGGCGCGGCGCAAAGCGTCCATGCAAATCAGCAATTCCATCAAATGGTCATTAGCGGGAAACGAGGTGGATTGAATAATGAAGCAATCTTCGCCGCGTACATTTTCCTCGATTACCGCGTAAATTTCCTTATCGGCAAAGCGCCGGACATTGGTTTTTGTCAACGGCAGGTCCAGAATATCGGCAATGCCCTTTGCCAAGGACCGATTTGCATTTGCGGATAAAAGTTTCATGAAAATCCCCGTCTCATGGCCTGCATGCGCAGCCTTTATGAGCCAACATTCACCGCGTCAATGCCCGTCCTCAGCCCCCTGCTGCACAAGGATGACGCTTATATTGCGTCCATAGTCCGATTCGCCCCTTAGCGTGGCCCGTCGATAGCTAAAAAATTCGTTTTCCTGTGCACAAGTGTCATGAGGCAAAGTTTCCACCTTGCCGACCCCGGCGCGGTGCAATTGGTGTGCACAAAAACCTTTAAGGTCAAACTGCCAGCGGTCATCGCCGCCACGGACAAAAAACCGGCTGTGGCTGGTGTCGCATTTGGTAAATTCATCCACAAATTCGGGGCCGACCTCATAGCTTTGCTGGGCGATGCACGGACCAATGGCCGCATGGATGTTTTTTGCTTCTGCACCCAATGCGACCATGGTTTTCACAGCTTGCTCAATAATGCCGGCCTTGGCGCCGCGCCAACCGGCATGGGCGGCGCCGATAATGCCAGCTTTGGCGTCGGCCAATAGTATCGGCGCGCAATCAGCGGTGATGATGCTTAACGCCAGGCCCGGGGTTTTGCTGACTACGGCGTCGGCCTTTGGCGGCCCGTCCTGCCACGGGGCGTCTGCCAATACTGCTTTTGCGGAGTGAATTTGGTGAAGCCCGACGAGATTGGCCGCTGAAACCGCCATAGTATCGGCAATGCGGGCGCGATTGGTGGCAACGCATTTTGCCGCGTCATCCGACCTTTCTGCCGTATCGGGCGGTGCATTGCGCGAAGCATATATGCCGGTGGAGAGGTCGCCGCATCGGCCAAAAAAACCGTGGCCAATGCCAGCAAGTTCGAGGACAGGCGCGCGAAAAACTGGCCGCTCGCTCACGATCCAAAGCCTTCCGGGGACGGCATTTGCGCGCCGGTTATCGCGATAACTTTAAACAAGGCACCCATTTGCTCATCATCAATCAGCCGGTGTAATTGCCGCGCTAATTTGGGCTTTTGATCAGGATGTTTGCGCACCAAATCGGCGGCGCGATACTCTATGCCCAAATGTTTTAGCCATTCACTCTGGGTGACCGGCCCGGCGACCTGCAGTCCGGCAGCTTTCGCCGCCTCTGCCAACGCTTCAAAATCAACTCGCGTGGTCAAGTCTGCGGTGCCCGGTGCGGCCAAAGGGTCGGTCTTTTTATGCTTGACCAAGGCTTGCAAGGTGTCGCCGGTCTCGCTTTTGGCGGGGCCATAATCAATGAACAGGGCAATGCCGGGCGCGTGGGCAAAGCGTTGGCTTAATTCGTCCATAAGCAGGGCAATGGCCGGGCGCACTTCGGCTATCTCGCCATCATCGGCATTATTTAAGCCAAGCGGAATCATCGCCAATTCCGTGGCATTGGCCGGTACGGCGCTGCGCACAAACTGGAATGTACCGTCCGCATCCACATCCACCAGCCGTTCAAACCATTGCTGGTCATGGCGAATGAATTGGCGCACCGGCAGGCAATCGAGAAATTCATTGCCAATGATCAGGCACGGACCGGCGGGCAGGTCGGCCAAAGCGGTTTTCCAATGCACCGGGCAAGGCGCGTCGGCCAACGTGTTGGCCTGCACATTAATCAGCGCCGGGCTGGCTTCAATCAAATGCACTTCTAAGGCTTTGGTGAAATTGGGCACCGCATGGCTGGTGCGCAATATGTCTTTCATCATTGTGCCACGGCCGGGGCCAAGTTCAGCCAGATGCAAGGCCGCAGGTTCGTCCATAGCGTGCCAGCATTGCGCCAGCCACAGGCAAATCAGCTCGCCAAACATTTGGCTGACTTCCGGCGCGGTGATGAAATCTTCGCCAGCGCCAATCGGGTCTTTGGTGGCATAAAACCCCTCGCGTGGGTCAAACAATGCTTCGGCCAGATAGGCCCCGGTGCTGATCGGGCCGCTGGCGCGAATGCGCTCTGCTAACCTTCTGCAAAGCGCCGTACTGGCAATGGCCGCCATATTCATTTGGTTAGTGCAGGCTTTTTCATAGCCAAATAAATCAGCACTAACCCACCAGCCCACAGCGGGATGGAATAGGCCATGCCGCGGGTAATGCCCATGAGCAATCCGGCATCCGGTTCGCGGACAAATTCGACCGCCGTGCGAAACACCCCATAGCCTAAAGCGAACAGGCCGGTGGTCAGGCCGGGGCGAGTCAGGGAGCGAAAATGTGTCACTGCGAGGCGCAAAATGATAAACAACACCACGCCTTCCAGTGCGGCTTCATAAAGCTGGCTGGGATGGCGCAATGGCCCCGCCGGGTTGGCGTCGCACGGAAAGCGCATGGCCCATGCGCCATTCCACGCCCGGCCATAAAGTTCGCCATTGATGAAATTGGCAAGGCGGCCAAAAAACAAACCAATCGGGGCGGCCGCGGCAACCATGTCGGCCAAACGCCAAACCGCAATTTTACGCGACAGCGCCACGTAAAGCACCGCCATAACCACGCCAAAAGCGCCGCCATGGAAGGACATGCCACCCTGCCAAACCATCAAAATCGACAATGGGTCCTGCCATAGCCATTCGGTACGATACAGCAACACAAAGCCAAGACGCCCGCCCAGAATAACCCCAAGCGTGCACCAAAACAGCAAATCTTCGGTTATGGTCAGCGGCGCGGGGGGCGTGCCGGTTTTGCCTTTTTGCGCCCACAAGGCTTTATTTTTTAAAAGCCGGTGAAAATAAATAGCACCCAAAATCAACCCGACAATATAAGCAAGCGCATACCAGCGTAGCGAAATTGGCCCGAATAAATGAAAAATTACTGGGTCAAATCCGGGAATTGGCGAACAGTTAAAGTCAGTGACATTGGGCATATTTGGCTCATTTTTCGGTCAATGGAGGCGCTAATTCCATGCTCATAGCATTGCTTTGGCCGCTTGAGCAGCCCATATAGCGGCTATACCGCGCACACCGCGCTCCGCTCAAGAGACGAACATGCAAACTCGCAGCCCATTTTTTGATGATTTAGCCGATATTATGACCAGCGCCACTGGCGCGGCGGCTGGTATTGGCGAAGAAGTTAAGTCCATTTTTCGCGCGCAAGCCGATAAATTCATCGCCGAGATGGATTTGGTCAGCCGCGAAGAATTTGACGTGCAAAAAGCGCTTATTGAAAAACTGGTGCAGGACAATGCAGCACTGCACGCGCAGATTGACGCCATCAAGAAAGCGGGCGAGAAACCGGCCCCGGCAAAGCGTGGAACTCGCAAGCCCAAAGCATAAGTTTTTTACGGGCGCGGTCCTTGTCCCCAATAGGGCCCACGGCGGGTCTAAATGATGGCCCTGATACTGCCCCGCAAAAGGCAAAGTGCATTGCGCCTGCCCCCATCAGCCCATTACCGTCTAGGTATCGAGAGCGATTCGATCGTTTTTTGGTAGAATAAGGAATTGCATTGTGGACGTCTCGCCAGAGAGTATTGCCATCAATAATGACCCGCTTGAACTGGTCGAATATATCCTCAGCGCGCAAGAAGTTGGCTTTGAGCGTATTGGCGAGCAGGAAATTCATTTCTCGGTGCCCGGCCCCTGGTGTGACTATCCTTTGTGGTTTGCCTGGCGGCCAGAGAATGAGGTGTTGCACATCTGCCTTGGGATTGATGCCAAAGTGAATACCCGTACGCGCCAAAATGTGTGCGATTTGCTGGTCCGGGTGAATGAGCGTTTACCCAATGGACATTTTGATTTGTGGAGTGAAGACGGCACGATTATTTATCGCCATGCTTTGCCACTGCCCGAAGCCATTTTGCCAAGCCCGGCCCAATTGGCGGCGATGACTAATGGCGCAACGTCGGCTGCCGAGCGGCTGATTCCGGCGCTCAACTTTGTGCTTTGGGCCGGCAAAACCCCGGCTGAGGCCGTGGAAGCGGCTATGTTCGAAACCGTAGGGGAAGCCTGATGGTGCGCAAACCGCGTTTGGCGCTTATCGGCGCGGGCCATATGGGTATGGCGCTGGCATCATGCTGGGAAAACCAAGAACTGCTGGCTAAACAAGGCTGGCTGGTGATTGTTGATCCGGCGCCGTCTGACCGGGCGCGCGGATTTGCCGAGCGGCTTAAAATTGCCATTGTTCCTGAACTGGACAAGGAAATGGCCGCACGGATTGAAACCGTGGTTTTGGCGGTCAAGCCAAAGCTGATGGCCGAAGTTGCGAAAACGCTTGACCAGGTTTTACCGCAAAGCGCGCTGATAGTTTCCGTTGCCGCCGGTCTGACGCTTCATCGGCTGAAAAGTTATTATGGCGATCGCCAGCTTATTCGCGCCATGCCCAACACCCCGGCAGCAATTGGCCGCGGGGCGACGGTGTTTGTGGCCGATGCTAATGCCCATGAAGATGCGTGCGCGCGGGCCCACACCTTGTTGGCCGCCACCGGCATGGCCGAGCGGGTTTATGAAGAAAAACTGCTCGACGCAGTGACGGCGGTTTCTGGCTCCGGCCCGGCCTATGTATTTTTGCTGGCCGAGGCATTAGCCGTCGCCGGTGAGGCAGAGGGCCTGGACCCGGTATTGGCACGAAAATTGGCCTGCGAAACGGTTGCCGGTGCCGGTGAGTTATTGCGCCAACGCGGTTGTGACCCCGCGCAATTGCGCGCTGAAGTTACCTCTGTGGGGGGCACGACCGCCGCCGCGCTGGATGTATTGATGGGTTCCGGCGGATTTGCCGAAATGATGCGCCGCGCCGTCAGCAGCGCCGCCCGCCGCTCCACCCAATTGGGCGCGCAATCCTAACGGCCTATAGGTCCTTACCTTGGGCTAATTGCCCCTCTGGCAGGCTGATAAGCACGCTTAGGCCGCCCAATGCTGATCGGCCCAACACAATCTCGCCGCCATGGGCGCGCACGGTATCGCGGGCGATGGCAAGGCCGAGGCCGACACCATCAGTGTTCAGATTGCGCGCTGGGTCGAGCCGGTTAAACGGCTTAAACGCCGTCTCGAATTGATCTTCCTCAATGCCCGGACCGTCATCTTCAATGCTTATCTGCACCATGCCAACGCCAACATCGCCTTTGTGGCGGGTGCTCAGACGCGTAGAATTGGCATAGCGCGTAGCATTATCGATAATATTATTGAACGCTCGCGTCAGCGCGTCGGCGCGGCCCAAAACATGCAGGTCACCCAGAATTTGCGCCTCAATATTGGCACCGCTTCTTTTGGCATTGGCAACGCAGTCTTGCAGCAATTGGCTTAGATCGAGCGGCGCGCTGTCCTCATCCGCTTCATTGCGGGCGAAGGAAAGATAACCATCCAACATGCGTTCCATTTCGCGCAAATCTCTTTGCGCGTTTTCCAGCTCTTCATCTTGCTCCATCAGCGCCAATTGTAATTTCAGCCGTGTCAGCGGCGTGCGTAAATCATGGCTAACCCCGGCCAACATGGCGGTGCGCTGCTCAACAAAGCGCTGAATGCGATTGCGCATTTTGATAAAGTCGGTGGTCGCCTGGCGCACTTCGCGCGCGCCGCTGGGCGAGATATCTGGCTCGTCTTGCCCGCGGCCAAAGCGGTTGGCGGCATCGGCCAGGCGCTGAATCGGCCTGACCTGATTGCGAATAAAAATCACCGCAATACCGGTTTGTATAAAGGTGGCGGCGATCAACCAGAATACGAAAATATGGCCGGTGGTGGAAAACACCTTGTCGCGCGGGGCAAGGAAGCGCAACAGGCCGTTATCGGTCTGCACGCGAATGTCCACATAGGCCGGATAGCGCGTGGTATCGAACCAGAACGGCGCGTCCACTGCGGCGCTAAGGGCATTATTGAGGGTGCGATCAAGCACCGAAAAAAGCGATTCTCGGACGCCGGTCGGCAAAGGCTCGTCGGCAATCAGGGCGACGGATAAGCGCATTTTATCCATCGAGTATTGGGTAAGTTTTTGCAGGATTTCAGGGCTGGAATCCGCTTCATACAAAGTGACAATCGTAGCCACATCGCCCGCCACTCCCTCTGAAAGCCGGGTGGTGACAGTTTCCCATTGTGAAGTAAAAAACACCCACAGGACGGCAATTTGCATCAGCGCTACGGGCAAAGCGATAATCAGCAACGAGCGCCCGAACAAACCTTTTGGCGTATAATCGCGCAATCGCTTTGGCTTTTTCAACCATTGCCAGAAGGCGCTAAATTTTCGCTGCACCGCCATCAGGACGGGTCGTCTGCTAGTGGCTGGGCCATCAACCGATAGCCGGCCCCGCGCATGGTTTGCAGATGCAGAGGTTGGCGCGGATTGTCCTCAATCTTGCGGCGCAGGCGAGCCATTTGCACATCCACGGCCCGGTCGGTGGCGTCGGTGTCCGGGGATAAATGCTCGCGGCTAATGGCTTCGCCGGGGCGGCGGGCCAAAGCGCTCAGGAGCTGAACTTCGCTTTGGGTCAGGGCCATGTGACCGTCTTTGCCGACCAGCTGGCCAGTGGCCGGGGTATAACACCATTGGCCAAAGTTTACCCGCGATCCGTCCAAGCCTTGGGCACGCCCACGGCGCAAAATCGCGGCAATGCGCAATAATAATTCTTCTGGCTCAAAGGGTTTGGATAAATAGTCATCGGCCCCGGCGCGAAGGCCCTCTATGCGCTCATTGGGTTCGCCTTTGGCGGTCAGCAATAATACCGGAATGGTGCTGATCTCGCCGATAAATTTTGTCAGGCTGATGCCGTCTTCGCCGGGCATCATAATGTCCAGCACCACCGCATCAAATTCCAATGTTTTGAGAAGCCGCCGCACCCGCGCCGCATTGGCGGCAGTGGTTATGCGATAATGGTGTTTCGACAAATAGGTTTTCAGCAACGTGCGGATGCGATCGTCGTCGTCGACCACCAGCAAATGCGGCTGTTCCTCCATATCGTCCTTTTGCACCATCGCTCACATCCATTTGTTTTGCGCATTAAAGGTTTGTGGCGCTATGATTGCAACGCGAAAAGCGCAGTTATTGCTTTTGCGCCTTCTGGTAACCATCCAGTACTGGCCTTGACCCCGCCCCCTCATGGGATAAGCATCGCCAGCAAAGCTGCAAACCCTTGCGGACAGAATGATGAGAGTATTATGGCCAAGCAACTTCTATTCCGGCAGACGAGTGGTGATTTGTGGATGGATGGTAAGTTTATGCCATGTGATGCCGCCAATATTTCCATCCTGACCCATGGCCTGCATTATGGTTCCTGCGTTTTTGAGGGAGAGCGCGCGTATAATGGCAAAATATTCAAAAGCCGCGTGCATACGGATCGGTTGATGAATTCATGCCGATTGCTGGGTTTTGAATTTCCGTTCGGCGCTGAGGAATTTGAAGCCGCCAAAGCAGAAGTGCAATTGCGCTCCGGCATTGATGATTCCTATGTGCGCTGTTTTGCCTGGCGCGGCGATGAACAATTGGGCGTCACCGCGCGGCAAAACACTATCCATGCTGCCGTAAGTATTTGGCCGATGGGCAGTTATTTTGCCGACAAAATGGCCGGTATTCGCCTGACCATTGCTGATTGGAAACGGCCGCCCGCAGACTGCGCCCCGGTCAAGGCCAAAGCTGCCGGGCTTTATACGATTTGTACGCTTTCCAAAGATGCTGCCGCCGATGCCGGTTATAATGATGCGCTGATGCTCGACTATAAGGGTCGCATTTCGGAATGTACCGGCGCGCACATTTTCTTTGTAAAAGATGGTGCATTACACACGCCGAGTGATGAATGGTTTTTGGACGGGATCACCCGCGCCACGGTGTTGGAAATTGCGGCAGTACGCGACATTGAGGTGCATGAGCGCCATATGATGCCCGATGAACTGGCCGATTTTGACGAATGCTTCATCGTCGGCACCGCCGCCGAGATAACCCCGATCAACGAGATTAAAGGGGTGTTTTACACCCCCGGCGATATCACCCGGCGTATCATTGAGGATTATGAAACGCTGGTTCGTGGCGGCCGCTTAGGATAAACCTAAAATTTCCTTCCTTTTAGTTGGTATTCGGCAATATTTATTTTGCTATTTCGCCATATGCGTGCATATTTGCGTTTCAACTGGATAGGGGGAGCAGATGCTCAAAGAATTTAAAGATTTCGCCATGCGCGGCAATGTTATGGACATGGCCATTGGTATCATCATTGGGGCGGCTTTTGGTCCCATCGTCAAATCATTGGTCAGCGATGTGGTTATGCCGCCAATTGGCTTGCTGATGGGCAATGTGGATTTTTCAAACCTGCATGTGGCGCTTGATGGCCAAGATTATGCATCGCTTGCTGCCGCGCAGGAAGCCGGTGCGGTGACCGTTAATTATGGCCTGTTTATCAATACGGTGATCAATTTTATTATTGTCGCCTTTGTGGTGTTTATGCTGGTTAAAGCCATGAATGCCGCCAAGAAAAAGGAAGAGGAAGCGCCCGCCGCGCCTGCCGCGCCGCCAGCCAATGAAGTGCTATTAACGGAAATTCGCGACCTTCTTAAAGCCAAAAAATAAGCACGACCATTTGGTCTAACTTTGGACGCCGCGCCGGTTGACCCGGTGCGGCGTCTGCGCTTAAGGGCTGTTGTTGCCAGCGCAGCCGCCATAGAGTGCGCCGCTTCAGGCGGAGGACACGATGGTTGACGTTAAAATATGTGGTTTGACCGAAGCGAGCGGTATTGCGGCGGCCATCGAGGCCGGGGCCGATTATCTCGGCTTTGTGTTTGCCGCCAATAGCCCGCGCGTGCTTACCCCCGCTGCCGCTGAAGAGTTGGCGGAAACGGCGCGCCAACACGCTAAAATTGTCGCCGTATTGGTCAATCCGGGCGATAAACAGCTTGATAAAGTGGTCAAGCAATTGCGGCCAAACTTCATCCAATTGCATGGCAAGGAAAACCCGGACCGGGTGCGCGCCATTTGGAAGCGCTATCACACGCCAATTATCAAGGCGTGCGCGATTTCCTCGGTGCGCGAGGTCTGCGATGTTGACCGCTATGCGCAAACCGCCTCGCATTATTTGCTCGATGCCAAACCGCCCAAGGGCGCTGCGCAACAAGGTGGCCATGGCGCGGCGTTTGATTGGAAGATTCTGAATGGCGCGAAGCTGGCAAAACCGTGGTTTTTGGCTGGCGGCCTTGACGCGGACAATGTTGCCGCCGCCATTGCCCAAACCGGCGCGCGCTTGGTTGATGTGTCGTCCGGTGTTGAATCAGCACCCGGCATAAAAGACCCACAAAAAGTCGCGGCCTTCATCAAAGCGGCCAAGGCAGGCGGAGAAGAGCATTGAGCACTTCTGAAGCGAAAAGAATTTGGCCGGATGCTAAAGGGCGCTTTGGGGCCTTTGGCGGACGCTTTGTCGCCGAAACTCTTATGCCGTTGGTGCTGGAACTTGAAGGCGCTTGGGATGAGGCGCAGCGCGATCCACAATTTACCGCGCAGATGGACGAATATTTGCGCGATTATGTTGGTCGTCCCAGCGCGATTTATTTTGCCGAGCGCCTGAGCGAACATTTTGGCGGGGCCAAAATCTGGCTAAAACGCGACGAGCTAAACCATACCGGCTCGCATAAAATCAATAATTGTCTGGGTCAGGTTTTGCTGGCCAAACGCATGGGCAAAACCCGCATCATTGCCGAAACCGGGGCCGGGCAACATGGCGTGGCCACCGCAACTGTGGCGGCGCGTTTTGGCTTACCGTGCGTGGTGTTTATGGGCGCAACCGACATTGAGCGGCAAAAACCCAATGTGTTTCGCATGAAAATGTTGGGCGCTGAAGTGGTACCGGTAACATCGGGCACCGGCACCTTAAAAGATGCCATGAATGACGCGCTGCGCGATTGGGTGACCAATGTGGACGAGACATTTTATGTCATCGGCACCGTCGCCGGGCCGCACCCTTACCCGCATATGGTCCGCGAATTTCAATCCGTGATTGGCCGCGAAGCCCGCGCACAAATCCTGGAGCGCGAAGGGCGCTTACCCGACGCCTGCGTCGCCTGCATTGGCGGCGGCTCCAATGCCATGGGGCTGTTTCATGCCTTTGTGCCGGACGAGAATGTGCGCCTCATCGGCGTTGAGGCGGCAGGCAAGGGCATTAAAACCGGCCAGCACGCGGCCTCGCTGGCGGGCGGCGAGCCGGGGGTGTTGCACGGCAATCGAACGTATTTGCTGCAAGATGATGACGGGCAGATTATCGACGCGCATTCCATATCGGCAGGACTGGATTATCCCGGCATTGGCCCCGAACACGCCTATTTGCACGATATCGGCCGCGCCGAATATGTCAGCGCCACCGATGAAGAGGCGCTGGAAATGTTTCAATTGTGTACCAAGTTGGAAGGCATAATTCCGGCGTTGGAACCCGCCCACGCGCTGGCCCGAGTGGGCGATCTGGCGCGCGAATTGGGCCCGCAAGGCCTGATCGTGATGAATATGTGCGGGCGCGGTGACAAAGACGTTTTCGCCATTGCAAACCATTTGGGGGTAAAAATATGAGCCCGCTAAAATATGCTGTGATGCTCTCAAGCATATTTGTATTGAGCGCGTGCGATGCAAAAATGGATAAAGATGCTTCTCGGTTAATACTCCCCGACGGATTGGAGTTACCGATTCTCGAAGGCACCTATATCCCCGAAAACTGTCCTCTCAGTTATTGGTACCCAGCATTATCCGAAAATTCCGTTTGTATTGGTTATGATGATCCACCACAAATGGTAGATGGTGTACGGATTGAATACCTATATTTTGCAGAGTTGCGAAAGCTGGGCTGGGAAGGTGCCGGTGGAGCGGCAAATGGTTTTTATTTCGAAAAACCTTCTAGCAACAAACAATGCACCCAAAGATTAACAGTTGCTGGCTGGTTTATAGAAAATGAAGAGCAGTTTGAAGAAATGTCCGCAGTGAGTGATCGGCCACTGGACGGAGCGAAGATGAATTGGACTGATTTTCCTAAAGTCTCTTGGACATTCGTTATGGACGCTAATTCTGAATGTAAAGGGTCACCGCAGTGACTGTGACCGGCGCCGCCCGGCTTGAAGCGCGTTTTGCGGCGCTGGCCGCCCAAGATCGCGCCGCTTTTGTCGCTTATGTTATGGGCGGTGATCCGGGATTGGGAAAATCCGCGCAATTGCTAGATGGCCTGCCGGGCGCTGGTACCGACATTATCGAGCTTGGCATGCCGTTTTCCGACCCGATGGCCGATGGCGGGGCGATACAGGCGGCGGCCTTGCGGTCGCTTAATGCCGGGGTGCGCACCAACGACGTTCTCAAAATGGCTGCCAAATTTCGTCGCACGGACACGCAAACCCCGATGATTGTCATGGGGTATTATAATCCCGTGCACCATATGGGTTGCGAAGCTTTCGCCAAAGCCTGTCATGCCAGCGGCATTGACGGGGCCATCATTGTCGATCTGCCGCCCGAAGAAGATGCGCCATTGCGCGACGCCTTTGAAGAATACGGCTTGGCGCTGATCCGCTTGGCCACGCCGACAACAGACGACCAGCGTTTGCCAACGGTAGTGGCGAATACCAGGGGTTTTGTTTATTATGTTTCGGTCGCCGGTGTGACCGGCGCAGCCGTGCCTGATGCTGATCCGGTACAAAAAGCGGTGGCGCGTATTCGCGCCGCCAGCGGCCTGCCGGTCGCGGTGGGTTTTGGTGTGCGCACCCCGCAAAAGGCGGCGCAAATTGCGCTCAGTGCCGATGCTGTGGTCGTTGGCAGCGCCATAGTCGACGCCATGGCCAGGAATGGTATAAAAGAAGCACTGGATCTAACCCGTTCTTTAAGCGATGCGGTACACACAGCGCGCCAGCAGGCCTAAATAGTTAAGAGTTGAACCATGAACACCATTAACTGGATCGACCGTCTTACCCCACCGGGGATGAAAAAAATATTCGCCAAGCGCGACACGCCGGAGAACCTGTGGGTGAAGTGCCCACTTTCCGGCGAAATGGTGTTTCAGGAAGATCTGGCCGCCGCCCAGTTTGTCACCCCCGCTGGCCATCACATGCGCATTAATGCGGCCACGCGCTTCAAATTGATTTTCGACGATGGCGCGTTCGAGCGCATTGAAATTCCTGCGGTTGTTGCCGATCCTTTAAAATTTCGTGACGACAAAAAATACACCGACCGAATTAAAGCGGCGCGCGCCAAAACTGGCGATGATGACGCCACCAGTGCCGGTATTGGCAAAATTGATGGTGCTGAGGCCGTGGTATTTGTGCAGGATTTCGCCTTTATGGGCGGATCCTTGGGCATGGCAGCTGGGGAGGGTTTTATTGCCGCTGCCGAAGCCGCGCTGCAGCGCGAATTGCCCTTGGTGGCATTTATTGCTTCGGGCGGCGCACGCATGCAAGAGGGCGCTTTGTCGCTGATGCAAATGCCGCGCACTACCTTGTTGGTCAATGAGCTGAACGCGGCGAGCCTGCCTTATGTGGTGGTGCTGACCGATCCAACTTCGGGCGGTGTTACCGCGTCTTATGCGATGCTGGGCGATGTGCATTTGGCTGAGCCACGGGCGCTGATCTGTTTTTCCGGGCCGCGGGTGATTGAACAAACCATTCGCGAAAAACTGCCCGAAGGGGCGCAGCGCTCGGAATATTTGCTGGAAAAAGGCATGGTCGATGCCGTGGTTGATCGGCGCGGGCTTAAAGCCTATCTGGCTAATCTTCTGTCCTTGCTTGGCGCATCGGCAGCCGCTTGATCCACCAAGTACGTATCGAGCGTGCTGTGCAGCATTTTAGCGCGCTGCACCCTTCTCAAATTGATCTTTCACTGGATCGCGTGCGCGCTTTGCTGGGCAAGTTGGGCAATCCCCATAAGCAATTGCCGCCAATGGTGCATGTGGCTGGTACCAATGGCAAAGGCTCGTGCATTGCGTTTTTGGCGGCCATCGCCAAAGCGGGTGGCCTGACCGCTCATATACACACCAGCCCGCATCTGCTGCGCCTTAATGAGCGTTATGTTTTGGGCGGCAGCGGCGTGATGACGGATGCGGCACTGGCCGATGTGCTGGAGGCGGTGCAGAGCGCCAATGATGGTGCTCCTGCCACGCAATATGAAATGCTCACCGCCGCCATGTTTTTAGCATTTGCGCAAAATCCGGCGGATATTGCCCTTATTGAGGTGGGCCTTGGCGGCGAATTTGATGCCACCAATGTTTTGGAGAACCCGGCGCTTTGCCTGATCACGCCGATTGCCCATGACCATGCGGATTATCTCACAGACGATATCGCTAATATTGCCGCTGCCAAAGCCGGTATTATCAAACCCGGTGCGCGGATTTTGAGCGCCCGGCAAAGCGAAATTCCACGGCAAATTCTCGAGCACACCAGTGCCCGCATGAGCGCGCGTATAGCGTTCGCCGGTGAGGACTTTCACGCACGCGAAGAAAATGGCCGTCTGCTCTATGAGGATGGCGATCAATTGCTCGACCTGCCATTGCCGGGTTTGTCTGGCACCCATCAAATTCAAAATGCCGGTCTTGCAGTGGCCGCCGCATTACATTTTGGCTGGGATCATCGGGCGATTGCCGCCGGATTGGAGCAGGCAATTTGGCCGGGGCGCTTTGAGCGTATAACAAAGGGAAAACTGGCTAATCTGGCCGCGAAGAAAAATGCGCAAATTATTGTTGATGGGGCGCACAACCCCCACGCAGCAAAGGCGTTGGCAACGACCATTGCTTCGCGTTGGGCGAAAACCAAAAACACGTTGGTTCTGATTGTCGGCATTCAAAATACCAAGGACGCCCGCCGCTATTTTGAAAGCTTTGTCTCGCTGAACCCGCAGATTATTTGTGTGCCGGTGGCCAGCGCCCCAAATCCAATGAGCACCGCCCAAATGCAGGCTGAGGGCCAAAGCGTTGGCTTGGCCCCCAGCATCGCACCCGATCTGGGTGCAGCATTTGAAATGGCATTTGAAGCCGGCGAAAGCCCCATGGTCGTGGTCTGCGGCTCGCTCTATCTCGCGGGCGAGGTTTTGGCTTTAAATCAGCAAAAATGAATGGAACTAACGGGTCCTGACCTTAAGCGCCGGTTTTTGCGGCACTATCGGCGGTAACCGCGCCGTTCAACCAATCGGAAATTTTACTCTTGGGCATGGCACCGACTTTTGTGGATGCCACTTGGCCATTTTGAAATAGCATTAGGGTGGGAATGCCGCGCACGCCATATTTGCCCGGCGTACCGGGGTTTTCGTCAATATTGACCTTGGCGATGGTGACCTTGCCTTCGAGTTCCTGGCCCAATTCGTCCAAAAGTGGCCCAATCTGTTTACAAGGCCCACACCATTCCGCCCAAAAGTCCACCAATACGGGGCCTTCGGCATTCAGAACGTCCGTTTCGAAAGAATCATCGCTTACGGCAATTGTTGACATGGCAAACTCCTAAAACAGATTTGGCGCGGGTGCACGCCCTTCCTCCGCTAGCTAGGGATGCGGACGCGCCGCGTCAAGGTGTGCGCCGGTTTTAGGGCTTCACGTCCAGTAAATTCTGCGCGAGGGGCATTAATGCCGGGCCGTCTGTCCACAATAAAGCGCAATGAATTTCGCGGTTTGGCCATAATTCACGCAGCAAAGCGCGGTAAGCCCGCATCTGCTGTAAATAAATCTTGGGCACGTCCTCGGCGCGCTTGGGCGCGGGGCGGTTAGTTTTGAAATCCACGACCAGCACTTGCTCTTCGGTGACCAGAATGCGGTCAATCTGCCCGGCAATGATGAGATTATCGGCCAAATCGGCGGCATGCCCGCTTATCGGTATTTCGGCGCGGCTATTGGGTCCAAACAGCGCTGCAAACGCCGGTTCTTCCAATACACCAAATACGGCGGCAATAATTTCGTCGATTTGCCCGGCGTCCAGATCCGGCTGTGCGGCGAGGTAATTTTGCGCGGCTTCAGGGCGTAAATCCACGGCCATATCCGGCAGCGATTGTAACAAAGTGTGGATGAGCAGCCCGCGCTTAAACCGCTTCGCCCCGCCATCGGCCAAAGGCGACATTACCGGAGCCAACTCATCGTCATCGTCCATCCAGCGCGATGGCGCAGCGCGGCGCGGCGCGGGTGCCTGAGCAACCAATGGTTTTGTTGCCCAGTCAGGCAAAGCCACAACCGAGCAGTTTTCAACAAATGGGGCTTCTGCCGCATTGCTGGCGGTAGTTTTGGGCACCGGTCCATAGCGTTTGGCCGCATTGCCGGCTTTGGTTTCAAACGCTTGTATTTCATCACCAGCGGTTTTACGGGCGAAGGCGTTGGCGCAGACCGTGTACCAGCTATCTTCCTCCATGCGGCCTTCACCATGGCCCATTTGCGCCCCGCAGATGATCAACCGGTCCTGGGCGCGGGTCATGGCGACGTAGAGAAGGCGCAAATGTTCCTGCCGGTCCAACGCCGCCTCCTGTTCGCGAAGGCCAGCACAGATTGCGGGGTCGTTTTGTTTTTTTGGCGACCACAATAGCGCGTCTTGCGGCCCGAACATCAGGCCCGAACTGCGTGGCCGTCCCGGTCCGCTGGCGGTGTCTGGCAAAATCACCAACGGTGCTTCCAGCCCCTTGGCGGCGTGCACCGTCATTACCCGCACGGCATTGCTGGCGCCCTCCATTTCGCGTTTTATCTGCGCTTCATCTTGCGCGCTTTGGGCGATGAAGCGCACCAGAGCCGGGGCCTGTTGGTTTTGATGCGCCAGGGCATTGGACAAAAATTCGCGCACCGGGTCTTCGGCTTCGCGGCCAAGGCGGGCATACAGTCTTTTGGCATAGCTCTCGCCGGTTTGGCTTTGGCGAAACAGCAGGCTGGCAAAAAAGCCAAACGGCGTTTGCTTAGCAGCGGCGCGGCGCAAATGCGCCATTAAGGTGCGCGCTTCATCAAAGCGTGGATCTTCATTGAGGTGCAAGGCATGGCTAAGGCTTTGTCCACGCGGCCGGTCGGCGGCGAGGTTATAAAGGGCACTTTCGTCAATAATGGCCGCATCGGCCTTGGCGGGTTGCAAAAAAGGGCTGCGCAAAAATTCGGCCAAGGACAAATCATCGGCATCCTGCACGGCGGCCTTGGCGGCGCTCAGGCAATCGCGCACGGCGATTTGTGCATTGAGCACCATGCGGTCAGCCCCGGCGACCGGCACGCCGCGCGATTTAAGCTGGCGAATAATTTCTTCGAACAGGCCGCCAGAGCGTTTTTTGACCAAAATCATAATGTCGCCGGGGCGGATGGCCCGTTGGCGCCAAACCCCGTCTTCCTTGACGCCGACCAATTCCCCGCGCTGCAGCCAATCCTCAATATTGATGGCAATATTGGCGGCTAAAACATTGCGCGCGCTTTGCGGTGCCGGGGCGTCAACCGGCGCGCCGGGGTCTTCCTCTGGCATATCCACTGGGCGCGCTACGGGATCCCACAATTCCACGCTGCCATTGTGGTCGGCGCGCTGGGCTTGATGATTAATATAGTTATCAAAGCCCGGTGCCTGTTCGGGTACCTGTTCTGGTGGTTTTGGGTGCGCCTTCTCGAAATCAGCCGGGTCACCAGCAAACTTCTTCTCGAGCGAGGCGCTAATGAAGGGCAAAAATGCCTCATCCACCATGGACAGGATTTGCGGGCAGGACCGCCAGGACAGCGCCAGTTCAGGCATGGTGAAGCGCGCTTCGCGGGCCAGAGTTTGGATTTTAAGCGCTTCGGCTTCTTGTAAAAACAAAGCTGGATTAGCGCCCTGAAAGGAATAGATGGATTGCTTGGGATCGCCCACTGCAAACAGCGTGCGGGATTCTTCCTGCGCGCCTTTGCCAGCAAAAAACTCGCGCGACAGGCTGCGCACTAACTGCCATTGCCCGTCACTATTGTCCTGTGCTTCATCGACCAGAATGTGCGAAAGATTGTAGTCCAACTTATATAAAACCCATTGGGCGGCGTCGGATCGCGAAACCAGATCAGCGCTTATGGCAATCAAATCATCAAAATCCAGCGCCCCCTGATGTTGTTTGGCGGCGCAATACCGTTGATGCAAAGCCTGCCCGAGCACCAAAGCAGCGCGGGTATTCTCCAAAACTGCAACAGCATGCAGGCGTTGGCGGATATTACTCAATTGCTCTTGTATGGCTGGAATTAGCTCCACCACCCATGGATGTGCCGTGCGTATGCCGCCGGTTGGCAGAGCTCTTATTGGCGTGCCAGCCAGCGTGAAAAATCCGCCAAACAAAGCCTCCAGAGACTTATTCGCGGTGTCGGCGTGTAGCGCCGCAGCGATTTTGGCGGCACATTTTTGGTCGGTGGCTTTGCCGTCGTTCAAGGCATTGGCAAGGCGTTTTAGCGCCAAATGATCCAGCCCATGCCAGCCAGTTTCTGTTTCGCTAATCGTGTTGGTGTTCGGCTCCAGACCCAATTGTTTGGTGCTAAGGGCAATCGCGCCGTCCAGCCCGTCTTGGCGATTAATCATCGCGGTCAGCGGGCGGCCTTTGGCAAGGGCGAAACTATAGACGCTGTCCAGTGCCTCGGCCCCAAGGCTGGCGGTGTGTTCAATGGCCGTCGCGATGGGACCATCCGGTTCGGCCAGGGCCTCAAGCCCGATACTGGCAATGCAATCATGGCGGATGTCGGCGGTCTGGCGATCATCAAGAACGGTAAAGCCCGGGCTAATTCCGGCTTCAGCGGGAAAACGGCGCAAAAGCGATTCGCAAAACGAATGAATGGTGCGGATTTTCAGGCCGCCCGGGGTTTCCAGTGCCAGCGCAAATAAGGCGCGGGCACGGCGCAAATCGACCTTGCCAATGGCGATTTGCGGGTCCAGTTCGCGCAAAGCTTCGCCAAGTTCATCGTCCTGCATGACCGAATAGCCGCCCAAGCGGTCGAACAGGCGGTTGAGCATTTCCGCGGCGGCGGCCTTGGTATAGGTGACACACAATATGTTTTGCGGTTGCACACCGGCCATCAGCAAACGGGTCACCCGGTTGATCAGCACATGGGTTTTCCCCGACCCGGCATTGGCCGAGACAAAGGCAGAGCTTTGCGGGTTTGCCGCTTCGGCCTGGGCGGCGATGGCTTGATGATGAGCGTTCATGATACGCCGCCATCATCTTCGGCGGTGGATGCCCATTCGCCGCGCCGGGCCAATTCATCATATTGGCTAAAGCTGTCGGTATATTTTGCTCGTGGCTGGCACAGATAGGGATTGGCGGGATCGTCAAACCAGCCCACCAATTGGGTGATTTGCGCCACGGCCAGCGCCTCAAACTCAGGGGCGTTGACGGTTTTGCCGAGCGATTTTATTTTCTTTTCTTCCAGCGCAATCCAATCGCCCGGCGGATTACCGCCAGATATTTTTACCAGCCCCAAACTGCTGGCCGTACCGCATATGGTTTTGCCCTCTTTGGTAAAACCGGCATCTTTCAAAATCGCGGCTTCGAGCGGTAATTGCGGATCAAACCCGGCATAAACCTCCGCCGGACTGGCCGCCGCGCCGGTTTTATAATCGAGCACCGCAAAATCTTCACCGCGCTGATCAATGCGGTCGGCAAATGCTTTGATGGCAAAATCGCCACCCGCCAGCTTTAGCGTCAATGCGCCTTTGCCCTCCAGCATGGCAGAGTGCCATCCGGCCAATCGCCGGTCGCGCTCCCATGCCAATATCCACTCGCTGGCGCGCTTTAAGCGGGCGCTTTGCGCCGGAATTTGGTGGTCAGCAAAGCCGTGACGTCGCAGACCTTGGGCCATTAGCGCGCTCAAATTTTCCAGCGCGTTTTCGTCATCCGGCGAAGCGCCAAAGCCAATAAAGGCTTCCAGTGCATCGTGCACTGCCATGCCGCGCTCCTTGGGGCCGGGAAGTTCGCCCAATGGCTCCAACGGCTCAAGATTTAAAATAAAGCGTGCATAAATGGCATAAGGATTGCGCACCAGCGTTTTAAGCCGGGTGACATAAAGACTGCGCGGGCGCTTTTCCAGCGGCGGTGTTGGCCGCGGTGCCGGGGCAGGGGTAATGGCCTCGGGCGGCACAAAATCCAATGCGCGGGCAAGACCAAGATAATCCACATCGGGCGCTAAAATAGCCTGCATTTGCGCGGTTTCAGGCGCAGCGGCGCGGATCAGGGTTTTAAGACGCCATAGCCAGCGCGAGGCCACCGCCGGTTCGGCACCATTGCGTTTGGCGCGGGTCAACAACACTTGCGGTTTGCTGGCGTGCTCGGCGAAATCATGGGCGGCAAGGCCCAAACGTCGCTCCGGGTCGGGCAGGCCAAGTTCCAGCCGCAGACCGCGCGGTAAAAACGGGTCTTGATTGGGCAGGGATGGCCATGACGCCTCATTAAGACCGCCCAGCGCCACCAGATCGGCATCAATCATCCGCGCTTCCAAGGGGCCCAAAATACGCGCGCGCGGGTTTGCCGGGGCCTCCGGGCGAATTGGCCGCTGCCCGGCCAAGCTATTGAATACATGCCAATAGTCCTGCGCACTAACGTCGCCCAAGGACCCCGCATCGTGCAATAATGCCCGCAATAAGGCTGCCGCCCCACTGCCCGCACGCCCGCGCCACAAATGCGCATCGCCGGTTTTTTCATCGCTGGTGGCCAAGGTAATCGCGGCCTTGATATGGGCTTCCGCCCATGCCGCAATCGGGGCTTTGTCGAGCGCAGAAAAATGATCGAATGCCTGCTCTAAGGTTTGGCAATAGATCAGCAATTGGGCGCGCTGTTCTTCGGTAATGCCATTAAGGTCGGGTGCGGTGTGTTCGATGGTGCGGCGCAAATCACCAATACTGTCATAGCGCCGGACGCCGCGCAGAAAATGCGCTTCCAGCTGCCGGGCGCAGGCTGTTGCCTTCACCATTGGCAGGCTTAGCTGCGAAAATTCGCTGCTCAACAGCGATGCCAAAAGGGAAGGTTCGCCGTGCTGCGCGGCGCTTTGCGCTAATAGGCTTAAAAACACGCCCAAGGGAGTTTTGTCCAACGCCGTACCGGCGCTGTCATCAATATTAATATCCCAACGCCAAAGCGCCGCGCGCACCCGTTCGGCCAAGGCCCGGTCCGGGGTAATTAAAATGGCGGTTTTTTGCGGATCCTGCAAAGTATGGCGGATGGCCATGGCCAGCACCAGCGCCTCTTCCTCTTCATGATCGGCCTCCACCAGACTAAGGCCGTCCAGTCCTTCATGAACCAGTTGGGTGGGGGTAAGGCGTTCGGCCTCGCTTAGCCGTTGCAGGCGTTCGCCCCACCCGGCGGTGGCCTCGGCTGGTAATAAGGCTTCATTGATCAGCCGTCGGCGTCGGCGCGCGGCTTTGGGTTCTTGCGCGCCGGGCCATGGTTTTACGTCGGCCCGGCTTAAGCCCATGCGCCGCAATAGCCGCGCCAGACCATATTGCGGGTGGCCGGGGCTTTGCGCCACTTGCTTCCAGTCCGCATCCGACAGGCTCTCATCCAGCCCCGGCAAAACCACTGCGCCAAAAGGCAAGCGCGCCACCGTGTCGAGCAATCCGGCAGTGGCCGGCACCGAGCCAGTGGACCCGGCCGCGACAATAATGTGGTTTGGTGGCTGATTTCGCCAATTTTCCGCCAGCGCCCGCAGCAGAAAAGAGCGATATGCCGCCGGGTCAGCAGCACCTTGGGCGTGCAAATGGGCGGGCCAGTGCTCCATAACAATGCTGAGAAATTGCGCGGCGCGCTGCACATGTTCCGGCTGGCCGTTAAGCTTGGTCTGGAATTTCTCCTTTGCCAGATCAAAGCCGTCAATCTCTTCGGTTTGCGCTTCGCTAATCAATAGCCCTAAGGCTTCGGCTTCTGCCAAAGCGCAGGCCAGAGACGGCGCTTGACCATTTGCCTGCATCCGCCTTTGTACCAAAGCGGCAAGGTCGAACAGCCTTTGTTCGCTGCCCATGGGACGGGCGGATTGCAAGGCTAATGCGCCCGGCTCAAACGGTGGCTCATCGGCATCGACATCACCAATGGCGCGAATGCGCGGCAATAAAACAGCATTTCGCGCATGCTGGCTTTGCACAAACGCATCGGCCAAAGCCCGGGCGGCACGCCGGGTCGGGGCCAGAACCATGGCGTCGCTAAGACCGTAGGGCGAATGTGGATCCACCGCCGCCTCAATCCCTTCGGCCAATGCTGGCAAAAACCGCATGCCCGATGGCATGGTAAAAACCCGTGGACCTTTGAGGTCCAAAAAGGTTTTAGCGTCGCTCAAACCGGCCCTCTTTCAAGCCGTAAATTGGCCTCCTCAAGGGCTTGCGGATCACCCACATGCAGCCAAAAGCCATCCAGTATCACGCCGTAAAGCGCCCCGGCTTTGGCGGCTTTGTCCCACAAAAGATTGGCTGAGAATGGTCGCTCGTTTTCGCCAACCAAAAATGCCGGGTGCATAAGCTGGCTGCCGGCATAATAATACGGCACCTCTTCGCCGGGCTGCGGGCGGCGCAATTGCTGGTCTGGCATCAAAGCAAAATCACCTTTGGTGTGCAGGCCGAGAGAGCGGTCTTTGCGGGCCAGCAGCAAAATAATGGCGGGCTTTTCGAGTTTTGCCATACGCTCGGCCAGCGCCATCAGAGGATCAGTACCAATCTCATCCCATATGGCATCGGCATTCATCACAAAAAATGGCTGCTTGCCGAGCAAATGCCGGGCGCGCACCAAAGCCCCACCGGTTTCCAAAAGGCAGTCGCGCTCGTCGGAGATCTGAACCTCCGGGCCATTATTTCGGCACCGCAAATGCGTCTCTAAAGTGTCAGCGAAATGGTGCACATTGACGATGGCCCGGTCTATGCCTGCCGTTTGCAATCGATCAAGCTGGTGATCTATCAGCGATTTTCCCGCCACTTTGACCATGGCTTTGGGTTGATTGCTGGTGATGTGCAAAAACCGGGTGCCGCGTCCGGCGGCCAATACCATGGCGCGGTCGGGCCTTGGGCTCACCGTGTTCATGGTGTCGCCTCGAACAGCGCGCCAAAATGGCGGCGCGCCCAGGTTTCAATCTCGGCCAGCGCCGGGTGTTGCAGATTGCGCACAAAATGCGCGGCGGTACGCGGCAAAAATTCCAGATAACGCGGTTTATGATCGCGCTCTGCCAGACGCACAAAAATACCCAATATTTTGGCGGCGCGCTGCGCGCCCAAAATCGCATAGCTGGCATGGAAAGCGTCGTGATCGTTTATTTTGGAGCGTTCCAAAAACAGGGCTTTCATCTGATCTTCCAGACCGTGGGGCAAATCGCGCCGAGCATCTTGCAACAGCGAAACCAGATCATAAGCCGGGGAGCCAAATACCGCATCCTGAAAATCCAGCAATCCGGTGCGCGCATGGGCGTCGCGATCCGGCAACCATAGCAGGTTTTCCGCATGGACATCGCGCATCACCAGCACCTTGGGCAAGGCGTCGAGGGCGGTGAAACTTTCCGCCCATGCTGCACGGATGTGTGCGCAGGCCTGATCATCGGGGGTGCTGCCAAGGTGCGGCGCATACCATTGCAGCAATAAATCGGTTTCGGCCAGCAAGGCGTGTTGGTCGTAGTCTTGCACCTGCCATTGCGGTTGGGTGGGGGGCATTTGGGGCTGGAAGCTGCACCGCGTCAGCGCCGCCAGCATCTCGGTCGCGGCGCTATACAATATATCTTCACCCACGGTTTTTTCGCTGGCCAATTTCGCAAACAGCGCATCGCCCAAATCTTCGAGCAGTAACAGGCCATGATCATGGTCGGCGGCATATATACGCGGCGGCGAAAACCCGCGTGCCGATAGCTCAGTGGCAATGGCGAAAAACGCCCGTGTGTCTGGCCCGGCAAGTCTGGCAAGGGCGTTATAACCCAAGGCCGCGCGTTGTTGGGCGGTGGCATTTGGGGGGCAGGCGCTGGCCTCGGCCCCCGGCGGCGCGTCCATGAGGATGGCGTGCTTGTCACCAAGCACCAGACGCTCATAGCGCCGGGTGGAAGCGTCCAGCGGCAAGGCTTGCCTTTGCGCGTCGCCCCAATTGGCCGCGTGCAAAAACTGCTGTATCCGGGCATTACGGGTTTGGGTGCTCAAGAGTTAAATTCCATTCTATCGCTCCAATGCTTCCCATGGGCGGTGAGGGTGGCAGTGCGGGCTTTATCGGCCTCTATGGTCAGTTCCAGATCAAGGCGGCTGGCGGGCAAAAACCGGCCCAGCCTTTGCGGCCATTCAATCAGGGTAACGGCATCGTCAAAGCCTTCCTCCAGTCCGATCTCGATAATCTCTTCATCATGCTCAAGACGATAAAGGTCGGCATGAACAATCTCAAAACCCGGTGCATCATAATGTTGTACCAAAGTGAAAGTCGGGCTGGGGACTTCGGTGTGCGCTCCGGTAAGGGCGCGCACAAAGGCGCGGGCGAAGACGCTTTTGCCGCTGCCCAAGGGCCCGTATAAACAGATAATATCACCGGGCTTTGCCTCATGCGCCAAGGCCGCCGCTAAACCTTGCGTATCGGCCTCTGCGGGCAAAGCATGTATGGGTTTGAGAAGCTTCATAGGGCTGTTCTTAAGCCCTGATTTTGGTGCTGACAATGTACGCACTTGTGCTTCAGGGCTTGATCTTCGCGCGCGGCACTTTACATGGACGGGGAAAGCAAAAAAATGGAAGACAATGGTAAAACTCACTTATATCGAAAATGACGGCACCGCGCACACGGTTAAAGTCAAACCTGGCATCTCCGTGATGGAAGCGGCTGTGAACAATATGGTGCCCGGCATTGATGCCGATTGCGGCGGCGCCTGCGCCTGCGCCACTTGCCATGTTTATGTGGACCCGACTTTCGCCGCCATTACCGGTAGCGCTGAAAGCATGGAAGAAAGCATGTTGGACTTTGCTTCTGATCCAAAACCCGAATCGCGTCTGGCCTGCCAGATAGCAATTACGGACGAGATGGATGGCCTGATTGTGCGTCTTCCGGCTTCGCAAGGATGATCGGTCGCACCGCCAGCCTGATCGTGATGGCGGCCATAATGGCCATTGGCGGCTGCGCAAAAAAAAGCTTTAAGCTCAATCATGATTATCCGGCCCCGCCCAGTGTAAAACGTCTGACCGAGCCCGGTGCGTGTCAGGGCGGCGGCGCATTGGCGGCGCTGGACTTGCCCTTGCCCAAATACCCGGGCGCTTCGCGCCGTGCTGGCCGTCAGGGCTGGGTGGTGGTGCAATTGGACGTATTGCCCAGCGGCGCTACGCATAATGTGCAAGTTAAGCAGGACGCGCCGGAAGGCATGTTTGATCGCTCGGCGATTAAAGGCGTGCAGCAATGGCGTTTCCAACCGGTTGGCGGCGAGGGCCTGCACAATTGTCTGGTGTTTATCAGCTATCGATTGGGGCAAGTGCGGATTGGCCGCTAGGCCCAGATATTAGGCCTTATCTTTTTCCACGCTGACGATTTCAAAACCAATGGCATTGGTGCCGTAATTGCCGTGTTCATACCGGCTAATCCGGTCGTCAAACCAGTCATAAATATGCAGGTAAATTGGCTCGTGAAGCGCGGCAACGTCCTCATCTTCAAGCGGCAAAGGCAGATCAAAACTTTTGCCGCCATCAATCTGCACATTCAATGAATTGCCTTCGCGCCCGCATAGAAAAATTGCGCGCAACCAATCGCCGCTGACCGATACCCGCACGGCCAGACCAAAGCTGATCGGGGCGAGCGGTAAAAACCCGCCGCCGGAAACCGAATACGCGCCGCCGCCATGGGGCCCCGGATGGAATTCGCCCTGCGGCGGGACCAGATAAACGCATTCGCCATCTTCGGCATTGAGATAGCCGCAAAATCCGGCGCGCAGGCGCTCGGCGAAGGAGCGCACCAACGCATAGTTTTTGAAACTTAATTGCCCATAACGCGATACATTTTTTGATAGACGATCAAACGGGGTTTCGCTCATAACATGCCTCTTTATTGGTGATTTTCAATTGTTGACGATAAGCGGCGTTTAGCCAAGGGGCGCGGTGCAGCATTGCTATTCGGTTACCGCCAATTCATGGGTGACAATATGGCGCAAAGCGGCAATGGCGGCAGCGGCATCGAGCGGCAGACTCTGGCTGTCGATCACCGGTCCAAAAACCATGTCGAAATTTTGCCCGGCTTTATTGAGCAGTTCGTGAAACAAGGTGATATCGCGCAATTCGCCATGAAGGATGCAAAACAGATAATATAAAACCGAATTGCGGGCGCTAATGTGCAAAGGCGTAATCGGCGCGCCAAATTTGCGTGCCAAGGCAGTGGCCGAGGCCTCCCACGGCTTGTCTTGCAAACCATTAATGGTGAGCTTGGCCAGTTTTCCAGCAGGGAATATGATCACGCAGCGCTCCTGCGCCATGGCCGCCTTGAGCCCGTGCAAGGTGGCGCGAGCGGTTTCGCGGGTGCGTTTGTGCATCACCCATTCTACTGGGATGATTACATCTGTCGCGCCGGGGATCACCCGCAAGGCATCGGCATTGGCCAAAAACATCAAATCGGGCCGGTGTTTTTTAAGCGCATCAAACACCGCCAAACCGTCGGCCAGCCCGGTTGGGTGATCGCAAATCACCATCAGGCGGCCGGTCTTTGGCACTTGCGATAAGCCTTCAATATTGAGGCGAAGATCAAGGGATTTGGAAATGTTCTCAAAGGCGGCATAGCCCGATTGGTCAGCAATAGTGTCCGCCATTTTGCGCGCTTTTTCATATCCCAACGCCCGATATAGCCATGGCTGGATAAGTGGCCATAACGCTTTGTTGGCACGCAAATGCTCGCAACGCTCCTCGATCAACTCATCAACAATATGCTTGTAAATGCTCATGACAGCAGTGTGTGGGTTTTTGCCCCGGGCGCAACTCAAATTCTGACTTGTGACTTAGGCTTTGCCGCAACGATTATCTTTTTGCTGTTTTGAAATTACCAATTCGTAAGTTGGCTTGTAGTGGCAAAACTGCCAGCCTGAAGCGGAATGGCGGCAAAGCTGGCGGAGGAAATTATGAGAGTTATTATTGGCGCGGCAATGATCACGCTGGCCGCATCGGCAGCCTTGTTGCAAAGTGCGGGGGCGCAAAATGCGGATCAGAGTGCGAATACGCCGCCGCCCAAATCCTGTCAGGGGGAAGAATACCGGCAGTTGGATTTTTGGGTTGGCGAATGGGATTTATGGTATAGCCAAGGGCCAGACAAACCCAAGGCATGGGCCGAAAACGCGATCAGTAAAAGCGCTTATGGCGATTGTGTGATTACTGAAAAATTTTCCATGCCCGGTTTTACCGGCATGAGCGTATCCACGTTTCACAAACAGATTGGCCAATGGCGGCAAACCTGGGTTGATGATCAGGGCAATTATTTCGATCTGGTTGGCGGGCCTGCGCCCAAGGATGCCGACCATGATTTCGGTCTGGAATCCGTGCATCCGCAAGAATTTGACGCGCCTTATTTGCGGATGATCTGGACCGTTGAGGATGCCGATCATTTGATCTGGCAATGGCAGGGTCACAAGCCCGGCGAGACCGTGTGGAAAGACCTTTGGGTGCTGCATTATGTACGCAAGGGCGCGCAAAAGCCGACAGAAGACTAGGCGTCTGTATCAGGAGCGGGCGCGGGTTTTGGCGCACGGACAAGCGGCCATACCAATTGTTCGCCGACGCCAATATCGGGCAGGTTCTCAACGCCGAATTGCACCGGGTATTGCCGGGTGATTTTGGCGGTCCCAAACAGCACGTCCCAGAAAAACAGGAAATTTCCATAATTGCCTTTGTAATGGGTGATGCCGTCGGCCTTGTGGCGGCCATGGTGCATGGCATGGGTTGAAGGCGTGGAGATGGTGCGCTCGATCACCCACATGACCGGCGCCAACCATTTGACGCGATACAGCGGTGCGTCCCAGCGGGCGCTCGAATGGGCACCCATAATGACTGAAAGCTTGGCGACCAGGTAAAACGCATAGACCCAGCCAAAACCCAAATACACCAGCACCGACGACAGCCAAATGCCGGGCATCATGGCGTAATAAAATATGTTATTGCGATAGACGATGCGCACGCTCAAATATTTGGCATTGTGGTGCGGACGGTGCAAAGGGTAGATGGCGGGGAAAGTGTGGGACGCGCGGTGCCACCAATATTGCGACAAATCATCAAAAATCAATAGCATGGCGAATTGGGCGATAATCGGTATGCCCGACCACGCGCCGCGCCAATCGGGAAGGCCCAGACCAAGCCCGGTATTGACCAATAGGAATATCCCCGGCTGCACCAATCCCAATAGTAAAACCGTGCTGGAAAAATCTAGCAGGCCATCGCCCTTAATCGCTTCCTTTTGGGCAAAAAAACCGCCTTTGGCCAATTCAACTGCGGCGAATGCAAAAAATATAACGAGGATGACCAGTTTTTCTGACATAAAGATTGCCCTTGCTCAAAACACTGGGAATCAACTTAGCACAGGCGCATACGCCCGCACCTTTTTTATTGGCAATTGCGTTCACCGCTCCTTCGGTGTCATCACTATATTTTCTTTTGGCGCGATCCGTGACAAAAGCGAAAAAAACTTATGGGGTGTCAGCATGAAACTCTTCGGCCTGAAAAATTGTGATACCTGCCGCAAGGCGCTAAAGGCGCTGCAAAGTACCGGGCTAAACCCGCACTTTCATGATGTGCGGGCTGATGGGGTTAGCGCCGCCGACATTGCCAAATGGGCGGCGGCGGCCGGGTGGGAAAAGCTGCTCAATACCCGCTCGACCACATGGCGCGGCCTTGAGGCCAACCAAAAAGACGGCATGAATTCGGACAAAGCCATGGCGCTAATGGTGCAATATCCGACATTGATTAAACGCCCGGTGATTGAAGCAGACGGCAAAATATTTGTTGGTTGGGGCAAAGACACGCAAGCGGCGTTATTGGTTTAGCTGGCGCGCGCGGTGGCAATTACTCCAGCGGCAAGGTGAGAATGCGCGTCGGCTCGCGCGGTGTCTTGGGCGCACTGCCATCGGTTGGAAAACGCGCCCATTGGGCATTGCCGATAAAGTGCAAATTATCATTTTCAATTACGCCTTGGGTCGGGTCTTCCATATTTTTGTCGTTTTGCAATAACACATCGACCGCTGCGATGGCGCTTTGGTCTTCGCTCAGGGTGATCTGCACAATGCGCATAGGACTGGCGCCATTTTGAATGCCAATCAGCTTGCCCTTATGCGCGATCAAGCCGTCCAGGCCGATAAGGCTGGTATTAAGAGGGGCTGGCAAAAGCTGTGCGGTTTTTTGCTTTTGGTCGACCCGCACAAGGCCGGTGGAGTAATCGGCGACAAACATGGAATCGCCTAGAAAGGCGATGCCCTGGGGCGAGGAAAACACATTGCCGGTTTCCAGTTTTTTCCATCGGCGCCCATTGGCAGAAAACCTAAACACCGCGCCGCCGAGGCCATCAGAAGCATAAAGGCAGCCATCGGCACCAAGGGTGAGATCGCCGAGCATTTTGGCGTGTTCGCTCATATCAAAAGCGTGCGCCGATTTTCCCGTGTCCAAATCAAAGGCGTAGAGGCCGCTGGCTGGGCTTTCCCCCTCATCAAGGGGAGTGTTTTCAATGGTGCCGGAGGTTACCCATAACAAATTCCGTCTTCGGTCTATGGCCAGCGAAAACAGTGAGCGCAATCGTGGGTCATCGTGCACAAAATTGGTGAATTCGCCATTTTCTTCGGCCATCAAAATCGAGCGCCCGACAATGGTGCTGACAAAAGTGCGTCCGGATTTTGGGTCTAAAGCTATGCCTTCGACCAGCACATCATTGGCCGCGACACGGGCGCGAATACTGGTCTGGCCCAATGGCGAATTATTATGGTCAAGCGCGCGCAAAACTGCGGCATAATCCGCATCATCCATGGCCACGCCAAGGGCATTGGCCAAACGTTGCGGCGGAAAATACAATCCGGCCTGCGTGAATTTTTCCAGCCAGCCAATGGCATTCGCCCGGTGGCCGGACTTCTCGGCCAACAGGGCAAGATTAAGCCAATAGGACCGGTGGCCGGGTTGCAATAACAGCGCGCGCTCGAACGCTTTGCTGGCACCAGCGAAATCGCCATTGTTTTCCAGCGCCGCCGCCTGTTTGCGCAAAACCCTTGCCTGCTCAAGCGGATTTTGTGCGATTGCCATTTCTGGTAATGCCAACCCCAATACCAGAAAAAACCAAATAAAAATTCGCATGCCAGACCCCTGTTTTGACACTGCGAGGTATAGGCAGCCCGCGACGCCCTGTCAGCTTACCAATTGGAGAGGTTGCGTCGGTCGGGGTGTTTTTTGGGGCAGACCCTAGTCGTTCTTGCCGGTGCTGCGATCGCGTTTGGCCAGCAGTTTGAGGCGTAGGGCGTTGAGGCTGATAAACCCGTCGGCGTCGGACTGGTTGTAAACAATGTCGTCCTCAAAGGTCACGTGGTCCAGCGAATACAGTGAGCGTGCTGAGGTGCGGCCAATGACACTGGCAATGCCTTTATACAGTTTTAGCCGCACACTGCCGCTGACCATAATTTGGCTTTCATCAATCGCCGCTTGCAACATTTTACGTTCCGGCGAAAACCAGAAACCATTATAGATCAGCTCGGCATAACGCGGCATCAATTCGTCTTTGAGGTGCATGGCCCCGCCATCCAGCGTAATTTGCTCAATGCCGCGATGCGCCGCCAGCAAAATGGTGCCGCCGGGGGTCTCGTAAATGCCGCGTGATTTCATGCCAATGAAACGGTTTTCCAGCAAATCCAGCCGGCCAATGCCGTGCTTGCCGCCAAGCTCGTTAAGTCTGGTCAGCAGGCTGGCCGGGGAAAGCGCGACCCCGTCAATGCTAACCGGATCGCCGCTTTCAAAACCGATTTCAATAATTTGTGGCTCATCCGGCGCATCTTCCGGCGCAACGGTGCGCTGATAAACAAATTCCGGCGCTTCCACGCCCGGGTCTTCTAGGGCTTTGCCCTCGGAGGAAGTGTGCAGCAAATTTGCATCCACAGAAAATGGCGCTTCGCCGCGTTTGTCGGCAGGCACCGGAATGCCCTGTTGCTCGGCATAGGCAATCAGGTCGGTACGCGAGCCAAAATCCCATTCGCGCCATGGCGCAATGATATTGATCTCCGGATCAAGCGCCAGATAGGCCAGCTCGAAGCGTACCTGATCATTGCCCTTACCGGTGGCCCCATGGCACACCGCGTCAGCGCCGGTTTCGTGGGCTATCTCAATCTGGCGCTTGGCGATAAGCGGCCGGGCAATGGCGGTGCCCAAAAGATATTGCCCCTCATACACCGTATTGGCGCGAAACATCGGGAAGACATAATCGCGGACGAAATCCTCGCGCAAATCTTCAACAAATATCTCACTAACGCCGAGTTCCTGCGCTTTTTTGCGCGCCGGTTCTAACTCCTCGCCCTGACCCAAATCGGCAGTAAAGGCGACCACCTCGCAGCCCATTTCGGTTTGCAGCCATTTGAGGATGATGGAGGTGTCCAGACCACCGGAATAGGCCAGAACAATTTTCTTGGGTGCGCGTGTCATAAAAATTCTCTTATTGAAGGAAATGGGGAAGCAGTATCAGACTGTGCAAATGCCGTAATAGCATTGAAAGTCAATGGGCAAAGGTTATTCTGTTTCGTCGAGTGTGAAAATAACGCACAATTTGCTCTCGAAGAACGCCAAGACGAATCGTGTTGCATAATTTGAGGCAAAATACATGGATGCGCTAAGTGCAGCTTTTGAGGCCTATCCGTGGGGCATTTATGTCGCGCTGATGATGGCCCCGTTTTTTCAAGAAGACACGGCGATTATCGGTGGTGCTTCGGCATCGGCGCTGGGTCTTGGCGAAACGCCTTTGTTGTTTGCGGCTTTATTGCTTGGTCTTAGCGCCAGTGATTTGTGGAAATATTGGGCGGGCCGGGCGGCTTTGACCCATGGCTGGGCGCAAAAATTTGCACAAAAGGATGGCGTTCAGACTGCAAAAGACAAGGTGCTAAAGCGCCTCGCCCATACATTGATTGCGGTTCGTTTTATCCCCGGCACTCGTATTGCCGTTTATCTGGCCGCCGGGTTTTTCAAAGCGCCGTTTGGCAAGTTTGCAATTTGGGTGGTGTTTTCCGGTGCGCTATATTGCGGCATCACCTTTACGCTTTTTCATGCACTGGGCGAGGTTGGCGGCGAGAAGGCCAAAGCCATGGTGCCGCTTATCGCCATTTCCCTGATTGCCACCATGATTTTGGTGCAAGTGGTGCGCGTCAGATTGCGCAAAGGTGTCGCGTCAAAGCCGGACACGCCTTCGGAAAATTAGTCGGCACTATCCGGCACCAGCGTTTCGCGTGCCGGGTCACTCTTCCACACCAGATAAGAGTATATGACGGCCAACAATCCGGAGCCGATCATCCCCACAATCAAGATTGTCATTGCCCAACGTGGTATCAGCACCAAGGCCGCCGCCACCGTGACCAATCCGGTCAGCATGAATAACCAGCCAGTGAACCGGTGGGTTTTATCCCAGGCAAGGTCGGAGGAGAGCGTCCACGGCGTGCGCACACCCATAAACCAATTGGGCCGGATTTTGCCCATAACCGCACCAAGGGCGGTCACGAACACCCCGGCAAAAACCGCCATCCAGCGCAGCAGGTCCGGCCCGGTGGTTATGTCAACCAGATTAACGATCTTCGTGGCATTGAGCACCATCATCGCATGGGCCAATGCCAAAATGCATAGCATCCCAATCCAAGCGATTTGATAGGGCAGGCCGGAGCGCAGCAAATTTTTACGTCGCGGATCAATAGAGGGCAGAATGCTAAACACCACGGCCATGGCAAAACCAATGCCAGGCATTAGCCATAATACGGTATTGCGTCCGCTAAAATCATCCGCCTCGCCGTTAATATTCCAATGGGTGGCGAACTGGCCATCAATAGGCAAAAGCGGCATGGCCCACACGCTTAAGGCAAGCATGGCAATGATGAACACCACCGAGGCTATCAAACCATTTTTGATCATCCGTCTTTCTCCTCTTTGCCCAATAAAGCCATAATGGCGGCAATCGCTTCTTCCGCCGCGCCGGCATTCAGCCGATAGCGGATTTGCGTGCCAAAGCGTTCGCTGTGCACCAGTCCGGCATCTTTCAAAACATTCAAATGATTGGTCAGCGACGGCCACGCCATGTCGAAATGCCCGGCAATATCGCCAGATATCATCGGCCCCGACCGCAGCAGGCCAAGAATCTGCCGCCGTACCGGATGCGCCAATGCCTTGAAGGTTTTATTCATTTTCTTTAATTAGCAAAAAAACTAATTAAAGTCAAGAGAGGAAGACGAAACATCGCTCCATTGAGGTTCGTAATTTTCTACACCCCCGACTTTAGCGCCGGACGTTATAATGATATAATTAGGCGTCTTCTCCTTGCTATTTTTACCAGTACGGGCATGATTTACTCTGAAAATTAGGAGATGTTTTCCATGGCCAATTCGACAAAGAAATTAGCTCAAAAATCAAAAACTCCGGAGAAACCGGTAGCACCAGCCAAGAAAGCAGAGCACGCCCAAACCAAAGACAAGCGTCCGACCCGTCCGTTAATGCTGGTGACCGGCGCGTCGGCTGGCATCGGCGCGGCTTTGGCGCGCGAATATGCTGCCCATGGCTGGGATTTGGCACTCACCGCCCGGCGGCAGGATCGGCTTGACCATTTGGCCAAGGAGTTGAAGGAAAAATATGACGCCGACAGTATCACCATCGCCGCAGACATGGCCGCCAAGGGCGCGCCAAAAGCGATCTTGAAAGCAATTAAAGATGCCGGGCGCTTTGTCGATGGTCTGGTCAATAATGCCGGCTATGGCCTGCCGGGCACCTTCACCTATTCCAAATGGGCTGATCATGCGGCCTTCATTCAAGTGATGCTGACCGCGCCTTGTGAATTGGTGCATCTGATCTTGCCGGGCATGCAAGAGCGCGGCTTTGGCCGGATCATTAATGTGGCGTCCTTGGCCGGACATTTACCCGGTTCCAGCGGTCATACGCTGTACGCTGCCGACAAGGCGTTTTTGGTCAAATTCTCGCAATCCCTGAATTTGGAAAACCAGCATACCGGCGTGCATGTCACGGCGCTGTGCCCGGGCTTCACCTATTCCGAATTTCACGATGTCAACGACACCCGTAAAGTGGTTTCCAAACTGCCAAGCTGGATGTGGAAATCGGCAGAAGAAGTGGCGGCAGAGGGTTTTAAGGCGGCGTCGCGCAATGTGCCGGTGCGCATTACCGGCTTCGCCAATAAATGTATCGCGGTTCTGGCGCGCCTGCTACCGGACCCGATTGCTTTCGCATTGATGAAAAGCCAATCAAAAAAAATCCGCCTTACCGACGATGCCATTGATGGCGGGTCTTAGACTTTGGGCCGGAAGAAGCTATTCACAATGTCAAAGCGAGTATGATTGTACGTCCAATCGCCGGGGGGTGGATAAGTTTTCTATGGGTGTGAAACGCTGGCATGATATCGGCCTAATCTCGAGGGTAATTGCCCATGGGCGGTATTAGGGCCAAGGGTCAGCCAAGGGATATGGCGCAGTATCATTTGACCCTCACCCCTGCCCCTGAAATGTCCCTTATGTTAAGCTGATGCGGCATTTTGCATGGCTAAGGCGACGCTAAATTTACGCTTTTCGTCCCTTATTGTTGTGGCGAATATCGCAAAGCCCCCAGCCTTATCCCCGCCGCTCTTATCGGCGCTAGAATATGCAATTTGCAACGCTGCTAAAGCAGCATTTGGTGCATGTCTTGTCGGTTCAGGCCCTGTTTGCGATAGGTGTGCAAACTGGCTGCCGCATTGCGTTTGGCCAGCCGCTTGCCGCTATCATCATTGATCAAGCCATGATGGCGGTAAATCGGAGTTGGCATCTGCAACAGGTTTTGCAGCAATACGTGCATATGGGTGCTTTCAAACAAGTCCACGCCACGCACAACATGGTTGATGCCCTGCAAGGTGTCATCATGGACGACGCTCAGATGGTATGAGGTAGTAATATCCTTGCGCGCTAATATTACATCGCCCAAAATTTCGGGGCGCGCGGTAATCTTGCCTTGTTCGCCATCAGGGCCAGCGCCCTCTTCGATGAAATGCAGCCGCTCCCAATTGGTGCACAGCACCTCGCGGGCCGCGGCCAGTGATAATCGCCAGGCAAAAGGCTGGCCCGCACCAATACGGTCATCCTCTTCCGCAGTGGACATTTTGTTCGCCGGGCCAGCATAGACCTCGCCGACGCCGTGCGGTGCGCGCACCATATCCGCCATCACTTCGCGGCGGGTTTTGAAGCAGCGATAGAGGACACCCAAATCGTTCAATCGTTTCAGGCTTTTTGCGTAATCGTCAAAATGCTCTGATTGGCGGCGTACCGGGTGTTCCCAACTCAGGCCCAGCCAGCGCAAATCTTCAAAAATTGCGGCCTCAAATTCCGGGCGGCAGCGCACCGTGTCTATATCCTCAATGCGCAAGACAAAATGGCCTGCTGCCGTCCGTGCGGCTTCAAACGCACACAAGGCGCTATGGGCATGGCCCAAATGCAAAAAGCCCGACGGCGAGGGAGCAAACCGGGTGACGAAACTGCGCATTATGCTGATTTACCCTTATACTGGTGCGTGCGGCAAAAGATTGCGCGATATGACAATCTTGATAAGTTCGCTACTTGTGTTGCGAAAGGGTATAATATGTCACTTACAGGTCCGCGTCAGCCTGCCAAATCGGGCAGTGCCGCCAAATCTTTGGTGATTTTTTGTCATGGCTATGGATCCAATGGTGAAGACCTCATTGGTTTGGCCCCCCATTGGGCTGATTTGCTACCCGATACCGAATTTGTCGCCCCCAATGCACCGGGCAATGTGCCGGGCTTGCCGGGCGGTTATCAATGGTTTGGGCTATCGCAAATGAACCCGGAAATTATCGCCCAAGGGGCCCGCGACGCCGCCCCGGCACTGGACGAGTTTGTGGATGCCGAACTGGCGCGCACCGGCCTTGGCGCCGACCGTCTGGCGCTGGTAGGGTTTAGTCAGGGCACGATGCTGGCATTGCAGGTGGGGTTGCGCCGCCGCCAAAAAATTGCCGGTATATTGGGCTATTCCGGGGCTTTGGCGGCGCCGGAAAAACTGGCCGCTGAAATTGCTTCAAAGCCAAAGGTTCAGCTTATTCATGGCGACGCCGACGAGGTGTTGCCGGTGGCTTTCAGCATGCAGGCTATGGAGGCGTTGCGCGGCGCAGGGGTCGATACACGCTGGCATATCAGCCATAAGGTGCCGCACTCTATCGGGCATGATGGTTTGGCGCTGGGTGGACAATTTTTGCAAGAAATTCTTGACCCTGCGTCATAAAGCCCGGTTTTCGTCATGACATATTCATCTAACATACGGTAAGGTGAAGCGAATCAAGTTTGGAACGCTTGCCGATTTTTGCGTGAGTGTTGAGGAGTACCGGCGCTTTCAAAGGATATAAACCCCATTTTTCTTCATCACGTCCGATCGGGGATTGTCGATGAATGCCATAACCGCAAAAGCACGCGGCTGGCCCTGTTTGGTCCTGAATGCCGATTATCAACCGCTTTGTTACCACCCTTTATCGCTGCTCGATTGGAAAGAGGCCATCAAAGCGGTATTTTTGGACCGGGTGAGTATTGTCGCGCAATATGACCATCTGGTGCATTCTCCGACCACCAGCATGGCCCTGCCAAGCGTGGTGGCGCTGAAAGACTATGTGGCGCAAAACCGCGTACCGGCATTTACCCGTTTTAACGTATTCCTGCGCGATGGCTTTGCCTGTGTGTATTGCGGCATTGGCGAGGAATTGACGTTTGACCATTTGATTCCGCGTTCCAAAGGCGGCACCACCAAATGGAACAATATTGTCACCGCCTGTTCGCCGTGCAATCTCAAAAAGGGCGGGCGTATGCCACGGCAAGCGGGCATGGTCCCGGCGCATCCGCCAATCCGGCCAAGCTCGTTTGAATTGCAAAAACAGGGACGGCGCTTTCCGCCCGGGTTTTTACACGAAAGCTGGCTGGATTTCCTCTATTGGGACGCCGAACTGGAGGCTTGATTTGCCTCACGACGAGGTGCTGCGCGCCGGTCTCCGGCGGGGCGGCGAATGGTCGCCGACGCGCAGTCGTGCTTATGGGTTAGAGTTTACCCATCCTCAAACAAGGGCGTCGACAGATAACGTTCGGCAAATGAGGGTATAATCACCACAATGCGTTTACCGGCCATGTCGTCGCGCTTGGCCAAATCCACCGCCGCTTTAAGCGCTGCGCCAGAGGAAATGCCGCAAGGCAAACCTTCCAGCCGCGCGGTTTCGCGGGCCATGGCAAACGCTTCGTCGGAGGAAACCGGAATAACTTCGTCAACCAGTGCCCGGTCAAGATTATCGGGAATGAAGTTGGCGCCAATGCCCTGAATTTTGTGCGGGCCGGGGCCCTCACCGGCAAGAAGCTGGCTTTCGGCGGGTTCTACCGCGACTACTTTAAGGCCGGGCAGGCGGGGTTTAAGCGCGCGGGCGACGCCGCTAATGGTACCGCCAGTGCCTACCCCAGCAATGAAGACATCAAATTGCCCATCGGTGTCGGCCCAGATTTCTTCGGCGGTGGTGCGTTCGTGTATTGCCGGATTGGCAGGGTTGGAAAATTGCCGGGCCAGTACCGCGCCCGGGATTTCCTTGACAATTTCGTCGGCACGGTCGAGGGCCCCCTGCATGCCTTTGGGGCCAGGGGTGAGGTCAATTTGCGCGCCCAAATGGGTCAGCATTTTGCGCCGCTCAATCGACATGGTTTCGGGCATGGTGAGGATCAGTTTATAGCCGCGCGCCGCCGCCACAAACGCCAGGGCAATGCCGGTATTGCCAGAAGTTGGCTCAACAATAGTACCGCCGGGTTTTAACACGCCTTGCGCTTCCAAATCATCAATCATGGCGACACCAATACGGTCTTTCACCGATGCCAGCGGGTTGAAGAATTCAAGCTTGGCCAGAATTTCCGCTTTGGCACCCTTGGCTTTGGCAAGGCGCGACAAGCGCACCAAGGGCGTATTGCCCATGGTCGCTGGCATGTCATCAAAAATGCGTCCGCGATGTGCGGTGTCTTTAGGTGTATTGGTCATTACTTTCTCCCGTCAGAAACTTCATTAGTCGGCGTTAAACGCCGGTTGAACCGTAACCACCCGCGCCGCGTGTGGATTCTGGTAAATCTACACTGGCCATCCAGTCTACTTGCACAATGGGGGCGATGACCATTTGCGCGACGCGCATGCCGCGCGCAATTTCAAAAACTTCAGCACCATGATTGATCAGCAATATTTTTAACTCGCCGCGATAATCTGCATCAATGGTGCCGGGGCTGTTGAGCACGGTAATGCCGTTTTTTAATGCCAATCCCGAGCGCGGGCGGATTTGCGCTTCAAAGCCTGCTGGCAAGGCAATGGCCAGCCCGGTGGGCAATAATACCCGTTCGCCAGGTTTGAGAGTAATTGGCTCATCTTGCGGCAATGCCACGCGCAAATCGGCACCGGCCGATTGCGGGGTTTCATAGCTGGGCAATTCCAGGTCGTTAAAATGCGGCAGGGTTTTGATGGCGACCAGCGGCCGCGACGATTGGTGATTCATGGTTTACTCAATGCCTTTGCGATTTTTGTAGCCAGACGTTTGGCCACATCGTCTTTACTCATTAACGGCCAACTTTCTTCCCCATCCGGGCTTAATAAAGTGACTTGATTATTGTCGCCGCCCATCACATCGCCAGACACATCATTGGCCAATAACCAGTCACAGCCTTTACGCTTATATTTGGCCCGGGCGTTTGGCAATACATGGTCAGTCTCGGCGGCAAAGCCGATTACCAAAGGTGGGCGTTTATTTGTGGGCAGGGCGCTAATGCTGGCCAGAATGTCCGGGTTTTCACAAAAATTAAAAACCGGCATTCTACCTTTTTGTTTTTTTATTTTGCGGTTTTCATCGCCTTGGCAATCCACCCGCCAATCGGCCACGGCAGCGGCAAAAATGGCGGCATCGGCGGGCAAAGCCTCATTGACGGCGCGGAACATATCTTGTGCGCTTTGCACTTTTATGGTGGTCACGCTGTGCGGGGCGGCAATGTTCACCGGCCCGGTAATATAGCTGACTTTCGCGCCTAAGCTGGCCAAAGCTTTGGCAATGGCGGCACCTTGTCGCCCGGAAGACCGGTTGGCGATATAGCGCACCGGGTCAATGGCCTCGTGCGTCGGGCCGGAAGTAATGAGAATGTGTTTACCGCTTAGCGGGCCTGTGGTTTCACCGGCCAACAAATCGCGTGCGGCGTTGAAAATCGCCTCGGGTTCGGCCATGCGCCCAAAGCCAAACTCGCCGCAGGCCATGTCGCCTTCATCGGGACCAATACGGGTGATGCCGTCGGCTTCCAATTGCGCCAAATTTCGCTGCGTCGCCGGGTGTTCCCACATGCGCACATTCATGGCCGGGGCCATCAACACCTTGGTGTCGGTGGCCAACAGCACCGTCGAGGCCAAGTCATTGGCAAGGCCATGGGCCATTTTTGCCATCAAATCGGCGGTCGCCGGAGCGATGACAATCAAATCAGCGATGCGGGATAATTGGATATGGCCCATTTGCGCTTCATCATCGAGGTCAAACAGGTCTTGGTAAACCGGCTCTGCGGTCAGTGCGCTAACCGACAAGGGGGTGACAAATTCTGCACCCGCTTTGGTCAATACGGCGCGTACATTGGCCCCAGACTTTTTGAACAGCCGGATAAGCTCAAGCGATTTATACGCCGCAATGCCGCCGCCAATGATGAGTAATATGGATTTACCGTTCATGGGCCCACCTTATGCTGAAGGTGTGGTATCGCAAAGCACTCAACCGCGAAAGCTTTTTTAAGCGTGCAATCGCTAGATATATGGTTTTCTGTTTGGCAGGTTCAAACCAAAGGGTGTCACCCCGGAAGCCGTGAGGCTATCCGGGGCTTATGTGGACCCCGGATTAAACCCGGGATGACACCAATATTCGGGATGACCCGAGCACCTGAGATGACACCAATAATGGTTTAAGCCGCTTTTTCGCTGCCAAAGCGGCCATAGAACGTCTCGCCGTTTTTGGCCATTTCGCGCAAGAGACCGGGCACCGCATAAGCATCGCCAGATTGTTTTGCCAGCTCGTCGGCGCGTTTGACGAAGTTTGCCGCCCCAATGGTGTCGATATAGGATAGCGCGCCGCCGGTATAAGGCGCGAAGCCCCAACCCAGGATCGAGCCAACATCGGCTTCACGCGGGTCTTGGACAATGCCCTCCGCCATACAACGCGCCGCCTCGATGGCCTGCGCGTACAAAATGCGCTCTTTAAGGTAAGCCGGGCTTGGTTGTTGGTCTTCGGGCAGCAAGCCATTAACCGCAAATTGGCCAAGTTCGGTCCAAAGCTTCTTTTTGCCGTCATCAGCGTAATCGTAAAAACCTTTGCCATTTTTGCGGCCCATGCGGTCATGCTTTTCGATCATGGCGGTGATGATCGGCTTTGTTGGCCCGGCAACCGCTGCCGCGCCAAGGTCTGCCTCGGTTTGTTTGAGGATTTTATAGCCCAGATCAATCGCCACTTCGTCTTGCAAGGACAAGGGGCCCACCGGCATGCCAGCCATTTTGGCACCGTTTTCAATCAAAGCCGGGATTACGCCCTCGGACAGCAAAGCCATGCCTTGTTCAATATAGCGCATCACACACCGATTGGCGTAAAAACCGCGAGTGTCGGAAACCACAATCGGAGTTTTGCGAATTTTGGTAGCAAAATCCAGTGCCCGTGAGATGGCGTAATCAGAGGTCTTTTCGCCAACAATCATTTCGACCAGCATCATTTTGTGTACCGGCGAGAAGAAGTGCACGCCAATGAAGTTTTCCGGGCGCACGCTGGCCTCGGCCAGACCGGTGATTGGCAAGGTTGAGGTGTTGGAGCCAAAAACAGCATCTTCGCGCATGTTTTCTTCGGCCATTTTGGTGATTTTGTCCTTCACTTCGCGGTTTTCTCAAACCGCCTCGATAACCATGTCCGCATCTTTCATCACCGAATAATCAGTGGTCGGCGTGATGCGTGCCAAAATACCATCGGCTTTGGCCTGATCCATTTTTTTGCGTTGTACCCGTTTGCCAAGCTCACCCTCGGTGAAGGCCTTGCCTTTTTCGGCTGCGGATTGGTCAACATCAACCAGAGCCACTTCAATACCGGCCATGGCCGAGACATAGGCTACGCCTGCGCCCATAAAGCCGGCGCCGATTACCGCAATTTTTTTGATCTCGCCTTTGCTTTGCCCTGCGGGGCGGCGACCGCCCTTGTCCAATGCTTGTTTGGACAAGAAAATCGAGCGTATCATATTGCGGCTTTCCGGGCGCTGCATCAATTTGGTGAAATAGCGGCACTCAATGCGCAAGCCTGCATCAATATCGAGTTGCAAACCTTCATACACGCAAGAGAGGATGTAGCGTTGGGCCGGGTAATTGCCATAGGTGTTTTTGCGCACCATTGGTGACACGCCCATAAATGTCTGCGCGCCTGCAGGATGGTAGGGACCACCGCCGGGGATTTTGAACTTATCGGCATCCCATGGTTGTTTGGCTTCCGGATTGGCTTTGACCCAGGCTTTGGCATTTTCGATCAGCTCCGCACCGGGCACAGCGGCGTGAATAACGCCAAGCGCCAAGGCTTTATCGGCGGTGATCTGCTTGCCTTGCAGCATCAGATCAAACGCATTCATGGCCCCGATCAGGCGCGGCAGGCGCTGGGTGCCGCCGCCGCCGGGCAAAACGCCGACCATGGCTTCGGGCAGGCCGAGTTTCAATTTGGGATTATCGCTGGCAGCGACGCGGTAATGACAGGCGAGGGTGATTTCCAGCCCGCCACCAAGGGCCAGGGCGTTAATGGCCGCGGCCACTGGCTTGCCACAGGTTTCGAGTTTGCGAAAAGCCGTGTGGATTTTGAAAAACTCGGTATACAGCATGGCGCTGCGCTCATCGGCGGAAAGCTTAGCCGCTTCGCCAAAGATACTGCCAAGGCCGGAAAGATCGGCACCGGCGCAAAAAGCACTATCTTTGCCCGAAGTAATCACCGCGCCCTTAATGGCGTCATTGGCGGCGACTTCGTCGGTCCACTCGAGGATTTCTCCCAGCACCTCACCAGAGAGCACATTCATGCTTACATCCGGGCTGTTAAAAGTAATCAGCGCAATGCCGTCTTTGTCGGTTTTAAGGGTAAAATGTTTCATGTCTTGTCTTCCTCTTTAGAGGGATGATCATCTGTTTGATCGGGGTTTTGTTTTTTCAATTGCGATAAGCCAAAGGCCGGGGCCATGGCCACGCCAAGAGCTACGCCCACGGAAATTCCAAGGGCGAGATTATCCATGATGGTGCCAAATGCCACACCTAGGGCAATGCCCATAGCAATGCCGATTGGCAGGCCTGCTTTCATGGCTTGACTAGTGTTTTTATTGCGCATGTTACACCCGCTCAATTATCGTGGCTGTCCCCATGCCGCCGCCAACGCAAAGCGTGGCCAAAGCGGTTTGCTTGTCCGAGCGTTCCAACTCATCCAGCACTGTGCCCAAAATCATTGCGCCGGTAGCGCCCAACGGGTGGCCCATGGCGATAGCGCCGCCATTGACGTTCATAATCGCCGGGTTGATGTCAAAGGCCTGCATGTGGCGCAAGACCACGGAAGCAAAAGCCTCATTCAGCTCATACAAATCAATATCGCCCACTTCCATACCGGCTTTGGCCAGTGCCTTTTTGGTAACGGTCACCGGGCCAGTGAGCATGATGGTTGGTTCGGAGCCAATGCTGGCCATGGAGCGAAAACGCGCCCGTGGTTTTAGACCGGCTTTTTCCCCGGCCTCTTTGGAGCCAATGAGGACCGCCGAAGCGCCATCAACAATGCCCGAAGAATTGCCGCCGGTGTGGACAAAATTAATTGCTTCAATTTCCGGATAACGCTGAATGGCAACGCTATCGAGACCAACAAACTCCGACAATGCTTGAAAGGCGGAGTTGAGGCCACCAAGGCTTTGCATGTCGGTGCCCGGGCGCATGTGTTCGTCATGATCCAATATGGTTAGGCCCAATTGGTCCTTCACCGGAACCACCGAGTTTTTGAACCGACCTTCTTTCCATGCCTTGGCCGCGCGCTTTTGGCTTTCCATGGCATAGGCATCCACATCGTCGCGTGAAAAGCCATATTTGGTGGCGATCAAATCAGCGGAGACGCCTTGGGGTACAATGTTATGATCAAATGAGATCGACGGGTCGATGCCCATTGCGCCGCCATCCATGCCCATGGGCACTCGGCTCATGGCTTCGACGCCGCCGGCAATGACGAAATCCGCTTCGCCGCACATGACCTTGGCGGCACCAAGATTACACGCTTCCAATGCCGAGGCGCAAAAGCGATTGATCTGGAAACCGGCGGTGGTTTGCGCATAGCCAGCGTCAATTACCGCCGTGCGGGCAATGTCCGCGCCCTGTTCGCCAACCGGGGTGACGCAGCCCAAAATTACATCGTCAACCAAAGCTGTGTCGAGCGCATTACGGTCGCGCACGGCCTGCAATTGTTGCGTGGCGAGTTGCAACGCGGTTATTTCGTGCAAACTACCATTTTTCTTTTTGCCACGCGGTGTACGCACGGCGTCATAAATATAGGCTTCAGTCATGGGAAGGTTCTCCGATTGCGATGGGGTTTTGCTCTTGCATGGCGGCAAGGCTTTGGTTCATTTTCGTAGCGAGGGCTTGATTGCCCAGCGCGGCAAAGTTGTGCGCTATGGTGCGGCGCTCATGGTCGGGATGGTTTTGACTAAGCTTGGCGACGCCCTGAATCGATTGGATGTTCAGGATAAAAGGTACAATGCCAGCAAATAATCTGGCTTTCCTGTCGGCGGGTAGGGCGTCCAGCGACCATTCCTGCTCATAGCCCTCGCTAAAGCCGCGCATGAAGGCCATGCCGTCTTCATCCGATAACGGGGTTAAGCGCCCGGTGATATGCACAGCCATATAGTCCCAGGTGCCGACATTGTTTTGTGGATTATCATACCAATTTGGCGAGACATAACCGTGCGGGCCGGAAAAAATGGCAACGACCTGAGCGCGGCTTGCGACCGTCTTGGCTTGCGGATTGCCCTTGGCAAAGTGGCCAAAAAACTGTGCTTTGCCAGCTTTAGATTGCCCCAGAGTGAGCGGCAAATGTGTCGCACGGCCCGGCTCATCCGACAAATCCACAAGGCAAGCGAATTCGTGCTCTTGCGCGATGGCAAGGGCGTCGCTTTCGCTAATCTTGAAAGGGGTGGGTACAAACATCGTGGTTACAGTCCTCGGGCGATGAGCAGTTTCATAATTTCATTGGTGCCGCCGTAAATGCGCTGCACGCGCGCATCCGTGAACAGGCGGGCAATGGGGTATTCTTCCATATAGCCATAACCACCGAAAAGTTGCAGACACTCATCCATCACCTTTCCTTCCATATCCGTTACCCAGTATTTGGCCATGGAGGCGGTGGATGCGTCCAACTCGCCTTTAAGCAGGCGTTCGGCGCAATGGTAAGTGAAGGTCTTGGCGACCGTGGTGATGGTCTTACATTCGGCCAGTTTAAACTGCGTGTTTTGAAACGAGATAAGCGGTTTTTTAAAGGCGTGGCGCTCTTTGACATAGGCAATGGTTTCGCGCAGCGCCCGTTCCATGCTGGCCACGGCCTGCACAGCAATGTTCAGCCGTTCCTGCGGTAATTGATCCATTAATTGGTAAAAGCCACGGCCTTCCTCGGTGCCCAAAAGCGCATCGGCGGGCAGATCAATATCGTCGAAAAACAGCTCCGACGTGTCTTGTGCGTGATTGCCGATTTTATCAAGATTGCGGCCGCGTTTAAAGCCTTCCGCATTGTCGGTTTCGACGACCATGAGGGAGACGCCCTTGGCTCCTTCGCCGCCAGTATTGGCGACGACGATGACCAGATTGGCGGTGCCACCGTTGGTGATGAAGGTTTTAGAGCCGTTGAGCACATAGCCATTGCCGCTTTTTTTGGCAGTGGTGCGTATGCCTTGTAAGTCAGAGCCAGCGCCCGGCTCGGTCATGGCAATGGCACCGACCATTTCGCCGGAGGCCAGTTTGGGCAGCCATTTGCGCTTTTGCTCTTCGGTGCCGTAATGCTGGATATAGGGCGCGACGATGGCATTATGCAAGGATATGCCAAAGCCATCCACGCCCGCGCGGGGCAGCTCTTCCATAATGATCATCTCATGGCGATAATCGCCGCCAGCACCGCCATATTCTTCGGGCATTGAAGCACAAAGCAGGCCCATTTTACCGGCTTTGTTCCACGCATTGCGGTCAACAATACCGGCTTTGCGCCAGCGCTCGGAATGGGGCGCGCATTCGCGCTCATAAAACCCAAAAGTGGCATCGCGAAAAATGTTGATGTCTTCTTCAGTATACCAGGTGGGCAGCGGGAAATCGAGAATTTCAGCCATGCTTAAAACTCGTCGGCGGCAAGCGCCATCAGCGTGTCGGCACCGGCTTCAATTTTTTGTAAATGCAATTTGGTTGCCGGTAAAACGTGGCTGAGGAAGAACGCCCCGGTTTTGATTTTGGTGGCGTAAAACGGCTCGGCATTGGCTTTGGGTAACGACACTTTCGCCATTCTTGCCCACATATAGGCCAAAGAGGTCAGCGCGAAGAGGTGTAAAAATTCGTGGCTGGCGGCCCCGGCATTGTCGAAATTGGACAAGCTGTTTTCCATCAGCCAAGTGGTGGCGGTGTTCAGGTCAGCGCGCGCATTGGCCAAACCATCAATAAAAGGTTTTAGCGCGGCATCATCTTGATTGTCGGCAATGAAAGCATCCAATTCGCCCAAAAAGGTCATAATCGGGCGGCCGCCATGCATGGCCAGCTTGCGACCGACCAGATCCAGCGCCTGAACCCCATTGGCGCCTTCATAGATCATGCCAATGCGGGCATCGCGGACAAATTGCGACATGCCCCATTCTTCAATATAGCCATGGCCACCGTAAATTTGTTGGGCATTGGTGGCGTTATAATAGCCGCGATCGGTGAGATAAGCTTTGATCACGGGCGTTAACAGCGCCATGTAATCACCGGCTTTTTCGCGCACTTTTTCGTCCGGCGAAATTTCTTCCAAATCGCCATGCAAAGCGGTCCAGTATAAAAATGCCCGGCAGCCTTCGGTGACTGATTTGTGTTCCAACAACATGCGACGCACGTCGGGATGTACAATGATCGGATCGGCAGGCCCATCAGCATTTTTTGGTCCGGTCAGGGACCGGCCTTGAATGCGTTCCTTGGCGTAGGTCACCGCGTTTTGATAGGAGGCCTCAGACTGGCAGAGCCCCTGCATGCCGGTGCCAAGCCGGGCCGCATTCATCATTACGAACATCAGGCGCAAGCCTTTGTTTTCTTCGCCAATGAGAAAGCCCTTGGCGTCATCAAAATTCATCGTGCAGGTGGAATTGCCGTGAATGCCCATCTTGTGCTCAATCGAGCCGCAAGACACACCATTGCGCACACCCAATGAGCCATCATCATTGACCATGAATTTGGGCACAATGAATAAGGAGATACCCTTAGTACCTTCCGGTGCGCCTTCAATGCGGGCCAGCGTCATGTGGATAATGTTTTCGGTAAGGTCGTGTTCGCCGGACGAGATGAAGATTTTCTGCCCGGTAATGGCGTAAGTGCCATCGGCTTGCGGCACTGCTTTGGTTTTGAGAAGCCCCAAATCCGTACCGCAATGGGGTTCCGTCAGATTCATTGTCCCGCCCCATTTGCACGAGGTCATATTGGGCAAATAGGTTTGCTTTTGCGCGTCGGTACCGCCAGCAAGGATGGCTTCAACTGCGCCGCGGGTAAGGCCGGGATACATGGCGAACGCGGTATTGGCGGTGCTCATCATTTCGCCAACGGCAATGCCCAAAACGCCGGGCAGGCCTTGGCCGCCCCATTCGGCTTCTGCGCCCAAAAGCGGCCAGCCGTTTTCTACAAATTGATCAAACGCGTCTTTAAAGCCCGGCGGTGTCGTGACCGAACCATCATCATTACGCACGCAGCCTTTTTGATCGCCAATTTGATTGAGCGGTTGCAAAACGCCTTCAGCGAATTTTGCTGCCTCATCCAAAATCGCATCGGCGAGATCCTGCGGCGCTTCGTCAAATCCCGGCAAATCGCCATATTGAGCAATCTCCAACACTTCATGGAGCAAGAATTTCATATCGCGGACGGGGGGGGAATAAGTTGGCATGAGATATTTCCTCGTGAGTTTGGGCGTTATAGGCGGGCGCGGGCCAGCGCTTCGAAAGCGCGGGCTCGTGATTTTAATTCTTCGGATGGTTCAAGGTCGGCAATGCGCGTTTCCATCCACGCACAGCCGGTTTCCAATTCTGCAATGGCGTCGTCAATGTCTTCGCGTTGTTGGCGCAAGGCTTCGATGCGCGTTTGAAAACGTTTGAGAGACAGTTGATAGGCCAACGGGCTGCCGGAGTTTCCAGAATTTCCGGAGTTCCCAGAGTTCATAGACTCCAGATCAATCATTTCGCGAATTTCGTCGAGGCTGAAACCAACTCGTTTGCCGCGCAGAATAAGCCGAAGCCGGGCGCGATCGGTGGCAGAGAAAACCCGCGTCTGGCCTTGGCGGGACGGGGTGAGCAGGCCTTTATCTTCGTAAAACCGCAGCGCCCGTGCCGTAATGTCAAACTCTTGGGCGAGCTCGGAAATGGAATAGGTAATGGAGGCGCTGTGCTGCATTGGGGTTAAGTATATGACGTTGACGTTAACGTCAAGGAAAATTTGAAATTGGCCGTGCTTGTGGTTTTTCCCTAGCGTGAATAGAAATAGAGCATGTCGCCCAACGCGCTCACCCACCGTCTGGCCACTGAGGCCGATTTGCCGGATTTACATGTTCTGATGCAGCGAGCAATTGAAGGTTTTTTGCCGAGTTTTCTGAGCCCGGCGCAGGTTGGAGCCAGTTTCGAGATTATGGGTGTGGATACCCGTCTGGTGGAGGATGGCACCTATTTTGTGATTTTTGATGGCGTTGATCTGGTTGGATGTGGTGGCTGGTCGCGCCGCGAGACGCTGTTTGGCGGCAACCATACATCGGGGCGCAACCCAAGGCTTTTGGATCCGAAAACCGAGGCCGCGCGCGTGCGGGCCATGTATACGGATCCCGATTACGGGCGAAAGGGGGTAGGGCGGCTTATCCTCGAGCTTTGCGAGAATGCAGCCCGGGCGGAAGGCTTCATACGCGCAGAAATGGCGGCGACAGCGGCGGGTGTGCCGCTCTATACTGCCTGCGGATACGCGCCGATTAAGACGTGGGCTGAAATAACCAGCAACGGTATTGCCGTGCCATTGGTGCTGATGGGTAAGGAATTGTGATCGTGGCGACCAATTGATCGCATAATTTAGCGACGGCCTCCCTTGACTCCTGCCGCCCTGTTTCCTACCTCCCTCTTGCGTTGGCAGCCGAAGGGGCAGAGTGCTAACACCGCCAATGAGACGCTGACGCATATTCTAATTATGGAAACCATTTCGGAGACGATTGATATGAAATTCCGTCCTTTGCACGACCGCGTGCTGGTCAAGCGGATTGAGGAAGAAGAAAAGACGGCTGGCGGGATTATTATTCCCGACACCGCCAAGGAAAAACCTCAAGAAGGTGAAGTTATTGCCGTAGGCGATGGCGCTAAAGACGAAAATGGCAAAGTTACGCCGCTTGACGTTAAAGCAGGAGATCGCATCCTGTTTGGCAAATGGTCCGGTTCTGAAGTTATGGTTGATGGCGACGAGCTGTTGATCATGAAAGAATCCGACATTTTGGGCATTTTGGGTTAATCCCGCCCATTCTGATCACAAACATCCACTCTTAGCTTTAGGAAATTCCAATGGCTGCTAAAGAAGTACTTTTTGAAGCTGCGGCGCGCGATCGCATGATGCGCGGCGTCGATATTCTTGCCAATGCGGTAAGAGTCACCCTCGGCCCTAAAGGCCGTAATGTTGTTCTCGACAAATCATTTGGCGCACCACGCACCACCAAAGATGGTGTTACCGTTGCCAAAGAAATCGAGTTGGAAGACAAGTTCGAAAACATGGGCGCACAAATGTTGCGCGAAGTGGCCTCCAAGGCCAATGATGTTGCCGGTGACGGCACCACCACCGCCACCGTTTTGGCGCAATCCATTGTTTCCGAAGGCATGAAGCGCGTTGCCGCTGGCATGAACCCTATGGACCTTAAACGCGGCATTGATGCTGCGGTTAAAGAAGTTGTCAAAGACATCGTCAAAAAGGCCAAAAAAGTCAAAACCAATGAAGAGATTGCCCAAGTTGGCTCAATCTCGGCCAATGGCGAACGCGAAATTGGCGATATGATTGCCAAGGCAATGGAAAAAGTTGGCAATGAAGGCGTCATCACCGTTGAAGAAGCCAAATCATTGGAAACTGAACTTGATGTCGTTGAAGGCATGCAGTTCGATCGTGGTTATTTGTCTCCATACTTCATCACCGATCCTGACAAAATGATCGCCGCTATGGAAGATCCGCTGATCTTGCTGCACGAGAAAAAGCTTTCCAACTTGCAAGCCATGCTGCCGATTTTGGAAGCCGTTGTGCAAGCCTCTCGTCCGCTGATCATTATTGCTGAAGACATTGAAGGCGAAGCGCTGGCGACTTTGGTTGTCAACAAATTGCGCGGTGGCCTGAAAATCGCTGCGGTTAAGGCGCCTGGTTTTGGCGACCGTCGCAAAGCTATGCTCGAAGACATTGCCATCCTTACCGGTGGTCAAGTGATCTCAGAAGATCTGGGCATCAAGCTTGAAAATGTCACCATGGACATGCTTGGCACTGCCAAAAAAGTATCGATCACCAAAGACGACACCACCATTGTGGACGGCTCTGGCGATAAAGACGGTATTGAAGGTCGTGTGGCACAAATCCGCCGCCAGATCGAAGACACCACGTCTGACTATGATAAAGAAAAGCTGCAAGAACGTTTGGCCAAACTGGCTGGCGGCGTTGCGGTTATCAAAGTTGGCGGTGCTACGGAAATGGAAGTTAAGGAACGCAAAGACCGTGTCGAAGATGCGCTTAATGCTACCCGCGCTGCTGTTGAAGAAGGCATTGTCCCCGGTGGTGGTACTGCATTGCTCCGTGCGTCGAAATTCATCGACTTTGAGGGCGCCAATGACGACCAGAAGGCCGGTATCGATATTGTTCGCCGTGCTTTGCAAGCGCCGGTTCGCCAAATCGCGCAAAATGCTGGTGCTGAAGGCTCCATCGTGGTTGGCAAAATCCTCGATTCGAAAAGTGCGACCTTTGGTTATGACGCGCAAAACGATGCGTATGTCGACATGGTCGAAGCTGGTATTATTGACCCGGTTAAGGTTGTGCGTTCTGCCCTGCAAAACGCTGCATCTGTGGCTGGGCTGATTATCACCACTGAAGCGGCTGTTGCTGATGCACCCAAGAAAGAGGGCGCTGCTGCTGGCGGCATGCCTGATATGGGCGGTATGGGCGGAATGGGTGGTATGGGCGGCATGATGTAATCATGCCTCTCTGACCGACCGGTCTGAATAGATTGAAAAGGGCGGCACCAATGGTGCCGCCCTTTTTGATTCTTAAGGTTTCACCAAAAGAAATCCGTGGTGCTGTAGAAAAGGCAGCAGAAGGGCCGCAGCGGAAACAGTCGATGAATTACCTATTGGTTCACGGATTTAAGCGGCTTTGGCATATTCGTACTGAAAGAGTGGGGTCCCGTTAATCATTCTTTCAACTTAATAACGCCTTTTAAGAATAAGAATGATTATCAACAACCTGGGTACGGGGAAATACCATGTTGAAACTCTCGATTTCAAAAAAACTGCCAATGGTTATTGCGGGCATTGCGGCGCTGGCAGCGATAGTAACGGGATTGGTAGCTTGGATACAGGCCGACAGTCAGATGCAAAAGGCCATTCGCGGCCAATTGACGCTGGCGGCTGAAGGCAAGGCCGAGATGTTAAACGATTATTTGTCGTCGATTAGCGGCGATCTCGAAATTGTACGTAAACACCCTTCTACTTTGGCGGCATTGCAGGACTTTGGCAGTGGTTATGCGGCGATGGCCCAGGACGGCTACAGTCCGAAAGACAGGTTGCAGCAACTTTACATTTCGTCCAACCCTCACCCTGCGGGCGAAAAGGAAAAGTTCGACAGCGCATCAGACGCTTCTGCCTATAGTATAACCCACGCAGCGCGCCATCCATGGTTCCGCACCATGCTTAATCAGCGCGGTTATTATGATATTTTCCTGATCGATACCGAAGGTAATCTGGTTTACAGCGTCTATAAAGAAGCAGACTTCGCCACCAATTTGAAAACCGGTGAATGGGCACAAAGCGATCTTGGCAAGGTGGCGCGCGCTGTCTTGAACAATGCGGCGGCGCAGAAACCGGTGTTTTTCGATTTTGCACCTTATGCGCCAAGTAATAATGCACCGGCAGGGTTTATCGGTGCGCCGATTGAGAATGCCGATGGCACGGTTGCCGGGGCCCTAGTGTATCAGATGCCCATTGATCGCTTGAATAAAGTAATGGCACCCACTACCGCCAACGGTGCTACCGGTGAGATGAGCATTTACGGTCCAGATTTGTTGATGCGCAATGACTCCCGTCATTCGACTGCATCTACAATTTTAAAACGTAAGGTTGAAACTGGTGCTGCGGATGACGCCCTTGCGGGGAATATCGGCGCGGGCAGGTTTGAAAATGCGCAAGGCGCGCCAGCTGTAGTCGGCTATGCCTATGTCGATTTTCTTGGCGTGCACTGGGCTATTCTGGCCGACATTGAAACGGGCGAGGCTTTCGCTGGTCTTAATCACATGAAAATGTTGATCATAATCTCCACACTTTTGATTTGTGCCATAACTATTGTTGCGGGTATTTTCTTCGCCGCCACCATCACCAAGCCAGTGGTTGCTTTAACCACACGTATGCGCAGTCTGGCGCAGGGCGATAGTGAGGCGGACATCCCTTTCATTGATCGGCATGACGAATTGGGCGCGATGTCTCAGGCGGTCCAGGTCTTCCGGGAAAACGCGATCAAAAAAATTGAACTTGAGGCCGAGCAAGGGAAACGGGAACGCCGCACTACGGAAGAAAAGCGGGCGATGATGCATAAGCTGGCGGATGATTTTGATGCCAGCGTTGGCGGCATTGTCAGCAATGTGTCTTCGGCAGCGACCGAGCTTCAAGCCACCGCGCAATCGATGAGTGGTATTGCGCAAAATACATCATCCTTGTCGACGACAGTTTCTGCTGCCTCGGAAGAAGCGTCCACCAATGTACAAACCGTAGCGGCGGCAGCGGAAGAGATGTCTCACTCGATTTCGGAGATTAATACCCAGGTCACCCAGGCATCGACGGCGGTGCAGCGGGCGGTGGCAGAGGTGGCCAAAACCGGATCACAAATGCAATCGCTGGCGACCACGGCGGACAGCATTGGTGAGGTGGTCAAGATGATCTCTGACATTGCCGAACAGACCAATTTGCTGGCACTGAATGCCACCATTGAATCCGCTCGCGCTGGCGAGGCCGGCCGTGGTTTTGCGGTGGTTGCCTCTGAGGTCAAAGAATTGGCCAGCCAGACCGGCAAGGCCACGGAAGGCATTAGCACGCAGATCGAAGAGATACAGCGGGCCACCAAGGAGGCGGTCAACGCTATGGGCGAAATTGGGCAGAGCATCAAAGAGGTGGATGAAACCACCGCCGCTATCGCAACTTCGATGCAAGAGCAAGGCGCCGCCACGCAGGAGATTGCCCGCAATGTGCAGGAGGCTGCCTCTGGTTCTGAGGAAGTCAGCCGCAATATTGTAGGCGTTAATCAGGCCTCTGAAGAATCTGGTGCTGCGGCGGGTGAAGTTACCAGTGCCGCGGGCGAATTATCACAACAATCAGAAACGCTCAAAAGCGAGGTTCAGAAATTTATCGCTCAGGTGCGGGCTGCCTGAAACATCAAAATGGGGGCTAACATGTCTATTCTTTCCAAAAACCGATTAATGGCCTCGCTTGTGTTGGCTACCGCCAGCATGGCTTTCACGGCAACGGCAGTTACGGCGCAGGAAGTTTCTTTTGAAGCAGTAGCGGCGTGGGAATCCGAATATATTTTCCGGGGTGTGCAGCTACAACAAAACAGCTTTCAACCCTCCGCGCAAATTGACATAGATCAGTTTTATTTTGGGGCGTGGGCAGCGTTGCCGACGAATAATGGCGGTGCTTTTGATAGCGAAATTGATCTCTTTGCCGGGGTCGGCGTGCCGTTGGGTGAAAAGGCCGCTTTGGACCTTGGTTTTACCTATTATACCTATCCGGAAAGTACCGCCTTTATCGGCGGGGATGATAATACTTTTGAGACGTTCGCGGGCTTTAGCTTTGATGGTGTGCTATCGCCGTCTTTATATGCCTTTTACGATTTTGATCTCAACGCCTTCACCCTTGAGGCCTCCTTGTCACACTCCTGGCCCTTGGCCCCACAATTCAGCTTTGATGTCGCCTCACATTTAGGCGGCGTATATGCCAGCAGTGCCAGAGGGTTTTCCTATTACGGTTTGTCGGCAGACATTAGCCATACCCTGACCGATAATGCGTCTGCGGCCTTGGGCGTGCGCTGGAGCGGGGCATCCGAAGACACCATGTTTGCAGATGTTGTGAACGGTGTTCCTTCCCGCTTTACCGACAACTCAGTATCCTTTGGGCTTTCCCTTACCGTGACCCGATAGCGGGCACCGGTTGCTAACCTCAAAATATGGGGGCGGTGCATTAGTGCCGCCCTTTTTTATGCAATTATTGGGCTTGCCAAACCCAAAATTTATTGTTATTCGATATGGGCTGGGGAGCGTAAATTAGAAAATGGGCAAACAACCCATAAATTGGAGCGCTCGATGAGAAAACTATTATTATTGACGGGAATAAGTGCTGCGCTGGCAGCGCCGGCGCTGGCTGGCCCGAAACATGATCATGAAAATGGCTATAATCTTCACGTTATCGCCGATGAAGCCACCGAAAGTGCGATTTATGTCATTACCAGTGCGGACGAAACCGTCGCCATTGAGGTGTTTGACGATGATGATGCGCAGTGGATGAAAGACGCCGATGGCCTTAAGGCATTGGCGCGCGCTGAAAAGGATTTTGGCAAAGATGCAGAGGAAGAACAGAAGGGTTTCGCGTTTTCGGTTAAGGAAGATGATGTGCATATCGCCTTTACCCTGCCCTTCTTCAAACACATCTCTATCCATGCTTCCGACGATGATGATGAGGCGCGGGTCAATGTGACGTCAAAAAGCGGCGAAGGTGACGTGTTTGTGCGCGCCCATGATGGCCATGCCTTTATTTCGGTCATGGAGGCCAAAGCCAAAGACGCCCGCGAATTTATTGACGATATTGATGACGCTCCGCGGTCCATGCGCAATAAAATGAAAAAAGAACTGGGCTTGTAAAGTAAATGGATAATGGGCGGGCAAAACCCCGCCCATTTATTCAGCCTGGTACAGCGCGCCTGTCGCTTCAGGCAAAGGCGGCAATCACCTCCAAGAAAGCTTTCCCATACCGGTCGCGCTTTTTTTCGCCAATGCCGGTGATGGCATCCAGGTCCTCCAGGCGTGACGGCTTGTCGCGGGCCAGTTGCCGCAACGTCGCGTCATGGAAGATCACATAAGGGGGTAAACCTTGCTCACGGGCCAGGGCCGAGCGCTTGGCCCTAAGGGCATCCCACAAGGCCGCGTCTTCGGGCTGTATATCAACCGGCACTCTGTTTTTCGCGGTTTTCGCGGCTTTTAGAGCTTTCGGTGAGGGCCTTTTCAATTTGCGCAATAGAATTTGTTGCTCGCCGCGTAATATCGGGCGGGCTGAGGCGGTCAGGCGTAAGCCGTTATGCTGATCCGGGTCGGCAATAATCAGATTTCGGGCCATAAGCTGGCGCAATATGGACCGCCATTGCATCGCCGTGTGCTTCTCGCCCATGCCAAACACTTGTAATTGGTCATGATGGTTGGTGGTGATGCGTTGATCCTGTTTGCCAGTCAGCACGTCTGTTACATAAACAGCACCAAAGCGCTGGCCGGTCCGATAAATCGCCGAGAGGACCATTTGCGCCTCGTGTGTGGCATCCCATGTTTCGGGTGCATGCAGGCAGTTATCACAATTGCCGCATGGGTCGCGCAGGGTTTCACCAAAATAGCCAAGTAATATCTGGCGACGACAAAGGGTAGCTTCACACAAATCCAGCAAGGCATCCAGCTTCTGGTGTTGCACCTGCTTGTGGGTATCTGCACCATCTGATTGTTCCAGCCATTTGCGCTGCATCACCACATCGCTCATGGCATAGTGCATCCACGCGCTGGCCGGTTCACCATCGCGCCCGGCACGGCCGGTTTCCTGATAATAGCTTTCAATAGATTTTGGCAAATTTAGATGCGCAACAAAGCGCACATCCGGTTTATCAATCCCCATACCAAAAGCGATAGTGGCGACGATAATGACACCATCTTCGCGCAAAAAACGGCTTTGGTTTTGCTGACGCATGCCCGAATCCATCCCGGCATGATAGGGCAAGGCCACGCGGCCTTTTTTGCACAGCCATTGCGCGGTTTCATCGACCTTTTTGCGGCTGATACAATATATGATGCCGCTATTGTCTGCGTGGGTATTATGCACAAATTGCCATAACTGCTCGCGTCCATTACCTTCATCAGAGATCGCATAGCGGATGTTTGGCCGATCAAAGCTGGAGATAAATCGTTGCGCATTCTGTAAGCTAAGCTCGTTGGCAATTTCCTCGCGAGTGCGTTCATCGGCGGTGGCGGTAACGGCGAGGCGGGGCGTGCCCGGAAACCGCTGGTGCAGCACCGATAATTGTTTGTACTCTTTTCGAAAATCGTGCCCCCATTGCGAAACACAATGCGCTTCATCAATGGCAAAGAGCGCAAGCTTGCAGCGCTCCAACATATGAAGCATTGCTCCGGTCATTAATCTTTCCGGCGAGAGATATAACAGGTCCAGCTCACCAGCCGAAAGTGCGCGTTTGACTGCGTCCTGCTCGTCCAGACTTTGGCTGGAGTTAAGAAAAGCAGCCTTCACCCCGAGTTGCCTAAGGGCGCTAACCTGATCTTGCATCAACGCGATCAATGGCGAGATCACCACGCAGACGCCGTCCAGCACCAAAGCCGGTATCTGATAACAAAGCGACTTGCCGCCGCCTGTTGGCATTAAGACCAATGCATCCAGCCCCGCCAGCAGGCATTCAATTACCTTTTGTTGATTGAGCCGAAATTCGGAATAGCCAAACACCTGATCGAGCACGTGTTGTGCGCGTTGCATTTGAGCTGTACGTGCTGTTCCCATAGAGCGATAATCCTATCGTCGGCAAGTTTTTGTTATGGTGCGATTGCACAAGCAAAGTTTGTGCGATAGCACCTATGCCTCGCTTTTCATAATCTATTTTTGTGGGCTTCAACATGACAACAAATGCGTATTTCGTGCACCCTTCGTCCTTTGTCGACGATGGCGCAACCATTGGCGCAGGCACGTCGATTTGGCATTTTTGCCATGTCTTGGGCGGCACCAGAATTGGCGAGAACTGTTCTTTAGGCCAAAACGTCATGGCCGGGCCTGACGTATCCATCGGCAATGGCTGTAAAATCCAAAACAATGTCAGCCTGTATAAGGGCGTGCACTTGGAGGACGACGTGTTTTGCGGGCCTTCTTGTGTATTTACCAATGTGACGACGCCGCGCGCCAATGTGAACCGCAAAGCAGAGTTTGCTAAGACGGTTGTGCGGCGCGGTGCGTCTATTGGCGCCAACGCAACCATCGTTTGTGGCCGTGAATTGGGCGAATATTGCTTTATTGCCGCCGGTGCTGTGGTGACCAAGGATGTGCCTGCCTTCGCGCTTATGGCGGGGGTGCCAGCGCGCCAAATAGGCTGGGTCAGCAAGAGCGGTGAGATATTGGGTGATGACCTGATTTGCCCACGTACCAAAGAAGTTTACACCCTCGACAAGGGAATACTTCGCTCACCGTCATGAATTGAAAAAATACGTGACCATTAAAGTATGCCAATAGCGGTTTACCCGCAAAACTGCGCTGCTATAAGGCCCCAAGAGTAATCTGGACTGGGACAAGAAATGCGGTGCAATGTTAAAGATGTTCGCGTGGCGGTTATTGGTTGCGGGCATTGGGGTAAAAACCTGGTACGAAATTTTTCGCAACTCGGTGCCCTTGCTGCCGTTGTTGACCATGATGCGCAATGTGCAGCCAAATTTGCTCAGCAATATGATGTTCTGGCGCTGACGCTGGAAGAAGCGCTGGCGTCAACAAATATCAATGCTGTGGTAATTGCCGCACCGGCAGAACTGCATGCCCAAATTGCATTAAAGGCTATTGATGCCGGTAAAGATGTTTATGTGGAAAAACCGCTGGCGCTAAAGCTTGATGACGCCAATGCCATCGCCAATGCGGCGGCGCAGGGCGAACGGGTGCTCATGGTTGGCCATTTGCTGCAATACCACCCGGCATTCGAAGCTTTACTTAAGGCCGTCAAAGAAGGCTTGCTGGGTGACCTACGGTATGCCTACTCCAATCGTGTCAGCATGGGTATTTTCCGCCGTGAAGAAAACGCATTGTGGAGTTTGGCACCGCATGATTTCTCGATGATGCTGGCGTTGTTTGGTGAAGAGCCGGACCAAGTGCAAGGCACTGGCGCGGGCTGGGTGTCCGACGGCATTAAAGACGAATATCGGGTCAATATGACCTTCCCGTCTGGTGGTCGCGCGCATATTTTTGCCTCCTGGTTACACCCGTTTAAGGAACAAAAGCTGGTGGTTGTCGGCTCAAAAGCCATGGCCGTGTTTGAAGACACCAATGCCGATAAAGCCAAAAAACTCCAGCTTTTTCGCCATAGCATTGATCATCAATCTGGCAAGCCGGTGCCAGTGAAAGCCGAAGCTGAGGCTTTGCCGTATGATATGGACGCCGAACCGCTGCGTCAGGAATGCGAACATTTTTTAAGGCGCTGCAGTGACCGCGCGGCGCCGCGTACAGATTCAAAAGAGGCACTGGCAGTTTTGCGCGCTTTGCTTATGGCCAGCGACTGACGAAACGAATTTAACCGATTACCACAATACAAGAAAAGTTGGACAAGACGAATGGGTATCGCATTTATTGATTTGCAGGCGCAACGGGCGCGCCTTGACGATAAAATCAACGCCGCCATCGCTAAGGTGTTGGAAGAAGGCCGCTTTATCATGGGGCCGCAAGTCAAGGAATTTGAAAGTTCGTTAGCGGATTTTGGCAATGCCAAGCATGCTTTGGGGTGCGGCAATGGCACCGATGCCTTGGCGCTACCGCTTATGGCATGGGGCATTGGCGAAGGCGATGCGGTTTTTTGCCCAAGTTTTACCTTCGCGGCCACTGGCGAAATTGTGCCCTGGTATGGTGCCACGCCGGTATTTGTCGATATCTTGCCTGACACCTATAATATGGATCCGGTCAAATTAGAGGCCAGCATTGAAAAAATTCAACGCGAAGGCAAATTAACGCCAAAGGTTATTATTGCGGTGGACCTGTTTGGCCAGCCTGCCGACTATCCGGCGGTTTCGGCCATTGCCAAAAAATATGACATGAAGCTTATCGCCGATTCGGCGCAGGGCTTTGGCGGTACGCTGGACGGCAAGCATCCCTTGCATTGGGCAGATGTGACGACGACCAGCTTTTTTCCCGCCAAACCACTGGGCTGTTATGGCGATGGCGGCGCGGTGCTAACCGATTGTGATGTGACCGCTGATATTATTCGCTCCTTGCGGGTTCACGGCAAAGGCGGCGACAAATACGACAATATCCGCATTGGTATGAATTCGCGATTAGACACATTGCAAGCGGCGATTTTGATCGAAAAATTGGCGATTTTTGCCGATGAGATTGAGCGCCGCAATGTAGTCGCCGCGCGCTATTGCGATGCTTTGCGTGATTGCGTTGGCAGCGTTCCAACCGTGATTGAGGGCGGTATTTCAACATGGGCGCAATTTACCATTGAACATGATAATCGAGATGGCTTGGCCGACCATTTAAAAGCCAAAGGCGTCCCCAGCGCGGTATATTATCCAAAGCCAATGCATATGCAGACCGCCTATAAGGATTTCCCGATTGGCGATGGTGGCCTGAATGTTTCCGAGGCCAAAGCGCTGCGTGCTATCTCTTTGCCTATGCATCCCTATTTGGATGAGGGCACGCAAGACACCATTATTCAGGCCGTGCGCGGTTTCAACCAGCGCTGAAGCTGACCCAGGAATAACAATGAGGACCGTAAGATGAGCACGTCTGAGCCAAATCAAGAAAACAAGGCACTAACCGCGTTAAGTGAGGCGTTTATTGCCAAGGTAGAAGCGCAGGAATTGCGCGTTGGCATTGTCGGTTTGGGTTATGTTGGCTTGCCATTAGCCGAGGCCTTTGTGCGCAAAAATCTGCCGGTTGTGGGCTTTGATATTGATGATAGCAAAATTACCCACCTCGAAAGCGGGAAATCCTACATCAAGCATATTTCGGATGCGCGCATCCAGTCCATGTTTGCCTCGGGCAAGTTTTCGGCGACCACCGATTTTGAAGGATTAAAGACCGTTGATGCGATTTTGATTTGTGTGCCGACCCCATTGGGAAAACACCGCGAACCGGACCTGTCCTACGTTATCGCCACCACCGAGAATATTGCCAAACACGTACAATCGGGTCAGATGGTTGCGCTGGAATCCACCACTTATCCGGGCACCTCCGAAGAAGTGTTGCTACCGATTTTGGAGAAAAGCGGCTTGCGGGCGGGTGTTGATTTTGCCATCGCTTATTCGCCGGAGCGTGAAGACCCGGGTAACCCGGAGTTTGAAACCTCTACTATTCCAAAAGTGGTTGGCGCATCCTCCGACGCGGAACGGGCCATGGCCTGCGCGTTGTACGGCGCTATTGTGCCAACTGTGCCAGTGGCAAATTTGCGCACGGCGGAAGCGGTTAAGCTCACCGAGAATATTTTTCGTGCGGTCAACATCGCTTTGGTGAACGAGCTTAAAGTGGTTTATGAGGCTATGGACATTGACGTCTGGGATGTCATTGAGGCCGCCAAAACCAAACCTTTTGGCTATATGGCGTTTTATCCGGGGCCCGGCCTTGGCGGCCACTGCATTCCCATTGATCCTTTTTATCTGACGTGGAAAGCTCGTGCTTACGGCTTGAACACCCGATTTATCGAACTTGCAGGCGAAATTAATTCCAACATGCCCGGCCATGTTATTGACCGTTTGGCCGAAGCCATGAATGAAAACCTTGGGCTGGCCATGAAGGGTGCCAAGGCGTTGGTCGTCGGGTTGGCGTATAAGAAGAATGTTGACGATATGCGCGAAAGCCCGGCTCTTGAGCTTATCGATAAATTGCGTGAGCGCGGCATGGAGGTCGAATACTATGACCCCTATATCCCGGTCGCCCCATCCATTCGCGAGCATCCCGAGGTCGAGGGCATGCGCTCGGTTGAATGGACCGAGGCGGCGTTGGGTAAATTTGATGTGGCGCTGATCGCTACTGATCATGATGGTGTGGATTATACGCCACTGCTAGCGTCGGTAGGCCTCGTAGTCGACACGCGCAATGCCATTAGAGTGAAGGCCGATAATGTGGTTCGTGCTTAACGTATTTTGGCCTAATTTGTTTTGGACGTGAATTGAACTTTCCGGCGGCATTAGCCTATGGTGCGCTATGAGCAATGGCCCGCAAGATGAGCATGACGAACGACCATCAATCGTGCTGTTCGCGCGGCATTTTCCGCCGCACATATCGGGCGGTGCCCGCCGCCCCTATTACTTAGCTACAGCATTAAGCGCGCTTGGTTGTAAGGTGTTTGTGGTCGCGCCAGCTTTGCCTGATGGCGTGGAAGGTGTTGCGGTGCCGCATGTGCAGCCTGACCCGGCGCCCGGCGCACGCGCCAAGCTTGGGTTGCGAGGGGTGTTGCGTGATTGGTTATTATGGCCGGACCCGGATATCCGTTGGACGAAACGCGCCGTCCTTGCCGCTAAGTCCGCATTACCGTTCAAACCGGATTGGGTAATCACCACAAGCCCACCAGAATCCATTCACCATGCCGGTTATGTCCTAAAAGCGGCATATGGCTGCTACTGGTATGCGGATTTTCGTGATCATTGGCTGGTCAGGCCGTTTCGCGCGCAGCGCAAAAACCGCCTTCGCAATTTCGTTGAAGGGCGGATTGCGCGTCGTTGGCTGGGGGCCGCCGACCTTATCAGCGTGGTTAATGATGCCATCGACAAGGAAATTGGCGGCTATGCAGGGGCGGGGGGCAGCGTTTTTACCTTGCCGCACTTTGCCATTGAGAGCGATGTGGAAGCCGTGATGCTGGATCATGAGCGGCTAAATTTGGTGCATACGGGCAGCTTCTCTCTCTCTGACCCGGAATGCGACATCAATCAAACCTTAGATGTTTTTACGAGAGCGCTGGCGAAAAACCCCAAATTGCATTTGCACCTCGCCGGTCGATTAACGCAAGCCGAGGAGAAATGCATTGCGGCCAGCGCCGGCGCCCATGCCATTACCCGGCACGGTGTGGTCTCCATGCCGATGGCGCACGCTTTGCAAAATGCCGCCCAGGGGCTGATATTGGCGGCTTCACCGTTTCCCGATACCCCGCCGGGCAAAGCCGCCGAATATGCCACACGAAACAAGCCGATTATTGCGATTACCACCGCAGCGTGGGCAAATGATTATAACGGCAGCAAAACGGCAGAGGAATGCATGGTGGGGACTGGCAAGGACACACCAATAGCGCCGCAAAATCCATTGCCCAACCAGTATGAGATTGCAGAAGATATCTTAACCAGGATGGGTAAAAAAATGGGGGGGTGAGGCTATCGGGCCGAGAAAGTTAGCAAGCTGGCTTATACCCAAAAATCTAGTGTATTCATTTGCCAAGGGCTGACTATGATCGGCCCTCTTCATAAGGGCTTTTATTTGGACTCATGGCGACGCAGGAAGAAAAACCGAAAAGCAGAAGCGTCGTCCTGTTGAGCGACACGGTCATTGAGCGTGATCCCCGGGTTCGTAAATTTGCGCAAACGCTTATGGAAGCTGGTTGGCATGTGAGCACATTAGGACTCGCGCCGCGCACACCGCGTGAGAGCCAATTGCCATGGCATTGTATTCATATTGCATTACCTGAAATTGATGCTTCGGTCAGTAGCCATGAAGCCGCCAAAAATGGCCAGAAAGCCCTATCTATTAAAGCGCTGGTCATTTTGGGAAAACTGGCGCGGCCATTAAGCCAAAGGCTTGCATTTGCTGTTCGAAAGGCAGAGGAAATCAAGAGGCGCGACGGGAGCCTCACCGCGCGGCTCTTCCATTATCTATGGCTGTGGCTGGGGTTGCGGGTTTTTCCGCAGCGCTATGAAGTTGCCTATTGGAAAAACGAGCCAAAATATGCCGCTTTTTTGGAAGCGGGCATAAAGGGAATTGAGACAGCGGATTTGTGGATTGCCAATGATTGGAACATGCTGCCAATTGCGCTAAAATTGAGTGAAGAAAAGGGCGGGCGCGTACTCTATGATAGCCATGAGTACGCCATTGATCAGTTTGCCGATGACCGACAATGGAAGCGTTTTGCACGCCCTCTGGTTAAGGCTGTCGAACGGGCATGCATAACCAGAGTCGACGCAATTTCCGCTGTCTCACCGGGTATTTGTGATGCCCTTCATCAACATTATGGGTTGGCGCAACGCCCGGTTTGTATTCGCAATATTCCGCAGTTTGAAAAAACCAAATTTAGGCCGAGCGGTGCGCCTTTGGTTTTTTTGTATCAAGGGGTTGTTGGGCCGGGCAGGGGGTTGGAAGCACTCATCCAAAGCACGCCATTGTGGACAATACGCGCCAGATTGATAATTCGCGGGCCAGAGGGGCGGGCAGGGTATGCGCAAGAACTCGAAGTTATGGCCGGGCGAACATCTACAAGTGTGGAAATTAATATCGAACCGCCAGTGCCGTTTGATGCTCTGATTGCTAAAGCCCGCGAAGCAGATGTCGGGATTATGGCGCTCAATAATGCATCCGTTCATAATCAATATGCGCTGCCGAACAAATTGTTCGAATACATGATGGCCGGATTAGCCCTTTGCGTATCCAATTGCGAAGATATGGCCGATATTATTGCCGAACACAAAACCGGTGTTCTGATCGAAAGCCTTTCAGTGCAAAATATTGCCGCGGCTATTAACAGCCTTGATGAGCAAAGCATTGATACGTACAAACGCGCTTCACTATTGGCGGCGAAACAGTTGAATTGGGAAAATGAGCGCAGCAAACTTATCGCACTGTGCGCCAAGATTATTTGACATCGTTTTCCGGTATTAATCAGCAAATATGTTCGCTAGGCTCCTCTGAGTTTGACGTGAATTTAGATGGGGTAATTGTGGAGAAATTTGTTTAAAGTAGCTAAGCTATGGCCTTTTTAGAAACAAAGATAATGTGAGGAAACGACCTTTTGGAAACTGTAGAGACATGGATAGTTGATTTATCTCTGAATGGACGGAGTAAAGTTGACTCTTACCGCTCCTTTCTAAGCTTCATATCCAACCAGGGGCTTAAAGCTCGAACCCATCGGGACGTTTGGAGAGATGGGCTGAAGGATGCCCCTGAATTGTGCGTTCGGCACGATGTTGATCACGATATTGATATGGCGTTGTCAATGGCCCGTTTGGAAAATGATCTGGGAATAAAGTCGTCTTACTATTTATTGCCGCCGGGGGATTACGGAAAGTCGGACAATTATTATGGAAGAATAGAAAGCGGGAAAGTGGTAAGAAGTCAAAAAATGATTTCGATAGCCAAGGAAATTCAAGAGATGGGGCATGAGATTGGGCTTCACAATGATTTTTTGCAACTCAGCCATATTTTGCGCCGGGATTTGTATGACGTTTTCGCTTCGGAATTAGATTTTTTCGATAAAAATAATATCGCTGTGAGTGGGAGCGCCTCTCATGGGTCCCGGTTTGCTCGTGAACACGGGTATATCAATTATGAGATTTTCGCGGAAGTTCAAGAGGGTAAAAGCGTACAGAGGAAGACAATAAATATTGCCGAGGACGAAGTTGTATTGCCATGTATTTCCATGGAAAAGCTGGGGTTAGAGTACGAGGCATATAGCATAAATCGTCAAAGCAGGATTTCCGACGTAGGGGGTAAAATTTTGGTGTACTCAAACAAAAAACTGGAAGAAGCGAGCTTTATAAATAATCAGTTTTTGGATTGTAGGTGCGACCTAAAAGGGCGGGCCGTTATGTTAATACATCCAGAGCACTGGGTAGAGTTTGATCGGTTGACTCACCTACCAACGGAGCTTGCTAAAAATGGGTAAAGAAAATAGCGATTCTAAAGTGGCTGTGAACGCACCCGTATTTAGACGAAAGGATCGAAAACGTTTCCGGATAGCCGTGCGCGGGGATTGTTGTTGTCGTCGAGCGATTAATATGAATGCAAGTATGTGTCCTGATGGCGTGCAGGTGTTTGTAAACGAAAAAACACCAAATCGCTGTTTTGTTGATACTATTGAAAATAGAGGGCCTGACCAGAGTTATGGAGAATCTCTCTCCGATATTGAATCCATGTCTCGATCACTTAGCACTTATTATAAAGATCAGTTTTCCCGTTCAGTACTGAATGAAACCGACATCGATCTTATCGTCATGGACAATTATTCAGATATGAATTTCCAATTATGGCGTCATGGCCAAGAAAATTGGCACATGTGGATTCACCCAAAATTCGTGGATAGGGAAAAACTGGAAAATAATTTTGTGAATGTCGGCTACGCATCATTTGACGATGCCGTGAAAGACGCTTGCGCGGTGATCGATGCCATTAGGGAAAACAATAAAGATGTTCCTGTTTTATTTTTGAACCAACCAATAGAATATTATAAAAACCTAGATAAACGCTTGGAGTTTTATAATATGGGTGCAGAAGTCGAAAAGCGTATGGACAATGTATACGCAGCCGCGCCATTAGCATTCGATGATTTGATACCGGACGATATGGGGTCGTGCGGCCCCGGCCAGACGCTACATTTTAGCGGTGAGACTTACATGAAAATGATTGCTGAAGCATGGGAAAAGGGCCTTTCAAGTCATTTTTGTGAAAACTCACACGAAAAAACTATGCAGCCAGTATTTAAACCAGAGGGTGTGCCAGCAGAGATACAAATGACTTCAGAATTTAAAGAAAACGCTAGCCCTGATTTTGACTTTGTACCGCCTGCGGACCTGAGGGAAATTGATATAAGTGGGATTCCAAACGACAAAATAAGCTATGGAGAGCGACGCTCTTTGTGTCTGAGTACATGTCCTAAAAGCGTAGATACGGCCGTTAAGTCATTTCAGCAATATATTACGCACCCTGAAACTGATGAGGAATTCAATCCAAAAAGATTCACGCCAATGCTCATCCCGATAGCGGCCGCCTCAGAATTTGAAGAATGGGAAGCAACCCTAAGGCAGTTTGGCAAGGGCTCAAAACTTAGGCAAAAACGGAAGGCGCTGAAGTCTGGGTTTTATTGTAAACCATTTGCGTGGAAGCTTCACATTCCTGATGTTCATGAAATTAATTATTCAAAAACAGAGCGTTCGGGAGGTGCAATGCGAGGCTCATATTTGCGCACTGTCGACGAAATGGGCGGGGCGCCGGATAAAAAATATGAAGTTATATACCCAAAGTGCATGAATCACTGGAATATGACATTTGGGACTTTTATGCCTGTTGATGGGTATACGCAGGGCGACTTTACTACAGATGAAAAGCTGGTTGCATATATTTCCTTGCGCCGTATTGGCGACGTTATTTTATACTCCCAGATTTTGGGGCATGGTGACCACTTGAGTTCTGGGGTCCAGATATTATTGCACCATGAAGTAATTAAATGGCTTTCGGAAAATACTGCTACGTATTCCAAGGAGCTCAAATATGTAATGTATGGTGGTGCGCAGAATGGCGGAGCGCCGCTTTATAGCTGGAAAAGGCAGTCTGGATTTAAGCCGTGCCTACTTCAGGCATACAGGTCTGATAAAGGCATGATGGAGGCTGTAAAATAAGGGGGCACGTCAATGCGCATGACCAAATTTTCCAACGGGCCGATACACTAACAAGTAAAATATACCAGTGCTTTATCCAGTTAGATCGGCATGATCATTGAGATCTGTATCAAACACCGGAAAGGTATCGCCCAAATTGGTGCGAATTTTTGCAATTCCTGATTTCATTGAAGCTAGCACAATTTGTTCACGATTAATGATGTTAAACGTGATTTTCCCATCTGTACGTTCAACTAAAATTAGTGCGTCAAGAACAATACAACCCGCGTGTACAGCAATTGCAAAATTGATCAGCAAGTTATCCTGACGGTCTTTTTTGTCCAACATCAGCTTGACCATTTCGTCGTCAGTAGCTGGTGATGCATCAACATCCAGAACTTGAGGCAGAAATGTTCTCAAATCTGTTTCACGAAAAGACAGAGACGCTTCAAACTCCTCATCAGGCTCAATGAAATAATCTTTTAATTGTAAAAGCTTAAGTGCGCCCTCACGCTCGGAATAGGTGTGGAAGGTCAATTCCTCAAGCTGCAACCATTCAGGGGTATGCGACAATTCATAAACAAGTTGCCAGTTACAATGAAAACTGGGTGGTGGCGCTTCGTAATAAGCGGGGAAAGCACCCTCATCATCTCCGTTTTCAATGTCGTCTTCGTCGTCCTGGCGGATTACTCTTTTTGCGGCATAGTTCAATATGGAAAATGCTTTGCCGTTTTTAACATCCAGAAAAGTAATGGTTTCTATGGTTCCATAATAACGGACGAAATCAATGAAAGATTGCGGCGTATTGACCTTTTCACGCCGCACGACTTTGGTTGGTTTGGGGGGCTCTATGGATTGTTGTTCCGCACGTTTTTGATCATCGTGCTGGGCAAAAGCTGTATCAACAGGATCGTCGGCACCTGTGCCTCCTGAGGGGGCGTGATTTTCGGATGGGGGATTATCTTGCATGTTCATCGTTTTGATCTTTCAGCGAAGTCTGCTCTTCCAAAATTGATAGTATGAACGCTTCTTGCGTCTCCCAGCTAAAACGGGCGCGCAGCGCCTCTATGCTTTCCTTGGAAGGTTTGATTGAATATCGGTTTTTGTATGCGTAAAGGATGGCGGCCGCGCATTCCTCTTCATCCAGGGCATCATAGGTGACCCCTAAGCTGTATTCCTCGATCAATTTCTTCATTTCAACGAGGTCTGCACTGATAATTGGCAGGCCCGCAAATGCAGCTTCAAAGAATTTGTTGGGCAGGGCAATTTCGTAAGACAATGTAGCGGGCATAATGGGGATGATGGCAGCATCGGCCCCCTTAATGTATTTATAAACATCCGGCGGGTTAACGGGGTCCAGCATAATGAACCGTTCAGATAACCCAAGCCGGTCCGCATAGGCCCGTAGCCTAGCTTTAATGATAGGTAATCCCGGGCCAACGGCAACAAGTTTGATTTTTTCAGGGAGCCGCTCAATGGCGTTTAAGGCAAATTCAATACCACGGTTTCTGGTGATAAGGCCAACATAGACCAGCGCAAAATCATCGCGCTCCAGCCCGGCATCACCACGAAAAGAAACCCCTTTGTGTCTTTCCCAGCGGGCATGGCTTTTGCCCCCCCTCAAACGCGGCGCATTATAAATCAAGCCCGTGCGCTTTAACTTATACTCATGGCGCAGGACTTCTTCGGCGCTTTCACAAACCGTTGTGACAAAGTCACATCGCGGAAGATATTTTTTCTCAAGCCATTTCACCTGACGTCTTTGCAGCGGGCCTAATGGTGGATTGCGGTGCACTTCCAATTCATGCGAGTCAAAAACCAGTTTTGCCCCTGTTTCCTTTGCCACCAATGCTGATAGAGGCAGCGCGCTCAGATCATGTGCATAGATGATATCAGGCTTGTAAGCAGATAACCGTTTGTAATGAACGGGGATGAAGCTGAAAAACTTAATGAGCGGAATCCGGCTTTGCCACCGGGTAATATAACGGCCTAATTTTGCGCGAACTCGCCCCAACATAACCGTTTATCCCGCTTTCTTTGTTGATTTTTTGGCGCGCATTAGTATTTTTTCTTGTCGGCGGCGTTCAGCAGCCAAGTTATTTTCTTGCTTATAACTCCCAGAAATCCAAGAGACAAAACCAAAAACGATGTTCCAGCGTTCTCTAAGATATGTAACGCCATTAAACTCCTCATAGGCGGGTGTTGTCGGATTTCTTGTGGCGTATATACGCACCTCATGGCCCTGCCTGGCCAGGGTCTCCGCTTGCCGGATGACCCGGTAATCGGGATTGCAGGGATTAGGGACAACAATGGCGATTTTCTTTGGTTTCACATTACACCTGATTGTACCTGTTTGAATGTCGGACCATGTCCCGAAACTGCAAAGCAGCGTATTTCGACCCCTAAATACAGGCATCATGTTGAAAGCACGTTTGTATATCAGGCCAACCATATTGCGCAATATTTATCTCCAGTCGGTTGAGGATGGTGGTTCTGGGAAAGGTATCGCCAGGATGCACATTAACTGGAACCGGTTTTACGGTTTATGCGGGCCGCCTTCTAGCGTGGCTTTGCGGTTCCATAGGAAACAAAGCCTGCAAAGCGTGGGGCTTTGGGGAGGTATGCGTTGCGCACACCTTCCAGCGCAAATCCATTGTTTTGCAAAAGCTCTGTGGGCTTGCGCGTCAAATGACAGCCACCGGCGAGAGGTTTCCATAACGGCTCAATGCGGCGCTGCCAGCGCGCAATAGCGGCATCGGGTGCCGCGCCATGTTCGGCAAAAATTAGCGTGCCTTCGGGTTTAAGCACCCGGCGCATTTCGGCCAAGGCGGTTTCCACGCCAGGAATTGTGCACATGGTGAAGGTTACCAGAACCGTGTCAGCACTGGCATCGTCCAAGGGGATGCTTTCGGCCTCTATATCCAAAAATTCAGGGCAAAGCGCGGCGTCGGTCAAGCGTGCCCTTGCCAGTTTTCTTATGTGTGCATCCGGCTCCAAAGCCCAATATTGGTCGATATTTTCGAGATTGAGGAAAGGCAGGTTGTGACCGGAGCCGAAGCCAATCTCCAACACCCGCCCTTTGGCGTGGGGCGCGATTTGGGCGCGAATTTTTTTCATTTGTGGCGAGGCGCATGCCAAATTAACCAAATGCGGCATGACATGCCGATTGTAAAAACTCATGGCGTTGAGACCTGCATCAAAAATGATGTACTTCTCTACACCCTAATTCTGCATGAAGCCATGTTGCCAGCTTCTATTGGGTTGGCGCGTTAAATACGGTCATATGGATGGCGATGCGTACTTTGCCGCCGGTGAAATTGGCGGTGTTGGCGGTAAGGCGTATAGCCGTGTCGCTGTAAAACGGCGTCGGGCCGGTAACGCCGATATTGGTACTGTTCGTGGCGCCGCCTAACGACCCACCATATTTGCTGGTTTCGCCGCTAATGCCGCAATCATAGCTGCTGGCACCGGTGACTGCCTGTATGGTTCTGGTACTTACCGCAAAAACGATGGCGCGATTGGGAATGACCATCGTGCTATCGGTGAAAGCGCCGCTAAGGGTTATTTCTTCCTCGGCAATTTCCAAACTGGTTTGAGCGCTATTTGGCGAGTTATTGGCCAAAAGTGTTAAATCTCGCGGCGGCAATGCCCACGCTGATCCATCAAAATAAAATGCCTTTGCTTCGTCTTCTACCCATACTTGCCACCCGCCCAGCGGCAGATAATACGCCCATGCCCCGTCCTGCCACGCGGCAATCTGGGCTTCTTTGCCGATCCACACGCCGGTTGCCGACGCGGCGATGATATAGCGCGCGCCTTCGGCAGGCGCTGTTGGCGGTGCACTCAACGCTTGGCTGACCACACTCAGTTGCACGAGCGCATCAAGAGCGCGAATGGCCTCATTGTGGGTGACGTGTTTTTGCGCCTGTGCTTCAAGAATAAAGGGAAGGTTTAAATTAGGGGTCGTATTCATCCGCGCAGTCCTCGTCGTCAATATGATAATAGACAACAAGATAGATGCTGGGCAGCGCTGTTGGATTATCTGGATTTATACCCGGTAAGCCAGCCATGCCTTGCGACGCCCGAGTTTTGGCTATTTTGCCGCCAACCGCCTTTGTTTTAACGCGCGTTCAGAGATTTCAAAGAATGGAATATTATCCACATCTATCGGCCCATAGGAGTATGGTAGCATGATGATATCTGCGGTAATGCCCAAGTTTCGAGCAATGCGATTCATCAATTGCCCCATGGTCGCCAGCTTAAACTTGTACAAAATGAACGGTGAAATGCCGAAGGCTTTGATGATGCGCATTGGCCGTTTGCCAAACTGGCCGCCGCCTTCAAAAATTCGTACTGCGGTCAGCGCTTTTACCGAACGAAATGCATAAAGATTACACGACGAGTATCCACCATCTTTAAGACGGTGATAAGCCAGCCCAACTTCCGGAAAATCAGCAATGACGGTTTCGGCACTGGTAAATCCGGCCGCCGCGTCGCCCTTCAAAGCCGCAAATTGCCCGACAAAATCTTGCAGTATTTGCGGCGTATGCAAAGCGTTGTCGCCGGTGGTGATAATCATGGGGAAGGCTGGGTCCATCACTTCAGTGGCGGCGATTACGCTGTCGGCCAAATTGCTGCCACAGGGCGTGATGCGGATGGTTTTGTCGCTCAGCCATTTTTCCAAAGCTGGTACCGTGCGCATCAGGTCTTCGCTTTCAATGGATACATAAACTTGTCCCAAAACACCGCTGTCCAAAATGGCCTGGATAACCCTTTCCAGCATTACCACCCCATCAATCGGGGCCAGGCATTTGTGTGATGTGCCTTTGAGGCGCGCAACCGGGTCATCAGCGCCGCTTCGGCTTCCTGCGAGGACAAGGACAGATGGTTTAACAGCGGACGATGCAGATTTACTCATAATGACTCCGTAAAAGGTTCTTTCAGATAAAAGATTGGGCCAGATAATGGCTAAGATTGGTTACCGATTTGGCTGTGGGAAAATCCTCCAACGCCTGTCGCATGCCGACAATGTCGTCCGTTTTCATGTGCGGTGCAGCGCAGGCTTCAAACTTTTCCCAATATTGCGCATCACTAAACGGCGCCGCTTTGCTGCCAAGCGGCATTTTACGCACAATTTCCAGCACTTGCCCGTCCTGCAAAGTAATTTTGACTTGCGTCGGGCACGCGCCCTCCAATGCATCAATTCCATGCAGATGAATAAGCGGATAAAGCGCGCGCACCTGCGGGCGCATAACCGCTTCTTGGGTAAAGTCACCCAAATTAAAATCGCCGGTCAGCAATAGCGTGCACAACGCATATTCAAACGAAAACTTGGCTTCCAGCGGGTCCTGCGGGTCGTGATACATCAAATTGTTCACATGCACTTGCGGCAGTGTGACATCAATGCTGGCAATTTCTTTGGCTTCAAAACCGTGTTCTGCGCGCAATATCGCCAACCCGTCCAGGGCGCGGTGTGATGCGCCGCAATTGGGGTAGCGCTTAACCCGAAAAGCATGTTCCAAAATCAATAAGGGTTCGCCAACCGACGCGGTTTGAAAGGTCATGGTGTGGCCATGGTCAGGATTGGTCAGCGTGTCGCGCAAATCTTCATAGTCCGGCCCGACCATCAGTCGGTTCATGCCGTTTTTACCATCCAAAGTATGCATGCCGGCATTCATACCGGCGCGGGCAAAGGAGGCCGCCATAATGCCGGCTTTTGCCGCTAATCCTGCATGTAAAGGTTTGGCCATGGTGCCAAATTGCGTCATAAAACCGGCAGCCATGCTGGTGGACAAAGACAAAGCATAAGCGGCGCGGCTTTCGTCCAGCTTCATCAAGCGTGCGCAGGCGGCCGCCGCGCCAACAGCGCCAAGGGTGGCAGTAGCATGCCAACCGCGGTCGCGATGATAGGGGTTTACGCCCTGGCCGACCCGGCCGATGATTTGCAAGCCGCAAATATAAGCGTCTATGCAGGCATTGCCGTCCGCTTCTTCTTGTTCGGCTAATGCCAAAATAGCGGGGTAAAGCACGGTAGTGGCGTGGGATTTTGACGGGTCAAAATTATCATCCAAATCCAGTGCATGGCCAGCGGTGCCATTGACCAAAGCTGCCCACGGGGCGGCAAGGCGCTGGCTTTGGCCAGCCGCAGCACAAGGGCCGTGGCCCCAGGCACTGACCACTTTGGCGGCAATGCGGCTGGCTGGTTCTAAGGCACCGGGTATGGTGACGCCAATTTGGTCAACCAATTCACGCCAGGCGGAGTGGCGGGCGTCGTCGGGCCAGTGGTCCGGGGTTTGCGCTAGCCAGTTTCCATAGGCCGAAAGTGGGTTAAGCGTCACGGCGACCTCCAAAATAAAGTCCATATGCCAAAAACAGCACGTTGATTAAGGCACGGTGATTAAGGCAATCGCGCAAACTGGCAAACCCCGGCCAAAGGTGCAAGGAAAAGCTACATAGCTGGGGTGTTATCAGAGGGATTTCCCCGTGCTGGCGCAAGTGCTTTGCGTTTGCCGTACATTACGCTAAGGATAAAAGAAAAGCTGGGGCCGTAAATGCTGGTTTGGCCCTGAATTTGGGAAGCGAAAACAGGGGAAGCGCACGTTTATGGTGCCAATTTACGCATTACCCGATCATGAGGTCGTGGGCGCTTTATTGCCCGGGCGTTTTGACGCTTTAATGCCGGTTTCCAAAGCCATCGCCCGGATTCGCGATAATCCGGGTCTTATTCCTGTCGCGATTGAACCAGTCACTGGCGCGGCCAATGATGTGGTTGGCGGCAAAATTGCTAAGGGCAAAGTGTATTGGGTTGATATTGGAAAACACCCTTACCAAGATTGGCAGCACTTGTTCACCATTGAACGTCTGGCGCAGGCGAGCCTTATCGACACTGCATTTGCAACGTCATTAGAGGTGCTGGATGTGGACGATCTCATTCCCGATGCGTTGATCCCTTCTGGTTTTATTTTTCACACCTCGCGCTGCGGCTCTACCTTGCTGGGCAAAGCCTTGGCGCGGACACCGGCACATTGCGTGGTTAATCAAGGTGGGCCATTGCAGCGCGGGTTTTGGGCCGCCCACACCGACGATTGGCGCGGCACCATGACCGATGATGCGCGCACGCAAAAAAGGTTTCGCAATTTGGTTTTCGCACTGACGCGGCCGCGTCTGGGGCAGGAAAAATTCAGTTTTGTGAAATTCATCAGTTGGAACACATTGTATCTGGATTTTGTCGCTAAGGCGTTCCCAGAGGTGCGCGGGCTGTTTTTATTTCGTGACCCGGTGGAGGTGATTGCGTCGGTGATCAAAGAGACCACCGCCGTATTAGTTGCTAAAAACTGGCGTCAGGCCTCGTTTTTGACTGGAAAAAGCCAGGCCGAAATCAAAAAAATGAGCGATGCGGTCTATCTCGCCCACTGTTATAATAATTATTTCAAGGCGATAATGAAATCTTCGATGGCAAATGTGTCAGCTTTAGACTATCGTAATCTAAAGCCTGATACATTGGGGCAAGTTTTGGATAAGGGGTTCGCTTTCAATCCGGGCGATGACGTGATTGCTGAAATGTGTACACAGTTTCGCTTCCATTCTAAGGATGATTCTGATAGGAGCACCTTCCAGAGCGATGATGCAATTAAACAAGCGTCAATTGCGGATGAGGACAAGATACAAATCGAGCGTATTACATTGGCGCAGCTTCAAAACTTGCGGGCCGCGCCAAACACCCTTTTTCGGGTAAGTGAGTGCAAAGCCGAAGGGGTGGCGAATTGAAAAGTGGATATAGTCTATGAGTGGTGTGGTGGCGCCGGCCCTAATATCGGTAATTATACCTAATCATAATTACGGCCAGTTTATTGGCGAAACCGTGGCCAGTCTGGTGCGGCAGGATTATGCTACTTTGGAAGTGGTTATTGTCGATGATGCCAGTACCGACAATTCCGTTGAAATTATCAAAGAGCTGATTGAATCCTATAAAGGCAAGCTTGAAATTTCTCTGATTGCGATGGAGAAAAACGCCGGCAAAGTGGCGGCGGTAAACCGTGCCATGGAAGTGGTCAACGGCCAATATTGCCTGCTTCTCGATTCTGATGATTATTTGATGGACAACCATCTTGTGCGTTGCCTGACCGTGTTGGAACGTGCCCGCGCAGAAGAGCCCCATGTGGGCTTTGTTTATATGGATTGCCATCTCATCGCCGCCAATGGTGAGTTTTTGGAGCGCGGGCGTTCCGCACCGTTTGATGCCGAACTTATCGAGACATTGAGCTATATTCCGGAGCCAGCATTGGTGATGATGGAAGCCATGAAGCAATGCGCACCGTTTGATGAAACCGTGCGCAAGGGTACCAAGCAAGATAAATGGTGCCGCATTATCGCTAATGGTTGGACTGGTGCCTATATTCCCGAAGCGTTGTTTTGCTATCGCATGCATGACAATAACTTGTCAGGTATTGGGGCGCGGGTGCAAAAAGAAGTCGATGGCGGCAAAACCGGCGAGCGCATCCTCTCCGGCTATTGGCCCGTCGCTTCGCGCAAAACCGGCTGATCGCCACATTTCCCCTTTGTAATTTTATAATCTGCCTCTCTCCTGTTATTTTCATGGCATGAGAAAGTGCGACCCTCCTTTAGGTGGGCGGCGCTGACCGGGGGGTGAATGGCTATTACTCAACAAAAATCGGGGCGTTTGCAGTCCATAGATATGCTGCGCGGACTGGTGATTATTTTAATGGCGCTCGATCATACGCGCGATTTTTGGGGTGCCAGTAATTTTTCACCGACTGATCTGGGAAAAACCGATGTGTTTTGGTTTTTTACCCGCTGGGTTACGCATTTTTGTGCGCCTGTGTTTATTTTACTGACCGGCATAAGCGCCTTTTTGTACGAACAAAAATGCGCAACGAAAATGCAGCTGAGCCGATTTTTGTTTACCCGCGGCCTATGGTTGGTGGTGCTTGAGCTCACAATCGTAAACTTAAGTTGGCAGTTTGATTATAATTACGTTTTTGTGCAGGTGATTTGGACGATCGGTCTGTCCATGATCATTTTGGCAGGCCTTATCCATCTTCCCAAACCGGCTATTATTGTCATCTCGCTGGCGGTTATCCTGCTGCACAATGCGTTTAATGACGAAATGATGGTCGCGGTGATGGGCGATTATGCCTGGGTGTGGAAATTACTGCATCAACGTGGATGGATTCCTATTCCGGAAATGCGCTTTGGCGTGGTGGTTTCCTACCCTTTCTTGCCATGGTTCGGGGTGATGGGGCTGGGCTATGCCATTGGCTCCCTATATTTGCAGCAAGCCGCTGATCGTCGTCGCTTCCTGCATTATGCGGGCATTGGTTTGATTGCGGTATTCGTGGCTTTGCGATTGACTGGCATCTATGGCGACCCCAATGTTTGGCAAGGTGATGGCGATTTGAGCCACACCATTATGTCATTTTTCAACACGACCAAATACCCAGCCTCTTTGCAATTTTTGAGCATGACTTTGGGACCGGCTTTGATTTTGCTGGCGGTGAGTGAGCGGTGGGATAATGGTGCTACAAGGGTTTTGAACATTTTTGGCAAGGTGCCAATGTTCTTCTACCTAATCCATGTGCCATTGATAAATTTGGCGGCGCATGCCTGGACGGCTTTGGCGTATGGAAAAGCGGTCAATTTCTTTAATGGACCACGTGGCTGGCCCGAGAGTTATGAGCCAAATTTGCTACGCGCCTACATTGCCTGGATTGTGCTGGTCGCCATGCTGTATTTCCCCTGTCGCTGGTATGCTGCAGTGAAGGCGCGGTCCAACAATAAATGGCTGAGCTATTTGTAAACCCAGACTCAAAATGCGCGGTGATAAAGAAGAAAGCCAGTAGTAGAAAAATAATGCAGCGCACAAAAACCGCCCTCGACCCGTCCCAAGGGTGCGACCGCGCCCCGGCGCCCAAAACATTTGGCAGGCCCCGCCCCGTCGGAGGCGCATCTTCGCGCCGCGAGGCCAAACAAGGTTACACCCAGACTCCCGCCATCCGCCTCCCATAGAGAGTGACACGGCCCAAGAGTGTTCCCCGGCGGATGAATCAAAAACTGGTGCCGCTTGAGGGAGAAAATCTGAACTCCCTTTTTGACGTACTTGAGGACTGGGAAGAACATCTAAAGCAGGAAGGAATTGATTTTGACCGGCTAGAATTGTGAGCCGGGCCGCTTCAAATAACCTTTCTGCAAATGGTGGCGGTAAAACGAAAGTGCTGCGGCCCGTGTTCGAAATTTGTGCATCTTCTTCCAAGCGTACGCGCCGGGAAATTGGTGAGCTTTATTCATTTCGCCTAACCCCATCGGAAAAAACGCGCCTCAAAGAAAAGGCCGGAAGGTTACCGGTTAGTGTTTATATCCGGCAATGCACACTGGGCGAGGATGCCGCGCCGCGCCGCAAACTTCATCACCCGTCAGTGAATCAAAAAGCCATAGCGCAGCTTCTCGGAGTATTGGGCCAGTCACGGCTAGCCTCTAATATGAACCAGATTGCCAAGGCGGCGAATATGGGCGCACTGCCGGTTACTGATGACCTTATGGTCGAGCTAACACAAGCCTGCGCCGACATTGCGGCCATGCGACAGGGTTTAATCACTGCACTTGGCATTACGGCGAAGGATTAGGCGGATGATCCTTGTCGGTAATCAGCGCGGCGGTGCGCAGGATTTAGCGGTGCATCTGATGAAACCGGAGAATGAGCATGTTGATGTACATGAAGTTCGGGGCTTTGCCGCATCATCCTTGAACGGGGCGTTTAATGAAGCCTATGCGCTTTCACGCGGGACGCAGTGCAGGAAGTTTCTCTATAGCCTGTCGGTTAATCCGCCAGCAGACAAACAGGTTTCCACGGACGACTTTATAGGCGTGATTGATCGTGCAGAGAAAACACTGGGCCTGACCGACCAACCTCGCGCCATTGTCTTTCATGAAAAGCATGGTCGCCGCCACGCTCATTGCGTGTGGAGCCGGATCAACACCGAAGAGATGCGTGCGGTACATATGCCCTATGATCGCAAGAACCTTGTTGATCTGACCCGCGAGATATTCATTGAGCGCGGCTGGAATATGCCGGATGGCTTGATCGACAAGAATTTGCGTGACCCGCGTAACTTTACGCTGGCAGAGTGGCAACAAGCCAAGAGGCAGGACAAAGACCCTCGTTCGATCAAAGCCGCCTTGCAAGACGCATGGGCCATATCCAAAAGCAAAACAGCCTTCACACAGGCTTTGCAAGAGCGCGGGTACTGGTTAGCGCAAGGTGATCGGCGCGGCTTTGTGGTGCTGGATCACAAACAGGAGATTTATAACTTACCAAAATGGCTTGGGCTAAAGATCAAGGATGTGCGCGCCCGCTTGGGTGATATCAAGGGTTTGCCAAATGTTGAGGAAACCCAAGCCCTGATTGCTGGTGAGATGGGTAAAACGCTGGATCGGCTTTCCAGTGAGCTATCCGATAAGAAGACCAACACCCGTGCCGCGTTTGAACGTCGTCGCAAGGCATTGGTGACACGGCAGCGTATGCAACGCCAAGCCTTGCAAGAACGACAAGACAAACGCCACACCCATGAAAACCGTATACGGCAAGCCCGATTCAGAAAAGGACTTGGCGGCGTGTGGGATTACTTACGTGGTGAACACCGACGCATTCAACAGCAAAATGAGCGTGAAGCGGGCGCGGCGGAGCAATGTGATGGAAAAGAGCGTGATACGCTGATCCATAGCCATTTAACCGAGCGCAAGCATATCAAAATCTTCCACTATAACACCTTACGCAAAAACGAAGTCATGCAGGAAAAATTGGCCCGTGATAGGCTGGAACATGGGCGATCACCGTCAAGGACTAGCGGTGTGATACCGGAGCCATAATCAAAACCATAAATGTGTAATAAGTGTGTATTATTTCTTGACAAATACACACAATATGTGTAAATATAAACCATAGGAACGGGCAATGAATAGCAGGGAAATCATTAAGGCGCTGAAAAAGGATGGATGGTTTGAGGTTGCTCAAAAAGGCAGTCATGTTCAATTCAAGCACCCTGATAAAAAAGGACGTGTAACAGTGCCGCACCCGAAGAAAGACCTTCCAAGAGGAACGGTTACAAGCATTGAAAGACAAAGCGGGCTGGCATTCTAGCCGCCAAGACAAGTGAGGACAGGAAAATGGATTATATAGCGATTATTCACAAAGACGCAGACAGCCAATACGGGGTTAGCTTTCCTGACTTTCCGGGATGCGTAACGGCGGGCGTGACATTGGAAGTGGCCAAAAATATGGCGGTGGAAGCCTTGGCTTTTCACATTGAGGGAATGATTGAAGATAAAGACCATATTCCCGCACCGGCCTCGTTGGACGATGTAATGACCGATCCTGTGTTTCAAAGCGGTGTTGCGTTTATCGTCTCATATGCTGGTCGTCCAAAGCAGGTGCGCTTTAATCTTTCCGCCATGGATGATGCGCTGGCGGCGATTGATGCGGCTGCACAAAAAAATGGACTGACGCGCTCGGCCTTTATGGTGCAATCCTCCCTTGAAAAAGCCGGATCATCTTCATGGAAAGAACTTTAGTAAATGGCAAAACGTAATTTCAGAAATCTTGATGCGGTGGAGGCTGAGTATTTTTGTAACCATCCAAATGAGATTGATGCCTATATCAATGAGATGTTTGAAGAATACGCCGAAACGCGCAATGCTCCGGCGCTGCTTGCATCCTTGCGCGTGATTGCAAAGGTCAAAGGCATTTCCGACATTGGACAAGCTGGTTGACTTTTCACACCTTGCACAAGTTTACCTGCTCTCGTTCACGCATTTGTTTCACACCAAGCAATCGGCGGCTGGCATGATCACAATAGCGCTGCTCAAGTTCTATTCCAAGATATTCCCGTCCATTCAACGCTGCTGCAACGGCAGTTGTGCCAGAACCTAGAAACGGGTCTAAAACAAGATCATTCGGTTTTGAGAAACTTTTGATAAGTGGTGCAATGACGCTTACAGCCTTTTCTGTCGGATGGTATTTATTGCCGGAATACTCCCAAGGCTGCACATCAGAAATTGGCTTGTCTGGCTGGCGTGGATAACCCTTTGCCAACAAAAAAGCGGATTCATGGCGATATTGCGCAAAGCCTGTTTTTGACGCATAGGGCTTATGCCAGACAAAATGCCCTACCGTGCGAAAACCAAGGCTTGCCCATTTGTCGGTAAAGGCTGCTACTGCGTTCCAACCATAAAAACTGATGCAATAGCTGTTTGGCTTCATGACGCGGTAAATTTCATCAAAAACGGGCAACACCGCGCCTGCATTATCATCATTGGCCAGTGTGCGCCCGTCTCTGTCTTTATAGCGGCGCAGATAAGGCGGGTCTGTCACCACTAGATCAATGCTGGCCTCTGGCGCTTGTTTTAACAGGTTTGCGGATTCACCGCAGTAGATTTGATTTTCCATTTTCTTTTTCCTTTGAGTATGGGGTTCGCATGAACCCTTGGCCACTGCCGAAGTCAGGGTGTGCAAACGGCAAGGAAAAATTGATGGGGTTTTGGTGCGGGCGCAGCGCCGTAGGGGCGAGCCACGGCCCCGTCTATTTTTGCTTAAAGTGCGCTGAGGGCGGGCCGCCCTTCCATGACTTTTTTTAGAAATTTGTGCATGGGTATTCATCCATGCTCACATTAGTGAGCCTGCTAGGCTACCTTCAGGATTAAAAAGATTAGGTCGAGGGCAAAGCCGCATAGTCGACGGTCGATCAGACTTCCATACGCGGATTGGATACCGCATGAACGCGTTTCGTCTTGGGGCTAACTCTGACTAAGTTCGGGCGTTGGCTGGTAGCAACCTGCCCATAGGGCGACACGAGTAT